>CAYPIY010000007.1:0-285791 GCA_964410965.1 uncultured Bacteroidota bacterium | reverse complement strand
AAAACATATAAGAATATGAAGCCACGGAAGAAAAATAGATAGTCGGTTCGGGTAGGTTGCCTGAACCGACCCTATCGAGATCCGACAGGATTAAGGACACAGAACATGAAAAAATCACGTACTTGTCATCACGCAGATGGTCGAAGGAAATATGCCCTGTACAATAAGCCTATCGTGAAAATATTGTCGGTGAATTAAGTTCTTACGGGATATTCCACCCGTATTGCCTGGCGCTGATCTGTTATGAAATACAACAAAACTGATATATTAATAATTAAATGAAAGGATCCCATCATGCATTACAGATTAGCCCGCATAAAACGGATTGTATTAATCATCAGTTTGCTGTTTGTGATATCCGCACCGGTGGTTTTTGCGCAGTCATCCGGACGTTTGAAAATGAAATCCGCCCATCGTGAGGTTGCCGATCAGCCGCTGATTGAGGTCGATCAGTCAACGATGAAAACATCGGCACCGTACCGTATCGATGCGCCGGGATTTACTTCGGTACAGGTCAACGTCAATAGTTCCGGCCAGAACATCGTGGGCGATGCCGCCAACGAGCCCTCGCTGGCGATCGATCCGACCAATCCAAACCGGATGGTCATCGGCTGGCGACAGTTCAATACTGTCACCAATTCTTTCCGTCAGGCCGGATACGGATATACCACCGACGGCGGCGCGACCTGGACTTTTCCCGGCGTGATCAATCCGGGTATATTCCGTTCCGATCCGGTGCTGGACTCCGATTCGGAGGGAAATTTTTACTACAACAGCCTGACATCCTCGTCCGGTTTGTATACCTGCAAGGTGTACCGGTCTACGGACGGCGGCGCGACCTGGGATACCGGTGTTGACGCGCACGGCGGGGACAAGCAGTGGATGATCATCGATAAGACCGGTCTGACCGGCAACGGGAACGTATATTCATACTGGACCTCTTATTACAGCAGCTGTGAACCTGAATTCTTTACAAGGTCTTCCGATCACGGACTTTTTTATGAGGGATGCGAACTGATACCGGAGGATCCGTACTGGGGAACCCTTGCTGTCGGACCCGAAGGCGAACTTTATATCGGCGGAGTGGCGGGTATGCAATATACGGGTTTTACGGTTTCCAGATCCGTGAACGCCCGTGATTCAGGCTCCGTGATCGGTTGGGATACGACCGTTCTGGTAAGCCTCGACGGGGACCTGACGGCCGCTGACGGACCGAATCCCGGCGGTTTGCTGGGACAGACCCATATTGCTGCTGACCACTCTTACGGACCCGGAAGAGGTTATGTATATCTGCTCGCCTCAGTCGTAAGAAGCTCGGTTTCGGATCCGCTTGATGTCATGTTCTCAAGGAGCACCGACGGGGGAGTGACCTGGGATTACCCAATTCGCGTCAATGATGATGCAAGCCTGAACAACTGGCAATGGTTCGGCACGATGTCCGTTGCGCCCACAGGACGGATCGATGTCGTATGGCTGGATACGCGTGACAATCCGGGAACATATCTATCCTCGCTGTACTACGCTTATTCATCGGATCAGGGAGAGACCTGGTCGCCGAATTTCAGGCTTTCGGACGCTTTCAACCCGCATCTGGGCTGGCCGCAGCAGGACAAAATGGGCGACTACTTTCATATGATATCCGACAGCGGCGGCGCCCATCTTGCGTGGGCGGCAACGTTCGGCGGCGAACAGAACGTATATTACGGACACATTACACCGGTTCTGGTCAGCATCGGGGAAACGTCAGGGTATTTCCGGCCGGTTCAAAGCCAGCTTTCGCCAAATTATCCGAATCCGTTCAATCCCAGTACGACGATACAGTATGAACTGAAACAGGCTTCGAAAGTAACATTGAAAATTTACAACCTGCTCGGCCAGGAAGTCCGGACATTAGTCAATGCGCAAAAGTTATCCGGCAGCCATTCGGTTATCTGGGACGGAAAGAACAACCATGGCCAGAGAGTCACGTCCGGCGTGTATTTCTACAGGCTTCAGGCGGGTGATTTTGTGAAGACGAGGAAGATGGTGCTGGTGAAATAACCTCTCGCCAGGACGCGAAGGCGCAAAGGGAAAAAAACATATAAGTATATGAAGCCACGAAAGAAAAATAGATAGTCGGTTCGGGTAGTCCGCTGCGGCGGACGTACTTGTCCTGAGTGAATCGAAGGATCGAGAACCGACAGGATTAAGGAGACAGAACATGAAAAAAGGTACGATGCTCATCATTGCGGCGGTGATGACCCTTCACATTCAGATCAGCGCGCAAACAATGGAAGGATTCATATCCAGAAACCTAGGCCGTATCGTGGAGGTGGCCATGCCGAATGGTGTTCTGTCCAGCCCGCATGTTCTGATCGGATGGGACACGAACGGATTTGTGAAACAGGTGAACAGCCAGAACACATATAAAATATTTGGGAGTTCGCCCTATTCCACCCGTTTAAATTCAAGCGGCTTCAATTCTTACGGACGATTCGGTGCGCCTTCCGGGCATGACTGCATAGAGATCCGGTTTGGTGATTCCAGCCGGTACTGGATCGGCAACAATCTGGCTCCGAACAAGGTTCCATTCAGCGTTTACAATGTAGGTCCAAAAGCGGCGGATAATCCTTCGATCTCCGGTGGAATCAGGTTGTGTTTGCAGGTAACCGATGATTACGGAAATGGTTTATATAATCCCGGAGAAATGATTAGCATATATGGCGATATGTCACTTCCACTGGATAGCACTTACAATGAGTTGAGCAGCCTGAGTTCGTTTCCTTTTACCAATTATCAGCGGTATATTAGTTACTTACGTTTTGGAAAATCAAGCATTCCATATACGCAAGGATGGTTTTCCATACCAACTGATGGGATCTTGCCTCCGTATGGTACGGTGATCCGGTTTTTGGCCGCCTCGGCTGATTCGTCCATTCCATTTATTAATTACTTCAGCTTTCAGGTTGATACCGGAATTCAAACTTATGATTTGCGAGGTGATTCGTATCATTATCCTTATCGTGATTCCGATTATTATTCATTCGAGAAACCGCATTTTCAACTGGTCCAGGCTCCTCCGAGGATGACCATCGATACGAACGGCGTGATTACATGGATAACCTATGCGCATCAGATGGGTAATATGTATAATTGCAAGTTGAAATTGTCGAACAGCGTGGGCGACAGTTATACAACGTTTATGGCCACAGTCATAAGCAACCTTCCGGCCGACACCGGTTATGTGGAATATAAAACAGAAACAGCCGGCAACCTTATCCGTTTCTGGCAGAGAAATGACGGATCGATCGGGTTCCGGGCTAGTCAAAGCATGTACGGAATGGAATATCCCGCAGGAACAAATTATTCTCTTGTTTACGCCGGAGGAGTCATGCTGGGTGGAAAGAAAACAGGGTTGAATGGAAATCCAGACACGATTAATGTTGCACATTGTGAATTTCAAACAGAAATGCAACCGGGGCGTATCTTAAATACCGGTCCATTTGGAAGTTTGCAGTCTGAGGATTATCACATCAATAAAACGTTTTACACGTTACCGGAGAACAGCAACAGTTGGCCGCTTGATGCTCCTCACAATGGATCGGGATTACCGTTACAGCTTTCGGGCCGGGATACGTGGACGGTTTTTAATGATCTTTCTATTTCCAAAGTCATTGATCTATACTCATATTCACCCGGATTTGGATTAGAAGTACAAAGGCAGACTTTTCAGTTCACTCACTATCCATTTAACAATGCCATGATTGTAAGATATTCATTTATCAATAAATCAGACAAGACTTATGATTCCTGCTATGTTGGCTTCTTCGATGATTCTGATGTTGGTTCTGAAGCGGGTGAGGATTTGGGACAACTAGATTCCACTTTGTCATTGAAAATCACCTACAGTGATCCTTCAGGAAGCGATCTTCATCATAGTGCACTCGGAGTCCAGATCCTGCAGGGGCCAATGGCAGATGGAAACACCGGCGATACAGCTTCAATGATGACTTTGGGTGGAGAAGGATTTAAACAACTTATACTATCAGAAAAAAGGTGTGGTTAACTACCTCGGGGTATTTTTATTTTAAATCGAATGAAGAACCGGACGGACGGGGTATGGGTGATATATCCCGGTATAATTTTTTAAGCGGAAAAGACCTGTGGGGAAACCCAAAACCTGGCGGCCCATTTTATCCCGGCCTGGCCTCCACATCCCCCAGGGACCAACGAAGCCATATTTCCTCCGGCCCCTTCAACTTCGCTGCCGGCGACACACAGGAAATCTGGATGGCGTATATTTGCGGACAGGGTGTGGATAATGCCTCCGCGGTCGATACCGTACGTGACTATGCGAGAAGAATACTTGACGATTTCACGAACAACCGGATCTACTCCGGGGATAACCTTCCTCTTGATATCAACCTTTACGGACTCAGCACGCAGGCCGTCAACCGGATACGGTTCATCGCGCATGTCAATAAGCCGGTCAGCTCACTGATCATCAGGGCCGGGAATGATACGCTGATCGTTCAGCCTTTAAAAGAAGGCTACTCCGCCGATTACGACATTACAAAAACCGGTACCGCAGAGTTGATCGTGACAGGCAGGGATCTGGGCGGAAAACAGGATACCGTCCGAAGAAATTATCAGATATCAGCGATGAACAAACCTCTGCAGTCAGGTCCGTACCGGTTCTTGGGACAAGGTGAAGGATATCTATTGGTGTCTCAGATTGAACCGATGGTCGTTCCGTTGGGATGGATCCGGTTGGGAGAGCCGATGGAAGTATTGAGAACGACGGCCTCGGATGTCAGCGCCGAATACACAATGACTGCAAGAGACATGGATAAGATCAAATCGAAATATCCTGAATTGAATGAAGAGCATATCGGAATATATTACTGGAACGGGACGAAGTGGGAGGAGACAGGAAGCCGGATTCAGGGAAATACAGTCAAAGGGATCTTAAAAGGATCGAGGATCGCGGTATTCTACAATCCTGATATCAATAATGCGCCGGAGAGATTCGCGCTGGAGCCGAATTATCCCAATCCGTTCAATCCAGCCACGACGATCCGGTATCAGCTGGCGGAGAACAGTAAAGTGACGCTGAAGATATACAACCTGCTCGGCCAGGAAGTCCGGACATTAGTCAATGCGCAAAAGTTATCCGGCAGCCATTCGGTTATCTGGGACGGAAAGAACAACCATGGCCAGAGAGTCACGTCCGGCGTGTATTTCTACAGGCTTCAGGCGGGTGATTTTGTGAAGACGAGGAAGATGGTGCTGGTGAAATAACCTCTCGCCAGGACGCGAAGGCGCAAAGGGAAAAAAACATATTAAGAATATGAAGACACGGAAGAAAAATAGATAGTCGGTTCGGGTAGTCCGCTGAGGCGGACGTACATGTCCTGAGTGAAACGAAGGATCGAGAACCGGCCATATTCCGAACTTCATGACATTCATGATTAAGATTGCTATGACAACCGGTGTTTTGAACAAACTGAATCCGTGTTGCGGATTTCAATTAATCATATAAAGTGAAAAACGGCTCTGACAAATCCCTTGATAATCAGGTGAATTATTGTAACTTTTACTGATGATCCGGTTCAAACAGGAGGACTGATGCATTGAAACAGAATCTGATTTCGGTGGAACAAATGATCCTTGAGACCGATCGCGCGATAGAAGCGCTGATCCGGAAAAAAAGACCGTCCACATTGTATGATCCGCCGCGGTATTTATTCAAAGGAGGCGGCAAACGCCTCCGCGCGGTCATGACGCTGTTGTCATACGGAATGATCCGTACGGATATACGCAGGGCACTTCCCGCGGCCGCCGCTGTTGAGATCCTCCATAATTTCTCTCTCGTGCATGACGATATCATGGACCACGACGACCTCCGGCGCGGACGTCCGACCGTACATAAAAAATGGAACGAAAACATCGCGATTCTCAGCGGCGATCTCATGGCAGCCAAAGCCTACCAGTCGCTCAGCGAACTTCCGGCCGAGACGCTCAGGAAAGCATTACCCGTTTTCAACGACGGATTCGTGTCACTCTGCGAGGGGCAGGCGCTGGACAAGGAATTTGAAAGCCGTGAAACCGTAACGGTGAGAGAATACCTCAACATGATCGGGCTCAAAACCGCCGCGTTGTTTGTAACAGCGATGAAACTCGGCGCAGTGACCGCAACCGCCAGGCCAGGATATATAAGGATCGCCGAGGAGTTCGGGCGGCATTTCGGGCTCGCGTTCCAGATCCAGGACGACCTGCTCGATATTACCGGTGACGAGCAGACGCTCGGCAAGGATATCGGAAGCGATCTCATCGAAAAGAAAAAAACCTACATAACCATTTTAACAGACCGGCATTCCGACGGACGTAAATGGCTGGACCGCTTTCAGCCGGGACAGGACGAACATCGGCACCGGGAACAATTAACCGCCTTTCAGGAATTCCTGAACTCAAGCGGGATCCGGAAAACTGTCGAACAGACGATCCGAAAACATATTACCCGGGCGATCGAAGTGCTGGGTTCATTTCCGGACACCGGTTCCCGGATGGAACTTTATGAAATGACTCTCCGGTTATGGAAACGCAAACAATGATCCTCATGATCCTGTTCCAATGAGGCGCTAATGACCGAACAAACCATTACCGTGACCAACAAAGCCGGCATTCACGCCCGTCCGTCGGCGCTGATCGTCAAGACCGCAAGCCAGTACGAATCCGAGGTTTTCCTGTCCTGCGAGGGCACCGAAGTCAACGCGAAGAGTATCATGAGCGTGATGATGCTGGCCGCCGCCCAGGGAAGCGAAGTGCTGATCCGCACCGAAGGACCCGACGAGGAGGGGGTCATGAAAGCCATCATGGATCTTTTTGAAAAGAAATTTTTTGAAGACTAAACCGACCCGTTCAACGAAACCGGAATAACCCGAATATGCCGACGACCCGAAGAAAAAAATCCAATGTCCGGGAGGAACTGACCATCAAAGGGACCGGGGTTTCTACCGGCATCACGATCGGACCCGCCCATATTCTGCATGCGACACCCGCCGAAGTCATCGAGTATAAACTTGATTCCGCCGAGGACGCGCGCCAGGAAACCGCGCGGTTCCGCAAATCGCTCGATATCACCCGCGACCAGCTCGATCACCAGATCGACGAAGCCAAAAAAAAGTACGGCAAGGAATACGCGCAGATCCTGGAATCGCATTACCTGATCCTGGAAGACGAGGAAATGATCAAGGGTACGCTCAGACTGATCCAGAGCCAGCACATCAACGTCGAGGCCGCGTTCATCCAGACGATGGACAAATTCAAGACCGGATTCCTCCGTTCCTCGAATGAATATCTCCGGGAGCGCGCGATCGATATCGAAGACGTCAAAAAGCGGGTGCTGAATAACCTGCTGGGCAAACAAAAGCAGATCATCATCGACGAACCGTCCATTCTGGTCGCGGACTCGGTCAAGCCGTCGGACATTGTCGGGATTGAACGGGCCAAACTGCTGGGGTTCATTTCGGAGTCCGGCAGCCAGCTGTCGCATTTCGCGATCATCGCAAGATCTCTGAACATTCCGGCCGTGGTGGGCATTTCCAACGTCACGGGATTTATCAGCCAGGGCGACGAACTGATCCTCGACGGAGTCCACGGGGAGATCATCCTCAATCCCGAGGAATCGACGCTTGAGAAATATCAGAGAAAATACGAGCAGATCCGGAAGGAAACCACAGCCCTTGCCTCCATCGCCCCGCTGCCCAGCATCACGCAGGACGGCCGGTCAGTCAAACTGATGGCGAACATCGAGATCGCCGACGAGGTCCCGAACGCGCTCGATCTCGGAGCCGAGGGCATCGGGCTCTACCGCACCGAATACATGCTCTTCACCAAACGGGAACTGCCCGCCGAAGAGGAGCAGTACCAGCAGTACATTTCCATCGCGCAGAAAATCAACCCCCTTCCGATCATCATGCGGACATTCGACATCGGGGGCGATAAGATCCCGATGGAACTGCTGACGGCGCACGGGTATGTCCATGAGGACAATCCGTTTCTCGGCTGGAGGGCGATCCGGATCGCTCTGGAATGCGCCGATTTTTTCAGGCCGCAGATCCGCGCGATGCTTCGCCTGTCGGCGAACTTTCCCGTCCAGATCATGCTGCCGATGATTACCGCGCTCGGAGAGGTCCGAACCGCGAAGATCATTATTGAGGAATGCAAGGAAGAGCTCAGGAAAAAAGGAGTCCGTTTCAACGAGCGGATCAAGGTCGGCATCATGATCGAGACACCCGCGGCCGCGCTGATCGCCGACGCGCTTGCCGCCGAATCGGATTTTTTCAGCATCGGCACCAACGACCTCGTGCAGTACACACTCGCCGCCGACCGGGGCAATCCGAAAGTTGCGCCGGTGTACAGTTGTTTTCACCCTTCGGTGTTCCGGCTGATCCGGTTGACGATTGAGGCGGGCGAGAAATCCAACACTCCGGTTTCCATGTGCGGGGAAATGGCCGGCAATCCCAACGCGACCATTCCGCTGATCGGGCTTGGACTCAAGGAGTTCAGCGTGTTTCCTCCCGCGCTGCCGCGGATCAAGAAGATCATCCGGCACACGACGTTCGATTACGCCAAATCGATGGCCGATGCGATGCTGGACATGCAGGACATCAAAGCCATCGAGAAAATGGCCGCACTGGAGGCAAGAAAGATTCTGGGAAAATTTTAAGTTCTTCCGTCATCGCCGTGTCTCATTCCGGTCTGGTATTCAGGACCGGGTGGCCCGGCCGATTACATATTGTTTTTGATTAATGGATAACGCACAATGAGCCCGATTAAAGTACTGATCGCCGATGATTCCCCGGTCGCAGTGGATATCATTGAAACGATCCTGAGTTCAGATCCGGAAATTTCCGTGATCGGTAAAGCTTCGAACGGACGGGACGCCATCGAAAAAGCCGCGGCACTCCGTCCGGACGTCATCACGATCGACATCAATATGCCCGTCATGAACGGACTGGAGGCGATCCGGCACATCATGGCGTATTATCCCACTCCGATCCTGGTCATTACGTCGACCACCGATGCGAACATCGCCTTCCAGTCCCTGTCGTACGGGGCGCTGGAAGTCGTGGAAAAGCCCGAACTGGAAACCTCCATGCAGAATCCGGCCTCGGTAGACCTGATCAAGAAAATCAAACTGATATCCAGGGTCAAGGTGGTAACCCACTTGTCGGGAAAACAGGTGTCGCAGCCGTCCTTTGATTCAAGGCCGGCCATTCACAAGGTAATCGGGATTGTGGCCTCCACGGGCGGACCGAGGGCCCTGGCAACTCTGCTGAGCCAGCTTCCGAAAAACCTGGCGGCTCCGATCATGATCGTGCAGCATATCGCGGAAGGATTCGCGCCCGGTCTCGTGGACTGGCTGGCGGACGTCTCCCCGCTTCGGGTCCATCTTGCAAAAAATGACACGCTGATCGAAAACGGTCATGTATACGTAGCCAACACCGGATCGCATGCCGAACTGACGGACTTTTGCCGCATCCGGCTGGGCGACCAGCCGGCCGTGGACGGGCAAAGGCCTTCGGGAAACCTTCTCCTCGAATCCGTCGCCCGCGTGGCGGGACGGGATGCCGTCGGCGTCGTACTCACGGGAATGGGCAACGACGGCACTCGCGGGCTTCAGGCCATATTCCGGTCCGGAGGGAAAACCATTGCCCAGGACGAATCGACTTCCCTGATCTTCGGAATGCCCAAAGCCGCGATCGATCTCGGTGTCGTGCATTACACGCTTCCCCTGACCCAGATCTCCGAACAGATCATACGCCTGACCGGGCTCAAATCCAACGAATGGATGGGATAACCCCCGATGATGGAACCATTCACCCGCCAGTGGTTCGATCAGTTCCGCAAGCTGATCCTCGAGAGCAGCGGCATCATGATCCAGGTGGACGCCATGACCGATCTGGGAAAAAAAATCCAGGATCGTATGCGTCAGCTGGCCATGACGCAGTTCGGGGAGTATCATTCACGGGTGACATCCAGGAAGGACCAGGATGCGGAACTGAAGCAGCTGATCGAGATGATCACGAACAACGAAACGTATTTTTTCCGCGAACCCGCGCAGTTCCGTGTTTTAAAAAACCACATTCTTCCGGCCATCCGGCGGGATTTCCCCGACCGGAAAATCCGCATCTGGAGCGCGGGCTGTTCGACCGGAGAGGAAGTCTATTCGCTGGCGATCACTCTGCTGGAAGCGTCGATGCTGATCGGCCCCGTTGCCGCTGAGGTGATCGGAACGGACATCGACCGGACCGCTCTCGAAACCGCGCAGGCGGGCGTCTATGGGCGTAACGCATTCCGCGCGATTGAACCGTATTACCTGAATACGTATTTTCAGCCGGCCGGGGAAGCCGGAAGCGAATACCGCCGGATCCAGGACCGCGTCCGGCAGGTGACCCGGTTCGAATACCTGAACCTGTTCCAGAAGCCCTATCCTGCCTTCATCGACCAGCTGGATGTGGTGTTCTTCAGGAACGTGTCGATCTATTTTTCCAAGGAAAAGATCGAACAGATCAACAAGACAATCAGCGAGGCCCTCCGCGACGGCGGCATACTGTTTTTAGGCTCCTCCGAAACCCTCCATCACAATCTCGGCAATCTTGAACTGACGGAGATGGACAGTGTGTATCTTTACCGTAAAACAAGGACGCTAACGGATGCTACGCAACCTCCGGATAACCTGACAGCCATCCGCAGCCAGATGGATACGATCAAAGACCATACCGCGCAATTGTCGCAGGTTTGCGGTGCGAAATCCGTTTCCACCGCCCGTAAGACAGTCAGAACCGAGGAAGTCCGCGTTCCGTCGGACACCGAAATATTCTCCGCGTTCAAAGCGGGCGATTACGCGCAGGCGCTGAAATGGATCGGCGGGCTGCCGTCTCCCTCATTGGAATGCCTGATCATCCGGGCGCATATTCACATCGGCCAGGAGCAGTTTCAGGACGCCCTGCAAACCTGCCAGATGCTGATGAACCGCGAACCGCTGAATCCGGAAGTGTATTTTCTGTACGGTCTTTCTTACATGTACCAGAAACAATATGATATTGCCGTGGATTACATGAAGCAGAGCATTTTCCTGAAAATGGAACTGTCCCTGCCTCATTTTCACCTTGCCTCGATTTACTGGCTCCAGAGCAGGATCCAGGAGGCGAAACGGGAATACAGGAATACCATCAAAATCCTGGAACACCATAAGGACACTTCCATTTCCTTCGCGCTTCTCGGCTATTCCTCGGAATACCTGATCAACGCGTGCCGCCAGTACCTGAACCAGTAAATCATCCGTATCCAATAAATCCTTTAATCCGATGAATTTTTTTTGTATAATTAAAGTTCTTGAACCGCAGGGATGACGGAATGAAATTTGACCGAACACAGTTTATCCGCAAATTTATCTCCGAGACGAGGGAGAACATCCAGCGCCTGAACGAGGGGATCCTGAAAATGGAAAAGGATCCGTCCGCAGACCCGGAGATGAACGAGCTCATGAGGATCATCCATACAGTCAAGGGTTCGGCCAAGATGCTGAACATCGCTTCTGTCGCTTCGGTGGCCCACGCGTTTGAAGAGGCGCTTCAGTCGATCCACAGGCTGAACCTTTCCATTCAGCCCCCGATGGCGGATATCCTGCTGCAGGGTACGGACCTGATGAGCGTGCTACTGGAGGCCCTTCCCGAAAACCGGGAGGACACGGTTCCCACAGCGGGTGTGATCGACCGGCTTAACCAGTGCATCGGCCGGCAGTTGACGCAAACGGAGGCGGAAACCGCGTCCGCTGAAACCGTTTCCACGGCATCCGGGACGACGATTCCGGAAATACCGGCAACGAAAAAAGAAAAGTCGATTGTTTTCGACAAGTCCGCTTTTATCCGCCGGTTCCTGACAGAGATGACGGATCACCTTCAGGCGATGGACCAGGCCTGTCAGCGTCTGGAGGTGAATAAGAACGATGCGGAAGCCCTGGAGCAGGGATTTCGGGCGGCACATACGCTCAAGGGTTCTGCGCGAATGCTGAAATTTGAAAGCGCCAGCAATATCGCACAGCGGATCGAGATGCTGTTCCGCTCTGCGTGGGAAAAGAAATCCTCATGGGGCGGGCACCAGTCGGAAATCGTTCTGAATACGCTGGACGTTCTGCGCCAGATCCATCAGCGGATCGGTCAGAACGGTCAGGAAGATTTCAGGCAGGCAAGCGTTCTGGACCTGCTCGATCAGGCCATCGCGGGGCAGACCATAGACGCCAGCGCGATACGGCTCAGCCTGGAAACGACCGACTCCGTCATGGCCAGCGAATCCGGGATGGAAATCCCGGCGGGGGAGGAAACCGGCGACAGCCTCGGGGAGCGGCTTATCCAGGTCCGCTGGATCACGCGCGAACAGCTCCTTCACGTTAACCAGAACTCCGACAACCGGCTTCCGCTCGGCGAGCGGCTGGTGGCCTTCGGATATATCACCCGCGAACAGCTGAACCTCGCGCTCAAGGAACAGCGCGCTTCCCGGGAACTGCTTGGTCACGCCGAGATCAAAAGGATACAAGATTTTGAACTGGAGACTCACCCGGCGCCCGTAAAAGCGAAGGCCATCGAGGACTTTCCCACCATCCGCGTCCGACTGGACAAGCTTGACCGGCTGATCAAGTCCGTCGGAGAACTGATCACGGCGCAGATGCAGTCCGGACAGAACCTCCCGGCCCTGCGGAAAATCCAGACGGATCTCCGCAGGTTTACCCGTTCCGTTCATGACTGTTATTACCGGCAGAGCCGGTACGGGGTTTCCGACGACTCTCATGGCGACGAATTGATCCATTCCGGGCAGCAGATACTCGAACAGGCCGAACATTTCGGCAAGATGTACCGCGACAGCGTGGCGACTTTTGAGCTTCTGGTCAACGATATCCAAAACAGCGTGATGTCCATGCGGATGATCGCGCTCAGTACCATATTCGATGCGTATCCGCGCGCGGTACGCGACCTCGCGAAAAACCTCGGAAAGGACATCGAACTCGTGATCGAGGGACGTGAGACAGAGCTGGACCGTAAAATGGTGGAAAAGCTCAACGAACCGCTCATCCACCTGATCCGGAACGCGATCGATCACGGCATCGAACCGCCGGAAACCCGGAAGGCGCTGGGCAAACCGGCCAGGGGGCTGCTGCGCATATCAGCGAGAAACGAGGGAACCTCCATCGTCATTGAAATCACCGATGACGGACGCGGGCTGGATTACGAGAAAATCAGGCGCAAAGCCCTTGCGAAAGGACTGATCGGACATGAGTCAGACTTCCAGCGCATGTCGGAAAATGACATTACCAACCTTATTTTTCTTCCCGGTTTCAGCACGGCGGATTTCATCACCGACATTTCCGGCCGCGGATTCGGGATGGATGTCGTCAAGCAGGGCGTCGAAAACCTGAAAGGGTACATTTCCGTTCTGACCAAACCGGAACAGGGCACTTTGTTCCGCGTTCATTTGCCCCTGACGCTTACGTCGCTCCGAGCGCTGTTCGTCACTTCCGGGATAGCCCAGCTGGCGTTTCCCATAGCTTCGGTATCGGAAACGCTGAAAATCCAGAAATCCGACCTGATCGAAGTGGTCCGAAAAAAAGCGATACGCCTGCGCAACCAGCTGATTCCCATCGTTTCCCTGGCGGATGTGCTGAAGCTGTCCGCCGAGGATGAATCCGACCGGGACGAATTCTTCGTGATCATCGCCCATGCCAACGGCGAGCGGGCGGGATTCATCGTGGACGACATTACTGATGAGAAAGACATCATTGTCAAGCCGCTCCCGGGGCATTTTCACAGGCTCAAGCATATCTCGTCCGCGACGATCGCGGGAAACAACGATGTCATTTTTGTGCTCCATGTGCCCCAGCTGATCGAGGCGATCAAGGAAACAACGGTCAGCGAGAAACCCAGGACGGCCCGTAAAACTGCGCTGACGATCCTTGTGGTGGACGATTCGCTGAATACGCGCGAGGTGGAAAAAACGATCCTGCAGGCGTACGGATATGAGGTGGATACCGCCAAAGACGGGCTCGAAGCGCTCGACAAACTCAAGCACCATCCTTATGACCTCGTGGTAACCGACCTGGAAATGCCGGTCATGGACGGATTTACACTGACCACACGCCTCCGCGAGGAACAGCAGTTCCGCGGGATTCCTGTGGTCATCGTGACGTCCCGCGATTCGGCCGACGACAAGCGCCGCGGTATCGAGGTCGGCGCCAACGCTTATATCGTGAAGGGCTCATTCGACCAGACCAATTTAATTGATACTGTTGAAAGTCTCATAGGCTGATCCGATGAATAACGAGCAAACGACTTCCGTACCCCAGCATCCGAAAGCCATCTGGCGGCTTATGGCCTGGCACCTGACGGCCATTCTCCTGTTCGCAGCCGGAATGAACCTTTTCTCTGAAAGCCTTTTCGGCCCGGCGGATAAATTCCGTTCCGTCCGGATCGGACTCTGGGGGGTGAATACCCTGACCCTGATAACCGTCATGGGATTTATCCATTATTATCTTCTTCGCCAGTCCCTGAGGGTCCGGAACGTCCCGGTTTCCGATGATCCGTTTACGGCGCCGCCCGTTCAGGAAATCTGGCTGGAACTGGTGCAATATCCTTACCGCATGGCTTCTTCGCTTGTTCTCCTGAGTCTTGCCCTCATGATCATAATGAATTCCGTCTATCATGTCCTCATCGGTGCGTCGTTCGTGCAGGGACTCACAGCCATGCTCGCGGCTGTTTTTTTTCTTATACTGTGGACCGGGCCGCTTGCGGTGCTGATATACGTGAAATCCGAATCCGCGATGAGGGGTTTGCATCCGCTGATTTTTACGCCGGACCAGTGGGGCCTTGTGGACTGGACGGATACGAGGCATCACACCTTTCATTACAGGTACAAGCAGCTTGTCCTCACCATGGTTCCGCTTGTGTGTTTCCTGGTGGCGTTGATTATGGTTTATTCAGTATGCGGAACTTTCCTGCATCCTTTCGTGGCGGGTTTGTTTATCGTGGTGATCCTGTACCATGTCGTAACAGTGTGGCTCACATCCGGATCCGTGACAGAACCGGTTCGGGCGATGGAGTCGGTCATCTCCCATCTGACGCGCCGAAAGAAGTTATCCGTTGATGCGCAAAAGGGACTGATCGGTTATACGCAGGATGAAATCGGGAGGCTGAATCACGCCGTATTTCAGCTTTGCGAACGGGTTGTGCCTGCCCTGATGCGGTATCAGGAGGGGCAGAACGAACTGTCCGTCCAGCTGGCGGACATCACCGAAGCATCCCGGCAGCAGAGTACGGTTTCGTACGGCCAGGCATCCGCGCTGTCGGAACTGGCGGCGACGATGGAAGAAATCGTGCAGTCCGTCAACCAGATGGCATCCGACGCCATGCGCACGTCCCAGATGACCCAGCAGGGCCTGCAGGAAATCGAACGGGGCAGGAAATACCTTGAACAGACACTGGACAGCATCGATCAGATTTATCAGGAATCGATGGCCAGTTCCCAGAGGATCATGGACCTGAGCCTGAAAATGGTTCAGATCGAGGATGTGGTGAGAATCATTAATTATGTAACCGATCACACGAAGATCCTCGCGTTCAACGCGGCGATCGAGACAGCCAGTGCGGGCGAGGTCGGGGAGCGGTTCGGTGTGGTGGCCAAGGAAATCCGCCAGCTCGCCCAGAACATTTCCGATTCAACGGAGGAAATTAAAAAAATCATCAACGACGTGAAAAAGACGGCCCATGCTTCGGTCATCACCACCGAGAAGGAGCTGAAACAGGTCAACGCTTCCATCCGGAACGCGTCCGACGCCCAGCTGGTTTTCAACGAAATCCATGCCGTGATCCGGCAGGCCAGCGAGGCCGTCGGCAACATTTCGGCCGCCATCAACCAGCAGAGGGTGGTGCATGAACAGGTGTGGAGCAGCATCAAGGATATTGACATGTCCGCCCGGGAACTTCTCCGGAAAAGCCAGTCCATCGTTGAGGTGGCGGAGCGGCTGAAAAACACGGTTCCGGAACAGTAAAAATATTGTCATGAACGGAAAGGTGAAGTATTGAAATACCAGGTACCCACAGGCACAAAAGACGCGTTGCCCGATGAGACGAGGCAATGGCAGTTTTTAGAATCGAAGATCCGCGGCGTGATGCGGCGCTTCAATTACCGGGAAATCCGCACGCCGGTGTTTGAATATACCGACCTGTTTACGCGCGGGATCGGGGAAGCCACGGATGTTGTGGGAAAGGAAATGTACACGTTCACCGACAAGGGCGGGGAAAGCGTCACTCTGCGTCCCGAGATGACCGCGTCGGTCATGCGGGCCTATATCCAGCATAACCTCGGCGCCCAGCAGGGCGTAAACAAGTTATATTATATCGGTCCGATGTTCCGGCAGGAAAGGCCCCAGAAAGGGCGCCTCCGTCAGTTCCATCAGTTCGGATGCGAGTCGCTCGGCAGTTCCGCGCCGGAAGCGGATGTGGAAACCATGCTTGCCGCGCTGACGGTGTACAGGGAACTGGGTTTGCATGACCTGAATTTCATCATCAACAGCGTGGGTTGCCCCGTTTGCCGGCCGGCATACCGGGAAGCGCTGGTCGGGTTTCTTTCGCCCGTGAGAGAGAATCTGTCGCCGGAAAGCCGGAAAAGGCTGGAATCCAACCCGATGAGAATCCTGGATTCCAAGAATGAAACCGATATATCGCTTACGGCGGGCGCGCCGATGATATGCGATCATTTATGCGGGGATTGCGGAGCGCATTTCCGGAAAGTGAGATCCCTTCTGGATGCCCTGCGGATAGATTACCGGGTGGACGGCCGACTCGTCCGCGGCCTCGATTATTACACCAAAACGGCTTATGAGATCCAGAGTTCTCAGCTGGGATCGCAGAACGCTCTGGGGGGCGGCGGGCGCTATGACCTGCTTTGCGCCGATCTTGGCGGTAAAGATACTCCGGCCGTGGGTTTTGCGGCCGGTATGGAGCGGCTGCTGATCGTCATGGAAACACTGAAACTGCCGGTCCCTCCGGCCGAACCTCCCGCTGTGTATCTGATCGCTCTGGGTGAAAAAGCCATGGCAGCCATGCATGTCCGAATGCACGAACTCCGGGTCAAGGGAATTTCCTGCGATATGGATTTTCTGAACCGGAGCCTGAAAGCGCAGATGCGGGAAGCCAACCGAACCGGGGCGCCGACGGTCGTCATTGCCGGAGATCAGGAACTGGAGCAGAACGTATGTGTTGTAAAAAACATGGGATCCGGGGAACAAGTTACCGTCAGTCCTGAACGGCTGGCCGAACATCTGTCACAATATGTAAATGCAATTTAATTGTATACGGTCTGAAGCGATCCGCGTCCGGAAGGGCTAATCCTGTTTTTTCTGTTTCGGTCCTGACCGGATGATTTCATCAAAGATTTCAGCCAGTCTTCCGGCTGAATGCCGGATTGAAAACCGGTCCGCGGACAGGTCACCGGCCCTTTTCACGGGGGGGGTTCCTCGAAGGATCGCACAGAGAGCGGCCTTGATCGCCGGTACGTCGCGCATGGGCGTGATCAGTCCGGCGCTGTTCCGTTCGATCAGGTCCGTCGCGTCGCAGGGGGAGGACAGCGCGAGGATGGACTTGCCGAACCGGTTTGCCCAGTACAGGTACTCATAAATTTTACCGGTCGTGACGCAACGGGTTTTTTCATTGGTATCATAGCCCATAAAAAGCAAACCGTCCGCCGATGCCTGCAATTGGAGCGATTCGGCGTGTGTCACGTTTGCGTGGCTGAAAACCCGGGTCAATTGGTATTGTCCGATCAGCCGGTCGTTGTGGTCGTCGCGCTGTCCGTAAAAATGGAATTCCGCTTCATGCTCTGAGATCCTGTTTTCATCAATGAGTTCCCGTATAGCCTGCAGAAGGCCTTCAATCGGGCGGTTCAGGGTAAGATTCCCGGTGTGAACGAACCTGAAAGGCTTCCGGGGCAAGCTCGTTTCCGGATTTACGTTCTCCATATCCTCCGGGTCGTACCCGCTCCGGATCACCGAAAAAGATTCAGACTCCGGATAGGCATGGCTCATCATGTCCATCATGCGTTCGTTGATGAAAGTGACGCGGTCCGAATGCCGCAGGATGATCCGTTCCAGGAATTGATGCGTCCTCCGGTGACAGGGAGTGGGGGGGTTAAAGTGCATGTCTTCGGTCCAAAGGTCGCGGAAGTCCGTGACTAAAGGGATGCCGGTCAGTTTGCTGATCAGGTAACCGACGGCGAGCGCGGTGGGCGGCGGAGATGTGGCGAATATCACGTCCGGCCTGAGACGCCGGCACACCCGGACACCCCTGAGGACCGCGAACGGAAGCCATCCGATGAACGAATCGGGGATCAGGAACCATCCGGCGAGCCGGCGGAAGCGGTTCATGGATCCGGAATCCCGGCTTACGGATGTTTGCGTGTCCGGCTTCTTTCGCCATAATTTTTTCAGGACATGGATACCGGTCAGAGCCCGGGTTCGGTGAACCTCGGTGCCCGGGGGGATGTCGACCAGGCGGCGTTCATCCCGGAACCAGTAATGATGGGGTTTTGCGGTCAGTACAACCGGCTGCCATCCGTAACCGGGGAGATATTTGGTGAACTTGAGCGGGCGGGTAATGCCTCCTCCGCCCATCGGGGGGAAATAAAACGCGACCAGCAGGACCTTTTTCATGCGGGCACCGTGATCAGGTCCGCGGGGAGGGTCATCAGGTTCTGGCAGCCCCAGTTCCGCAGGCACACGTCGTTCTCGATCCGGATGCCGTACCGTCCGGGTATGTAAATTCCCGGCTCGATCGTGCATACGAGGGCTTCCGGAAGGACCTGATCGCTGGCCTGTGACAGGATCGGGGATTCGTGGATTTCCAGCCCGATGCCGTGTCCGAGGGAATGGGTGAAATAAGGATCAAGCGATTTTTTCTTCAGGTAATTCCTTGCGGCCGAATCGAGGTTTTTCGCGGTGACGCCTGCGCATGCGAATTCCATGGCCCGTTTCTGGGCACCGAAAACGGCGTCGTAATGGAGCATTTCCTCCACGCCGGGCGAACCGATATACACCGTCCGGGTCATGTCGGCATGATAACCCTCATATACCGCGCCGAAATCAAGAATGACGAATTCGCCTTCCTGAAGGATTTTCCCGGTCGGTCGCGCGTGGGGCATGGAAGAATTGATCCCGCTCGCGACAATGGTGTCAAACGCTTCTTTGGATGCGCCGTTCAGGCGGAGTTGGTAATTAATCATCGCCGCAAGCCGCGCTTCGCTGGTGCCCGGGCGGATCTCAGGCAGAATCCGTTCAAAAGTTTTTTCAGTGATCCTGACGGCTTCGCGAATGCAGCGGAGTTCTTCGGGAATTTTACGCTGGCGAATGGGTTCGATCAGGCTTTCAACAGGCTGCCAGAAGACGCCCGGGAATATCGTTTTCAGTTTCTGCATCATGGAAACGGTGACGTTTGCCGATTCAAAACCCAGGACGGAGTCGGCGGTCACAAACCGGTTTTCCCTGAGCGATTCGTACAGCTGGTGGCTGAATGCCGCGATAACGAGTTCGCAGCCCTGCGTTTCCTGGCGGGCCTGCGTGGCATAACGGCCGTCGGTGTAAAGCACCGTCTGATCATGCCCGACGAGCACCAGGGCGCTGGAGCCTGTAAAACCGGTTATGTAGCGGATGTTCGGCAAATGGGAGATCAGGAGAAAATGCAGCCCGCACTCTCTCATTTCGTGCCGTATGGTGTTGATTCGGTTCATGATGGATCGTTCAGCCGCCGGTAGTTCATGCCGGAAAATAATATATTTGGTTTTAAAATCAACCGGAATCCGTCCGCCCGGGGGTCACGCTCATTCTTCCTCGGAGTATAATTCCGGATACAGTTTCCGCTGGCAGTCCGGGCATATGCCGTGAGTGAATTCGGCTTCGGAATGATCGGTGATGAAATTTTCAAGCAGGTTCCAGTATCCTTTATCGTCCCTGATTTTTTTACAGGCGGCGCAAATAGGCAGAAGCCCGCTTAATGTGCGGACTTTGTGAATCGCATTCTGGAGTTCCTTGATCAGCTGTTCGCGTTCCTTTCGGTTTTTCTCGAGCTCGGTAATGTCCTGCGCATGGCATAAAACATAAGGCTGACGGTTTTCATCCTCATACAGCCGGTTGTTGAACATCCATATCTTCCGGTGATCCAGCCGGTCCGCCACGTGCATCAGTCCGCTGTAGGATTTTTTTTCGCGGATCGTTTCTAGGTAATACGGTAAGCGTTTCTTAAAAGGCCCGACCAGAATATCAGAAATATTTAACCCGGTCAATTCTTCGGGCTCGTAGTTCAGCGCATGCGCCGAGGCCGGGTTAACCAGCGTCATCACGCCGTTCATATCGTGAATGCAGATATATCCGAGGCTCTGGTCGACAAGGTCGCGGTAGCGTTTTTCGCTGAGTATCAGGGCATCTTCCGCTTTTTTGCGGTCGGTGACGTCCCGGACGATCCCTTCGTGGTATATGACCTGTCCTTTCTCGTCCCGAACGTAAAAGGCGTTCTCCTCAACCCAGATTTCGGATCCGTCTTTCCGTTTCAGGCGGAATACATACAGCTGATAGTCCCGGGTATCGGGATATTGTTTTGCCCGGTCGTCCGGGGAGAAATAAAGATCCCGCGCGATATCAATACGGAGCATGTCCTCGCGGTTTTTGTAGCCGAATATCCGCACCATCGCAGGATTGACTTCCAGAAATTTTCCGTCGGGAGTGCTCCGGTAAACCCCGTCGCGTATATTCTCGACCAGAGACCGGTATTGTTCTTCGGATTTCCGGAGGGCTTCCTCAGCAGCTTTGCGCCGGGTAATGTCCGTGCCCACGCCCACAAAAAAGTGTTCCTGTTCGTCTTTGCTGACGGCGAGTCTGCCGTGCCATTCCACAAGATAGGTTTTTCCGGACTTGCTGAGAATCCGGTTTTCATTGACTGTCGAACGGTCATTTTCCAGGATATCAATAAAAATATCCATCACAGCCGGTCGGTCTTCTTCGGACACGAACGTCCGGAGATAATCCTTGCCGAGGACTTCTTCGGGTTTATATTCCAGGGCTTCCAGAAGGGCGCGGTTCATCATTCGGGTATTGCCGTCCGATCCGATGGCGACAATAAAAGCCGGGGACGTGTCCAGCAACAGCTGCGTGAACTGCTGCTCTTTGCGCAGTTTGGCTTCGTTGTTGATCAGGGCGGTTTCGGCGCGCTTGCGGTCGGTAATGTCGCGTATCATCACCTGGATGTACGTTTCGCCTTTCTGCGTAAACGGGATCGCGGCGACCTCGACGTCAATGATCGCCTGATCTGTCCTTACAAATTTTTCTTCCATTACAGGCGCTTCGGTCATCGCATCATTCATGGTTTTGATCCGATTCTGAATGATATTCTGGTAATCAGGATGGATGAATTTGACGAGCGGCTGGTTCAGCAGTTCCATCGGACTCAGGCAGCCCATGAGTTTCGCGCCGGCCTGATTGATGTACTGGATTTTTCCGTCTTTGTGGATCGCGATCGGCCAGGGCGAGAGTTCGACAAGGCGACGGTATTTTTCCTCGCTTTCCCTGAGAAATAATTCCGCTTCTTTTTGTTCGGTGATATCCTCGTAGACGCCCATCACGCCGATAATGTCCTTCGACAGGTTTCTCAGCGGGATCTTGCTTGTGCGGACCCATTGTCGCTTGTCGTCCCGGGTGATGTGCAGTTCTTCGTAATTCAGCCGCGGTTGTCCCGACTCCATGACCGCCCGGTCAGACGCCTGAAAATGAAGGGCGTCGGATTCGGAAGGGCAAATATCAAAATCAGTTTTGCCCATAATCTCCAAAGGATTTGAGCGACGGTAATCCTCTGCGAATTTCCGGTTGCATCCGAGGTAGGTCAGTTCTTTATTTTTCCAGAACACGCCCACCGGGATCGTATCAAGAACCAGCTGGAGCATCTGGCGTGATTCGCGAAGGGCTTCTTCCATGGATTTGCGCTGGGTGATATCCCGCGTCGCGAAAACCGAGCCCGTGACCGTAAGGTCGGAACTGATCAGCGGATTGCCCACGGCTTCCAGCCACATGTAATGTCCGTCGATATGCTGGAAACGGAATTCAAGTTTGACCGTCTTATGGTTTTTAATGTGGGCATGAATCGCGTTCAGGAAACGATCGCCGTCGTCGGGGTGAATAAATTCCAGGTACGACCGCCCGATCATGTCTTCGGGGCGGTATCCGAGGATGTGACGGTGCGAAGGGCTGATGTAGGTGAGGTTGCCGTTTTCATCCAGCCGGCTGACCATGTCGAGCATGTGGTCGGTGATTTGCTTGTACCGGTCTTCCGTTTTCCGCAACGCTTCCTGCACTTTTTTCCGGTCGGTGATGTCCAGAAGGATCGCGAACGATCCCACGAAACCACCCTGTTCGTCGGTGCGGGGCGTGACCGTTGCCAGCAGGTAGCGGTATTCATTGTCGGGGCGGATGATGTCCAATTCGTAACTTGTTTTCATGCCCTTCCGGCGGAGAGCCGTCTGCACGAGGATTTTCTCAAAAGTATCGTTCGTGACAAATTGTTCGATAGATTTGCCAAGTAAAATATCCTCGGGAACGCCGAAAATATCGCATGCCGCCGGGTTCACGAATGTAAATCGTTCCTGATCGTCGACCACAGCGATTCCTTCGCCGATATGATCGACCAGCGCGTGGTATTTGGATTCGCTCTCGCGGATCATGTTTTCCGCCTGTTTGCGGCCGGTGATATCGCGGACCACCGCCTGAAGCAGGGGTTTGCCTTTCAGCTCCATTGCGCTGAGCAGGACTTCCGCGTTAAAATCCGTGCCGTCGGTCCTGCGGTGAACCCATTCAAAAAAGCAACGGCCTTCGGCGACGGCTTTCAGCATATAGGATCGAGCCATATCCATGGAGTTTTTTCCGTTGGGCTGTTCGGGCGGAGACAGCTGCGAAGGATGATGCCCGACAAACTGATCTTTCGATGTACAACCGAAAATTTTCAGAGTCGCCGGATTGCAGTCGGTGAATCCCGTTTTATCGAGGATCATCACGGCGTCCTGGGTTGATTCAAACAGGGTTCGGAATTCGGTTTCTGATTCCCTTAATTTTTCGAGCGTAGCCCGGTGTTCGGTGATGTCGAGCGCTGTGAAAATGATTCCCCCGGAAGGGTCGCCCGGATTGAGCACTGAGGAACTCAGCAGCACCTGAATAAGCGACCCGTCCTTTCTTTTCCATGTCGTCTCGACGATGCCGATACCGTGCCGGCGGATTTGCTCAAATTTGATCTCACCGACCCGGTTGAACGTTTCCTGGTCCGAGTAAAGCATTCTCGCGCTCTTGTTGATGAGTTCCGCGGATGCGTAACCGATCATCTGACACAGCCGTTCATTGACATTCTGTATGACGCGGCCGGCGACGATGCCTATGCCGACAGGCGCGGCGCGGAAGATGCTCTGCAGTTCGGCTTCATGGAGCCTGAGGGATTCCTCCGCTTTTGCGCGTTCGGCGATTTCGGTTTCAATTTGCCCGCGCTGCAGTAAATAATCATGGGTCAGCCGCGCGATCGTTCCGATTTCATCCGTCTTGCCGCGTAACCGGTTCAGCGCGTCAGTCCGGCCGTCGCGGAACGATCCTGTGATGACCGACAGCGGTCTGATGACCCTGCGGTGGACGATCCACAACATGACGCTCAGGATGGTCAGCGCCAATCCGAAGATAATCCAGTACAGAAAGAATGTCAGGTCCATGTATTTCTCCGCGAACGGATTGCGCCGGATCCAGTGCATCTCGGATATAGGTTTTCCTTCTAAATCGTGCAATACCCGAATGACCCTCGTTTCCGATTGTGACGGTTCATACGGAGCGTTCAGATCATGGTATTCAATTTTGCTGCTGCTGACACCGGCAAAATTGTCTTGAAATTCATCGTTCCATAATCGCGCGATAAATAAATAATACGCTCTCTTTTCCAGAGAGACGGACAGTCCGGATAAAAGAACTTTTACCGCCGCGATTTCAGCTATCGCTGAAGGCAGTTTTATGAAGCCGCTGAGTTCACGTGTGGTATTGAGTTCTTCTAAGACTTTTTTAGAAGGAATAAAGACATCAAAAACGGCTGAATCAGTTTCAGACCAGGCTTTTTGATTTTCCTGATTGTACAGCCAGGCGGCGTTCAGGCCGAACGGGCGGATAAGGGATTGACCTCGTTTTTGTTTCATGCCCGATTCAGCGAGCGTGGCCGTAAACGCCGTATCCGTGATCAGTTCCTTCAGGCGCCGGTTTTTCATGGCGATCAGCAGGTCGGCCGTGGTTTCAAACTGGGCTTGCTTTAACCGCAGGATGGATTCGTTTTTTTGTGAGTCGGCCGACAGAATGAAAACAATGAAAATAATAAACGGAACGGTCGTTAACAGCATAGCCAGCAAAACCGTGTGAATCAGCCGTTTTGACGGAGAGAATCCGATTCCGGCACCGGATTCCTGTGAGGACGAATTCATATTTTTCCCTCGTTGAGATTTATATTATCTGCGAAATGATCAAAGCATTAACATTAAGAAATTTATCGACGGTTTTGCTCATTAGCAATCATTATATTTCAGGCCAGGGTTTTAAAAATACAAACTTATTTTTTCTCTTGCGTTTCTTGATTTTTTTAATTAGTATGATCCGCTTTATTGATATTATATCTGTCCATGAAAATTTATCAGCGTGGCCAGAAAAAAATGTTAGGCAAAGCGGCCGGAAAGAACAGTTGAATATTTTATGAATACGAGGTTACGATATGAAACGATGTGATGTTTGCGGCAAAAGCCCGCTGTACGGAAACACGGTCAGTCACGCTAATAACCGCACCAAACGGCGCTGGCTGCCCAATCTGCAGGAAGTCCGAGCAAAAATGGATAACGGCGGCATGAAGCGGTTAAAGGTCTGCACCCAGTGCATCAAGGCCGGACGGGTTGTCAAAGCCGTTTAACGGATTCCGTCATAATTGTATCAAACGCCGGCTCCTGACGGGACGCTGGCGTTTTGCATTTTATCTTAAATCATGATTCATTCATACCGCTGAGGATCTCCAGGGATTGCTTATGGGACTTATCATACAATCACCGCCCGTAAAATTGATCGCCGCCGTGATGATTGCACCATCCGTCTCAGCCGATGAAGCGGTGTCCGTAATCACGAACGAGTGGGGAGTTGTTGATCTCGCACTCGACTGGTACGCGTTTGATCATTCGGATTATTACGCCGGCGAATTCGGTCCGTCCCTGAAAAAGGCGTTTTTCAGTTTTGAGACGCTCGTTGACGCCGAAACCATGCCGGCGGTGAAGATCCGGTCCAACCGGCTGGAGGACGGATTCTGCCGGGACGGAAAACGGGCGCTGAATATTGATCCGGGATATATCGCCGACGCGAAGCTCATCATGCCCACCACTAAAAACCTGTCGCACCGCGTTTATGTCGGACAGGGGATTTACGCCGATCAGCAGCTGATGTATCACGGTAAAACGTTCAACACTATGCCCTGGACGTTCGCCGATTACAAACAGCCTGCGGTCATCGATTTTTTTAACAGAGTCCGCCGCGTATATTTTGACCAGCTTAGAACATTCGGGCCTTTGCCGGTGTACGGCTGATCCGCAACATTCCGGTGCGGGGGTTCCTGCGTTTTAAAAAAAGTTAAAGTTATTGAACATTATGAATACATCGTCCTCGTACACACTGAAGGATTTTTTCTCGATCGACCGTCCGCTGGCCCGCGAGGTGTACCTGCTGGCGTATCCGGTGGTGCTGGGTCTGGTGTCCATCACCGCGATCGGCGTGACGGATACGATGATGGTGGGCCGTCTTAATCCCGAAGCGCTGGCGGCGACCGGGCAGGCGGCGATGCTGCTGTGGGCGGCGGGATGGATCATGCGTTCGGCGGAAGTGGCCGTGCAGGCGCTTGTCGCGAGGCGTTACGGGGAACAGGCGTATACCGAATGCGGCAGGATCATGGACAACGGCCTCGTGGTCGTTCTGGCATTCTCACTTTTCTGGGTCGTTGCTCTCGGCCTGGGCGCGCCGCACCTGATGCGGCTGATGTCCACCAATGAGCGCGTCATTGATTATGCCGTGCCGTACATCCGGATCTTCGTGATATCCTTTCCCGCGGCGGGTTGTTTTTACGTGATCCGCGGATTTTTCAGCGGCATCGGAAAAACGCGCATTTACATGGTGACGTCGGTCGTGATGATGACGGTCAATGTTGCGGCAAATTTCGCGCTGATCTTCGGGAACTTCGGTTTTCCTCGTCTTGAGGTCCGGGGCGCGGCGGCCGGTTCCGTCATCGCGGTCGTGACCGCGTTTCTCCTGATCACCGTCATTCTTCTCGGGCTTGGACGGCAGGCCTACCGGCGGGATCATCATGCGCTGATTTTCGGAAATCTGAACTGGGCGCTGATCCGTGACATTATCCGCCTGGCCGCGCCGAACGCTCTTCGCGGCGTTCTGGTCATCGGCGGGGTGGCGGTGTTTTACGGAATGGTCGACCGGCTGGACGTCATTCAGGTCGCGGTGGTGAATGTGGTGCTGAACATCCAGTCGGTTTCTTTCATGCCCGGATACGGTTTCGGTGTGGCCGCATCGACGCTGATCGGGCAGAATCTCGGCGCCTGCGACCCGGTCAGAGCCGAAAAAGCCGCGTATGAAAGCGCCAAGCTCGGTATGGTCCTCATGGGAACGCTCGGCCTTGTTTTTATTGCCGTGCCTGAGGCGATCGTACGTCTTTTTACGGACAACCCGGATGTCATCCGGAGTTCGGTATTTCCCCTGCGGATCGTGGGACTGGTACAGATCATAGACTCCGCGGGGATGGTTTTTTCTTCTGCCCTGGAAGGGGCGGGAAACACACGCTGGGTCATGGCAGCGGAAGTCGGGGTCAACTGGCTGATTTTTCTCCCGTTGACATGGCTGCTTACGTTCCAGGCGGATATGGGAAGATTTGGCCCCTGGGTTGCCTGGGCTTCTTATATGACAGTTTTCGGAGTCATTTGCTTTCTGAAATTCAGAAAAGGAGAATGGAAGCGGATTCGGATTTGATTTTATCGATGAAATTACCCGTCTATTTCATAAATATGGAATCCTTTCGTTAACCGCTTAAAATGATTTTTGACCCTTTACAAGGTATTTGGGGTTTTTCACACGAAAACCGTTGTTTTTGAGATTATAATTATGTTAAATGTAGTGTGGAAATACCTTCAGGCCTGACCGGCCGGGTAAAAACAAGCGCTTTACAGAATCGGTACCTATGGTCAAAAAAAACTTGACAATAAAACACGGAGGTAATATATTGATCCCGAATTCTGAATTGTAAACAAATCCATTTTTCATTGACCAACGATCTTTTCATCTTAATAACCAAACAAGGAGTGTGACATGAAGAAAGTAATTATGGTGTGTTTTATCCTCGCGGCGTTTCTATACGTGAGTGTGGGCTGTGAGGATGACAAGGGAGGCAGTTACACACTGACAGGAACACTTGTCAATAAACTCAGGGTGCCCATGGCCGGACGTACGATCATGTGCGTAACGGACTATGAGGATACAAGAATTGCACCGGATACGTTACGCGCGGTTCTGGGTTCCAATGGCGAATACCAGTTTAAAGGGCTGGATTTCGGAAATTACAATCTGTCAGTCATCTTCCTGGATACGCTCGACTATTTCAGGACCTTTACTGATACGAACGGCGCCGTCACGCGGAAACCGGTCTATGTTTATTCCCGGCAGGTCGGAATGTCCCGGAATGAAACCTGGCATGATACGATTTTAAGCTCCGGGCTTACCGCAGGCACGGTCAAAGGAATGATTTATGCGCTGGATACCCTTTTGAGTTCGACAGGTACAGACAGTATCGTCGACCGCGCTGACCGTGCGGTGATCAGTTTTACAGTAGCTCCCGGAACGAATTTCAGCAATCCGGTCCTTCGGACGACCCCGACAAACGGATATTTTGAGATGGGAGGCATCCCGCGCGTGAGTATATCAGCCGGTGCCCATGTTCCCTATGTTTTAAACTGCCGTATTGACGCGCCGGGATTTGTGTCCGTTCAGTTCGACACGCTTTCGATCAATGCTGCGGCAATTGATCTGGATACCTTACATTTAGTGAAACAATAGGAATGTAATCATTATACCTCTTATATACCTCTTACAAGGAAGGTGGTCTTTATGAAAAAAATCATTTATTTGACCTTGGGGTTTATGTTCCTGACGTCAGCCCTCATGGCCGGTCCGAACGGTAAAATCACCGGTTATGTGAAAGATAAGGGAACCGGTGAAGCCTTGCCCGGCGTAAACGTGATCATCGACGGGACAACCATGGGCGCAGCCTCCAATGCCAAAGGAGAATTTTCGATCATTAACGTTCCGGCCGGCGTGTACACGCTCAAGGCCAGCATGATCGGTTATTCGAAAACGACCAAGCAGAACATCCGCGTTCTTCCGGATTTCACGACTAAAGTCGATTTTGACCTGATCGAGGAATCCGTCAGCGGAGAGGAAGTCGTGATCATCGCCGAACGGCCCCTGATCCAGAAGGACCAGACCATGACCATGTCGGTGACCTCATCCGAGGAAATCAAGACCCTCCCGGTCCGCGGTTTCCAGGCCGTGGCGAACCTCGGAACCGGAATCACGATCGACGTTGGTACGCGAAACCTTGAAGGCGGCACGGGCAACGTGAACGTCCGCGGCGGACGCGCATCCGAAACGGGCGTGTATCTTGACGGCTTTCTGCAGAATAACCTCCTGACCGGCGTTTCCAACGTGCAGGTCAGCAACAGCGCCGTGGAAGAAATCCTCATGATCACCGGCGGATTCAACGCCGAATACGGCCGTAACCAGTCGGGTATCATGCAGATCATCACCAAGGGCGGAAGAACAAAATATTCCGGAAACGTGGAATACGTGACGGACATGGCCGCGAAAGGATTTTTCACCGAATCCTATGGCTATAACAACATCAGCGCCGGATTCGGCGGACCCTTGATTCCGGGCAACAACAAAATCAAGTTCTTTGTATCCGGCGAAGGCCAGATCTTTGATGACGCCGAACCCGGTGTATTCGGTATCCCAAAATTTAGAGTGGATACGACCGGTACAGCCGGAGATACCCGCTTTGAGCAATTGGGTCTGGATAACCGTTACCGGAACGACTGGGGCCGTGATACCGTGCTTATGGAAGGATGGGACCCGGATAACGGCATTTACAACACCAAATGGAAAAAAGGCCCCCGTCCCAACAATTCCCGCGGCGAAGGATCGAACGGATTCACCTACGGAACCGTACAGGGCAAAATGACTTTTTCGATTACAGACAATTTCAAACTGGACGTTAGCGGCAATCTCGGTAAAAACATCCGCCGCGCGTACGGCAACACGCGCCTGTTCTCCCCGGACCACGTCACCCGCATCGAGAGCTTCTACTGGCAGGCGGGCGGAGTCGGCACGTATACCTTCAACCCGAACAGTTTCCTGGAAGTCGGCGCGAACTACAACTTCAACCGCCGCCGCCAGATGGACGACAAGTTCGGCTGGAACATCAACTGGCCGATCGACAACCTGGGTTCGACAGCCATTCCTTCGTATAGAAATGAAAACCTGTATCTGAATCCGGGCCGTGCCAACGCGGCATGGACGCAGGACTTCGACACCTACATCGCCACCAAAGTCTCCTATACGAACCAGATCGACAAAAATCACCTGGTCAAGGCCGGCGTCGATTTCTACCGTCATACCATCCGCCTGATGGAAATGAACAACCTGACTCAGGATCCGATTTACGGAGCCAACAACTTCGTGGGATACCGCATCGGTTACATCGCTCCCTCCCCGTCCGATCCTACGGGCCATTATTACATCCGCAACCAGAACAAGGATGATTTCGACCGGGACACCAAGTTCGGCCGCGTGCCTTTAGACGGCGCGAAACACCCGATCTCTTTCTCGGCATTTTTACAGGACAAAATGGAATATGAAGGCCTGATTCTGAATCTCGGCGTCCGGTACGACTTGTTCAACGCCGGGGCGAAACGCATCAAGGATTTCTACAATCCTCTCGGAACGCCGGGCGTGGACACCGTTTTCCAGGTCGGTTCGGAAGATTACACCAACGCGAAATCCGATCACAAGATCAGCCCCCGCGTCAGCATCAGCTTCCCGGTTTCCGAAAAAACGGTATTCCGCGCCAGCTACGGAAAATTCTTCCAGCAGCCGAACCTGAACAACCTGTACATCGGCGGATTCTGGTACAGCCAGATGGTTCTTCAGCCGCCGTTTGCCGCGGATGTCCAGAACCCGAACCTGAAGGCCGAAGAATCCACCCAGTATGAAGTCGGTATGCAGCGCGCCCTGACCGATAACCTGAAGATCGACATCAGCGCCTACTATAAAGACATCAATAACCTGATCAACCTTGAGAATTCGGAATCGAATCCTCAGGCGGGTTATTACGCCCTGATTCTGTACGGAAACCATGACCGCGGCGTGGTCAAGGGTGTCGTGTTCTCTCTGGATCTGCGGCGCACCAGCAAGATCAGTTCCCGACTTGCCTATACCCTGCAGTGGGCGAACGGTACCGGTTCCGGCGACGCTTCCGGATTCCGTTCCGCGTGGTTAGGATACCAGTCCACGAAGTTCAACGCTCCGCTGAATTTCGACCGCCGTCACAACCTCAACGCGACGCTGGATATCCGTAACGCTTCGAAAGAAGGCCCGGCATGGGGCGGTTATCTGCTTCAGAACGCCGGTGTGAATTTCCTCCTCACGACCAGCAGCGGCCTTCCCTATACGCCGGTGACGGCAACCGCGATCAGCGACGGTACGCCCAGCGGACGAGTTACGGCCCGCCGGAACTCCCAGTACGGACCGTGGACTTTCCGTGTTGACCTGAAAGCCGACAAAACCTTCGATCTGCCTTACGGCATGAATCTGCAGCTTTATGTCCAGATTATGAACGTGCTGAACACCAAGAACGCCGTGGTAGTGAACCCGGCCTCCGGAAGCGCGGATGATGACGGATGGCGCTCTACAGCGACCGGCAGCCAGTACATCGCGACCCGGCCGATATACAACGCGTTTTATAATATGCGTATGAAAAACAGCTTCTTCTATGATACGCCCCGGCAGGCGCGTATCGGAGCGGCTCTGAGCTTTTAATTTTTGATCACCAAAGGGGTTCCTTATCCCGATAAGGAACCCCTCACTGACAAATAAAGGAGTTAACCATGAACAAAATGAAGCTAATTTTAACGTTCGGAGTCGCTTTGCTTTTCGCTTTACTGTACGGTATAAGCACAAGCCATTCTGAACTGAACCAGTCGAACCGCCTGAAGATGAAGCTGAAAAAACCGAACGAAACCCAGGAACGGCCCATCGCGAACAACAACTGGAAATTCTACCTCCGCAACGACGGTTCCTACATGTACAAGGCCTCCTCATCACAGTTCGGCGGTGAGTTTCCCCGCGGAACCAATTATTCCTGCGTGTATGCCGCGGGTATGTACATCGCGGGACTTAAAGCCGGAACGGGCGGAGACCCGGATACGGTCAACGTGGCCAACTGCGAGTTCCAGTCGGAATTCCTTCCCGGCAAAGTTCTCGTCAACGGAGCCAAAGATAACAAATACCGCGGTTACGTCGATCCCAACACGGGCGGCGACGTGACCCAGACCGCGGATTTCGGCCAGCTGACCGCCGACAGCTACCTTTCCGGCGAGTATAAGGTGTACCTGATTCCCGTGAATAACACCGGGCCCAACGATTACGCCAACTGGCCGGCCTACGCCCCGCGTACGGACGCCGGGGAACCTCTTCTGCTTTCGGGAGCGTCCAGCCAGACCTATTCGGTGTTCAACGATCTTTCCCTCAATAAAGTCAGCGATGAATTTTCACTGTCTCCCGGCTTCGGCCTTGAGATGGAACTGGAATCGTTTACGTTCACGGCCGGCCTTCTGAACAACGGCATTTTCATGAAGCTTTCGATTACCAACAAGTCCTCTGCCGATTACAGGGGCGCGTATCTCGGCCTCTGGGCGGACCCGGATGTAGGTTCCAATACCGGTGATGACATCGCGGATGTCGATACCAACCGCGGGCTCGGTATGGTTTATAGTGATCCGGCAGGAGCGGACGCCGCCAAGACCGCGCTCGGGCTGGACTTCCTTCAGGGTCCGGTGGTGGATTCCGCCGATGTCAGTTTGGCTCTCTATAATAAATTCTACAATGATCCTGCTTACAGGAGCGTGCTGAAATTCAACCGCACAAACAGTCTGCTGGAACTCGTGGCGCTGCCTCCGGGTCAGTTCCGTCTGGGCGCGACCGCTTTCTTGGCCTATGCCAACGGCCAGGGCGATCCTGACGGACGCGGCAGCGGCGACTTGTCCCGCTACTGGTATGTCAGCGGATACGACATGGTCGGAAATCCGAAGCCGAACGGACCCTTCGATCCCACAGTTAACGGGGCAAACCCGTCTGATCAGCGCATCATTCACGGCGTGGGACCCTTCGTGCTGAAAGCCGGACAAACCCAGGAATTATGGCTCGGCTTTGCCGGGGCCCGCGGATCGTTCAACGGTCCGGGCGTGGGATATTCCATTTACAATCCCCAGCCCCTGTCCGCTGTCCAGCTGATGGCTGCCGTTGATGACGCCATGCAGATCGCGTTCGACAACGCGCTGGCCGCGCCGGTCGCTCCCATACCCCCCATGGTTACGGCGACTGCTTACGACGGAAAAGTCGTCCTAACCTGGGACAACCGTTCGGAATATTCCTATGACAGCTTTGGCCGCCTGTTAGGCGTCCGGCAGCCGGCTTTCAATAAAAACTGGCGCGATTACGATTTTGAGGGCTACCGCGTGTACCGCAGCCTGACCGGTTTTGAGGAAGCCTGGGAACAAGTGGCCGAATACGATCTCATTAACGGCATTACCACGGAAAATGACACGATGAACGATGCCCGCGGTACCGTTCTGTACGACCAGTATTTCGGATCGGATAACGGCATTGACCATAAATATGTGGATACGACCGTGACCAACCAGCGCTATTATTATTATTCCGTTACAGCTTACGATTACCAGCCCCTGTTCCGTTCCTCGACGGATCAGAGCATCGCGGGCTATCCGCGTACCCTGGAATGCACCAAATTCACGTCCACCAACCTCAAGATGGTCATCCCGATGGCCGCGCCGGCGGGATACCAGTACGACGGTTCCGTGAACAATTCCCTGGCCCGTGTGGCGGGCACTTATGCCAACGCCTATCTCAGGACCACTGTGGTCGACCCTGTGCGTTTAAGGGATAACAAGACCTACACGATTGAGTTTTTCACTCTCAAGGCGGATACGGTCACTAACCGCGTACTGCGCGGAATCACTCCCGGGACGCTCGCTTTCCGGATGAGGGACAACGCGTCAGGCGACCTGGTTCCGTTCGACAATTACACCGACGATCCGAGAACCTATTATGACACCCTTCCCAGCAACGATACGTTCAAGATTGCTGAGGGCGACAAGGTGTACGATGATTCCTATTACTGCACGCTGATTTCGTACCTGAGGATCGACGGAACCGAACAGGGTCTGAGCCCGACCCAGATCCTGCCGCGCTTCAACGGCGTGGAACTTAAACTGATCAGCGACACGGTCGGCGTGAGGGATATTTATGAAGTGGGTACGGGCGGATCGCTGACCAGCGTATTGTATCAGGCCAGCCCCGCCGGCAAGTACAAAGTGCTTGGATACAACGGCGGAACTCTCGGAATCCTGGATTCGGTGAACCGTTACGGCACGGTCCGCAACGCGTTGAATCCGATAGGCTCATTCATCAATTCGGATTATGAAATCCGCTTCATGACCGATGCCGCGGACTCTTCCGTCATATTCCTCGGAGGAATGAGTGCCAACGTAGCCACAGGTAACTTCAACCGCTGCCGTAACCGCGTTCCATTCCAGATCTGGAATATCGGATGGAACGGACTTGACACAAACGATTACAGGCTGGAAGTCAAGATGAACGGTATTTTCCCCCATGTAGTGAATACTCCTGTCTTTACCATGAATAATCTGGTCGCAGGAGTCCAGAAATACAGCGAACGTTTCCAGATTATCGATTCCGCTTACATAGGTGACACCAATCAGACCCGAATGCAGGCGATCGATCCCTCTCTCTGGAAAATGGGTAATTTCGTCATCATGAACCTCGACACCATTGAGGCATATCCTCCTCCGGGAACGACGATCCGCATTGTCAGTTTCAGGCCTGTATTGGATGGCGCGCAGCTGCTCTACAACCAGGTAGGCAACACTCCGAAATCCGCCAAACTCGCCAAGAAAGTCATCAAGGACATAAAAGTCGTGCCCAATCCCTATTACGGAAGGGTTCATGAATACCAGCAGTCGCTGTTCGACAAGAAAGTGAAGTTTATCAACCTGCCGGATGTCTGCACCATCCGTATATTCAACATCGCCGGCGACCTGCTCCGTACCATCCGGCATAACGCGTCTTCGCACAATAACCGCGTGGACGCCGATCCGCTGAACCGGACCAAGGACATCTCCGATATCGATGCGCTGTCCACATCGACGGAAGAATGGGATTTACGCAATTCCAAGAGCGCGTTTGTCGCCAGCGGCATGTATGTTGCGCTGATCGAGGCGCCGGGCATCGGAAAGACCACGGTGAAATTCGCCGTCATCCAGGAAGAAATGAGAATCAACGGACCCGATGTCCGCTAAACGACAAGCATAGTTTAACCCGGCGGGGGAGCCGTCTCCCCCACCAAACTCGATAAAGGAGCAACAATGAAACGAATTATAATTGCCTTGATTCTGCTCGGGATGTTCGTTCCGGGCGTTTACAGCGGCGAAGACAAGACCGGTGAGGCGGGATTCATGTTTTTGAAGATTCCCATCGGCGCCCGGGAAACCTCCATGGGCATGACCGGCATGACTCAATCCATGGGCGCTTCGGCCATGTTCTGGAATCCCGCGGGGATCTCGCACGCGGAGGGCATCTCGGCCACATTCTCGCACGTATCCCATTTTGCCGGCATCAAGTCCAACTATATGGCCCTGGCCATTCCGGTCGGCGATATCGGCACCTTCGCGGCCAGTCTCAACTACCTGTCATTCGGGGAAATTGAGGTGACCACGGTCGACCGTCCCAACGGAACCGGCGTGCACTTCTCGCCTTCGGACCTCGCGTTCGGCGTCGGTTTCTCCAAGCAGGTGACGGACCGCGTCAGCACGGGTGTTGTCGCCAAGTTCATCTATTCGAAGATCGACATGGTTCAGGCCAGTTCGTTCGCGTTCGATTTCGGATTTATCTATAATACCGGGTTCCGCGGGCTGAAGCTGGGTTTCGTGATGAGCAACCTGGGGCCACAGTCCAGTTATGACGGCGACGGGCTTTCCCGCGACGTCAAGTTTGACGAATGGGGCACGGAAAACGCGGCTTTCCTGAAATACGGATCCGAACCTTTCGAAATGCCCGCCTCCGTCAACTTCGGGCTGAGCATGGACTTGTTCCGCACCGAATCGAACGCGCTGATCCTGAACGCGGAACAGAACGTCAATAACTTCCAGGCCAACCGCACCAACTTCGGGATCGAATACGGTTTCAACAACATGTTCTTTGTCCGCGGAGGATATACCTCGGCGTTCAACAAGAAAGCCGATTATACCGCTACCGGCAGCATGGGCGGCATGACATTCGGTGCCGGCCTCAACTATAAGTTCTCGGACGCTTTCGGGCTGGGTGTCGATTACGGGTATATGAATATGGGAAAACTGGATCCGGGACACCGGTTCACGGTCAATTTTTCATTCTGATGAATTCTTACACGGCGGCCTGACCGAAAGAGCAGGCCGCCTGAATTTTTTTCTTGCTTTTGACCGGAACAAGGACTAAATTGTATATAATGTCAGTAAAAATTCCGGTATTTCATGAATTCGGGTTTTTATTGTTCTTTTAAAATTATGGATATGTTTTTTAAAGTATGAAAGGAGGTGCTTTAAGAAATAGGATCCCAATTTTGTCTAACTAACCTTTTTAATTAACACAAGGAGAAAGAAATGAAGAAACTAGTAGTATTGATGCTAGGAGTACTTCTGATCGGTTCGATTGCTTTTACCGGCAAACCGACGAAAAACATGACCCCGGCGAAAGTCCGTACGGTCACCGGCACTGAAATGCCGATCCACAGGACGGAAGGCGCCGTGAAGACCAACAGTCTCATGAGCGTTCCGGCCGCCGGCGATTCCATCGCATGGACGTATTATGATTACCCGTCCAACGGCTGCACCAAGAGCAACATCTTCTATTTTGAAACCGGTGAAGTTTATGTGATCCGCATGGCGCGCAGCAATGACTGGACCACAGGCCCGAACAACCGCGGAACTTATGTGAAATTCTTCGACGGTTCCGACTGGTCAGCCGGCTGGGATCCTGTTGATAATGCTACGGCAGCCCACGGCTTTACGGATGGCGGTGTATTTGAAGACGGTACCGGATGGTCTATGTCCCACGCCGGTAATGTGTTTAGCAAAGACGCAGCGTTCGGCGCTATGTCCTGGACACCAGGCGCAAATAACGGCGACGCTTCGATCTGGCCGGTTGCCTATTCGGTCGGTGATGATACGGTTTTCACGGTTACGTCCCTGAGCGGCGGCGTGGCAGACCTGTCCCACATGGTTTTCATGCGCACGTTTGACGGCGGAGCGACATGGTCGAACCCCGTCCGCATTGACTCTCTCGTTACGAACCCCTACGGCAAAGAACACAGAACGGCGGAAGGTTACGCTGTTGCGGCTTTCCACAATCATGTGTACGCGGTTAATGCTTCCTACACTTCAACGACGGATAACACCTGCCCGTTAGGCATCATCAACCTGTATGAATCCCATGATTACGGCACCACCTGGACCCGCCGCGAGATCAATCCCGCAATCACTGCGGAACCGGTCCCGGTTGGAACCACGGAAGAACGCGCTTACATCGATCCGTATGCGGAAATTGATCCGGCCGGAAACCTGCATGTATTATGGACCACACTGACCCGAATCAATGACGGTACTAACGACAACTATTATTTCACGGATGACAACAAAATCATGCACTGGTCGGATGCGACCGGAGCCGTTCCGGTTGTGGGCGTTCCCGCCGGTACAGCCGCTTATGCGAATACCGCCAATAACGACGTCAACGTCGGTTATCTCGGCGCTCCTTCCTGCGCGTTTGACGGCGCCGGAAACATGATCGTGATCTATCAGCGCGTAAGCGAACCCAACGACACAGCCGTCGGCGGATTCAGCTACTATCAGATTTACGGCGTCGGTTCCCCGGATAACGGCGCGAACTGGTATGAGCCGGTCAACCTGACCAACTCTTTCAATTATGACAACCAGTACGCAAGCGTCGCTCCGAAAATTCATGCCGACGGCAAAGTATGGATTGTTTACAACAGCGATCCGTACGTAGGCAACTATTTACAGGGAAGCCAGCTCGAAGAAATCGGAACCGCAGTCAAGGTTTACAGCTTTGATAAATCCGTCCTTCTGTCTGTCGACGGAAATGAACCGGTCGCCAATAACTTCAGCCTGAAACAGAATTACCCGAATCCGTTCAACCCGACCACCACGATCGAATACGACGTGAAGAACGGCGCGAACGTGACCCTGAAGGTTTATAACCTGTTAGGCCAGGAAGTCCGCACTCTGGTGAACACCCGCCAGAACGCCGGTAACTACAAAGTGAACTGGGACGGCAAAGACAACGCAGGCAACGCGGTTGCCAGCGGCGTTTACTTATATCGCCTGGAAGCGGGCAATGTGAAGTTAGCCAAGAAAATGATGCTCATGAAGTAATCGATTCCCCAGATTATTTTTAAGACACAAAGTTGTCCCGGTGAAAATCGGGACAACTTTTTTTTTGGGGGGTACAACCAGATTTGTATTAAGGTTCCGCACTCATGAGGCGCCGGATTTCGGGAAGACACGCCGGGCAACATTGTAACAGGAGAGGGGAATATTTTGTAAAAAAAGAAAAAAATCTTTTCAAAAATTCTTGTCTTTAAAAAAAAATTGATGTATCATTTTACATAAGGATTTATGCCTGAACGCGTATTATTCGAACATTATTCAAATAAAAAAAGGAGTTTCCCATGAAAACCTTTATTTCGGCTGCCGCGGCGCTGCTGTTGTTCAGCACCGCTCTGACGGCCCAGCTTTACCAGGGACCCGACACCGGATCGGTCGCTTCCGGAGTCGTGATGAGCACGGGTTCGGCGGAATTGACCGAGGATATGTCCTTCGTTCCTTTTCCGGTCCGGCCGCTCAGGAATAAAATTCCCGTCCTGCACCTTCCGGATGAACAGAACGCCATCCGTGAGTCCGCACCGGCAGGATCCAATGTCCGCGAGGATAAATCGCTGGCCGGCCGCACGGAAAGCGCCGACGATCCGTTCATCATGCGCAGTTACCAGGGGTTCCTCGATCAGGGCAATTACATTCCTCCCGATGATTACCTGGCCGCGGGCCCGAACCATGTGATCAGCGTGGATAACGGAAGGTTCCGGATCTGGTCCAAGACCGGCACTCTCCAGAAATCGGTGAATATCGACAGCTGGTTCGGCACCACGCTGAGCGGCGCGAGCCCGTTCGACTGCAAGGTGACTTACGATCATTTCGCAAAGCGCTGGGTCCAGGTCTGGCTGCACCAGAATGACGGCCTGCTTCAGGGATATTTTCTGATTTCGGTTTCCGATGATTCCAATCCGCACGGAACCTGGTATAACTGGGCAATTCCGTCTTCCCTGAACGGAGCTACCCCGAGCAGCGGCTGGGGGGATTATCAGGGCGTAGGCATTGACCAGAACGCAATTTACCTGACCACGAATCAGTTCTCATTTGCCGGTTCCTACCAGGGATCGAAGATCCGCATTGTTCCCAAGGCCCAGCTGTATGCCAACACCGGCGGCCGCTGCCAGTGGACGGATCTCTGGGATGTACGCGATCCGGTCAATAATACCCAGTGTTTCGGAATCCGTCCCGTGATCGTATACGATAACCAGAATTATTACTATTTCCTGAGCCAGAGCCGCTACACCACGGGCAATTATGTAACCCTGTTCCGCCTGAGCGATCCTCTCGGCACGCCCACCATGACCGCGAACAACATAAGCGTCACAACATATTACGCACCGCCCAATTCTAACCAGCTGGGAACCACTACGACCATTGACGCGGGCGGAACAGCCGCTTTCCGGTGCGAACCCATCGTCAGGGGAAGATACATGTGGGCCGTTCATCCCGTTTACAATTACGGATGGTCCGGTGTAAGTTATCTGCGGATTGACCTGAACACGAATCTCAAGAGCGAGGATTATGTTTTTGCCGCTAACAATTACTATTATTCCTATCCCGCAATCGCAGTGGACAGGGACTCCAATATCGTGATCAGTTATTCCCGTTCGTCGGACGGAGAATACATCGGGGCGTTCTTTACCGGGAAGGCGCATAACGCAACCGAATTTCTGGGGAGTTACACCATGCAGGCCGGAAAAGCCGTTTACGTGAAAACCTTCGGAGGTTCCCGGAACCGTTGGGGAGATTACAACGGCGCCTGGCTGGATCCAGCGGACGAAACCAGCTTCTGGATCTGTTCGGAGTACGCCGAGACGCCCGACAACACATGGGCCGTATGGAACATGCATGTCAGGCTGTTCCCCGTACCGGGTATCGCCATGCACACTTTTGCCGACACGCTCTCTTTCAGGACTACCGAAGTCGGTTATACCGGCGATACGCTTTCGATGTCGGTGATCGGCATCGGATCTACGGCGCTTACGATTGACAGCGTGACGTTCTCGGACGGTGATTACAGTCTGGTTTCAAGCCATGCGTTCCCCTTATCGCTGAACTACCAGGACAGCGCGGCGTTCAGGGTCAGCTTCAATCCCTCATCGCCCGGGCTGAACCTTGATTATATGTACATTCATTCGAATGATGCCGGTTCCCCCAAAGCGGTGCCGCTTAAATCCAAGGCGTACGTCATTCATCCCGTGACCTCATCGGTCATTTACGGAGTGACTGGCACCCAGGCTTCCGGCGCGGTGATCACGGTCAACCATCTTACCGGCGCGGGCACACTGCTTGGTTCCAGCGGGCTGACCGAGCTTCGCGGGGTTTCGATCCGTCCCTCCACCGGCGATCTGTGGGGCACATTCGCCGCGGACGCCAGCAATACGGATCTCTACCGGATCAACGCCCAGGCCGGCGATGCGTACAAAGCCCTGCGGATTCCTTACGCGAATATCCGCGGACTCGCATTCGACGGGAACGACATCCTTTATCTCGCCGCTTCCGGGGGAACCCTCTACCGGTACGATTTCGGGACTAATTCCACGACGGTGATCGGCGCGACGGCCATATCCAATTTGTACGGCCTTGCCATCAATCCGCTGAACGGCCAGTTATGGGGTGTTTCGCTGAATAATAAAATATACAGGATCGATAAAACATCCGGTGCGAGCACGCAGGTCGGAGTGCCCGGATTCGCCACTACCCCGGATATTGTGTTCGACCAGAGCGGCAATCTGTTCGGCCTCGCGAAATTCGGAACCCAGGTCGGGGAACTGATCCGGATCGACACCGCGACGGGCGTCGGCACGCTCATCGGCGTGACAACCTTCAAATCGCTGAACGGAATCGCCGTGACCGGGACTCTGGTAGGAATTGACGACCGGGTCTCATCCGAAATCCCGAAAGCTTTCAGCCTGTATCCCTGCTATCCGAATCCGTTCAACCCGGCCACGACGATCACCTACGATGTCGCGAAAGCGGCCAAAGTGCGTCTGACGGTTTATAACGTGCTGGGCCAGGAAATACGGACGCTGGTGAACGCACGGAAGAACGCGGGCAAATTCCAGGTGGTCTGGGACGGAAGAGATAACGCGGGACACGCCGTCGCGAGCGGAATTTATATGTACCGCATCGAAGCGGGCTCTTATGTCAAATCGATGAAGATGATGCTGATGAAATAGTACGAATCATGAAGCGAAGCTTCCGCCGGAAGCCGGGCTTTATTGCGGTTTTAAAATCCCTTACTGCGGTAAGGGATTTTTTTTTGCACGAATACAGGTCCATCTGAAAACAGGATCTTCATGATCACCCGGAATTCGATTGGCCGGCTTCAACGCGGATTTCGGCCAGACAAATATTCGCACGGGAGTAATAAAGCCGGTCCGTGTAATGCCGTGCTGACCTTTAGCCCAACAAAAAAGCCGTTCCAGTGAACGGCTTTTTGATGGAAGACAAAAATTCTATCATTCGGCGCCGGCCGAGCCCCTGCAGTATTCTTCCGCTTCCCTGGAGGCAACACTGTCCGCAACTTCTTCGCCGCCCTTTCCCGTAAGGCTTCGGATAAGAACGACCGACGGCTTGTATCCCTCGAAATAATTCAGGCTTTTGCAGGCATAGTCCAGAGCTTCCTGCTTATATTTTTCCACTTCCCGGTTACGGTAGATTTCATAGCAGACATCGGCAAGTTCGTAATAAAGGTCGAACAGGTCATACGCTTCGGTGCGGTATTTGAGCGCCTTCTGGTAGGAGGCGTACGCAAGAGTGTCCATGCCCTGTACTTTCTGGATATTGCCCAGCTGCTTGTAAGCCTCATAGAGGTCCTTGAACGTGGTCTGAGCCTTGCGAATGCCCTCGATTCCCTCGGTAAAGCGGTTGGCATTGGATAAGTCCCAGACCGAAAGATAACCGATCCGGTAATCTCCCAGGGAATAAGTGGGATCTTTATCCTTTGCGTGGCGGTACACGCTTCGGAGCTGAGCGGTGTCTTCCTGCATCATGGCCTGGATCATCATCGTCGAGTTGATCGGAAGAAAATCGGGATCCTGCGCCTTTATTTCTTCAAAGAGTTCGCCGGCCACTTCCGTTCCGATCCGCATGGTCGTTTCAACAGGTTTGTTTTTTTTGTCCATTTTGGTGAAGTACACGGTATCCATCCCGAGATAGATCATCGCCAGCTTGTATTTCACGCCGATGGCGGAAGGGGTCTGTGCGATAATGTCTTCGTAGATCATCCGTGCGCGGCTGATGTTGCCGCGCCGGGCAAGGTACTGGGCGATTTCGTACCTGTCGGCGGAAGACAGGCTGGTATAATCCTTGTCCCCGAGAAGCGCGAGCAGGCCGGGGTCTTCATTCGCTGCGTTTTTGGAAGACCCGCAAGCGTACATGAGCCATGCTGCCGTGAACAGCGCCAGGAAAGAAATGTTTTTTTTCATGATCGTTCTGCCTGATTGGTTAAGTCAAATGATAAGGAATCCATTGATCAAATTCAAATATAATCCTCTTGAATCATCCGCCTACTGTACGCGGACCGAAATATTGCCCGTGTTTCCGAACACCTCGGGGGCGTACATTTCCTCGGCTTTTGCGGGAGGCACTTCGAACGAACCGTAAGTGACGGCGCGGACAAGATATTCGAACGTGTGCGTTCCGCGGGAGAGCCAGTCGGCGAAGACCAGCACGCGGTCATCCCTGAGTTCCGAATTGTTGAATTCACCATAGTTCCACCAGCCTTTCTGAGCGGTTTTCGCGGTCTGCCCGCGGTCGTGCAGGGAGGAAGTGGCCAGGTTGACATTGATCGCTTCGAAACCCGCGGGCAGGGGATCGTCCACCACGACGAAATTGCGGTCCTGCGGGACGCTGACGGTCAGTCTGGCTTTGTACATTTCGCCGGCCCTGAACAGGCCGTTCGCGACTTCATTTCCTTTCATGTCCTCGTAGGTCCGGGTGATGCGGAATCCCTCGTCTTTCGGCGGGATGATGATTCCCCGTTTCGGAGCGTAGGTCATGCGGAAGGTATAATACAGGCGTCCCGGGCCGTTTTTGGAAACGAGAACCGGCAGTTCCCTGTCTTTCGGCAGGTCGGCCAGCGAGATCAGCGCGGTTGCAGTTCGGGTGGTCCGGCCGCGGTAGATTTCATTCAGCAGGGAACGCCCCTCCAGCTGGATCGAAGAGGAAAAGTCCGGAATGTCTCTTTCGAAAAGTGAGAAATAACTGCTGAGCGACCAGAACACGTAGAGGTTTTCCTGAGTGGTGCGCCACCGTCCGGTCTTTCGTTCCTGAAGGAGGTAACGGACGACTTTTTCCGCCCAGGGCACGTTGGTCCCGTCGACTGTGAGAAAAGCCTCGAGGACGGCCGCGGTGGTCCGTACGTTGGAATGGAATGTCCACTCCAGCCCGCTGGTGACGAGTTCCTCGAAATGCGCGGTCGTGGGGCTCATCTTGATGGAGTTGGAAAGGCTGCGCCTGAGCTCATCGATCATGTAGGAATGGCCTCGTCCCCTGTGAACGGCCTTCAGGAGCATCGCGCGGGCATACAGCGGCATTTCCTCCCTGCGCTGAAACAGAAGTTCCGCCGTCGGGGCGTCGTAATAATCATTTTCTGCGAGCACATACAGCATGGCCGTGGAGGTCATGTGCCAGTAGTACAGTCCGAAATAATCGATCCTGTAATTGCGGACCGTCTGTTTCAGATAACCGAGTCCCTTGTCGTAACAGGTCTGTTCGACGCGGTATCCTTTCTTTTTGGCATGCGTCATCGCAAGCATGGCGTAAGCGGACACATAGGGCGAAATGTAATCGCTTCCGGTCCAGTATCCGAATCCGCCCTCGTATTTCTGGTACTTCGGGACTTCATCCAGGTAATCCTGCACGACTTCTTCCATGGTACGCATGTCCGCGGAGGAGGTCCGGACGATATTCTGCTGTGCGTCTTTTCTGAATCCCGGAAGGTTAAAGGCCCGGACGACATCGGCGAAAAGGATGATGGGCAGCGCCCGGGAAGTCTTCTGTTCCAGGCATCCGTACGGATACTCGAACAGGTAGCGCACGCCCGCGTCCAGGTCTACCAGAGCCGTGGAGGACGTTTTCAGTTCGAGTCCGCCGGCGTCGGCGTAGATCTGGCCGGGAACCACGAGCGATTCCGACTGTTTCTCATCGGTGATGCTGTTGTACAGAGCCACCGTTTCCGTGTAGGTCGGTATTTGAAAGGGAATCATGACCTCGACCCCGTCGGTGTACTTGCCCATTTCGGCCCTGAAAGTGACGACGGCGTTTTTGATCTGGTTCGCCCTGAACCTGAAACGGACTTCCTTCGATTCGCCTTCCGCAAGAGTCAGCTGCCGCGTGAGCGAATCGCTGAGAATCACGCCCTCGAACGACGCGGCCAGCCGGATCGTGCCGGTCTCATCCGAATAATTATGGACGATCACGCCGGCTTCGATCTCGTCGCCGGCTCTCGCGAATCTCGGGAGCGCAGGTCTCAGCATCAGGGGCTTGCTGACCGTAATGTTTTTGTCGGCGCTTCCGAATCGGGATTCCGGCGTATGCGCGACGGCGATGATCCGGAAAGCCGTCAGGTTATCGGGTAATTGAAAGCGTATCTTTGCCTTACCGTTCGCATCGGTGGGAACGGACGGATTCCAGTACACGCAGGCCTTGAAATCCTTTCTCATGGAGATCGACGGAAAATAGCCCTCCTCGCCCCCTCCGCCGCCGGTAAGTCCTTTCTGGTCCATCAGGTTTTTCTGTACAATCTGGTCGAGAACATATTTCCTTCCCTCAAACGTCTTGACGGACAATTCACGGGGCCGGTAAAAAAGATCGAAGGGCTGAGGCGTCCTATAATTGATCAGGTTCAGGACGCCGATATCCTCGACGTACAGAACCACTTCCGCGGACTGACCCTTGCCGGCCTTGTCTTTCACGGTGAGATCGACGTCTACCCATTCCTGCGGCGCGTATTTATTTTTGTTCGTCTTCACACCGACATTCAGTTTATTCTCATCAGGATTGACATTCAGCGTGGTATACCCGATTTTGAACTGCGGTTTGCCGAGGTCTTCTTTCTGGTCGGCTTTGGGAAGGGCGGTACGGCCCTGAAGAAGCATGACCGATATGAACACGTTCGGTATCATTTCCTTCAGAACCGGAATCTTGATTACGGCGACACTGCCGGTGATAATTTCGTTCTTATGGTACAGGATGCCTTCACGCTCGACGGTAATCAGTGCCCTGGATTGCTGATAAGGGGATTTGATGAGTATTTTAGCGGTCTCTCCGGGATTGTAGCTTTTCTTGTCGGGAAAAATGTCGATCACGTCCTCGTTGTACAGTTTCCAGCCCGTGTACTGGGACCCGGTCACATAGACGAAACAGGTTGTACGGATGGTGTTGCCGTACTTGTCTTCCGAGGCGGCTTTTACGAGATAATATCCGGTCGAGACGGGATTCAGACTGACCGCCAGTTCATCCTCCGTAGTCGTGACCGTTTGAGAGGATTCCACCGTATCCCGGGACTGAGAGGTCCATTCATACGACCCGTCTTCGGTTTTCTGCCGCGCCGAGAACCACTGCCTGCGGACCAACTGGACGGTCACTTTCCGGTTGCCGGTTTTCTTGCCTTCAGGGGTTACGGTCAGGATATTCAGCGGAAGGGGCGTTCCCTGCGTGTGAAAAGTGGTTGAGGGTTTCAGGCCGATATAGAATTGCCCCGCATGAACGATGACGGAGGCGCGTCCGCTTACCGTCTGCCGGTTTTTATCCTGCACCGTTCCTTCAATCACGAGCTGGGATGTTTCCGCGTAATTCTGAGAATTCAGCGGCAGGCTGAAATCCAGCAGGCCCCGGGCGCTGACTTTGTCGGTTTTGCTGACCAGGACGGAAGAATGCCCGTGATACCCGTATCCCCGGTAATAATATTCCTCCTCATTGAGCGTGCCGAAATAATAGCCGTCATGGCCCGGAGGATAATAATCCAGGAAATTCCTCGTCACGCTGTACTGGATGGCGCTGTTGCCCATCGGCGCGCCGAAAAGGTAATGCGCGTCGAAAGTGGCCCCGAGTTGTTCGCTCCACACATAGGATTTTTTATCCGTGTGTACGGTCACCTCGGTTTCGACCGGTTTGAATTCCTGCACCTGGAAGCTTTCGGAAGCGACATGCTGTCCACCGGCGGAAGCGGTGATGGAAAAATACCCCAGCGGCGCGTTTTCCTCGATGGTGTAATCCATGGTAATGCCGCCGAACCGGTTGGGGATGAGTTTCTTAGAGTAAATGGTTTCGTAATCCGGGTTTTTTATTTCCAGATCGATCGCCTGGTTCGGATTGATCGTCCACTGGTCCCGGGTAAGGGTACGCGTGATGCCCTTGATATGCACCTTGTCGCCCGGCCTGTAGATGCCCTGGTTGGTGAACAGGTCGCAATCGACCTTGTCGGTGCTCCGCGCGCCCCAGCTGTAATTGACGTTGAACCGGTACAGTTCGATTGTTTCGCCGGAATACGCGTACGCCTTCTGGTCGCCTTTCTGTGCGAAGACCCACTGGACGGGTTCATAGTATTCGCTGGCCGGCTGTATGCCCAGGGCTTCCCATCCGGGGGTTTTTGCGAAGCCTTCCGCGTCGGTCTGTCCGGTCCACTTCACGTTTCCCTCGTTGTCACGGATTTCAAGGAACGCCCCGCCGACGGGCGACGCATCTTTCAGGGAAGTGACATGAATTAGATTGTTCAGCCTGGAGAATTTAGCCGTAACACTCATGTCCGTGACCTGAATCAGCGCCCGCTGGGGATAGGTCCACGGCTGATGATTCATTTCGACAAGCACGACGCCGCTTTTGTCCTGCTTCAGCGCGCGGTCGAGATCAATCGGAACACGCTGCATCTGATTGGACTCGACCTGGGGTATTCCATTCCATGTAAAATCCCAGGACATAAATTCCAGCGTCTCCGACCATGTCCAGTCGTGGCGGTTCAGTTCTATCAGTTTGGACTGGTCCAGTCTGGCCATTTTCAGGTCCACCTGCTGGGGATTGCGTGCGTAAGCGTAAAACATATGGCCCAGATAGGATTCGACAACATGGGTGCCGCCAAGGAATGTGACCGCAGGTTCGTAATCGCCGGTCATGAATTCACTCTGGTACACGCTGCCGAGTTCCTGTCCGAACTCGTCGGTCAGTGACTTGTCGATCTTTATTTTATAACGGGTCTGAGCTTTCAGGTCAAACAGAATGTTCACCGTGTTGGGATTGTCCCAGTACGAATTGTAGATATAACGGATTTCAGCAGCCGGTGTGACGGAAATCTTATTCTCCAGTTCGTCCGCTTCCACGCGGTTAGAAAACTCGACAGAAGAATATTCGCCGGGATGAACAGGCTCATGGAATGCAAGCACAGAAAGCGCGCCATGGACGGAGAAATAAAAACGCTTCGGTTCGGTCATACCCAGGTTCCCTTCCTCTCCTCTGAGGCCGGGCATGAACTCAAGCGTATAATCCATTGATCGTGTCAGTTCCGAAACGGTTTTGACTTTATAAACGCGGTCTTTGATCTGGGACTGGATTTCTATTGAGTTGTAATCGTAGTAATAATAGTCATAATGCCTGGAAATGTATTCTTTCAGGTCGTTCGTATCGGCTTTGCTGATATTCAGTGCAACGGTCCGCCCGGACGAATTGTCCGTGAGCTTAACTTTACCGCGCATATCAGCCAGCGACATGGTCTGGTTAAACAGGAAATAAAATACAGGTGTGACGCTGATACCCGAAGCGGTTTCGTTCAGCGATGATTTTATCAGCTTCGGGCGCTGGGTTTCAAATGACCATTGGTAACTTTGGCCTAACGCTTCTCCGGTAACGGATTTTGTTCCCGCGGGAACCGTTACGGAAAACCTGGACGCGAGCGGGAGTTTTTTAGACGGCGTGAACACCAGCGTATTGGTACCCTGCCACCGGAATTTTCCGCCGACGGGAGGATCGATCACGAGCGGTCCCGACCCGTCGCCTTCGGGCAATGCCTGCAAGGCGGCCATCGGCTTATTGAAAATCACCACGATGGAATAAAACTGGTCGACATCCTCCACGATCCCCTGGGGTGTGGCGGACACGACCTGAAGCTCACCCGACTGAGCCGCCGCCATGAATTCACGGCCGGAGGGTTCACCCGTAACGGCGGCAGGCCCGTGAAGCCACGCGCCGGCGGATAAAATCATTATGGCCAGAGCCATAAAACCGAGAAAAAACTTCTGATTCATTTTGATCTCCCGTTATATGGATTTATACTGATATTTGTATTTCAGAAAGACCAGCCATGCATTCAGGATAAAAGAAATCCCGTTCGCAAGGATGATGGCGATGTCACAGAGAAAAATCCCGTAGGCCATCCAGAATCCCATGCCGGTGAGGAGCACGACAGGCTGGAAAAGAGAAACGTCCTCAATTTTTTTTGTCCGTATGCTTTTGATGAGTTGAGGTATGAATCCGGCGGTGGTCAGGGCTCCGCCCAGTAAACCGATCCAGGTGATATCCATGATTTGCCGATCATTTTGCGGACGGTGTCCGGTTGAGAAAATGAAGACGTCAGGCCAATAAGCCAGCCCAATTTAAAAATTCCACCCTTCTCATGCAATCAAATAATTTTTTGCGGGCCTCGTCCATCGGGAAACGGGCTGCCAAATCGAAACAAAAAAGGAAGAACGGAAAGGATTTTCCGTTTCGCAAAAAGATTGATTAAAACATTATTTATGGCGAAATTCAGGTTATGAGCATACGTGGGAATCGCGTGATCAAATCAACACTGAAAAAATATTTGCAGGGATTGGTTTTTCTTTTATCCGTTACGGGCATACCGGTTCTTTCGTGCCGGCAGGAAGAGATCAAAAAAAAGAAAGAACTGACCGATGGCGTAAACTATACTCTGTATCAGCATCCGGTTTCCATGACGCGGATTCACGTACTCGAAGCGGACTTGTCCCGCAAAGACCTCAGGATCAGCGCTCTGAAAGCCGGGAAACGCCTGAGAACCACTTTGCCGCTTTCTGAATTGGTCCGGGGGCTGCCGGATCCGGGGAGTGTCGTTGCCGCGGTGAACGGGGATTTTTTTTCGCTGGAAGGCATTCCCTCGGGAGCGCAGGTTCAGGACGGAAAAATCGTGAAGGACGCCGCGGAATCATGGTTCGCATTCGGCATTCCGGAACCGGGACTGCCGTTCATCGCGCAGGTCCGGTTCGAAGGCGCGCTGATCTCGGGCCGGGACACCCTGCCCATTCATGGTTTCAACCGTCCGCGGCTGAACGGGGAAACGGTCCTTTATAATTCATTTTACGGAAACCGTACCGGCACGAACGTATACGGCGACGAGCTGATTCTTTCCGCAGAACGGTTTTCAGTCGGCGCGCCCATGACCGGCACTGTCCTTCAGGCCGACAGCGTTTATGGCAACAACGTGCTGACGGATTCCACGGTCATTATTTCCACCCACGGACAGCTGATGCGTCCGGTGCTGAGGAGGCTGAAAACCGGGCAACCAGTCACCGTAATGGTCCGTAGCCGGCCTGATTACGGGCGCATTCGCGAACTGATCGGCGGGTATCCCCTGCTGGTTCATCAGGGAAAAAACATGATCCGGCGTATCCCTTCGCCGGCCTTCGGGTTCATCCGCGATAAATACGCGAGGACCGCCGTTGGAATTTCGGCGGGGAAAAAGAAAATGTACTGGCTGTGCGCCGAAGGTGACCCGGCTTCCGTAAACCGCGGGCTGAACCTGGAGGAGCTCGCGGAGTACATGATCCGGATCGGATGTGAGTCGGCGGTGAACCTGGACGGAGGCGGCTCGGTGACGATGATGACAGGAAAAAAACTTGTCACTCAGTCCGAAGAAGGCACAGGGCGAAGCATTTCCAACGCACTGATCCTTTCGAGAATTAAATCCGCACGAAAAGAGAGTCCGGATAAGTGATTTCATTTTGAAATTGACCAGAACCGGTTTGGTTTTCCCGCTCTTTCCATGGAAAGAAAATGTGCGGAAAATCCGTGAAAGGCAATCCTTCATCCGAACGAACTGAAAAAAACTCAGTCCGGCATATCCGGAACTGAAATGTCGGAATTTTATTTGCATAGAAAAAAAAACTTTATAACATTCTGCCGATGACAGCGCAAAATCCTACAGCCACGACCCCGACGAGAAAAACCGTTATCCGGAATCCCTATCAGAAGACGGTGAACATAAAGAGCGGCTTATTCATTCTGGCCGTATTGATCATTTTCGGGTTCGTGCTCTATACCCAGTACATCGTGGAACGCCTGCGTGACGACTCGCGTCATATCGTGAAAATTTACACCCAGATGATCGCCCGGATCGGGCTTGAGGACGCCAATACCGAGTACAGTTTTGTTTTCGACGAGATCATCCGGCGCATCGATTTTCCGATCATCAATACCGATCCGTACGGGGAACCGTCGTCATGGCGCAATATTCCGGACATTCCCAGCGACAGCAACCGGCCTCATCATGTCGAGCAGATCCGCGCGATCCTGGCCGATATGGACTCCGATAACGAACCGATCCCGATATTGTACGAAAACACAGTTCTAGGTTACATCCATTACGACACCGATACGAGGATCATCCGCGAAATCGAATGGCTGCCGTTTGTGCAGATCGGGATCATCGGGGCGTTCATCCTGATCGGCTACTTCGGGTTCAGCACGATCAAGCGAAGCGAACAGCGGATGATCTGGATCGGCATGGCGAAGGAGACGGCCCATCAGATGGCCACGCCCCTTTCCTCCCTGATGGGATGGGTGGAACTCCTGAAGCATGAATCCGAGGGGCGGGAACGGTCGCTGAACATCCTCGCCGAAAGCGAAGAAGACCTGAAGCGGCTCGATAAGATCGTAACGCGGTTTTCGCAGATCGGATCCACTACGGACCTGAAAAAACAGGACATCGTTCCGCAAATCAGGGAAACCGTGGATTATTTCCGCAAACGCGTACCCCAGCTGGGACACACGATCCGGTTTGAAGAGTCTTATCCCGAAGAGGCCAACGCGGAAATCAACGCGCTGCTGTTCAACTGGGTGACCGAAAACGTCATCAAGAACGCGATCGACTCGATCGAGAACCGCGACGGCCGCATCGGAGTCACGCTATTCAAAAACGGCGGCTGGATTCTGATTGACATCGAGGACAACGGCCGCGGCATCGAGCTGAAGAACCGAGACAACATATTCCGCCCCGGATACAGCACAAAAAAACGCGGATGGGGACTGGGACTCAGCCTCGCACGGCGGATCATGGAGGATTATCACCAGGGGAAAATATTCGTAAAAGAAAGCAAGTCGGGAGAGGGGACCATTATGCGGATACAAATCAGGGAAACGACATAACCATACCGGAGGATTACCATGCCTGTTCACGAAGAACAAGTCAAGTCGATCATTGAGGAAACGATACGCCAGCTCGGGCCGGCGGCGAATGATGAAATCGTCAAAAAAATAGTGTTTGAGACGATCAAGCGCATTGACCAGCAAAGCGGGGCTGTCGAGGAGCACCAGAGCGCGTTCAAATACCTGAACCGCACCGAAGGACGGATCATCGTCACGGCGTTCGGCAAGAACCAGCCCGGCGTGCTGGCCAGCATCACAAAAACGCTGTCCGACTGCAACTGCGACATCCAGGACCTGAGCCAGAAAATCATGCAGGAGTTTTTCACGCTGATCATGATTGTGGACATCAAGAACGCGATCTGTCCGTTCGGCATTCTCAAAGAGAACCTGACGAAGATTTCCGATAAACTGGGCATCCGCGTCCTCGCGCAGCATGAGGACATTTTCAAGTCGATGCACCGCGTGTAATAAAGCGCACCTGGGGTTTGCCGCGAACCGGAATGAAAATCATCCGGAATACCGCGGATTACCTGTCATCATTTTTTCAACCGGGATTTTATGAACAAAAAGGCGGAAAAGATAAAGCGGGCGTCCGTCAAAGCCATGGACGCCATCCTCGGAAAAACATTCAAAGCGCTGGATGACGGATTCGTACGCGTGATCGATTACATGGGTTCCGATTCCGCGATCGTTCAGGCGGCGCGGGTGTCGTACGGGGCCGGCACCAAACAGGTGCATGAAGACCGCGGGCTGATCCGCTACCTGATGCGGCACCTGCATACCACGCCGTTTGAGATGTGCGAAATCAAATTTCACATACGCGTACCGATGGACGCCTGGCGGCAGTGGATCCGCCACCGTACGGCAAACGTGAACGAATATTCCACGCGCTATTCCGTCGCGATCGATTCAGCACAGCGGACGAAACCCGATCAGTGGCGTAAACAGTCGCTGAAAAACAAGCAGGGAAGCGAAGATTTCTTTGATGCTGCGACGGGCAAAAAACTGACAGACGAAGAAACGGCGCTTCAGTCGCAGATACGGTCGGTGTATGACAAGCGGCTGTCGTCCGGCGTCGCGCGTGAACAGGCCCGCAAAGACCTTCCGCTGTCAACCTATACGGAAGCCTACTGGAAAATCGATCTGCACAATCTCCTGCATTTTCTGTATCTCAGAATGGATCCCAGCGCGCAGTATGAAATCCGCTGTTACGCCGGGATCATCGGGAATGAAATCGTGAGCCGGTGGTGTCCGCTGACGTGGGAAGCGTTCCTTGATTACCGTCTTGAATCCCAGCGGATGTCGCGGATTGAACTTGAGATCATCCGGCTCGTCGGTTCCGGCCGCCCGGAAAAAGCGGTCGCTTACGCCGTGGAACGCGGACTCCTGGACAAATCCGGTACCCTGAAACGCAATCGCGAACGGGAGGAATTAGAGGAAAAACTGAGAAATCTGAATATTAATATTCCGTGGTGAGGAAGCGATCATAAAACGCCGGATGAATGTGCGATGCCTCCGGCATCGGAGATGAGCCTTGTTTTTTGTAATGATATTCAATCCCTTCGGGATTGAACGGGTTCAAAAGCGGAGCCGCAATTCTATGCAAAAAAGATTGTTAAATCTGACATACGCAACATAAATGTTGCTACAGAATTGAAATTATTGGAAACGAAATTTTGGGGTTTTATTAAAAAATCCTGTAGCCGCAATCTTCAGATTTCGCAAGACAATCCAGCCGCCAAGTGTATCATTTGAATTCAGGGCAAATATTTCATAGGTGAGATTTGGCAAATCTCGAAAAGCATAACGTTCTCTACATGATCGTTGGGGGATATGCCGTGGCCTATCACGGATATCCGGGGTTTAAAAAAGATATTGATATTAATTATCGAAATTTCCGTTGAGATCATCATAACCAGTAATCACGGATATCAAAAAAAAGAAACAAAAGATTAAAATTCAATCTATTTTTCTGTGAATCCATTTCATGTGTTAAGGTCTAATTTTTTTCAGTTTTTTTTACGAAATCAGCGGATTTTTTCAGCAAGCGGTTGGCCCCCATTGGTAGTTTTTAGAATCGTTCCATGGGCACCGCAAACCCATCCGGTCTGAGAAGTAATAAAAATAACGGAAAATAAATCATCAGAGATGCCCGAAGGCTGTTTGCTCCAAAGTGTTCCGCCGTTTGTAGAGTTTAAAATATGACCAGTTGCACCAACTACCCAACCGGTATATTCATCATGAAAGAAAATAGTGTTTAACCAAACAGACACTCCGGATGATTGCATAAACCAATGAGCGCCGTTATCGGTGGTCTTCATTATGGCGCCGTTATCGCCCGATACAAAACCGGTTGTAGTGCTTTCAAAATGAACGGATCGAAGAAACTGGGTGGTACCGCTGGATAATGAGTACCACGTACTTCCGATATCGGTGGTTTTAATAATGGTACCGTTCCATCCGACACAATAACCTGTCGACGAAACAGGAAAATATACGCTGTATAAAAAATCATTGACTCCGGTCGTTTGTACAGTCCACGTCGAGCCTCCGTTCAATGTTCGAATGAGTGTTCCGTTGAATCCGACGGCCCATCCATAATCTTCATTTTTAAAATAACACCAATTCAGATTTTCTATAGTATTGCTGTTTTGGGTGTACCAGTTTATTCCTCCATCGGTTGTTTTAAGAACATTTCCCTGGGTTGATACAATCCACCCGACTGCTGAATTAATAAAGAAAACGCGATTGAAAAATCCCATGCCATCCTTTCGCTGGATGATCCAGGTGTTTCCGCCGTTGGTGGTACGTCCGATTATTCCGCTGTCTCCAACAACGGTTCCGTTTAAATCATCAACAAAAAAAATATCCCATAAATTTGCTGTTGAACTGAAAGCTTGTTTTGTCCAACCGGATGTAGGAGGAGGTGGAGGTTCATAGGGAGGTCCGAAATGGCACGAGTCGCCATTTATTGTGGCGTCATAAGAAATTACGCTTCCCAGACTATCGCGGTGAATATTCCACACATGCCCGGTGTAGTGTTCGGAAGAATTCTTGCACCGGATATCATAAATGATATCCGTGATACGGCCAAAATTGTCGTATTGAGTTGTCAAATCTGCGATTACATCATGGCAATCTAATTTAAGACCAGGATCGCCTCCCGATAAAGTGAGCAGTTGACATAAATCATCGCCATCACTATTTTTTTCACACGCATTCAGGATGATGAATGCACTTACGAACATCATAAAATTTCTCATAAGTACGCCTCCTGATTTATTGTCAATGACTTCTTCCTGCAGAAAGTCGGGCAGATGAAATTAAAATCATAGTTTCTTCTGCAGCTTAATTCTTGTATTAATTTAGGTCAATTTGCGCTAAAGATAAAGCCCGTACCGCCAGAACATAACCCTTCGCTCCAAGCCCGCAGATCATGCCTTTGCAGACCGGCGTTACAACCGAATGTTTACGGAATTCCTCGCGCGCGAAAATGTTTGACAGATGAACTTCAATCACAGGAATTTGAATCGAAGCAACAGCATCCCTTAGGGCGACCGAATAATGCGTGTATGCGCCGGGATTAAACACCGCACCCTGATGGGTTTTTCGGACTTCGTGCAGTTTGTCAATCAGTGCGCCTTCGTGATTAGACTGGTAAAACGTGAATTCAGTTTCCGGAAACGTTTCCCGGATGAGCCTGTGAATATCATCCAATGTGTCTTTTCCGTAAACGGCCGGTTCGCGTTCGCCGAGCAGGTTCAGGTTCGGCCCCTGAAGAATGAGTATTTTCAAAGTGTACCCCTTTTTATTAATATAGTAAAAAATAATGAAAAAATTATAAAAAAGCATTGATAATAAAAGCAAAGGTTGTAAATTTAAACGCTTTTTAAAAACCTTCTCTCATTCCACCGAAAGGTACCAAAATATGAATGCGATCCGAATGATAACCATCATGGCGATGGCGACCGGGATGATGTGTGTCCGGTCCTTAGCCTCCCATGCTCAGGAACAGGGGACCACTATGAGTTCGATTTCCAAAACCGCCGCTGATCATGCGATTCAGAAACTGATCGATGCAAGCGGCGAAAAGAACCGCTTCCGCGCCGAACGCGGCGTACGCCAGACCGCGTCCCTGTGGACGAAGGACGACGGCTCCGAACAGGAGTTTGAGTCGTTCTGCGTAAAACATTTTATCGGGGACGATCAGAAACTCAAAACGCTGTTCGAAAAAATATCCGAAAACTTCGAGTCCGTGCTCGGGCATTACAACAAGATCAGTCTCGACCTGAAACGCGCACTGCATCTGGATCTCGGCCCCATCGAACCGGTTGATGAGATTTTCGGCGGGTTCGATCCGTACGCGCATTTCACGGACGATTTTTACCGGAACAAGACCGCGTTCATGATCACGCTGAATTTCCCGTTTTACAACCTGAAGGAAAAGAACGAACTGGGCCCGAAATGGACGCGCCTGGAATGGGCGTACGCGCGCATGGGCGACCAGTTCACTTCCCGCGTACCGGCTCACCTGAACCAGGAATTTTCCGAAGTCACCACGAACGCTGACACCTACATATCGCAGTATAACATCTACATGGGACAGTTAGTGGATGCGAAAGGCAAGACACCGTTTCCCGCCGATCTGCGCCTGATCAGCCACTGGGGGCTTCGCGACGAACTCAAGTCCCGCTACGCCGACAAAGACGGCCTCGCGAAACAGCGCATGATCTACGATGTGATGAAACGCATCATCGCGCAGGAAATCCCCGAGCCGGTGATTAACAACAAAACCTACCAGTGGAATCCGGTGACGAATAAGATGTTCAAGGACGGGAAAGAAACGGAGTTCCAGAGCGAGCCCAACACGCGGTTCCGGCACTGGCTGAACATTTACCGCGTATGCCGCAAAATCGACCCGTACACGCCGGCCTATCCGAACATGATCCAGCGCCAGTTCGACCAGAATACGGAATTATCCTACGAGGAAGTGGAAAAATTATTTACCGGCCTGATGTCCTCCGAAACGGTGCGCAAGACCGGCGTTCTGATCAGCAAACGGCTGAAACGAAAACTGGAGCCGTTCGATATCTGGTACGACGGGTTCAAGTCGCGCAGCACGATCAGTGAAGACGACCTGACGCTGAAAACGCGGGCGCTGTATCCGACTCATAAGCATTTCGAGAAAGACATGCCGAATATTTTACTCAAACTCGGCTTCGGGGAACAGCGGGCGAAAACGATCGCTTCCATGATCGTGGTGGACGCCTCGCGCGGGGCCGGGCACGCCTGGGGCGCGCAGATGAAGTCCGAAAAAGCGCATCTCCGCAGCCGTGCCGGAAAAGACGGCATGGATTACAAAGGCTATAACATCGCCATGCACGAATTCGGCCACAATGTCGAGCAGACCATCACCCTGCAGGATATTGATTATTACATGCTCAACGGCGTACCGACCACGGCGTTCACCGAAGCGATCGCGTTCAATTTCCAGAAGCGCGACCTCGACGTGCTGGGCATCAAAAACGAGGTTCCGAACCAGAAAGAGCTCGAGTCGCTAGATAACTTATGGTCGTCCTACGAAATCATGGGTGTTGCCCTGCTCGATATGCGCATATGGAAATGGCTCTATGCCAATCCCGAAGCGGACGCCGAACAGCTGAAAAACCAGGTCAGCAAAACCGCGAAGGAAATCTGGAACGAATTCTACGCGCCCGTATTCGGGGTGAAAGACCAGACCATTCTCGCGATCTATTCGCATATGATCGACAGCCCGATTTACCTTCCGGCATATCCGCTCGGACACCTGATCGAATTCCAGATCAACCAGTATTTCGAAGGCAAAAACATGGCCGCGGAAATGGACCGCATGCTGAAGCAGGGCCGCATTCTTCCGCAGGTGTGGATGAAGGGCGCCGTCGGAAAGGAAATTTCGACCGAACCGATGCTGAAAGCGGGAGAAGAAGCACTCAAAATCATTAAGTAAAAAAACAATTCAAGGCAGGAACACAGATTTATGTCCAATACAATAAGAATACCGGATAAACGGATGAAATTAATCATCTCCGTGATCATGATCATTTCCGTTTTTTGGGCAACGGAAAGCCGGGCACAGGTTGTGCAGGATACCGTGATTCAGAATCTTCTCGGCCAGGTGAGCATCGATACGCTGATGCGCTGAGTTGTAAGCCGTAGTTCATAAAAAAAATAAGTTGAAATACTTTATGAAATACTTTCAAAACCAAAAAGGTGGTTCATGAAAAAATTAGTGATGATAATAGCAATGTCGGTCATGCTGGCGGGTCAAGGTAATTATGCACAGGTAAACATGGTCTTTACGGCGGAAAGTGATTCAGTCATCCGGTCGATGTGTGCCCAGGTCAGTAAAGACAGCATTCAGCTGTATATGACCCATTTGCAGGATTTCGGAACTCGTTTTTACCGAGCGACCGGATACCGCAATGTTGCCCAGTGGATCCGGAATAAACTTGCCGATGTCGGGTGTCAGGAAGCTGTGCTGGATTCATTCTGGTATACCAATACGGCGTTCACCGGCTGGCAGTATAATGTTATCGCCACGATACCCGGCGTACAGAAACCCGACAGTATCTATATAGTCGGCGCTCATCACGACTGCACATCCGACAATCGCCTGGTGGACGCGCCCGGAGCGGACGACAACGCCAGCGGGGTTGCCGCAGCAATCGAAATCGCGCGAGTGATGAATCAGTCCGGATACCGGCCACGGTCCACGGTCAAATTCATGACGTTTGTCGCGGAAGAAATGGGGCTGTACGGAAGCGAGGATGTTGCCGTGACAGCAAAAAACTCCAACATGAGAATCCAGATGATGCTTAATAATGACATGATCAGCTATTGCGCTGATACCGTCAATCAGTGGAAAGTGAAACTGACATATTATAACAATTCGGCGGATGTTACCAATCTTGCCGATACCTGCACGAAGAGGTTCACCACGCTGGGAACGACACGCACGACCCAGTATAATGATGCGTCTGACAGCTATTCCTTTTATGCGCAGGGATTCAAAACCATTTTCTTCATTGAAAATTATGATACGCCCTATTACCATACCACCCAGGACCGCGTGGAAACCTGCAACATGAAATTCGCCGCCGAAATGACCCGCATTTCACTCGCTATGCTGGTTTCGCAGAACGGAACCGAGACGATGATCGGTACGGGCGAAACAGAGCCGGTCGCGTCAGGTTTCAGGCTTGATCCGAACTACCCCAATCCGTTCAATCCTTCTACAACCATCCGTTATCAAACCGCTTTGTCCGGAACAGTATCGCTGAAAATCTACAACATGCTCGGCCAGGAAGTCCGCACATTAGTGAATGCCGCGCAGACAGCCGGCGAACATACGGTACAGTGGGACGGGAAAGATCATGCGGGGAAAGCCGTTTCCAGCGGGATTTATATTTACCGACTGCAGGCGGGAAATTTCGCAAAATCGAATAAAATGACGCTGATGCGTTAAATCATAATCTGTAAGAAAGTTAATTTCCATGCGTTTTTATGTTGTTTTGTTTTTGCTATCCGTTTCATCGGCTGCCCTTAGGTCTCAGTCCGCGGATACATATTATGTGAAAAATTTCGGCCGTATCGCGGAAGTGGCGATACCATCCGGCGTTCTGAATCGTCCGCATACCCTGATCGGGTACGACAGTACGGGCCTCGTGAAGCAGTCCAGCCATGAAAACACGTACCGGATCTTCGGACCGACTCCGGTGCAGTCGGACCTGAACGGCAATTTAAACACGAGCAACCGGTTCGGTTCTCCGTCCGGCCATGACTGCTATGAGATCCGCTACGGAAGTGATTCCAGCCGTTACTGGATCGGCAGTAGCCTTGCACCCAATCAGCTGCCGTTTGCCATTTATAATGTCGGGCCGAAAGCGGCGACGAACCCGTCCGTGACGGGAGGAACCAAGATCTGCCTGCGTGTTCAGGACGACGACGGAAACAATCTTTATACGCCGGGTGAGCGCCTGTTTGTGGTAGGTGATCTGTCGTTGCCTGTGGACAGCTCGTATACGGACAGCGTCAGCCTGAAAAGCGTATTTCCTTTCAGCCTTTCACGGACGTACTGGAGTTCGATGCGGACCGGAAAATCCACGGTGTCATACAGTGCGGGTTCCTTTTCGGTCACAGCGGACGGGGTCGAACCGCCTGCGGGTACCGTGATCCGCATGATTGCGCAGTCTGCCGACACATGCCGGCCGTACATATACATTCAGGATTCACTGACCGCTAACACCCCGAAGCGGCACGCTTATCCGTTTTCCTGGTATTCCTTTGAAACTCCGTCGATTCAGCTTCTGAACGCCCCTGCCGGCATGTCGCTGAGCGGGGACACGGTCATCTGGCAGGTGGATGAGTCGCAGCTGGGAACGGAGCATACGTTCATTCTTTCCGTATCCAACAGTTACGGAACTTCGCAGAAAAGCCTTACCGCGAAAGCTTATCCCGTGTATACTCAAATACAGGCGGTTTGCGGGCAGATCAGCCCGGACAGCTTGTACGATGCAATCGGAGCTTTGCAGAATCTGACCACCCGTTTCGCCCTTGCGCCGAACCGCCGGGATGTTGCCGAATGGATTAAAAATAAATTCATCCAGATCGGTTACCCGACGGCACGGCTGGATTCCTTCTACCTGACGAATCTCCAGTGGCCGTTCAACAGCGGGACTTATTATCCCCAGTGGAATTACAACGTGATCGCGGAACTTCCGGGCTCGGTCGAACCGGACAGCGTGTACATACTCGGGGGCCATCATGACAACATTCTTTATCCGTATTCGCAGGGTGATCCCTTCGCCGGCTGTCCCGGCGCTGACGACAACGCCAGCGGAACCGTCGCCGCGATTGAAGTCGCACGCGTGTTTCAGAAATTTAATTATCAGCCGAAGCACACGATTAAATTCATCACGTTTGCCGCCGAGGAATTCGGCCTGTACGGAAGCAAGGATTACGCGCAGAAAGCGCGTTCCGCCAACGAGCGCATCCAGATGATGATCAATAACGATATGATTTCAACCTGCCAGGATACGGTGAATTACTGGCGGGCGTATTTGCTTGGCTATACCAATTCAGAACCGGTCACGCAACTGGCGCAGCGGGTTGTTGAGCAGTACACAACCTTCAGGGGCTACCAGGTCAGCAATTCAAACAGTTCCGGGTCCGACAGCCGCTCGTTTTTTGATCAGGGGTACAAAACTTTTTATTTTGAGGAATACCAGTTTTCGCCCTTTTACCACAGTCAGGACGACCTGCTGGCGAACTGCAACACTCGTTACATGGCCGAAATTGTAAAAGCCGCGTGTGCCATGCTGATGCTGGAGAACGGATTAAATATCACGGTAAGCGCGGATGAGCCAATAAAGTCTGTTCATGAATTTGCATTATTACCCAATTATCCTAATCCGTTCAATCCTGCCACGACGATCCGTTATCAGCTTCCGGAAAACGGCAAAGTCACCCTTAAGATTTATAATGTCCTGGGCCAGGAAATCCGAAGCCTTGTCAATGCGAATCAGGTTTCCGGATATCATACGGTGATGTGGGACGGCAGAAGCAATAACGGATCTGCGGTCAGTTCAGGAGTTTATATGTACAGACTGGAAACCGGAAAATTTGCAAAATCCATGAAGATGGTGCTGGTACGATAATGCGATCTTAACATGCGGACCGGCATAACGGGAAAAATTTGACTGTCATCGGACATCGCGGGTCGGGCGCCGGTATCCATTCTTCGGGTACCCGGGAGAATACGATTCCTTCTTTTGAGATGGCCTTCAAGGCTGGCGCCGATGAAATCGAAATGGATCTTGCCCTGACAGCCGATCATGTAATCGTCATTTCTCATGATGAATACATTATCTCTGACCGTGGCAGAATCAAAATTCAAAATATACTATTTAACGAAATAAGGAATATTCAGCCGGACATTCCTTCGCTGGATGAAGTGATGTATCGATTTCCATCAGGCCGGTTTATCATGGAATTGAAATCCCGTTCACAATGGGATATGATTATCGATGTACTGAATGAAAAAGGATATTTGTCAGGTCAGGCAAGGATAAAATTCATTTCGTTTAATCCCGAAGCCCTGATGAAAGTAAAGTCAGCGAATCCCGACGTGTACTGCAGTCTGATCGCGACCGCATCAGAGCCCAGGCTGTCGCCATTCGTGACCAGTAAACATATTGAATGGTGTCTCAGCCATCATGTCGAGGAGATCGCCGGCCACGTCTGGTTGTTTACGGAAAAAATGATCCACCGCACTCATGAGGCCGGGCTGTTGGCCGGCCTGGGACAGATCGACTCAGTACGGGGATTGCGGAAAGCGATCCGATGCAATGTCCGCCGGTTATATACAAACAGGATCGGATGGCTGACTGCAAGTCTGAACCGCAATTTGCATGTCAATAAAGCCCGTTAATTTCTATTTCCCGATGAGCACAAACGGACTCCAGTAAAACGGATGCGCGTTTTGCTTGTTTTTGATCATCCGGGTTTTAGCTTGCTGCAGCGCTCCCGAATAATCGGATTTCGACAGGTCTTTTTTCAGTAACTCCTTGTAAAAATCAATCATCAGGTCGGACGTGGACTGGTCGGCTACCTGCCAGAGTGAGACGATGATATTTTTTGATCCGGCGTATAATAGCGCCCGGGTCAGTCCGAGTATGCCTTCTCCTTTTTTGATTTTTCCGAGTCCGGTTTCACACGCAGACAACACGACCAGATCGGCGTTCAGTATTAAATTGAAAATCTCGCCGCTGAAGAGAATGCCGTCATTTTCCGTATCTCCAGAATCGGCCGAAGCCATCAGGATGCAGGATAACTCCGGTTTCTCATTGTGGACCATACCGTGCGTGGCGAAGTGGAGGATACGGTAATCCTTGAGTAGTCCCGATTTGATTGCTTTCTCGTCCGCGTTCCTGTTGACTTCGATCTTTGCCTTGGCTTTGCTTTTGTCAAATAAATCCAGGATGGTCGAGACTTCAGATAACGTTCCGGGGAGCGGTGCGAAATAATCCCTTAACGCACGGGTCTGAACACTTCCGGCGGATCCATTCTGATACCGGTTCAGCAATTCTCGGGAAGCGAACGACATGCCCGATTCCGCTGTATCCGCCACGGGAGCGAATGCCAGCCAGTCGTTCAGGTCATGCATTTCAATTTCTTTAGTTTGTTCTTTCGGAAAGGTCTTCATGAACAGCGTGGCCGAGTAACTGTAACTGACGCCGTACTGGCTGATCAGGTAAGGTAGTTTATGCATATCCGTTTTATCGGTTACCGGTTTTGTAAGAAACGTTTCAAACGGGATGGTGGCCAGCGCCTGGTCAGGAATAATAATCAGGGATTTGATTTTTTTATCCAATTTCTTCGGGATGAGCAGGTCATAGAATTCGGTGGCAAGATTTTTGTAACTTCGTTGCCCGAGAGCTGAGACCCGGATCAGAGAGCGCCGGTACAATTCGATTTTTCCGGTAAAATCTTTCGGCGTGGGTCTCTGTTCAATGGAAATAGATTTCCGGGTAATCGTAAAAATTGTAATTGTACTGTCGCCGGCGAAGTAGCTGATCATGGCTGATGATTCATCAAGCTGTTTCTGAATATCGGGAACGGACGCGGTGGATTCGCTGTATTTCAGGTTGTAATAATCCGGATATTGATTTTCAAAAACCGCGATGAGACTGTCATATGAACGGTTCAGGGAGAACAGCCGGTCGCGCATAATGACTTGTTTGGCGCTGTCGGGCATTTCGGCAAGTTGTTTGTTGTAGAAATTGATATCGATGCGCAAGACACGTTCCTTGCCGAGCAGGCTGTCCGGAATTCCGGAAAATTTCAGGGCTTGCTGTCCGGACAGGGATTCCAGAAGAACCGAGGCTTTGTTTTTTTCGGAGAAGTAAAACGCCCGCTGTTTATACTCGTCAGACTTATTTGGATCGGACGTTTCTTTTGCCAATTCCAGACATACCTGAACCGCATCTTCGTAAACCTGGCTGGCTTTTTCGCCCAGAGAGATTTTGTCACTCAGCGTGGTGATTTCCCTACGGGTTTTATTGATCAGTGTGTCGCAAAGACGGTATCCGTACAGCGCCGAACTAAGGCTGGAGGAAAGCTGACCGGTAACTCCCATACGCAAGCTTTTGGCCTTTCCGTAAAGCGCGTTCAGAAATTCTTTCCAGTCCATATATTTATCCGCGGACGGCCATGAGTTATAATTCAGGGTATCATTGAAACCCGGAACGCTGGCAGCCAGTGATAACTGAAAATATTTCAAGGCTTCATCATATTGACCGTTAACGGAATATATTTCTCCGATACGGTTTAATGATCCTGCAAGAATATGATTTTTATCCGAATAAATATTCCGGTGACTCTGCAGGGCTTTTTGAAAATAAAATATCGCTGTATCCTGTCGCCCGGTATTTTGATAGATTAAGCCCAGATTGGTATGACATTCGGCAATCCAGGGATGATCAGACGGAAGTTGTTTCTTTCGGATCATAAGTGCTTTGTTTTGAAATTCCAGGGCTTTTTCATATTGTTTCAGATTGTCGTACGCTATGCCGATATTGCAATAAGACGCCGAAGTAAAATAATGGTCATCACCGTACAACTTCCTGTATAAAGAAAGCGCCTGCTCATGATGCTCAAGCGCTTTCGGATAATCCTTTTTCAGATCATAATTTACGGCCATGTTATTAAGAATTTTTGCGACTTCGGTTTCGTTTTTCTCCTGTTTCGCAATTTGCAGGGCTTTTGAATAGTATTCCAGAGAAAGGTCATATTCCCCTTTGTCGTAATAAACGATACCGATATTCATATAACTGGGTTCCATGTCAGAATGATCTTTCCCTAGTATTTTTCTTTTGATATCCAGCGCTTTGAAATGAAATTCCAGCGCCAGATCCAATCGGCCCATCACCCGGTACAATTCCCCGATGTTGGTGTATATCCTTCCCTGCTGTATATCCGCTGCAGGGTTTATCTGATTGATAATTTCAAGTTGCCGGTTCCAGTTCTCTAAAGCAGATGAAAAATCCCCGTTTTTAACCTGTGCCAGTCCCAGACCGTAATACCAACGGGACAAATTTTCCCTTAATCCCGGCTGCCCTGTATCACATATCAATATTGCTTTTTCATAAGAACGAATCGCGCCGGAAAAATCATTTTTTCTGTCAAAGGCAAATCCTTTGGCGGCATTTAGTTTCGCAGTCTGAATGCTTCGTTCGCCATATAAATCATTTATCCGTCCGGCATTTTCATCCAGCAGGTAAAGGGCGGTATCGGTTTTGTTCATAAATACGTAACTTCTGGACTGTTCAATTACAGCGGACAGAGCTTTTTCTTCCAGCAGTCGTTTCATCTCTTTCGTAACTTTGCTGTTCTTTGCGATATCTCTGAACAAGGCCGCGGACTGCCTAAAAAAAACGGTACTACTGTCATACTGTTTTGATTTCAACTTGGATTGACCCCGTATAAAAAGCGCTTCCGCTTTTGCGGTGTCAATGACAACGGATCTGATTTGAGTCTGAAGGTTATCTGTAAAAAACACATAATACGCCATCAAAAAGATAATCATGGTTTTCATAACAAATATCCTTTCAAAAAGGTTGTAAATGGCCATCATTTTCCTATCAAAACAAACGGACTCCAGTAAAACGGAGCGGCGTATGGTTTGTTTTTAAACATTTTCAATTTTGTCTCACGTAACAGTTTTGCGCGGTGATCGTTACTATTTTTATCCTCCGATAATCGTTTGAACATATCCTGCATGAGTTTCGACGTTGACTCATCAGCGACCTGCCATAAGGATACGACCACGCTGCGCGCTCCGGCGTATATGAATCCGCGCGTAAGCCCGATGATGCCCTCTCCACGAACCTGCTTGCCCAGACCGGTTTCACAGGCGCTCAGGATCACCGATTCCGCGTCAAGTGATAACCCGTATACTTCCCCGGCATAAAGCACGCCATCTTCCGTGATGGACGTATCCTGCGCGAGTATGATTCCAGACAGCGACGGCTGGTCTTCATTGACAAATCCGTGCGTCGCGAAATGAATGTACTTATAATCGGATAATTTCTCCTTCTTCAGATTATCCTCATTCGCCTGCAGGTAGGTATAGACCGTCGCCTTTTTTTCTTTTTTATCATATCCGTCATAGACGCTCAGGATTTCGTCTTTGGTCCCCGGAATAGCAACAATACTATTCCGGTCAACCAATCCCCGCTGCGCTCCGGCTGAATCCGATAAAAAGATCGCGTGACTTTTAGTAATCGACCCGGCATTCGATTCTTTGGAAAACACCGGCGCGAATCCGACGTATTCATTCTTCGCTTTACTGGCGGCTTTGAGCATACTTTCATCATACAACGTCGCGGAATAGGAATAACTGATCGAGTACTTTTGAATCAGATATTTCAGATTCTCATAACCGCGTTCTTTATCTTTAATGGGTTCGTTGACCAATGATTCAAAAGGTATCATATTTAATATGCCGTCCGGGACGATGACCAGTTGATTAACGTTTGATGATAACGGTAGAGGTCTTATAAGAAGATTATATAATTCATTCGATATTTCACCATATATCCTCCAGTCGGATGATCTACCTTTGGACAAAAGACTTCGCATCAATTTGACTTTGGAATCGAACAGAGAATCTTTGGGTACAATAGTAACGTCAAACTGTTTTTTAGTGATTGAATAGATATAAAGACTGTCTTGGGTCAGAAAATACTCGATCATGGCGGTTGATTTATCCGGCAGATTCTTTTGAATATCGTCAACGGATGATATTTTGCTTAGATATTTGAGCGAGAAGTAGGACGGATAATTTTGTTCCAACAGTTTAACATGATCTTCATATTTCTGTTTAAGTTCGAAAACTTTATTCTGAAATGTGTTGAGAATGATCTGATCGGTGTCCTTTCCTTTGCCCAATTCTTCGGTAAGTTGTTTATCATACGCAATGAGTTCGTTGCGCAGGGATTTTTCAATATTTAAAACGCTGTCGGGAATCCCCGCGTAACTTTTCGCTTTCGTATCGTTCAAGGATTCCAGCAGCACGCCGGCTTTGCTCTTTTCAGCAAACCAAAAGGAGAGTTTTTTATATTTAATATCATTCGTGATTTGATACATCATCGAAGCGCTTCGGACGCCGGTTTCGAATATTTCATAGGACTTTTCACCGAGAAATAATTTGGAGGATTCGGACTGATAACCGGAACGAATCTTATCAATGAGCTGAACGGCCAATTCTGAAGTTTTAACCGCAGCGTCCAAATCTTTGAGATCATGGGTTTGACGGTAATATTCCATCAGGCAGACACTTTTGCTTTTGAGTATAGCGAGCAATACTGGTTCGGAAAGAATGGGCTGACTCAGATCGGGATTATGGACAAACGAAGAATCTTTGTAGCTCTTTACGGCCGCTGAAAGCGCTTTTTGAAAATACATCAAAGCCTGATCATAGTTATGTTCCTGCAGATACACCTCGCCGATATGGTGATAGGTCAAAGCGACATCGGGATTTACAGACCCTAAAGTTTTCAGTCTTATGTCTAAGGATCGCTGATAATGACCCAGAGCTTTAGAATAATCACTTTGCGCTTTGTACGCGTTACCTAATGTAAAATTCGCAATCGCGACTTCAGGATCGTCGTTGCCCAGCGAACGGATTAAAATGCCCAGCGATTTGTTGAAAAGCATGTATGCCTTATCAAAATTTCTTTTCCCCGCAATGAGACTGCCGACGCTGTTAAATGAATTGGCGATATAAGGATGATAAGGTTCCAGAGTGCCCATCGATATCGCGAGGGATTTTAAATGATACTCCAGCGCCCTGTCAGCATTCCCTTTCACGGCGTGCATACGGGCGATGTTATAATACGACGTCGCTTTCTGATGTGATTCCTGCGAGGTCTCCAGCGGCTTCAGATAATAGTCCAGCGCCTTGTCAACATCGCCCTGATTCGAGAATACGAGTCCCATGTTATTATACGACTGCGCGACGGAAGAATTATTCGTGCCCAAGATTTTAAGACGAATCGCTAGCGCTTTCCGGTGAGCGTCCAGCGCTTTATCATACTCCCCTTTCTTATTGTAAATGATCCCGCAGTGATTATATAATTTAGCGGCGTCAATACTTGCATCACCATCAGATTTTTTGATGAGTTCAAGTGACTGCAGGTAATAGTTCAGCGCTTTGTCATAATCCCCTTTCGATTCGACCATCGCGCCAATCTGCTCATAATAAACCGCAAGGTCCGGATGACCGGCGCCAAGAGATTTGATATGGATGTCCAGCATGTTCATGCGAGCCGTCAATGCGCTGTCATAATCAGCCCGGGACTGATAAACATCGCCCATATGCCTGAACGATGACGATCCGCCGGTATTTTCTAGCGGTTCCGATTTCATCCGGACGTCATGCGATATCCGGTAACACTCAATCGCTTTGTCATAATCGCCCTTCTCAAGACAAGCGTTGCCGATTTTAAAATACAGCCACGCGGTTTCCGGATGATCCGCACCGGACAATTTATTCCGCAGACCGAGCGCTTTTTGTAAGAAGTGAAGCGAGTTGTCATACGAACCGTTATAATAGAATGCTGTTCCGATACCATTGTACGATACAGCCGTAACCGAATCGTCCGTATCAAAGGTCCTGAGTCTGAGGTAATGCGTTGAATCAGGTTTATGTTTTGAATGGGAAAGATTCTTTTCTATCAGATTTAAGCATCCGACAAAATCCTGCCATGCTTTCCGCTGTTTATAAATATCGCCGGCTTTAGCGTAAAAAAATGACGAACTGTCAAAGTCCGATTTTCTTTTATACGCGTCGCCTTTGCGGATAAAAACATGCGCCAATCGGGTATATAAGGTATCGGCAAACTCAGTTTCAGAATGCTTTGATTTTAATAATCCCGTCAGAGCTTTCAGATAATACTCCAGCGCTTTATCGTCCATGCCTTTCGCGGCGTATATATTCCCGATATGCTGAAAATTCTTCAGCGCGTCCGGATGAAGGGGATTGGCTTTCTTCAATAATATACCGAGTGACTGCTGATAACAGGCCAGCGCCTGATCATGATTTTCCCTTTCCTCAAAAACTTTTCCGATACTGAAATATGATGAGGTGGCTCTGGGATCGTTCTTCCCGAACGATATCGTCAGGGCTGAACTTTTCTTCTTTCCGGATTCAACAGAAACGGAATCTAACCGGATCACGCATTCAATGTAATCGTTCCATTGTTGACCTGAACCGTAAAGTTCCGCGGCTTTATTCAGATAGAATGTTGCGCTGTCATACTTCGCGGTTCTCCGTAACGCTTCGCCTTTGTAACGGTACACTTTCGCGATGTTGTTGTAATTGGGATTCTCAGCAATAACAAACAACTTCCGGTAGTACAGTAAAGCGTTATCATAATCGTTATCATAAAAATACATATCGGCGATTTTATTATACGAATCGGCCAGATCGGCGTGTTTCGGGCTCAGGATTTTGATGCGGATATCGAGAATGTTCAGGTAATGAGTTACCGCGCTTTTATAATCGCTCATATAAAAATACATCTCGGCGATTTTGTTATGCGCGTCGATCAGATCGTCAGGTTTTGGGTTTGGCGATTTAAGACGGCAATCGAGTAACATCAGGAAAAAACGTAAGGCGCTTTGGTAATCACCTTTCGAGGTATAAACATTTCCGATACTTTCATACGCCGCGGCGATTTTCGGATGAGCGGGATTCAGCACGCGGATCCACACGTCCAGCGCCTTCTGATAATTCACGACCGCTTTATCATAATCCTGTTTGCGGAAATAATAAATTTCGCCAATCCGTTCATAATTCATGCCGATTTCAGGATGAGCGTTGCCGGAGAGTTTGATGTGGACGTCGAGCGCTTTCTGATAATACATCAGGGCCGCGTCGAACCGGTACATTTTCTCATAATATTTTCCGATGGCGGCATACGTCCAGGCAACATCGGGATGATCGGGCCCTAAGATTTTGATCCGGATATCCAGAGCGTTCTGATATGCTTCGAGCGCCGGGTCATATTCGTCATAATTCGTGTAGAATAAAGCCAGGTTGGTATACGCGTCGGCCACATCCTTTCGTTCGGTTCCGTAATTTTTAATCAGGATGCTTAGCGCTTTCTGATAATGGCTGATCGTGCTGTCATAATCACTCATCGCGTTGTAGATTCCGGCGAGGCTATTATGCGACAACGCGGCGTCGGGATGATCGGGTCCGAGGGATTTGACGCGGATCGCTAAGGCTTTGGAGCAATAGTCTACCGCTTTTTCATAGTCACCGGTAAAATAATACACTCCACCGAGTCCGTTATACGCCGCCGCGACTAAAGGATGATCCGCCCCGAGATGTTTTTCACCTGACGCGATCGCTTCATTCAGTTGATTCTTCGCTTCGGAATAGCGTTTCAGATTCCGGTGGATTCCACCGGATTTGTACAGGCATTGAATATACGGTTCCCATGAACCGGCGGCTTTGAAGATCGTTCCCGCTTTTTCATAACAAATAATCGCGCTGTCCGGCTTAGCGGACTTTTGATACGTTTCGCCCTTCGCGAAATATTTATTGGCTAATGTGGTGTCGGTTTGATTTTGTGCGATCAGGGAAGCGGATATGGAAAAAAATAAAACACTGAAGATAAAAATATGTTTCACGGTTTGGTCCTTAAAGAATTTACTGTATAATCAGTGCAAAATATATTGCGGTATAAAAATGTACTTAGTTTTGAATTGAAACGCCAGAAAAGACTATGAAATTATTTATTTGACATTGACCGTTGATATCCCGTAAATTAGTTTGTTCATGAAAGGAATTGATATGGCCGATCAATTTATATCTGTTAATCCGGCGGTGATGAACGGAAAACCGTGTATCAAAGGAACAAGGATTCCCGTTTACATGGTGCTCGATCTTCTTGCCGCGGGTATCAAGCCGGAAAGTATTATCTCAAAAGAATATTATCCTGAACTGTCCATCGACGCCGTACAAGCCTGTATCGGGTACGCCAATCAACTGGTTAAGAATGAGGAAGTTCACCTTTTTGAGGAATTCGTTCATTAAGATATTCTTATGAAATTGCTAATTGATCAATGCGTCTGGCGTAAAACAATCGACTTGTTACGGCTAAATTTCGGCGTCGTCACGGTCGGCGAGATTGGATTCAGTACCGCGGACGATCCCGAAATAATCTCATACGCTTTTAACCATGATCTTGTATTCATTACCAATGACCTTGATTTCTCAAATATCCTTTTGTATCCGCCGTCCCGTTTTAACGGCGTCGTTGTATTGCGTATCACTCCGGGTAATATGGAAAAAGTGCATACCATGCTTATCTCTTTTCTGAAATCAAAATCGTTGAGTGATCTAAGGGGTTCATTGGTCATCATTGACACAAACCATTTAAGAATCCGCCGGTAATTTCGCCGTTTTATTTTTTATCATCCATCTAATCGTACTTCTCTAACAACTTCATTGATTTATTGACTCCCTGTCGGTACGAACGACGGTCAGTAGAAGGGGCGGTATCTTCTTTCAATGGTAGGGCTCGACTGCCCCAAGAATCATGCAACAATCGTTTTATTTGTTTATTCCTTTTTGGATTGCGGTAACGTGTTCTCGTTTTGAAAAGCGACAACTCGTCGCAATCAATGACAGCGGCTTGTTTTATTAATTCCTTCGTGCCTTGGTGACTTCGTGGCAAAAAGTAAAAAAAGATCAAATTTTTGACCCTCTTGACCACCAAAAGATCAATATTTTGATCCATATTCAAAATCACAAAATATCAAATCATTGTTTTATAATATATTATAAATTGGCACGGCATTTGTCATACAGTTAATCAGATTTTGAAAGTAACTTTTTTAATTAACAAACAAAAAGGAGAAACCAAATGAAACGAGTTACGAAACAAATGCTGATGGCCGCGGTCATCTTAAGTCTGATGACCGGCATGAACGTGTACGGACAGCGGCTGGAAAACAAAAACGATCTGCAATCGCTGGGCACGGTGCTCAATAATGACGGCACGATCAACACCAAGTCCGGCGTAAGCGGAAGCTTTGACCCGGCCGGGTATGCCATGACGACCAATGAAAAAGGTGAACCGGTATTCGTTCCCACGGGCGGCGGCGGAAGTCCGTTTACTGAAGGCAATGAAGACTGGGATGACCAGTTTGGAGAACCAGCTGGAATTAACGGTGAAGTTAAAGCGCTCGGTTCGGACGCAGCGGGTAATCTTTATGTAGGCGGCGCTTTCACATCCATCAATGGAAATACCGCTTTAAAGTATTTCGCAGTATGGAATTACAATAGTAAAACATGGAGTAATTTAGGTAATGCCGTTTTTGATAATTATGTTGAAGAGATATTATACTATAATGGTTCTGTCTATGTTGGCGGTGCATTTCATAATATCAGCGGCAATGGTAACTGCTTGCATATCGCGAAATGGAACGGCTCAGCCTGGGAAGCATTGGGACGGGGTGTAGATGAAAATGTCACTGCTTTGACCGTTGATAATTCAGGCTCTTTATATGTCGGTGGAAATTTCATTTACGCTAAAAACGCCACCGTTGGTGATGATGTTTACTCTAATTATGTAGCAAAATGGAACGGAACAACCTGGTCCGCGTTACGAAAAGGTTTCAACGCGCCTGTAAATGTATTAGTGGCGAATGGAAGTGAAATCTATGCCGGCGGTTATTTTACAGAAGCCGACAATACTCCTCTTGAATCAACTACACCGGTCAAAGGTATAGCCAAGTGGAACGGCACAAGCTGGACTTCTTTAGGATATGGAAATAATAATGGAATTACCGGAGGACCTAATCCGCGTGTGAACGCTATTATGGTCTCCGGCTCAGATATCTATGTCGGAGGACAATTCACCAATGCCGGACTGACTGCGGCGAACAGCATCGCAAGATTCAATACCGGTAACAGCACATGGTACGCTTTTGGAAGCGGGATTATGAACGGAACGGAGCCGGGCATAGTTAATGATATAGTAATAGCTAATGGTATCTTAGTCGCAGGAGCGTTTAATAATGCAGGAGGAATTTCAGTTTCTAATTCTGCAACTTGGAATACAAATTGGTCTGCAGGCTTGAGCTTTAATGGGACAGTTAATGAAATGCATCATGGAGGCGCCCTTTATTATGGTGGTAATTTTAATACAATTAATACAATCAGTTTATATTCTAAATCCCTCTATGGTAATGTAGCAGTGAATCAGACTCCTTGGCAGAGCGGATTGGGAATGAATGGAACCGTTTATACCATTGTTGTATCCGGCAGTGATGTTTATGTTGGAGGAAGTTTTACACGAGCTGGAAATGTAATTACTTCAAATATAGCCAAATGGAATGGCACTTATTGGAGCAATTTGCATACCGGTTTAAATGGTCCTGTGTTTTCTATAGCAGTGTCTAATGGCTGGGTGTATGCTGGTGGTGCATTTTTAGACGCCAGCGGAAACGTATATGCGGACCGTATTGCGAAATGGTCTGGCTCTTCATGGTATCCATTAAGCGGAACAGTATTAAACAATACTGTACGTGCCATAGCGATTTCCGGTAGCGATGTGTATGTAGGTGGTGAATTTACAGACGTCGGTGGAAACGTAAATGCCGACCGTATTGCTAAATGGAATGGTTCAACATGGAGCGCTTTGGGAACAGGATTAAACGGTTATGTTAATGCCATAGCTGTATCCGGAGTAAGTGATGTATTTGTAGGCGGCACCTTTACAGACGCCGGTGGAAATGTTAATGCAGACAGGATTGCTTATTGGAATGGTTCTTCATGGGCCGCTTTGGGGACAGCACTAAACAATGAAGTTAAGGCCATTGCTGTATCCGGAATTAATGTATATGTAGGAGGTTATTTTACAGACGCCGGTGGAAATGCAAATGCAGACTATCTTACTAAATGGAATGGTTCTTCATGGAGCGCTTTAGGTTCAGGCCTAAATAATGTAGTTCACTCAATTGCATTGTCCGGCATTGATGTATATGTCGGTGGTTATTTTTCTGATGCGGGTGGAAATATTAATGCCGATGGAATCGCCAAATGGAATGGAAGTACATGGAGCAATCTTGGCTCAGGAACAAATAATGTATTTGCTCTTGCAACAACCAGCACGCATATTTACGCTGGAGGTGGTTTTACAACAGCCGGCGGTAAATCCTCCTCCCGTTTTGGCCGTTACGCCATCAATGCCGCGCCGGTGGTCGCTAGTCCGATCCCGGATTATAGTCATGGGCAGGGTTTTGAGCCCTTTGTCGCCGCGAACCTGGCTACTGTATTCTCGGACGCGAACGGAGATCCCCTAACCTATACGGTCAGCGTTAACAGCAATATTATTTCCGCCACACTGCAGGGAACTCAGCTGATCATCACCCATATAGCCGGTTGGGGTCCCACAACGGTTACCGTAACTGCAAATGATGGTGAATATTCTGTGACTGACCAGTTTACCGTAACTGTAGGATTTCATCATGAGCGGAAAGTTTCCGGTATGAGTGAGAATCCTAAACATTTTGAGCTCTCCCAGAACTATCCCAATCCATTTAATCCGACGACGACTATCAAATACGCTCTGAAAGAAGATGTGAAAGTCAGTCTGAAAATTTACAATTCACTGGGTCAGGAAGTGCGCACCTTGGTGAATGAACACCAGAACGCCGGATTCAAGGAAATCATGTGGGACGGAAAGAACAACCAGGGCTCAGCCGTACCGTCCGGAATTTATATGTATCGCCTCGTAGCGGGCAGCAAATTCGTAAAAGCCAATAAAATGACTTTGATGAAGTAGCTTAGAGCAGGATGTAGAATCGTGGTTATAAAAGCCGTTCCCGAAAGGGAGCGGCTTTTTTTGATTCTGATATTCTAGGAAATAATTCAAAACCGCACTGATAAGGTGTTTTAAGTCAATCACAGCCAGCCGGAAAACCAGTGCGATTGATCCGGAATGCGGAATCTCTGTTAATCCGCTTTGTTTAAAATCACCGTTTATGCTGAATATACTTGCACGCCAGTTCCACGTCGTATTTGCTGCCGATAATCAAAGGCGTTTTCTGGTGAAGCGTGGACGGTTCAATATCGAGTATGCGCTGATGTCCGTCGCTCGCCATGCCGCCCGCCTGCTCGATCACCATCGCGAGGGGGTTGGCCTCGTATAACAGCCGGAGTTTGCCTGAAGGACTCGCCTTATCGCCGGGATATAAAAAGATGCCACCGTATAACAAATTACGGTGAAAGTCCGCCACTAACGACCCGATATATCTGGATGTATAGGGTCGCCGGTCTTCTTTGTTGATTTCCTTGATGTAATCAATGTATTTGCGAACGCCGGTATCCCATTTATTGTAATTGCCTTCATTGGCGCTGTAGATTTTCCCGCGTTCAGGAGTTTTGATGAATTCATGCGAAAGTATGAATTCACCGACATTGGAATCGAACGTGAACCCGTGTACTCCGTGACCGACCGTGTACACGAACATCGTGCTGGAACCGTAAATGATATATCCGGCTCCTACCTGGTTCGTGCCCTTTTGTTTGCAGCAATCCTGATCAGGGGCGTCAATGCCGCAGTCTTTTCTCAGAATGGAGAAAATGGTGCCTACGCTTACGTTTGCGTCGATGTTGGAAGATCCGTCCAGCGGGTCGAAATTGACGATATACTTGCCTTCGGTATTGTGTCCGCGCAAGCTGATGGGATGTTCGACTTCCTCGGATACGAGAAGGAAAATTTCTCCCCGTCCACCGGCGATGATCTTTACCAGTGTATCATGAGAGAATTTGTCTAATTTCTTGATCGCTTCGCCATGGATGTTTTCCTTGCCGGTGACGCCGATGAGGTTTTCAAGGCCCGCGCGGTTCACTTCACGCGAGATGATTTTTCCGGCTAACGCGATGTCGGTCAGCAGTCCGCTGAGTTCGCCGGTCGCGCCGGGATGTTTGCGCTCCATATCGATGATATGGCGTTCGATGGTGATGATGTTGCTCATTGGGTATGTCCAAAAGGATGAAAGTAAATTGATTATTGAATGACAAATCTGTTTTTTTCTGCCACTTCCCGCAAAAAATTCGGACAAAAATCATAACCGTTCGGCCACGAAATACCGCCGTTGGTATCGATATAGGCAGTTTTAAAATATTCAAAATCGCTTAAAGGCTGGGATAATCCCTGATCAATAAATGATTCAAAATCAATTTCTACGCTGAAACCGTCCTGAAAAAGAACTTTAATGATACTTTTATATTTGGGTTGTATTTCAATAATTTTTTGCATGATGCCTTAGGGTAAAGGTTCAATTGCCTGTAAAGGTAATTTATTTTCCCGTAATTCCCAATTTTTTAATAGTTCGTCTTTGTGTTCCGATGCCCATTCAAGAACCAATATTTTCGCCCGATGCGGAATATGTCCATCGATGACGTCTAAAGTTTGAATGGCGATTTCCGCTATGTATTCGCCGTAATGGACGTGAAAATGCGGTGGATCATGATCGTTATAGTACATACTGATGATGATACCATAAAAACGACTTATTTCAGGCATATTACTTTCAATCCTTTTTCTTAATATCCCGACGCCGTTCCTTTACCGGTCACGATTTTCACGCTTGCGCTGGCGCCGATCCGGGACGCGCCGGATTCGATCATCGCGACGGCGTCCTCATACGTCCGTACTCCTCCGGATGCCTTTACTCCGAGTTCCTCGCCGACCACTTTGCGCATCAGGGCGATATCGGCTGCGGTGGCGCCTGATTTGCTGAATCCCGTGGACGTCTTCACGTAGGCCGCTCCGGCTTCTTTCGACAGCAGGCAGGCCTTGATCTTTTCCTCGTCGGTCAGCAGGCAGGTTTCCAGGATGACTTTGACCGGTACTTTACGGCCGGCGAAACGGACGACTTCATGGATGTCTTTTTTCACTAACTCATATTCGCCGGATTTCAGCCAGCCGATGTTAATGACCATGTCGATTTCCGTCGCTCCGTGGCTGACGGCATATTCCGTTTCTTTGGCTTTGGCCTGCGTGCTGGTGGCGCCCAGAGGAAATCCGATGACGGTGCAGACATTCACGCCCTTTCCGCGGAGCAGTTTCGCGCAAAGCCTGACCCAGCAGGGATTCACACAGACCGACGCGAAGCAGTATTTCGCGGCTTCTTCGCACAGTTTTTCGACTTCGGACTTCGTCGCTTCGGCTTTCAGGAGCGTATGATCGATCATGCGCGCAACGACTTCCTTGGCCGGCGTGACACCCAGCGTCGAAGAAATGCGGCAGGCGCCGCAGGAGACGATCCGGTTCACCGCGTCCGGTTCCTTGCTGACCGCGTCATGACAGGGACTGCTGAGATAATTGATATCGGTTGTTTTATTTTTTATTTGTTCGGCAATGATCTGTTCAATATGCTTTTCCATGGCGGTTTTCTCCCGTTTTGAAGAACTTATGAATATAATTTTTTAAATATATCAATCGTCTGGCGGATATCCTCATCCGAAAGATCGAGGTGCGTCACCAGCCGGACCCGTTTTTTATCAAACGCCATCGACAGGACGCCTTCTGATTCAAGTCTGGATACAACATCTTCGGCATTCATGTTTTCACCGGCAATATGAAAAATGATGATATTGGAATGTACCTTGTTGACATCAATATAAAACGGCTTCAGTCCGGCAATCGCCTCAGCCAGCTGAGATGCCCTGGAATGATCGGTTTTCAGTAGGTCAATATTGTTTTCCAGCGCGAAAAGTCCTCCCGCGGCGATGATGCCGGCCTGCCGCATGCCTCCGCCGTATGCTTTGCGGACGCATCGGGCCTTATCGATAAACGCTTTCGATCCGGCAACAACCGATCCTACAGGCGCGCCGAGCCCCTTGGAAAGGCAGATCATGACGGATTCAAAACAGGCCGCGATGTCTTTCGCGGGAACGCCGGAATAATGAACCGCGTTAAAAAGACGCGCACCGTCCAAATGCATGGGAATACGGTTGCGTTCGGCGACTTCGCGGATTTTCCGGATTTCATTGATCGGATAAACGATGCCCCCTCCCCGGTTATGCGTATTTTCCAGCGCGATCAGTTTCGTATGTGCGTGATGGATGTCATCATCATTGATAAACCGCTCAACCTGTTCCGCGGTCATAATTCCGTCCTGTCCCGTGAGCGGCTTGAGTTGTACGCCTGCCAGCATTGAAGCGGCGCCGGCCTCATAATTAAAAATATGGCTGTTCCAGTCGCAGATTACTTCCTGGCCGGGTACAGTGTGCACCTTGATGCAAATCTGGTTTCCCATGGTTCCGGTCGGAACGAACAACGCCGCTTCTTTGCCCAGCATGCCGGCGACGGTTTCTTCCAGTTTATTGACGGTCGGATCCTCGCCGAACACGTCATCGCCGACTTCGGCGTCCATCATGGCTTTCCGCATCTCCGGGGAAGGCTTGGTTACCGTGTCGCTCCGCAAATCAATAACGCGCATAATTCTCCTTTAAGGTCTGAAGTAAGGTAATCCATTCATAAGAGTTTTTCAACGAAAAATTCGGAAATTGTGATTTTAGATCATACGAAATGTGAATCGGTTATTGATTATTGTCCTGATTCATAATACCTTACCCTCATGACCGAAAAAAAGCAGAACCGTCAGATGGTTGTCGGGCTTACCGGCAACACCGGCAGCGGAAAGACGACCGTCGCAAAACTGTTTGAAAGCCTGGGAGCTGTTATCATCGACGCGGATCAAATCGGCCGGAAAGCGCTAGACCATCACGAAAAATTGCGGGAACAGGTCATCAGCGTTTTCGGAAAATCAATAACAGATGATAACGGCGCCATAAACCGGAAACGACTCGGCGCGATGATATTTTCCGATCCTGAGAAAAAAACATTTTTAAATACATTGATATATCCTTACCTGTGGCCGGAAGTCCGGAAGAGAATCGAAGAACAAAAGAAAACCGAGGCCCGGCTGATCGTGGTCGACGCGGCATTAATTTTCGAAGCCGGGATAGAATCATGGTTTGACGCTATCATCGTAGTGGCCGCTGACCCGGAAATCTGCATGGACCGTATTATGATGCGGGACGGGATTTCCCGTACAGACGCACGTAACCGAATGAACTCCCAGATAAACCAGGATGATAAGATCGAAAAAGCAGATCATGTGATCCTCAATGACAAGCAGGCCGAAGAATTGAATGATAAGATCAGAAAAGTTTACGGTCTTATCATGAAAGACGAGGAATGAAACGGAGAGACAGTTTTGTATTGAATTGAATCTATCTTTTTTATAGGGTTATCTAATGTTACACTAACCTGAATTACAGGAGCGGATATGGAACGCTGGATCGGCATATTGGGAATGATCGTGATCATCGGGATCGCATGGCTGGTGTCCAACAACAAAAAGAAAGTCAACTGGCGGCTTGTCGGCATGGGACTGTTAATCCAGGCTGTATTCGGCTTGCTTGTGCTCAAGGGAAAGTCATGGGGGCCCCCGTTTAATGCCCTGTCGTGGATTTTTGAGCGTATCGGCGAGGGGTTCGTTCTGCTTCTTAGTTTTACAACCGAAGGAGCAAGATTTGTATTCGGAAATTTAGCGATGAGCCCGGGCAATGAAGGGACGCTGGGTTTCTTTTTTGTGTTTCAGGTTCTGCCGACGATAATTTTTTTCTCGGCGCTGATGTCGGTCCTGTATTATCTCGGGATCATGCAGAAAGTCGTTCAGGGAATGGCCTGGGTGATGTCCAAACTCATGGGTACCAGCGGCGCAGAGTCGTTATCGAACACGGCGAATATCTTTGTCGGACAAACGGAAGCGCCCTTAATGATACGTCCTTTTATTGCAAAGATGACCCAGTCGGAACTTCTGACCATCATGGTCGGCGGGATGGCGACGATTGCGGGCGGAGTGATGGCGGCTTATGTTCAGATGCTTGGCGAATCGTACGCGGCTCTGCATAATCTCCCCATCAAAGAAGGGCAGATACTTTTTGCCACCCATTTACTCGGAGCGAGCATCATGGCCGCGCCGGCGGGATTGGCGATCGCGAAGATCATGTATCCCGAAACCAGCGATCCGGTGACCAAAGGAACCGTTAAAATGACGGTCGAAAAAAACGCATCGAATGTTATCGAAGCCGCGGCGGGCGGAGCCGCAGACGGAGTAAAACTGGCCATCAATGTCGCGGGCATGCTGATCGCCTTTATTGCGCTCATTGCGTTATTCAACGCAATTGTGAATTCGGCCGGCGGATGGCTTGGAATCCAGAACCTGAACCTGCAGACAATATTCGGGTATGTGTTCGCGCCAATCGCTTTTGCTTCAGGAGTCCCCTGGAACGAAGCGCCTGCGGTGGGGAGCCTGATCGGAACAAAGATCGCCCTGAATGAATTTGTCGCTTACTCTGACATGTCGGCAATGATCAAAAACGGCGTTCTTCTTTCCGATAAATCGATTATGATCGCCACTTTTGCCTTATGCGGTTTCGCCAATTTTTCCTCGATTGCCATACAAATCGGCGGAATTACGCCCCTGGCCCCGGATCGTCAGAAAGACATCGCTGCACTCGGCCTGCGGGCGGTACTCGGCGGCGCTTTAGCCACATTGCTGGCCGGCACCGTCGCCGGCATTATCCTGTAACACGGTCGATGAAAAGAAACATCAAGTGCTGTTCAAGAACCGGAAATTTCAATTTTGGATGATCGCAGGATTCCTTGGGGCGGTCCTGCTCTGTTCGGCGCCGGCACTCCTGAAGCGGATCATCAGAAATAAAGTCGAAAGCGCGATTCAAAAATTTGAGGCGCGTACCGGTTTTGATCTCACAATCGGGGAAATCCTTTTTCCCGAAACGGGTGTGATCCAGTTTCGGGGTATCATGGTCCGGCCGGATTCATCAAAAACGGGTACTGGACTAAACCAGAGGGAACAATCTGATGAAATTCCGCCTCTCATTCAGGCATCGCGGATAACGGTCCATACGAGCTTCATGAATCTATTCCGTACGATGCCCGTCGACAGCGTAATCATTGACACGATCACTGTTCACATGACCTGGGATACAACGGGCCTGAACGTCAGCCCACTGGGATCGCTATTCCTCTCTTCAGACACCCTATCGCCGCAGGATTCGGCACAACGGAAAAAAACGTCCTATTTAGACAAATACCTGCCATCCGGGCTACCCAATCTGACGGTACGGAGCCTGAACGTCCGTTTCAGTAACGAATATGCAGAATTCATACCCGGCCGGAAATTGTTCATCCTGAAAAAAGAAATCATGTCTCTTGAAAACGGCCAGATGAGCCTGAAAACCGTCATACCGGGACAGATGCAGTTTGAACTGAAGGGTACACTGGTTTCACAGGACGGGCAAACCCGTGCCCTGATCAGCGGGCATATGAATTCAGGGACCCGGCAGATCATGCTCAATACATTGCTGGACCGGAGTTTCAAGCTTCCCTTTCTTTCGCGCTGGCTGGATATGGATGTGGCGCTGAAAGGAATGGACATGATCATGAACGAAGCGGAATCGGATTCCGGACGGGACCACCTGGACTTTCAGGTCATGATTCACGATCTTGCCCTGACCTCGGGCGCTGTGGCATCAAAAAAAATTCAGGGGCTGGACATTCAAGCGGGATTAAATCTCGACATCGAAGCCGGAAAAATTACCGTGAATCCGCAAACCCATGTCGGAATGGGCCAGATCAGGATATTCGTTTCCGGCACCATAACGAATCCGGATCACCAGCCCGACTACAGGCTTATGCTGAAGCTGGACACCCTGTCGATGGACGATTTTTTCATGTCGGTTCCTCCGGTGTTCATGACCCGGCTTGAGGGCATTCGGGTCCGGGGACGCATGAGCTATGAGCTGAATTTCCGGCTGAATACCGCTATGCCGGACTGCGTGCAGGTTGAACCGTCCCTTTCTCTGAGCAGGGATTTCCGGGTCGTTACGCTCGGAGATTCGGTGAACATAAAAAAATACAGGGATGATTTCGAACATGCTGTTCTTACGGAAGACGGTAAAGACAGCGTGATGACCGTAGGCAAGGACAATCCTTATTATGTTCCTTACGACAGCATCCCGAAACACCTGGTTCATGCGGTGCTGTTCAGCGAAGACGGCTCATTTTTCAGGAACGACGGATTCAACGTCCTGCAGATTGAAAAATCCGTCGCCGAGAATCTGCGGCAAAAAAAATTTGTCCGGGGCGCCAGCACGATATCCATGCAATGGGTGAAAAATCTTTTTCTCAGCAGGGAAAAAACGCTGTCCCGGAAATTTCAGGAACTGATCCTGACCTGGCTGATCAACAGGGAACGGATGCTGGACGAACACAGGGACAAGGAGCGCCATAAAAAGAGGCTGCTGGAAATCTACCTGAATATCATCGAATGGGGACCCGACATTTACGGCATAGGGAGAGCTTCGGAATTTTATTTCCGGAAGCGACCGTCGACGCTGAGCGTCAATGAGTCCGCGTTTCTCGCGACGATCATTCCCAATCCCAAAAAATATGAGCGTTACTTTTACCGAGGCCAGCTGCGAAAAAATAAAAAAACCTACATGAATCTCCTGGCCCGGAAAATGGCAGGCCAGCAGATCATCAGTCATGCTGAATCGCTTGAAGCGGAAGACAGCCCCCTTCTTATCCCCGGAGAGGCCATGAGCCGGATCCTTCACGCCACACGCGGGGATACGGTCCGCTTCCGGGCTGAGGATGACTAAACCCGTTAATTGAAAGGATCTTACTTTGGATCATGTCAATCCCCCAAAAAGCAGTCTTTTCCTGAATCATCTTAACCAGATTCACTGGTTCTGGCGGGTGGTCATTTTCATGACGTTTTTCATCTCAGCGTCCTACGTTTTGCTGACCTTACTCTTCAGCGGAATCACAAAACCGAAGGAAGCCGGCGCACTGCGGGATGTACTGATTTTTCTTCCGAATGCCGTAATGGCGGTTGTCGTTATCCTCATCACCTGGATTGTTCTGAAGCTCGCCGACAAACGCGAGTTCGGATCTGTCGGACTTGCGTTTCATTCGCGCTGGCGTTCGGAACTGATGTTCGGGCTGGTGATCGGAGCGCTGATTCCTTTCTTCATCGCGATGATACTGACGGCGCTGGGCATGATTACGTTTCAGTTCCGCGGAATGGATTACAGTGAGGCATGGCTGGGAGCGGGTCTTAATCTTATGACCTGGATATCGCTCGGTTTTTTCTACGAAATGGTTTTCAGGGGATATTTGCTCCAGACGATGGCGGAAGGATTGGGAAAGATCGCGGCTTCCCTCGCGATTTCCTCGTTTTACGGAATGATCCTGGGCAGCGGGTCCGGCCAGCCGGTCATCACCATGATCAATACCGGACTTGCCGGAATCCTTTACTGTTTCTGCTATTTCCGTACGCGAGCCCTGTGGGCGGGCCTGGGGCTTCATGTCGGCTGGAACTTCTTCCAGAGTTATGTTCTCGGATCCCGCGTCGAGAGGTTTCAGAGCTCCTTTTCCGTACTCAGGATGGAATACAATGACAGCCTCTGGTGGAACGGCGGGCATTTCGGAATCGACGGAGGCCTGGCCGGAACGATCATCCTTGTCCTTTTTCTTTGGTATGTCTCCCATACGCGCATGCTTTCCATGACGGATGACATGAAAAAAATCAAATACGACGCTTTGATCACTCCATTCAAAAAAACGGTACCGGATGAAAAAACTGAATAAAAAATCTTCCGGAAGAATCAAGGCCGGCATGGGTGTCTTTCCGCCCGTTCAGGAGATCGAAGAGTACATATCAGCGGATGCTATGGTTGACCGTCCGCATGTCATCCGTCTCATCCGTGAAAGTGCGCTGGAATACAAAAAGCGGAACAAACTGAAAACGTCCGGAAGCCTGACGCGTGAACAGATTGCGGAAAAGATCGCCGCGGATGTAAGTTGTCAGCTGGCGCAAATGACTTCTTATCATCTGAAAAGGGTGGTGAACGGAACAGGAATAATCCTGCACACCGGGCTGGGACGCGCGCCCCTGTCGCCGGAGGCTGTGAGGCATCTGAATGAAGTTACGGAGCATTACTGCAACCTGGAATACGATCTTGAATCTGGTGCGAGGGGAGACCGAAATCTTCACGTTGAAAAATCACTTTGCCTGCTGACGGGTGCAGAATCAGCCTGTGTCGTTAATAACAACGCCGCTGCCGTCATGATCGCCCTGAACAGTCTTGCTTTTGGGAGGGAGGTTGTGGTATCCCGTGGTCAGCTGATCGAAATCGGCGGATCATTCCGTCTTCCTGATGTGATGGAAAAAAGCGGCGTCAGGATACGGGAAACAGGAACCACCAACAAAACACATCTGCGGGATTATGCACGCGCCATCGGCAGGGAAACCGGCGCTGTACTGGTCGCGCATACCAGCAATTACCGCGTGATGGGTTTCACTCATGAGACCGGTTTAAAAGATATCGCGGATCTTTGCCGGAAAAAAAGGATTCCGCTGATTTTTGATCTCGGGGGCGGAGTGATGACAGGCCTGGAACGTTATGGCCTTCCGCATGAGCCCGTGGTGAAAGAAGCGGTCCTGAACGGAGCGGATATCGTCACTTTCAGCGGGGACAAATTACTTGGCGCCTGCCAGAGCGGACTGATTGCCGGTAAAAAAAAATATGTCACCCTCATAAAGCAGAATCCGCTGATGCGGGCGCTGCGCTGCGGAAAAATGACCTATGCTGTCCTGGAGGCGACGCTGCAGTCCTTTTTCCGCGAATCCGGCCCGCGTGAAAATCATCCGTCCCTGAATATGCTGACCGCGGATCCAGGATCCCTGCGCCGCCGCGCTCAAAACCTGTGCGGATGCCTGTCGGACCTGCGTCATATCCAGGCGGAGATCACGGACGCGGTTTCGCAGGCGGGCAGCGGGACCCTTCCGCTGGAGCCGATCCGGAGCGTCGCGGTTAACCTGTCCGTCAGAGGCTTATCCGCAGCGCAGCTGGCAAAACAATTAAGATTGGCGAAAGTGCCCGTAATTGGTTATATTAAAAACAACCGGTTTCTTCTGGATATGCGCACGGTACGGGATGACGAATTACCGATGATTCAGGCCGCTTTAACATACATCAATAATAATCAGATCCGTTAACCAATCAGGGAGAGCGTCATGAAATACTTTTATCTGATAACCATGGCTTTCGTATTGATCGTCGCCGGCTGCAAATCCAGCGAACAGGCAAAAAAATCCGAAACGAAAAAAGAAAGCAAAAAAGAACTGGCCAGAAAGGAAGTGCAGAAGGAAAAAGAGGAAAAGGACCGGATGGAACAGGAACGGCTGGTGAAGGAACAGGAAGATAAAAAAGCCAAGGAAGAACTTGAGAGAAAAAAGATTGAATCGGAAAAACAAAAAGAGGAATTAAGGAGAGTTCAGGAAAATCTTAAGAAAATGGGACTTGCCGCATTCAGGGTGGAGGTTACCAAAACAGATAATCAGTTTAATTACGGCGACGGAAGGGTGATCGGTATCACCGGTCCTGTCAAAGACCGGGCGGTACTGGACGCGCTGAACGACCTGTTGGCCAAGGCCCGGGACGATGAGCGCAAGCGGATGAAATCGGAACCGGAATGCGCGGGCGGGTACGAAACTTGCCAGGATGGCTGGCTGTATGTTTACTATATGGTTCGTTCCAGCGAAGGAGCCTGTGATGGCCAGTGGTACAAGACCGGTCAGGAATGCAAATAACCCGTATGGTTTTGCCGGCCGGCCGGCATTTATTTAAAGATGACATCGGAACCTGTTTGTGATGACTGGAATCCGGAAAAAATTTTTATGTCTGCACTGGTTTCATCTGGCAACCGCGATGATGGCCTTGACCTCGCTGGTTCCGGATGTTCGTGCCCAGCGGTTACCGGTGAGGAATTATACGCCGGAGACCGGATTGCCGCACTCGCAGATCACGCGGGTTTACCAGGACTCAAAAGGATTTATATGGTTTCTGTCCCAGTCGGGACTGACTCGGTATGACGGGCACGATTACCTGACCTATAACAAGCAGGACGGCTTTTCAAGCAATATCGCCGTGAGCCTGTTCGAAGACAGCGTCGGCAGGCTATGGGCGCTCATGAATAACGGGCTGTCCGTTTTTCAGGTTTCAGTCGACGGTCAGATTACCCAGCATGACAAGCTGGATTACCGGAACGGATTGCCTTATGATGAATACACGGCGATGCTTCCGGACACCGGAAATGTAATCTGGCTGGGGACCCGCGGCAACGGGTTGCTGAGGATCGAACTGGATTTTTCTTCCGGCAGAATGGCCCTGCGCAGGAAAACAATGATTTCCGTCGGCAACGGCCTGACCGGAACGAACGTTCATGATATTTTCCGCGACCATAAAAACAATTTCTGGATCGCGACCGACCGCGGGATTTCAGTAATCCAGATCATCAATCCCGCTGCTTTTGTATACCACATCAAGCCCCTGACCGTGCGCGAGGGACTCGCGTCCAATGATGTCAGCCGGATTATCCAGGACCGGTCCGATGTCATTTGGGCGGGAACACGCAAAGGGTTATGCCAGCTGATCGATGTGCTGGAATCACAGAACCAGATCAAATTTAAAAGCTTCGGCCGTTCTGAAGGGCTGATTGATAACCAGATCAACGATCTGTCGATGGATCGCGTGGGTCATATCTGGATGGTCACTCCCGGCGGGTTATCCAAGTTTTTTCTTATGGATCGCAGGCAGTCCAAATCAAAAAATGACGCCCCTGCGGTCACGAATTACGGACGCCGGCACGGGTTTCTTGAAAAAGGGTTCCAGTCGCTGTTCATTGACCGGCAGAATATTATTTGGCTGACGACTCCGGCGGGAAATGTCAGCAAGCTGATTTCAGAGCGGTTTCATACGTACACGACGGCGGAAGGACTTCTGCATCCTGAAACGGGTCCCGTTTTTCAGGGCCGGTCCGGTCAGATATACGCCGGAAGCGGAAGCGGACTGATGACCGTCAATTCTGTCCTGAATGATGCCGGCGAAAAGGAAATTTCGTTGTCTGCGGTGGCTATGCCGTCACGCCCGGCAGAACTGATGATCCAGGATATCTGCGAGGACCGGAAAGGAAGCGTATGGGTGGCGACCGAAAAAGGGATTTACACCGTGCGGGGCAGGCAGGCGTTTCCGGGCAAGACTTATCCGGAACTGGAAAACCGGAGCCTCCGCCGGCTGCTGATTGATCAGGCGCAGAACCTCTGGGTCGGCACATCCTCCGGTTTGTTCAGAATCGGACAGGACAAAGTGCATTCGTTTTCACGGTCGGACGGGCTGTCCAACGAATCCATCCGGTTTCTGATGACGGATCATTTCGGTCATCTTTGGATCGGGACACAGGACGGACTGGGGGTGATATATGCGAAAGATATGTACAGTGAACGTCCGGCTATCCGGCATTTCAGCGATCCCGAACTGGCGAACAAATATATCACCCATATTTATGAAGACCGACTGCACGATCTCTGGGTTGGAACCGACGGCGGCCTGATCCGGCTTGTCCGGAACAACACCGAGACGGTTCAGAAAATTTCGGCTGTCCAGCTGGCGGCGTCCGGGTTCATCAGCAATTATATAGTGTCGGTCATACAGGATCCGACCGGATTGCTCTGGGTAATGACCCGCAAAGGCGTACATATTTTTGATCCTGAAAATAATTCCGTCCGCAGGATCTGGACGAAAAAAGACGGACTTGCCGGGAACGAAGGTCTGTCTCCCGGCGGACTGATGAGAGACCGCGAAGGAACTTTATGGATCGGATTATCCGGAGGACTCAGCCGGTACTTTCCGAAAGTCGATTACGAAATAGACGCTCCGCCCCTGATTTATTTCAAAAAATTATACGCGAACGATGAACTCCGGAATATCGAAGAGACCATCGTCCTTCCTCACCGGACTCGCCAGATCAGTGTGGATTTTACCGGACTTGATTTCATATCCGAGGAAACGGTGCAGTACCAGGTCATGCTGGAAGGGCATGACCAGACCTGGAATGACCCGACGTTCCAGCGTAAAATGCGTTTTTCCAGCCTGAGCTCGGGAAATTACGTGCTGAAAGTGCGCCTTTATGATCCGTATTCGCCCAGGGCAGGATTGATCCAGCAGACTCTTCCCGTCAGCATTGAAACCCATCCGCTCCGGCAGTGGTGGTCGTATGCCGTTCTCATTTTCGTTGCGGCAGGCTTGATTTATGCGATTTACAGGCGCAGGGTTTCTTTTGTCAGGGAACGCACGGAAGAACTGGAAAATAAAATTCATCTCCGTACCCAGGAAATCCGGAATCAGAACGAGCAGATCAAGAAACAGCAGCATGCGCTGGAACAGCAGAAAAAACAGCTTGAGCTGACCATACGGGAACTTTCAAGAACGCAGAACGACCTGATCCATTCAAAGAAAATGGCATCCCTGATTCAGATCGTCGCAGGAATCGCCCATGAACTGAATAATCCGCTTTCCAATGTGTACGGAAACATCAACCTCCTGAAGGATTATGTGCGGGACATAAAAAATTTGCTGGAAGCATATCAGCAGCGGAGGTCTGCCGGCGGGGATTCCAGTCCGGAACAGATCCGTTCCCTGGATGACCGGATCACGAAAGTCATGGACGACATGGACTATGATTTTGTCATGGAGGACATTCAGCAACTGACGGACAGCATCGACAAGGGCACGAGGCGGCTGATCCAGATCGTCGAGAATCTTCGTCGGTTTTCGCGGCTTGATGAGTCGGTCGTGAAGGAATTTGACGTCAATGAGAGCCTGAGGAACGTCACAGAATTGTTTATCAACCAGTACCGATTCAGCCTCAGGATCGAAACGCAGTACAGGAACATACCGCCGATCACGGGTTATCCGCAGGAACTGAATCAGGCGCTGATGCAGATTCTGCTGAACGCGGCCCAGGCGATTCTCGCCTTGAAGGAACAGCCTGCGGTTCTGCAAGGAAACGAAAAAGCGGATCTGCCGGATCGGGGACTCATTGCCATCGAAACGGAACTCGTTTACCTTGAAGTCCCAGGATTGATCGCGGATTTTATCGATGATACCGATGAGTTCCGCCGGAATCGCCAGCCCGCGATCCGGATACGGATCCGGGACGACGGGATAGGAATCAGGGACGAACATAAGGAAAAAATTTTCGACCCGTTTTTCACCACTCGCAGAATCGGCGAGGGAACGGGACTGGGGCTTTCCGTGGCCTACAGTATCGTGGAGAAGCATAACGGAAAAATATTTTTCAACAGCCAGTATCTTGAGGGCTCTGAATTCATTATCGAACTGCCCATCCAAAACGCGATCCGTAACCAATCCTAAACCGACGCGAGATTCATGCCTGCCGACGATTACCCTGTTTACTTCATTTCCGATCTCCATCTGGATTCCGTGTTTACCGTTAACAACCCTCATCGTACACGGATCGATTCTTTTTTCAGGCACGTGCGGCAGTCAGCGAAAACGCTTTATATTCTGGGGGACTATTTTGATTTCTGGTTTGAATACAGGCACGTCGTGCCTTCGCGTTCCCTGTACGGGCTTCACCGCCTGATGGACCTTCTTGAGCATCAGGTCGCGGTCCGCTATATCACGGGCAATCATGACGGCTGGGCCAGGGATTTTTTTCCGAAAGAACTGCAGATCCCGCTGTACCATGAACCGCAGATTCTGGAATTCCCGCCGCATCGTGTCATGCTGATGCACGGAGACGGACTGCATTCCGGCGACCGGGCGTACCGCATGCTTCGCGCGTTTATCCGCTTCCCGCTGAATCAGTGGCTGTTTCGCTGGTTCCATCCGGGACTGGGAGTGCCTCTGGCGAGGATCATGTCACGATGGAGCCGGAAATACGGCCCTGAGGATTTCGACGAGTCCGCCGATCCCCGCATGAATGAGTTCTATCGGAAGTGGTTCGGCAGGAATATCGATGTCATCATGATGGGACACAATCATCGTCCCTCGGTCAGGGATGTGGGCGGAAAGACCGTAATGGTTCTGGGGGACTGGGTGAAACATTTTTCGTATGCCGTGTACGATGGAAAGTCCATACGTCTGGAATTCTGGAAAGAGCAGGAGCCATGAAAAGAATCCTGGTTACGATTGCCGTGTTGTTCGTAAGTCTCAGGCCGTGTCACGCACAGGAGAATCCGGGCAGCGTCATGAAAAAGCATTACGAAACGCTGAGGCCCTGGCTGGCTGATACCGCGGCCATCCGGAAAGAAAACAGCGGGGAGACGCACAGGCTGGACGACCTGTTTGACTGGAAAGAAATGACGCTGCGGGTTTTTCCGGAGAACTGGGTGAACCTTACGAAACAGTGGCAGGCCTCTTTTGTTCAGGGGGCGCGTAAAAAAGTGATCGGGAAATTCTCGGATTATCTGTTGGCGCACCGGGAAACCGTCCGCGGGCACAGCCTGAGCTGGCGTGAGGATGAGGTCAGGGGGACTCGCGGCAAAGTATTCCTCGATGTGATCGCCGACCAGGAAATTAGCCGGGTGACCCTGCGCGTCACTGAGCTTTCGGACGCCTGGAAAATTTACGATATTCGTTCCGAGAAGTTTTCCCTCCAGAAGAGTTTTTTCCAGGGACTCGATTCGTTGCTCAGCGAAGGCTACCATCCCGAATACGTTTTTGCAGTGATGATGGACCTGCCCGAATTTTTCGTGGATGAGTTTTCGGGCCGCAGCCCGGACGGTTTTCCTCTGAACTGGGGTTGGAGAAAAAAAGATGACCGAATGATCCGGAACGCGTCGGAATCATTTCAGATCCTGGACGAGGACAGGAACCGTTATCTGCGGATTCATATTTCCGATGTCCTGCTGGTCCGGCCCTTCTGCATGAATATCTTTGATTATCCGGTACTGAAATGGAAATGGCGGCTGGCGTCATCCGCGCGGCAGGGCTTGCCGCCGAAAACCGTTCTCGCATCCCTGACCGTGATTTTTTATCAGAACTGGCTCGGATTGCCCGTAACCGTAACCTACGCCTGGCATGGGCGCGATGCCCGTTGTACGTCGTATCATGAGCGGCAATGGTTCGCAGACCGTTATACGGTGGTCCTGCGCGGTTTTTCCGGGCAGGACAGTTCCTGGGTCGAGGAATCCGTGCATCTGGTGAATGACTACGGCCGCTTTTTCGGAGAGGAGCCGCCCTCCCAGACCGTCGGATTGTATTTTCAGATCCACCGTAACGGCTCTGAACGGAATATGTATCTTGATGTGGATGATATCAGGGCCATGAAAACGAAAAAAAATTTTTCCTGCCCGTAACGCCATGAAAAATTATCCGCACGAAGCGCCGATCCGGAATCCGTCTTTCTTATTCTTCTGTCAAGTCAAATCAAAAGAAGTCGAAATTTTTTTGGCCGGTGAAAAAATATTTTTTTGTTTTTTCAAAACACGTTTCGGAAAATCATGAAGATGCCCGTAAAAGCCTGATACAAGGCGATTTATATCGATTCATGGTTCGCAGGGCATGGCAAGAGAAAAATGAAAAAAATTTTAAAAGTTTGTACTTTCCTGTTGACTTTATAAACAAAATCATTTAATATCGTAGTGAGAGTTGAAGGTGCTCTCATTAAGTAACTGATGTTTAACAAGGTGAAAGGAAACTACTATGGCAGTCAAGAAAGCCGCCGCTAAGAAACCAGCCGCTAAAAAAGCTGCTCCGAAGAAAAAAGCGGTCAAGAAAGCAGTCAAAAAAGCCAAATAATGAACAAATCACTCGTGAGTAATTCCATCTGGATTACACAAAGTGAGATTATTTGGTGAAGAGTTTGACTCTTCGAATTTTAAAAAGCAGGCATCCCCGATGTCTGCTTTTTAATTTTTAACGGCCGCTACCGGCTAAACGAAATCATTTATGTAAGAAGCAATGCTGTGAAAAATATATTTGCCGTTATCTTTCTTTTGTGGCCCTTCGCCGGCATCATCTCAGCCCACGAAGGCGCCGTTTCCGACACGATATTTGTCCGGGGGACTGCAGTACTGCCGCTGCCGGATACGATGGCCTTCTGCGGGGAGCCCATCCTGACGGCCGACCGCGACGTCCGGGAAAGGCTGGAGGATATTTTTTTCCAGGTCCTGAACCGCGAGGAACGGGTCGTGACGGTCCTGAAGCGGGCCCCGGTGTATTTCCCCTTTTTCGAAAAAGTGCTCTCTGAAATGGGGCTTCCCGAAGACCTCAAATATCTTTCGGTAGCGGAAAGTTCGCTCCGGCTCGACGCCTATTCGCACGCCGACGCGGGCGGGCTCTGGCAGTTTATCCCGTCTACGGCGAAAATCTGGGGACTGACGGTCAACGCCATGATTGATGAACGATTCCACGTCGAAAAATCCACGAGAGCGTCGCTTGCGATGCTCCGGTCCATGCGGGGCGACTTCGGGAACTGGTCGCTCGCCGCCGCCGCATACAACGCCGGACCGGGATACATAAAAAAAATGATCGGGCAGCAGACGGATTCCAATTACTACCGGCTGTTCCTGAACCGCGAGACAAGGAACTATCTTTTTCACATCCTCGTCATCAAAGAAATCATGGAGCGGCCTCACCGCTACGGCTTCCGGATTCCCGAATCGGCAAAGTACAGGCCGTATGATGAAGGCTGCAAAACCGTTACGGTGCGCGGCCCCTTGAAAGATCTCGGGAAGTGGATAAGGAATTCAGGAATGAATTACAAGCAGCTCAAGACGCTGAATTACTGGATCATGAAGGACCAGCTGCCCGAAGGCGAATGGTCGCTGCTGGTGCCCTGTCATATTACGCTTACCGATACGATCCGCAATAACAGGAATCAGGATTCCGCGGTCACCGTGAATCCTGCAGCCGCGGGAGATTCATCGCTGCATTATATTTTTTATACCGTACAGGAAGGGGATCATCTGTCGAAAATCGCCGGCCGGTATCAGGTTACACCCGGGAACCTGATGCTGTGGAACCAGCTCAAATCCGATGTGGCGATGCTGGGCGCAAAACTTAAAATTTATTATCCCCGGGCGAAAGCGGTCGAACATGAGGTTCGCGACGGGGAAAACCTGTACCGCATTGCCGAAAAATACAGACTTTCGATCTACCAGATCCGGCAATGGAATAACATCCCGGGCGACCAGATTCAAACGGGAATGAATCTCGTATTGTATGTGCCGGAGGAATAAATTCGGGGACAGGATTACTTGACGACCAGCTGATCCACCAGATCAAAGAAAATATATAATTCAGGATTGATGACGACGTCATTGACACGGACTTCGTAGTGCAGATGCGGGCCGGTGGATAAGCCTGTGCTTCCCATCTTGGCGATGAGCTGATTCCGCTTGACGGTCTGTCCTTTTTTGACTTTGTACGCAGACAGGTGCCCGTACAGCGTCTTGATCCCGTTGCCGTGGTTGATGATGATGCATTTGCCGTACCCGCTGCGCCACGCTGTGGTCTCGACGATGCCGTCGGCGGTCGAATAAATGGGTGTGCCCCAGCGCGATGCGATGTCCAGGCCGGTATGCGGCTTCCAGCTCCGGAATCCGCGGCGCGTGCCGAACCGGTCCGTAATCCTGCCCGACCGGGTGGGACCGATCGAAGGAATGTAATTCAGCTTGTCAAGGTTAGACTGGATAACCGTGGTAAGGTCTCCGTAACTCTGCAGTTCAAGCTGGATTTTGGATTCCAGGTTTTCAAGATGCATGGAGTTAGTCCGGATCAGTTCATCGGAATGGGCCGATATCAGATCGGGATTGTAACTGAAAGTCTCGTCGCTTCCTCCGACGCCGGCATCAGACAGGATTGCCTCCACGCTCGGCAGGTTGGAAACAAGCCGCAGTTCCGTGTCTTTTTTGAACAATAACTGGATCTGTTCGTCCGCCTCTTTCAGGCGATGATTAAAATCAGACATCTGCTGTTTCAGGATTTTATTTTCCGATCGCACCGATGCCAGCCGTTCATCCCCCGAATATTCGGAAAAAATAACGCCGATCGCGGTTAATATGATAAACAGAAGAGATATAACGGATATGCCGAAAAAAATCAGTCGATTCCTGGAAATGAGAAATTCCTTCATTTCCGAATGATGCTCAGGCAGATAGAGAATTCTGAATTTTCTGTCTTTCATAACGGTTTCCTGAAGTGTATACCAAACACTCCGCCTTGTATGTAAAGGCGTTTCTTAGTACCGTAAAAACATTTTAACATTCCTATGTTTAGGTTAAATAAATATTTACAAAAAAGCAAGTAAAAAAAATCAATTTATTGATTTTTTTCTTGACAATATAACTCCAAATCACTACACTCAATGTGGATAGTATATAGTTTATTTTATGGTTAACTGCATTCATTACTTGCCCAACTGATCATTAACGGTCGTCGTTTGCCGGTATCCGGTTTCCTTATGTATTTATTTCCCATCTCACGCATTCGCTTTTCATTTTTATTTAAGAGTCAGCCGGTTTTGCCGGCTGATGGTGTTCACTTATTTTTTTTTAAGGAGATCTGTTTATGAGTTCTGTGAAACTGTATGTTGGCAACCTGTCATTCAAGGCGAGCGAGCAACAGCTGAATGAGTTATTCAGCAAGGCCGGTACAGTGACTTCCGCAAAAATCATCACCGACAAGAATTCCGGGAAATCCAAGGGATTCGCGTTCGTCGAGATGGAAACGGAAGAAGGGGCTGCGAAGGCCAAGGAAATGTATAACAATTATTCCTATCTTGAACGTCCGCTGATTGTCAACGACGCCAAACCGCAGGAAAAAAAGCCGTTCGGTTACGGGAACAACCGCCGCCAGCGCACACCGCGGAATAACGAAGAAAATGAATAACCGGATCTGATTCACTCAACGAAAACGGGATTTTATGTTTGAAAATAAACTGTATATCGGGAACATTTCGTACCATGTTAAATCCGATGACCTGAAGGAACTGTTCGCGAAAGCGGGTCAGGTTGTATCGGCAACGATCATCATCAATAAGCTGACAGGCAAGTCCAAGGGTTTCGGGTTTGTCGAGATGACTACTCCGGAGGAACTGGACAAGGCCATCGAAATGTTCAACAAATACGAACTGATGGGCCGGCCGCTTACGGTCAATTACGCCAAGCCGGTGCATAAAGATACTGCACAGTCCTATTGATTTCTTTCAGAAAATAGGTTACATTTCTGAACGTTTGGCTTGACGGCTGAACGTTTTTTTATTGTCCGGAACGTTCACAAGGACACCTGAGCACGGCTCCGGCTGTTTCCCGAAAGAAAGAGATGAGACTGATCCGTTTTGCCGACTATTTTTTTGTGCTCCGGCCTGTGCTTTTTTTCCCGGCCTGGACCACTACCCTTGCGGGTTACCTTGCAGTTACGGGAAAAACCGTTCCCCGCTTAACCTTCGTGGAATGGTGGAATCCGGGCATGACCTGGATTTGTGCATCCTCGGCGATGATCATGGGAGCCGGCTTCATCATCAACCAGCTCGAAGACACGGAATCCGACCGCATTAACGCCAAATTGTTTTTCCTTTCTGAGGCCGGGATGAGCCGGAAGGCCGCCGTTTCTGAAAGTATCGCGCTGCTTTTCTCAGGTTTGCTGATCGGGGTTCTGTTATCGTTTGATTTGTTCATCCTGTATCTGATGGCCGTATTGTTTTTCATGATCGGGTATAACTTCAGGCCGTTCTTATGGAAAAACGGCGTATGGGGAAGTACGCTGGCCAATGCCGGGATGGGAGCGTTTGCGTTCGCGTTCGGATGGATCATGGTTCCGCTGTCCGTTTTTGATTTCGTGTACGATGTCCTTCCGTATTTATTCTACAATACCGCGCTGTATTTCCTGACCACGATACCCGATATCGAAGGAGACAGCCGGACGGGAAAACAGACCATGGCCGTTGCTTATGGAGTACGTGCCACGGTTTTCGTGTCCACGGGATGCTTTGCCGCCGGCATCATGTCATCGGTCCTCGGACAGGACATGAACATGCTTCTGCCGTCGCTCTTGCTGCTTCCATTTTACGTCACATTAATCATCCGGCAGACCCGGGAACGGGTGATCCGTACCGTCAAATTCGGCCTGTTCTTTTTCGCTCTGATGATCGGATTTTATTTTCCCCTGTATCTGGTTCTGATTGTTATTTTCTTTTTTGTGACCCGGATTTATTATAAAAAAAGATTTAATATGATATATCCGAATTTTAAAGGCTCATAACGTCAAAGGTGTGATTTCATGAAGAAAATTTACGAAGAGTCACTCAGATTGCTTGATCAATATGGTCTGATTGCGGTTGCTACAATTATCGAATCAGGCGGGTCGACTCCCCGCGAGGCTGGTACAAAAATGATTGTCTGTCCCGACGGGAAGATTTTCAACACTATCGGCGGAGGGCCGTTTGAGATGCTGGTGATTGAGGACGCTAAAGAAGTGATGAAATCCGGCCGTCCGCTGTTCAGGCGGTATTCGTTCAATCCTGACGGAGCGGACGCGATCGGCGCGGTGTGCGGCGGCGATGTGACCGTGTTCATCGAACCGGTCGGCGGAGGAATGCCGCTGCTGATCGTCGGCGCGGGACATGTCGGGCGGGCGCTAGTCAAAGCCGCGAAATTATTGCATTTTGACATCACCGTAGTCGACGACCGTGAAGGATGCCTGAAAGTTTTTGAGGATGACAAAAATATAAGAATCATTCAAACGCCTACCGATTACAGCGGAATTCCGGCGCCTACGGCGGAGACGTATGTATGCATCGTTTCGTACGATCATAAATTCGACGCACTGGCGCTGAAACAGGTCATCCGCAGTAACGCGAAGTACATCGGAATGATGGGCAGCGCGAAAAAAGTTAAAACGCTGTTCGATCAGTTCCGCGCCGAAGGATATGACCAGAACCTTCTTGACCGCGTACATGCGCCGATCGGCGTTCCCATCGATTCGGAAACGCCGGAAGAAATTGCCGTGAGCATTCTCGCGGAGATTATCCGGATCAAGAATACGGGAAGTTAAACCTTTAAACCTGCGAGGGTTATGGAATAACATAAGGTATAGTATTTAACCGGTAATAAACTTATATTCATAAATCTCGCAGGTTTAAAATATTATATATTTATTGATGTAAACGCGATAAAGGGATATATTATCCTATCAACAAATACAAGAGGAAAACCATGCAGCGTGAAATACTGGAAATGGATATTTTGTTTGTCGGGGCGGGACCGGCGGGCCTGGCCGGGGCGTATCATCTGGCGAAACTTATTAAAGCCCACAACGATAAAGTTGAAAGCGGAACCATAAAGGAAGAAGCGATTACTCTGGAAAACGGAATCGGCGTGCTGGAAAAAAGCGCGAACGCCGGCGACCACATGCTCAGCGGCGCCGTGATGGATCCCATCGCCATCCGCGAGTTGTTTCCTGATTTCCGGGAACGTGAATTTCCCATCGAGTCGGAAGTGACAGGTGAATCCATTTATCAGATTTCTGAAAAATCGAAAATTAAATTCCCGTTCGTACCCAAAAACCTGAACAATCACGGAACATACATCTGTTCGCTGAATAAAATCGCGGAATGGCTGACCGAACAGATCACAAAAGACTTCGGCGACGCCGTGAATATGTTTAACGAATTTCCCGGAAGGGAAGTTCTGACGGACAGCAACAAAGTAATCGGAATCCGAACGAGTGATAAAGGACTTGATCATCACGGTCAGCAGAAGAGTAATTTTGAAGCCGGCGCAGATATTCACGCGAAGATCACGATTCTCGGGGAAGGACCCCGCGGCAGTTTAACAAAGCAGATCGTCCCCCAACTCGGGCTTGACAAGGACCGCAATCCGCAGGTGTACGGCACCGGCATCAAGGAATTATGGGAACTTCCCGCCGGGCGTCTGCAGAAAGGCGCCGTCATTCACACCGCGGGCTGGCCGCTCTCTCCGAAGCAGTACGGAGGCACGTGGATCTACATGATGAGCGATACGCTGTGTTCCATCGGTTTTGTCGCCGCATTGGATTACGAGAATCCGACTTTCGATCCGCACAACGCGTTCTCGATGTTCAAAACACATCCGTTCATTTCTGAAATTCTCAAAGACGGTAAAATGACCGCGTACGGAGCGAAAACCGTCTCCGAAGGCGGTTACTGGTCCATACCGAAATTGTATGCGGGGGGGATGATGCTGATCGGCGAATCCGGCGGATTCATTAATATCTCGCGCCTGAAAGGAATTCACCTCTCGATAAAATCCGGCATGCTCGCCGCAGAAGCCGCGTTTGAAGCGCTCAGGAAGAATGATTATTCAGAGGCGATGCTGAAAAAATACGATGACCTTTTCCGTCAAAGCTGGGCGCATGAGGAATTATGGAAATCGCGCAATTACCGCCAGAATTTCACCGGAAGCGTCAGAATCGGCATGATGAAAGCGGGCATGCAGATGTACCTGACCGGCGGCGGCACGAAAAAGAAAACGGAACTGAAACCTGATTACATCCACATGAAAAAGATCAAAGACGCCGGCGCCCCGATTCCGAAAGTCAAGTTCGATGAAAAACTGACCTATACAAAACTCACCGATGTTTATTATTCAGGTTCCACGCACGAAGAGAATCAGCCCTGTCATCTCGTGATTAAGCCGGAAGACATCGCGAATATCTGTAACACGAAGTGCAAAGAAGAATACGGTAATCCCTGCCAGCATTTCTGTCCCGCGCAGGTGTACGAAATGGTCGCGCCCGAAGAAGGCCAACCGACTCAGTTAAAAATCAATTTTACAAACTGTGTTCATTGCAAGACCTGCGATATCGCCGATCCTTACCAGGTGATCAACTGGGTGACTCCCGAAGGCGGCGGCGGGCCGGTGTATAAAAACATGTAAGGAGGGGGTATGAAAACCATGTTGAAAATCGCATTGGGAATTTTGGTGATCCTGCCCGGCATGATTTATTCCCAGGACTGGTCGGCATGGAAGGCGGACAGCACAAGAATCCAGATCGTTAAGACAAAAGACGGATCACGCATCCGCGCACGGGTGATCGATATCAATGCGAAGCGGGTCACTGTAAGAATTTATTCTGAGATGATCGGCCTGCCGACGGACAGCATCCAGTCGATCAGGGTTGAAGACCGCGTCGTGCTGGATCAGGACGGACGAACCATGCTGATCGCCGCATCCACGGCTCTGGCGATGGGTTATTATTCATGGGGCATACCCACTGCGCTGAGGATTAAAAATGAAAGAACGTTTGCAGCAACTTATATGTTCATCAGCGCAGGAGGCTTTTTCTTTCCCTATTATATGACTAAAAAAACGGAAGTGTCGGATGCGGCGGCCACATCCTATATTTACGGGTCCTCGCGCGGAATTGTCCATGGCCTTGCTTTATATTCTTTCATCAACGGACCGGATTATTCCTATCGTACGGCGATCGGGCTTTCCGTTACGGCAAGCATCGCAGAAGGTATCGGTTTTTACCACCTTGCCGGAAAACTGAACTATACGGGGGGACGTGCCGAAGCTGTCGGGACATTCGGGGATTTCGGATTAGTAAACATCGGTATCTTCATGCCGATCGTACTGGATGTGGATAATAACCGGACGTCAGCAACGATGGCACTGGCCGGATCGGCCTTAGGCCTGGGCCTGGGCCATTATTTCACCGGTAAACAGGATTTTACGCGCGGAGATGCTTACGTCATGACGGATGCCGGACTGCTCGGCGGATATGCGGCTACGATGCTGGCATTTAACGCGGGATCGAAAAAACCCAAAGCCATTCTCGCTGCGGCAATTATTGGTTCATCACTCGGACTGGGTGCTGGAAATTGGATTGTTCGGGATAAGGATTTTTCCACTGCCGACGGGTTGTTGATCCGTTTGTCCACCAGCGCGGGTTTTTCGACCGGTCTCGGTGTCGGATATTTGATATCGAAAGAACCCAGACCCAAACTTTATACCGCTCTGACGTGCCTTGGCGCCATAGCCGGGTACACGATCATGTTTTATTCGACCAATTCGTCAGGCGAAAAAAATGTATCGCAGGCAAATCCGGTTCATTTTTACCTTAATCCGTTAACCCTGCTGCTTAAGGAATCCGGAATGAAAAATACTTCTGCTCCCATCGCAGGGTTGCAGCTGTTGTTTTAGAACATTTATTCAAACAGGATATTTTATGTTTAAATTCTTCTCCCGTCACAGCGATCTGTCTATTTTGTTTTTCCGTCTGGGCATTGCGATGGTGTTCATCTATCATGGTTATGGAAAACTTTTCGTCTCCGGAGGATTAGATCAATTCTCGGGATATCTTAATCAGTTAGGTTTTCCATTGTCTAAGATATTGGCATATCTGGCCGGAGGAGCGGAATTTTTCGGCGGGATCATGATCGCGCTGGGATTATTCGCGCGAGTGGCGAGTTTATTTTTGATCATCACGATGACAGTCGCGGTTTTTGTCCATCGGAATGACGGCTATTCGGGCATGGAATTCGCCGTTCACATGCTCGTTTTATCCGTTGCGACGCTGTTCAGCGGCAGCGGGAAATATTCATTAGAAAGTTTAGTCAAACGTCACGGAGATTAATATGACTTTCCAGGAAATCAAGCGCATGTGCGAAGACATTGATTATTACGCGATCAGCAAACTCAGCGGGGCGGATCTTGACGAATTCAAACGACTTTACCGGCGCGTAAAAGAAGACGAAGACCTCGAATCGGCGTCGGTGAAAAAACTAGAGGATATTTACAGGAAATATATCAAATAACAGGAAACCATGTTTACAGGCCTTATTGAAGAAATCGGAATTATTAAATCTGTCCAACCGATCGGAGACGGCAGACGATTCGAGATCGCGGCGAAGAAAATCCTTGACGATGTCAAAGTGGATGACAGCGTCTCCGTGAACGGCTGCTGCCTGACCGCCGTGAAAGTTACCGCCGGTTCGTTTGTCGCTGAAGCCGTTGAGGAATCGCTGAAGAAAACGACGCTGGGAAATCTGAAAACTGGATCGAAGGTCAATCTGGAGCGCGCGATGAGGCTTTCTGACAGGCTCGGCGGGCACCTTGTGCTGGGCCATGTGGACGGCATCGGAACAATCAGATCCGTTCAGCAACGGTCAGCCAGCTATTGGGTCGGCATCCAGATTCCGCCGCAACTGATGAAATACTGCATACCGGTCGGTTCTATCGCCATCGACGGCATCAGCCTGACGGTCGCTGAAATTAAAAATGATATTATTTATCTGTCCATTATTCCGCATACCTGGGATCATACGATATTATCGCTGAAAAAATCCGGAGATGAGGTGAACATCGAAACTGACATGATCGGGAAATATGTGGAAAAAATTTTCAATGGTAACAAACAGGAACATACTAAACCGCTGACAGAAGTGCGTATAAAAGAACTGGGGTATTAATGGCAAACTCATTGTTTCATTCCATTGAAGACGCTATCCGCGATTATCAGGCCGGAAAGATTGTTATCGTCGTGGACGACGAGGACCGCGAGAACGAAGGCGATTTCATCATGGCGGCGGAGAAAGTAACCGCAGAATCCATCAATTTCATGGCGAAGCACGGGCGCGGATTAGTTTGCCTGGCGATAACCCCTGAACGGGCGAAAGAACTGGAACTGGACGTGATGGTCAACCGGAACACCGCCCTGCACGCGACGCATTTTACCGTGACAATCGACGCGAAAAACGGGACCTCGACAGGCATATCCGCGCAGGACCGTGCGACAACCATTCTGACAGCCATTGACCCGGAAACACAGCCTGACGATCTCGCGCGGCCGGGACATATTTTCCCGCTCGTCGCTAAACCCGGCGGCGTTCTCGAGCGATCCGGACATACCGAAGCTACGGTGGATTTAGCCCGGCTCGCCGGATTGTTTCCCGCCGGCGTACTCTGCGAAATCATGGACGACGACGGCTCCATGGCGCGTGTTCCGCGTCTGATGGATATCGCGAAGCAGTTCAGCCTGAAAATCATCACGATCAAAGACCTGATCCAGTACCGGCTGAAACAGGAAAAATTCATACGCGTTGTAGTGAAGGATGAGCCGCTTTCCAGTGTTTACGGGCAATTTAAAATCATCGTCTATGAAAACGTTTTGAATCATGACCGTCATCTTGTAATTTATAAAGGAGACATACAATTGCCCGAACCAGTGCTGGTGCGAGTTCACACGGAACGGCTCATGTCTGACGTATTCCGCTCCAGCCGGTTTGATGATCACAGTCATGTTTCCCGCGTCCTCGAGATGATCGAAAAAGAAGGACGGGGCGCGCTGATCTATTTATCCGGCAGTGAGAGCCTGGGTTTTGAACTGGATCCGGCAGCTGAAAAACGCTCATTAGACAGCCATCATACGGAAGATACCGGAAAAGACTGGCGCACGCTGGGTGTCGGATCCCAGATCCTTGTCGATCTCGCAATCAGGAAAATCCGCCTTCTGAGCAATACAACAAAGAAATACATCGGTCTCGAAGGATACGGCATCGAAATCACGGAAATTGTGCCGATCGGGTAATTTATTTATTATGATGAAAACTTATCTGATTGTTTTTCTCGGAGGTGGCCTCGGAGCCGCTGCGAGATACTGGCTGTCGGGGTTTGTTTACCGTTTTCTGGATCCGGTTTTTCCCTACGGCATTTTGACGGTCAATGTGTCCGGCTGCTTCATGATCGGATTTATGATGACATTGTTTGAAGAGCGGTTTGTCGTATTTCCATCGTTCCGAGTGTTTCTGACCATCGGCGTATTGGGAGGATTTACAACATTTTCTACGTTCAGCTATGAAACGGTATCACTCATCCGCGACAGTGAATACTGGTTCGCATTCCTCAATGTGATGTTGAGCGTATTTCTTTGTCTTGCGGGAACCTATATCGGATTGATGACAGGAAAAATATTTTAATATTTACGAAGGCCTGATCTATGAAACTCACCGGCGACGGAAAACTGCTCAGGATTTTTATCGGCGAAGCCGATACGTATAAACATAAACCCTTATTTGAAGTGATCGTCAGTAAAGCCAAAGAAACAGGGCTTGCAGGGGCGACGGTAATTCGGGGAATTGAAGGCTACGGCGCGAGGAGCCGGGTGATCCATACCGCCAAAATCCTCCGTTTATCCGAGGATCTTCCGGTCATTATCGAGATTGTCGATACGGAGGAAAAACTGAGGAATTTCATTCCGGTCATCGATGAATTATTTGAACAGGTGAAATGCGGCGGGCTTATAACAATTGAAAAAGCGGAAATCATCAAATACACCCACGGCCGGCAGGATAAGGAATGATATGAGATCACATTTCGATGAAGCCGCGAAAACCTGGGACATGAAACCCGACCGTCTTGATCGCGCTCAGAAATTTGCCGCAGAAATTATCCGCCTTACCGGGAATAAGAAATACAAATCGGCGATGGAGTTCGGCGCGGGAACCGGAACGGTGAGTTTCTGCCTGACCGATCATTTTTCTGATATTATCATGATCGATGAATCAAACGGCATGGTCACCGAAATTCAAAAAAAGATTGATACCGCTCATGCTTCTTCCCTGAAAGCGCAGCAAGTCAATTTGCTGACAGAAAAATATTCACAACGTCACGATATCATTTACAGTTTGCTGGTTTTGCATCACATTCATGATATTCCGGCCATTCTGAATAAATTTTACGGCATTCTGAATCCCGGCGGCATGCTGGTGATTGGCGATCTTGTGTCCGAAGACGGCAGCTTTCACGCCGACCTTCCCGAATTTGACGGTCATCGGGGATTTGATGTCGATTCGTTAGGTAAACAGCTATCAGAAGCGGGTTTTAAAAATATGCGGCCAGAGATATTCCATCGCACAAAAAAAGTCATAAGGGGTGGGGACAGATATTATCCTTTGTTTTTGTTATCTGGGGAAAAAGAATCCAATTAAAGTTTTCCTTTCGGATTTTGAACCGGTCATTGCTGAAATTACCGTAATACATACCCTATGCTTAAAAGGGGAAAAGAGCCTTCATCAATAAAACGGACAAAACCCATATCGAATGTCCATTTCTTTCTGAAAAACCGCGCTCCGAAACCAAAAGAATTATCCTTTTCCGCATCCAATGGAAACGCAACATCGCCGTGCAGCTTTATTCCATCAGAAATCCGTAAAAGGGCATTCGCGGCGATGAACGTATTTGTTTCATGATTATCACTGCAATTGGAAATCAGATGTCCGTATGAAAGGTTCAGCTGGTAATGATCTGCTTTTCCGGCTCCGATCACTCCATAACGGTACAGAAACATATTTTTATAGTCGGCGTCCAGTATCAGGGGCACATACAATAATCCCGAAGAAGCGCTAAAATGACCCAGTTCAATGATTTTACATTTAACACCCAATAAAGGAAATCCCCCAAAAAAAGGAGGGAAATAAAAACCCAGGTTTATTGAAAGCCGGTCATAGACACCAAACCAGAAATTGTTTACGGAAACGTAATAATTTTCATAAACAATCTGTCCCTTTTTTAAAGTGTTAGAAGTCGGCAGCAAGGATGAACGGAAACTCAGGGGATCCGCAACCGGTCCGGAGGATCGTATAAAATTTGAATCGGCAGAATTATTAGAATTGGTTTTGCCGGGCTTAATATTCGTTTGAGAGCGGTGAAAAGGAATTTTCTTTACAATATCAAAGAAATCATGCTCCTCCGAATAAGCCGGGCTGACCAGGCGGTATACTGTCGAAAAAATCAGTAAAACACAGAGTTTTATCAGGCAATTAATGAACATTCTCCGCCGTCCTCTCTGTTATGTACAATATAATTTGTTGTTTTGTTAAAAACAAACGAAAAAAATGGCGTTCTTGATTATGAACGCCTTTTAAAATACATGAAATCCCAATTATTGAACTTTTCGGTTCAACGGAATTTCGATTCCAAAATTGAACAATATAACATCAGTTGAAAAAATCATTCTTTCGCGTCTGACGACCGGGATATTCAGTCCTGTTTGGCCGGTTAGTTTCGCATATTTCATGTCGTATTTAAAAATAAAAGCCGGCTCAATGAAGAATGATTTCTTTCTGGTTCCCTCAAGCTCATCATCGGTAGTTTTGAATTTATTAAAGTTGATATAAACAGCACGAATTCCCAAACCCCATTCATATGGACCTGAACGATATCCATAATTAGGCTGAATAAAAAAGCGTTTATAGGCAGAATGCTCATCAATAATAATCGATTTACTGATCCCGTCTTGATCAAGGATGTCGGTTTTGCCTGATCCAAAACCGGCAAAACACTCAAAAAAGTATTCTGATTCAATTGATTTGTAATAACCGATTGCTAACTCACCGAATCGGTGTTTATGAAAATCTTTCTCGGTTGAGCTATGATCATTTGAATAACTTCCATTAACCATGACAGCTATTTGATCGGTAACCGCGAAAGTATTTTGTAAATCAATTCCATTGACGCCCGCACGTATTGAGCCCTGGTATTCGTATTTGTTGTTTAATAAAGGCACTGAAACTGCGTTTGGCGTATAACTTGAGGCGCAACCGGTTAAAAAAGATGCTATCCCAACCGACGCCGTAAGAAGCAATATTAAAGATTGTTTCATATTTTTCATATCCTAAAAAGTATTATTTTTCTTTTTGGTCTATAGTCAATTCGATACCAATATTTGTAAATGAAGCACCACCTCTTAACCACGCAAATACATCTCCGTAATCAAACATTACATTTTGATTTCCTTTTGCCGGATAGGTAACGCCAACTTGATAATAGACTTTGATCGCTTTTCCCGCTTTTAATGTCAGTGTCGGTTCGATGAACCACGCGCTTTTATTTTTTGTCAAAGCTGTTGAGAAGCCAGACTCATTATATTTATAAAAATTTACAAATGAAGCACGTGTAGCTTGAATCAAATCAACAAATAAAAAATGATATGCAAAATTTTGTTGGATGAAAAAACGGTTAAAAGATCCCTCGGCAGATTTATCAAATGTTCCTGAGCCTATATCACTGTATTTTCCATAACCATAACCAAAGCCGGTATATATTTCATATATAACGGCCTTTTTGGGAGAAGGGAAGAATAAACCAATGGCAGCCTCGCCTAACCTGCCTTTACTGCCATTTTCATCTTCTTTTGCAGTATTATTCCGAAAATTGTAGTTGGCCATTACAGCGAAATGATCGGTCAAAGCATATGCGGATTGAATATCAGTCCCGCTTAACCCAATGCCTGCTTTAATTTGGAATTGATTTTTTTCAGTTAAAAGCGGAGTGTTAACAGCGTTTGGAACATAGACAGGTGCGCATGAAGTTAATAAAAAAAGTAAAAACAACGCACATAAATTAATTAAGTTATTTAATCTGTATTTCATTCTTCTCTCCTTTTACAATGGCTAATACATAAGTACAATTTATTATTAATGACTCCAACTTTATAATGGTAAATGAAACATTTAAAACGAAATCTGACAACTCATCAGGACATTCCGTTCAGCGGCCGGGAAGAACTCGTCTTTTTCTCCGGAAGCAAAATAAAGATTGTCAAAGACATTGTTGACCTGCAGGCGCAATTCTATTTCACGGATACTTATGACTTTTTTAAACCTGACCGATGTCATCACATTCGCTGCGGTATATCCGGGAACACGATTAGTTTTGTTCTTGAAGTTATCCGTATAAAATGGCCCCGAATATTTTACGTCCATCCGGGCGCGCAATTGTTTCCAGTTGAATTCACATCCCAGTGCGCCCATGATATCCGGGAATCCTGCGATTGGGTTTTGATTCAGCGAGACCGGAACATAATTACCAAGACTGTCTTTTTGCGTCCCATGGAATTCGATTAACCGGTTTCTGCTCCAGGTCAGGTTGCCGAAAATTTCGATCATGCGGTGCGGCCGGATGTCGCCCCAGAATTCGATTCCCTGATGGCGTGTCCGGTCAGCATTTGTCGTAACGGGCTGTCCGAACCGGTCAACCATGCCTTTTTTGATGATCTCATCCCGGAAGTCCATCCAGAAAACCGTTGCGTTGAGTTTTAATTTCTCCGGAATCTCAAATCCGGCTCCGGTTTCGATGTTCAGCAGTTTTTCCGGTTTGATCAGCGGCCTTGAAAAATCGTAAACGCCCGGGGATTTCTCGCGGAACTGCGGGTAAGGAATGGACCCGAAATCATTCGCGTATTCGCTGGGAATGCTGGAACCGGCGGCGTCGTAAAGATTACTCAGGCGCGGTTCACGGGATGTGTGGCTGACGCTGGAATACAGCGTCCAGCGTTCACCGGGCCTGTACTGCACTCCGAAACGCGGATTGATAAAATAATAAGGTACGGAAAATTCATTGCCGGCATATTTTTCTTTGTAAATTTTATACCGGTTGTATATCCACTGCAGATCAGCCATGACAGACCAGCGTGAATGAATTTTCCATAAATCGTGGACATAAAGCGATATAATGTCTTTCCCCCCGCGGTATCGGTAAAACTGATAATCGGGATCGAAATTTTCCGGAAGGTTTTCAGCCCAAAGAATTTTTCCGTAATGCAGCGAGCGGTGATGGCGGAACTCCCCGCCGATATTCAGGTTATGATTTTTCAGTGTCCATTCCAGTCGCGGAAGCCAGCCGGCTTGCTTATTTCCTACCCACGCCCGGATCAGCGTGTTGGAAGGAAGCGTACTGTTTGAATCAAATCCGTTCTCCGGCGTCAGGCGGAAATACTGGCGGACAACGTCATCGCCGTAATAACCGATCCAGCTTCCGTCATAATCAAAATAACCGGTGCCAACGACGTAAAACAAAGAATTGTGAAATGTCATGTCATCATTGATTTTCCAGCGATTGATCAGTTCATAATGAGGCTGGGAAAAATTCTCGACTTCCTGTTTCCGGCGTTCCGTATAATAATTCACAGTCCGGGTTTGATTATCGGCGTCGAAGTAACTCCAGTTGGATTTTCTTTTTTTCCGGTCTTGGTTGAAGAATTTCGGAAGTCCGTTATACGCAAGACCATCGGAAATAGGCCCGCCGTAAACGTTCAGCGACGTTGTCAGGTCGCCGTCGAATCGCGACAGGTTCAGGTAGTAACTGTTAAAGTTGACCCAGGCGTTGTCGCGGTAACCGTCGCTGGTTATTTTGGAAAACCGTCCGCTGATGGAATACTTGTTTTCGAGTATCCCCGAACTGTAACTGACGGCGTATTTCTGCGTGTTGTAACTACCGTAGGCCGCCAGAACGGACGTCCGCCGCTGATCCGGGAACTGGTTGGTGAGTATGTTCACCGATCCGCCGATCGCCGGTGAGCCGTAAAACGCGCTTCCGCCGCCGCGCTGAACCTGGATGTCCTCGGTATTGGAAAGCAAGTCTGGAAAATCGACCCAGTACACATTATGATCTTCCGGATCGTTTTGCGGAATACCGTTAATCATAACGGCGATCCGGCGCTGATCAAACCCGCGTATATTAAGATAATTGTAGCCCAGCCCGTTCCCGTTCTCCGAATAAAAGCTTACTGAAGGCAGATTCGACAGCATGACCGGAACATCCTGAACCATATAATTATTCACGAGCTCTTCTTTTGAAATGTTTGAATACGTGACCGGCATTTCCTTCGATGCGCGCGTAGCGGTAATCACGACTTCCTCGCCCTGGAGCAAACGCGGCACCAGTTTGAAATCAACAGTTTTATTTTCATCAGTCTGAAGCCGGAAACTGATTTTCCTGACCTGATAACCGATCATGGCTGCGCTGAGCGTGTACTGTCCGGGAGTTACGGATTTGATGATGAACTCGCCGTTGATATCCGTAACGGCGCCGCGGGCCGTGTTTTCAAGAATAACATTGACCGATCCCAACGGCAGGCCGGTTTCGGAATCGGTTATAGTGCCGCGCAATGACGCCTGACTGTAAATTATTGCCGCCGGTAAAAATTGTAATAAAATCAGCTTATAAATTTTGTTAATTAACATTGTATGGCCTTTCAAAAAAATGTACTGTATCGATTTGTATCATGACTTTTGTTTACGGGCATCGCTGTTATAGCAGGATAAATAAAAAACCGTTTTCCCGCCAAAGCCGGCAGGAAAACGGTTTATAAATAAACTTTTGTTTCCCTACGCCGGTATGATCCGGATCAGGTTCTAAGGGTGCATTCTCAGTCCTTCTGAAATTTCAGCGGGACGCCCCTAACAATAATTATATTTTTCCAAAGATCTTTTTTGTTGACTTATTACTATATACATAATTAATTATATATTGGCAAGAATAAAAATACACAAAGGCTGCACATGAAACGATCTGCGATGCTCTGGCTTACTGCTTTCCTGGTAACGGCGGCAACGGCTGTTTATCAGCGAATGACAGGACCAACCTATCCCATTTCAGGATCCGCGTTATTGAACGGTCAGACGATTACCTATAAATTACATCGCAGTCATGGAGGCGATACAGGCCATACGGTATCGATAGCGACGGATGATACGGCTGTCGCCGGCGTATTAACATGGAAACGCTACAAAACAGACGACGCATGGACTTCGGTGACCATGACCCGGGAATCCGGAGCGCTGACGGCCGTTTTACCTCTTCAGCCGCCGGCCGGAAAACTGTTGTATCAGATCAACCTGCAAAAAGCCGGTGAGCAGTTATCGATACCACCCGATCCGGTTATCATTCGCTTCAAGGGCGAGGTGCCGTCGCTGATTCTTATTCTTCATGTCATCGCGATGTTCGGCGGAATGCTGTTATCAACCCGCGCCGGACTTGAGTTTTTAAGCCGGGCTCCGCGTTACCGTCTTTACGCGTGGTGGACGATCGGATTCTTATTTGCCGGTGGACTGATTCTCGGGCCTGTGGTACAGAAATACGCGTTCGATGCCTTCTGGACCGGATGGCCATTCGGAACTGACCTGACGGATAATAAAACAATTGTCGCGTTCCTCGGCTGGCTAGCCGTAGCGCTGATGCTTCCGCGGTCCATAAAACCCAAGCAGCTCATGATCGCCGCAGCGGTGATTTTACTCGCCGTTTACCTGATCCCGCACAGCCTGATGGGCTCCGAACTGGATTATTCAAAATTACCCAAATAAATAACATGAAAGGCGTTGAATAACATGAAACATGCAATGATGGCTGTCATGCTGAGCCTGGGATGGTTTTTCTTTTCATTAATTCCGGCACCGTCGGATTCAAAAGTCAACCATAATCCATCGAATCAGGATTATTACGAACTGGATTATGACACGATCATGATCCATGCCGAAAACAAAGCGGACTCTATTGGAAGACTCATCCTGTTCAAAGGAAGGGAGATGACCGTCATCAATGCTGAAATTCTTCCCGGGGGTTGCTGGGATTACGCCAATCATGTTTACAACCGTGCCGGCTTCCCGACGAACAAACGGAAAAATATTTTTCGCAGCGTCAAAGCCGGTCCTTACGCCGATGTTGATCTTATTCAGTACGGCGACTGGCTTTATTACATTAATCATTCCTACGGCGACATCGAGCACAGCGCGATCTTCGTGGACTGGGTGGACAAAGAAAACAAGCAGGCGCTGATGCTGAGTTACGGCGGAGAGAAACGTCAGCAGCCCGCGCGATATCTTGTATACGACCTTACAAGTGTGTACCAGATTGTCCGCGGAAAATAGGTCAGCCTATTTGGAGTGAATTATTTTTTCAGGTCAAGAAAGTTTCTGAACGGGACAACCTCTGAAAATGCGGTCAAATCCGGGTTGAATCCCCGGATCCGAAGCTGTAGAGTGTAAATGCCTTCAGGCATCGGACCGGCAAAGACGATCTTTCCGTTGTCATGATGCAGCCGGCAAATCCTGTCTGATTCACGTTCCATCCAGTTGTCGTCGATCAAAGTACGTGTCAGGCCTGAAAAATCAAAATCCCTCAGCGTATACAGCAGGCGCGCATCTATTCGCTTTTCATGATCGGATATTACCACCCAGACCCGAATGGAATCAAAGCGGGTGATGAATTCACTGATGATCGCCGGGCTAAAATAATTTCCCGCCCGTACGGTATCCAGGTCTACGGTGGCCAGAACGGGATCCGTTTCGGTTTCCGGAAGATCAGTCTCCTGCGCCCCGGCATGAAACGGCATGCTGATTAGAATGATACCTGTAAAAACTTCTATGATGAAGGTTATCATGGATTATCCTCCTGTGAAGAGTGAATGAAACGGGTGATGGTTTCACAAAAAACTTGTACCGCATCGTAATGCACCCAGTGATCGGATTCCTCGATGACTTCAACCTGCGCGAACGGAAAATGTTTCCGGATGAGAGATTCATCTTCCCAAATACGGTAGGGGGATTGTCTGCCTCCGATAAAAAGACTTCTTCCTGTATAGGGTTCATGAAGGCCGTGCACGATACTGCGAAAATCATCCTTCACAAATTTTTCCAGCGCAGACAGGTTGAATCGCCACGCTAATCCAGAATCCGATCTTATCAGATTGGTCAGAAGGAACTGGCGAAAGGCAGGTTTCGGAATTGGTGACGTCAGTATTCGATCGGCGTCTTTTTTATCGGACAGGCGGTCCAGGTCAACAGACTGCATGGCATCTATGATTGACAGCAGGTTATGATTCGGATAGGAGCGCGGCGCGATATCTTCGACCATCAATCCGGAAATGCGGTCGGGATGTTTCAGGGCAAAATCCATCGCGACATAACCGCCCATCGAATGGCCAAGCAGGAAAAACCTTTTGATTTTCAGTTCATCCGAAAGTACTTCGATATCCCTCCGCATCGCTTCAATAGTATGTTCGGGATGATGCGGTGACTGGCCGTGATTCCGCATATCCGGAATGATGATCGTACAATGTTCCATAAGGATTCGCGCAACCCGGGTCCAGTTACGTTCCGATCCGAAAAGTCCGTGGAGTATGATCAGATGATCGGTGTGGTTTCCATATTTCACTGAATGAAGCCGCATGCAAACCCTTGTATTCAAAAAAAAAGTTGCTTATTATCATAGTAACAAAATATTTTTAGAAAGACAAAACCAATATGCATGAACGGGTTGACCAGATCGTTTTTATTCACGGCCTCGCCGATTTCAGCAAGTCCTGGCGGCAGCTTCGGGATTGGCTCGAGCCTGAAGGATTTCAGATCCACTTTTTCGATTATCCGACTTTCAGCAACGCGCTTGACATTCCGGCCATCGCGGCGACGCTGAACGAGTACATTCCCCTGTCGGTGGGCGATGATCCCTTTCAGATCGTCGCGCATTCACAGGGCGGGCTTATCGCGGAGTGGTACGATTTTTTCTGCGATGATCATCCGAACCTGAGACAAATCACCACGATCGCGACGCCGTTTCACGGAAACAGTTTGCCGCTGATCGCGAAAAACTGGCTGGATCATATTCCGTTCAGCCGCAGGCAGATTCAGCATCTGAGTACGTTCAGCCTGGTCATGAAACGGTTGCTGCAATTCCGCATCAGAGAACGCGTCTCGCCGGTTCCGTATTATTCCATTATAGGCCATGTAGGAGAGGTTTTCGGTATTGAAAGCGATCTTGTCGTTTCGGTCTGCGAAAGTAACCGGAACGCGCATGTATACCGCTATGAAAACGGAGGAATGAGCCCGGTTGATACGCCGTATACTCCTTCCGTAATCGTGAAGAACAGTCATTTGCCTGTCAGTTTTCTGCATAACCTGCTGTCCAATGAAACGTTATTCAAAAAAGCACTGATGAATCAATTATCAGGTCAACCGCAGGATATTGACCCGCCGGAACCGCTGAACCAGGCTGGGATTATATTACCCGCCGAACTTGAACAAGATGTTCAGCTTCCGTCAAATGTGCGCAACGTGGTTTCCAGGGTTACCGCCGATCCCGCCTACGTGCTTATGTTTACTAATTCTGCCGATTCTTCAATTTCCGAAATAAAAATATCAGGCCAGGTTGTGAATCTTCAGCCGGGGACGATGACCTATATTCTCAAACAGGATTTCTTCAAATAAAAAAACCATTCCGGATTTTTATTGTTCCGGAATGGCTTATAAAATCGTTTATCCCTGATTGTTAATGCAGGAACATCGGTTTGCCCCAGGGTGAAAAAACTTTTGGTTTATAGTTTTCCGCGTCATACAGTTCGTTAACTTCAACGACTTTTTTGCCCTGCATGATCGTATCGATCGGAATAGTAGTATAACGTCCGTTCTGCAGCGCTGACATATTCCCGAAGATGCCTTGTTTGATGTGATCAATGGCCAGTCCTGCATAGCACATGGCCACCATGCGGTCAAGCGCGTCGGGTTCTCCGCTTCGCATCAGATAACCGACCTGCTGATAGATCATGTGACTGCCGGTGCGCTTCTTTATTTCCTCCGCGGTGATGTGCCCGATGCCGCCGAGTTTCTTGTGGCCGTACGCGTCTTCTTCGCCGGCTTCGACGATCGATCCGCCGATCATGGTCGCGCCTTCGGAAATCGTGACGATCGCGTAGTTGCTCGGATTGTTTTTCTTGTCGGATAAAATTAGCTTAGAGAGTTTATCAATGTCAAAGGGAACTTCCGAAATGATCGCGCGGTCGGCGCCGGCAAGGAACGCGGAAATCAGCGAAGTTTCGCCGCTGTTGCGCCCGAACAATTCAACCACGGCGATGCGCTCGTGAGAACCCGCCGGCGTGCGGAGATTGTTGATGAACTGGATGGACCGTGTAACGGCTGTGGAAAAGCCGATGCAGAAATCAGTGCCGAAAACGTCGTTATCCATCGTCTTGGGAATCGCGTGGACGGGGAATTTTTCCTTATGCAGGCGGTGCGAATAACTTAAGGTGTCATCGCCTCCTATCGTCACCAGACCATCGATTTTCAGGTGATGAAGCACTTTAAGAACGTGCTGGGTAAAATCGAGTTTCTGATCCGGTTTCAGGTTTTTATAATTTGCGTCGCGTAAAAATTCGGGAATGTCCTTGGGTGATACTTTTCCCGGATTCGTTCTGGACGTATGCAGCATGGTGCCGCCGGTTCGGTCAATAGTGCGGGTGTTGATTTTATTCAGAGGCACAATCAGATCGTTCGATTTTTCGGGTTCCGAAATATTGTACTGCAAAAGTCCTCCCCAGCCTTTTTTGATCCCGACGATTTCGTATCCCGCGTCGATCGCGTCATACACGATTGCCTTAATGCAGGGATTCAGACCCGGTACGTCGCCGCCGCCTGTTAATACTCCTAAACGTTTCATAGCGCGTTTCTCCTGATAATGGTGTTAAATTCCTCAGACAAGCTGAGAGAATGTACAAAAAAATTATTTAAAACAAAATATATAAACTTACTTCACGCGGACGGATTGTACGCTCAGCATATGGCCGATACGGGACTGCACGTTCGGATCGTCGCTGTCCACCTGGCCGTAACGTATCATTCCGGTTATAATGACCTGGCGGTTCTTCACGGATTCCATCGTTTCTTTTTGGGAATGATAATTTTTTAAATAAATCCTGCATCCGTCGGACAGCATCAGATACCATTCCATGATATTATAATTTTCTTTACCGGCTTTATTGACAAAAGGTTCCTGAACCAGCTGACCGGTGATTTCAACAAACAACAAAGGGTTCGTGAATTTAAGCTCGTCGCAGGTGCTGATTTTTTTCATGGTCGTATCAATTTTTGTGGTTTCGGAACCGCATCCGTCAGGCATCATGAACGTAAGGACAACGGACGCTCCGGCGATGAATATTTTATAACAGGGCGTCATGCATGAACCGGTCAAATTCTTTTTTATACATTTTAAGAGTGCCCGCAGCCGGGCTCGCGCTTGCGGATCGGCCGGCATAGATCAATTGCTGTCCGCGGGACAACTGGTTCTGCAGCCGCAGGGCTATGTATGACCACGCGCCCATGTTCTGAGGTTCTTCCTGAGCCCACACCACATCCGCTTTAACGGGATATTCAGATAAAACATTTTGTATCGCCTTTTCGGGGTAAGGATATAATTGCTCAACGCGGATCAGGGCGATATTCTTTTTACCCGTTTTTTCCCGTTGCAGCACGAGGTCGTAATACACTTTTCCTGAACAGAAAATGATCCTGTCAATCACGCCATGATCGTTCACGGACGGATCGTCGATAACATCCCGAAAACCCTGACCGGTGAATTCATTTTTAGATGATCGCGCTGAAGGATTACGGAGCAAACTCTTTGGGGTCATCAGTATCAGCGGTATTCTGGGAAAACGCAGCATTTGCTGACGAAGAGCATGAAAATACTGCGCCGGTGTGGTGAGGTTGCAGACGCGCAGGTTATCTTCGGCGCATAACTGAAGAAACCGCTCCAGGCGCGCGCTGGAATGCTCGGCGCCCTGCCCTTCCTGGCCATGCGGAAGCAGAAGAACCAGTCCCGACTGCAATTGCCATTTCGATCGGCAGGCCGCAATGAAATTATCGATGATGGGTTGCGCCGTGTTCGCGAAATCGCCAAACTGGGCCTCCCATAGCACCAGCGTCATGGGATCGGCGATACTGAACCCGAATTCAAATCCGAGAACCCCCGCTTCGGAAAGAAGGCTGTCGTATACGTCAAACCGTGCCTGATCCGGTGACAGGTGATTCAGGGGACAGTATTCGTCGCCTGTTTTCATGTCCATCAGCACGCTGTGGCGCTGACTGAATGTTCCGCGCCTCGAATCCTCGCCGCTGAGACGCACCGGAATGCCTTTCAGCAATAGTGATCCGAAAGCCAGTGTTTCTGCGAACGACCAGTCAAACATAATATCTTCGCTGAGCAGTTTTCGGCGGTGATCCAGGAAAACCCGGAGTTTGGGGTGTATCTGAAATAAATCGGGAACGGCAGTGACTTGATCCGTGATACGCCGTAACTCGTCATCGTCAATGCATGAGGAGCATTCCTGGCCTGTCAACGGCTGCTCTCCGATGGGTACGGCTAGTGGCGCGTCGGGTTCGTATTTCAGGGTACCGCTTTTCGCCTCCGTGAGCGATTCATCAAGACAGGCGACGGTGTTTTTCTCAAATTCGGCGGCCTGGTCCTGTGTCGTCAGTTTTTCATCGATAAGCTTTTTCGTATACAATTCTTTGGTTGAGGGATGATTGCGGATCGCGTGAACCATCAGGGGCTGTGTGTATCCGGGTTCGTCTCCTTCATTATGCCCGTGACGGCGGTAACAGACGAGATCAATCACGACGTCCTTTTCGAATTTCATCCGGTAATCCAGCGCCAGTTGCGTCACACACAGCGCGGCTTCGGGATCATCGGCATTCACGTGAAACACCGGCGCGTGAATCATTTTCGCGACATCCGTGGCATAGGTCGATGAGCGGGCTTCTTCGGGCATGGTTGTGAACCCGATCTGGTTGTTGACGACAATATGGATGGTTCCCCGCGTCCGGTAGCCTTTCAGTTGGGAAAAATTCAGCGTTTCCGCGACGACGCCCTGTCCCGCGAACGCCGCGTCCCCGTGAATCTGCACTGCAAGATAAGATTTGTTAAGCGGAACGGATTTTCGCGATTGCTTGGCGCGAACAATTCCCTCTACGACCGGATTGACCCATTCAAGATGACTCGGGTTCGGCGCCAAAGTAATTTTAATGTCGCGGTTGTTGCGTGTATGAAACATGCCAGCCGCACCCAGATGATATTTCACGTCACCCGATCCCTGGAACGAATCGGAGTCAATGTCGCCCTCGAATTCGGCGAAGATCTTCGTGTACCATTTGCCGACGATATTGCCGAGTACGTTCAGTCGCCCCCGGTGCGACATTCCGATCACAACTTCGAGAATATCGCGCTCCGCGGATTCACTGAGCAGATGGTCAAGTACGGGTATTAAAGTTTCTCCGCCCTCGAGCGAAAAGCGTTTATGACCGATAAATTTGGTATGAATAAAATGCTCAAATGTCTCCGCGATGATCAGCTGCCGGAGAATTCTTTTTCTTACTTCATCATCAAAGACTGGGCGGTTTCGTACGCTTTCCATATGATTCTGCAGCCATTGCCTCTCATCGGGCGACTGGATATGCCGGAATTCAGCGCCGATATGCCCGCAGTAAGTCTGATTGAGCGTATCGAGAATCTCGCGGAGCGTCGCTCTCTCACGGTTGCCGAGACCGCCGGTCAGGAATGTCCGGTCATAATCCCAGATCGTGAATCCGTAAAACGACGGATCCAGTTCGGAATGTGACGAGGCATTCATCATCAGCGGATCGAGTTTGGCCGCCAGGTGCCCGCGGACACGGTACATATTGATCAGTTCAAAAACCTTCTGTTGTTTTTCAGGATGAATTCCGGTGCCCGGGGCTGAAGCCGTGATGTTATCCTTCTCAAATTTCAAAGGACGGACCGCCAGACCAAAATGGCTGAATACGTCGTCATAAAAATGATGGTGGCCGTTCAGATATTCACATATGGTTTTGAGAAACAGTCCCGAGTCGGCGCCCTGAATGATGCGGTGATCATACGTACTCGTGATGGTCATGATTTTGCTGATGCCGAGATCCGCGATCCGTTCATCCGGCATGCCCGCGAATTCGGCAGGGAACTCAATCGCGCCGGTGGCAATGATCGTTCCCTGTCCTGCCATGAGTCGCGGTGTCGAGGAAACCGTACCGATGGTTCCGGGATTGGTCAGGGAGATCGTAGTACCCTGGAAATCAGAAGGATCAATTTTACCCGATCGAGTTTTCCGCACTATACCGTCGTAAGCGTCCACGAAAGTCCTGAAGTCCATGTCTCCGCAGTCCTTGATGTTCGGCACCATCAGCGAACGGTTGCCGTCTTTTTTTTCCACGTCGACCGCGATGCCGAGGTTGACTTTTTTGCGGAGAAGCAGGTGCGGCTGACCGTTGACAGTGGCGTATGCGTAATTCATGGACGGCTGAGTTTTGATCGCCCTGAGAACGGCATATGCGATCAGGTGCGTGAACGATATTTTCATGTTCCGCGTGAACAGCGCCTGATTGATGATACGCCGGTTTTCCTCGAGCAACCGGACCGGAACCGTGCGTAACGATGTCGCTGTCGGGACGGAAAGGCTGGCGGTCATGTTTTCGGCGATTTTCGCCACGCCGCCCTGAAGGAGAAAGGTTTCATCATCGCCGGAAATCTGAACCGGGGCCTGAGTGACGCGTGAATCGGTATTTTCCGCTATCAGGGTTCCGCGCGTGGGAATGGACAATTTAAAAAATATTTTCCGCCAGGATTCCGGCACGGATGAAGGATCCGACTGATAATCGCGGATCAGTTCATAGACAAACCACGCGTTGGCGGCATATTGGTCGATTGCGGTACGCTGAGTGTCAGTCAGTTCCATGATGTCACTTTCGCTGAATTTGTCATAGCACGGTTACAAGCATTCAAAAGTAATAATTTTTTCGGCTTAATTCAAGAGCGTTATACCGGTAATACGAAGAATCAGACATGAAGGATCGGACATTGTGTGCCAGTATCGATTCAACGCACCAGGCGTTTATTTGTATCGAATCCGGACGAAGTCATTCACTAAACGATGAAGATGTTATTGATTACATACGATCATCCATTTGAGCCATGTCGGTTGATTTGATCGATAGGAAACATTTTCCCTCCCCCGCTTGCTTTTCCCATTTCCCTGACTTACATTAACAGTCCCAATCTATGTTTGCGGGAGTATAAAGAAGGACAATTCTATGAATCGGTTATTATTCATCGTTTTTGGATTTATTATGTTTTTACAGCCGTTATTTGCGCAGGGTTCAATTGAAGATAACATGTACATTAAACGGATGCGCGAAAAGTATGAGCGCCGGCAAAAACAACAAAATAATTTTCAGAAACCCATGGACGACAGCGTACTGACATTGCTCGGAAGATGGGCGTGGGGATCATGCCTTGCCGTGGATATTCAGGATGATTATGCCTATATTGGCAACGGGCCTACAATACAAGTATTGGATATTCATAATACGGATAATCCGGAAATTATTGGCGAGTATGATGCCGGAGGACTTATCCATGAATTGGATGTAAAAGGAGAGTATTTATATTGTTCTGTAAATGGGTATTTAATTATCCTTAATGTATCTGTTCCTCAACATCCTGAATTAACCGGAAGCGTAGAGGTATCTAAATAAAACAGTCGACTTTATCACTCTGGAGAAGGTTGACGGCAAAAAAATGACTGCTGTGCCGATTTATGTTCTAACGAGCTCTTTTACGGTATCCGGCGGCGAAGAGTTTGCGTATAATATTCAGACACAAAAGCGCGGCGTATTAATAGGTGAAGTTACCGCAGGCGGCGCGAATCCCGGAGATGTTTTGAGCATAGGTGAAAATTTTAGAATTTTTATTCCGACCGGCAGAGCAATCAATCCAATTACGAAAACAAACTGGGAGAGTACAGGCGTTAAACCCGATTTTGAGATCGGTTCAACAAAAGCCCTGGATTTGGCTTATGAAAAAGCCTTAATGTTAATTAAACAGTAACTACTCAGTTACAATCAGAACATTTGAAGGTTAAAAAAATGTTGCCGGGTTTCCGTAAAAATCATTGAGGAACTGAAGCATTAATGACAAATGAAAAATGATAGTTTCATTACTATGTTTTTATTTTTTGGTTTCAGTCTGTTTAATCCTTATATTCAGTTGTAATCAAAATATATTATCATTAACACCGGATCTCTTCATTATTAAACCCTGAAAGGGATATCCATGAAAAAAAGGACAAAAATCGGGATCATCATTTGCAACCGATATCATACCTGCGCCGGAGGAAAATGTTTTCGTTCCATAAAAAACCGGGAAGGCGCTTTCAGTATCTACGGAAAAGATGAAGAAATCGAACTGGTCGGCTATACTACCTGCGACGGCTGCCCGGGCGGGAATGTGGAATACGCGCCGGCCGAAATGATCAGAAACGGGGCCGAAGTCATTCATCTGGCGACCGGATTAATCGTCGGTTATCCTCCCTGTCCGCGTATTGATTATTTTAAAAAATTCATTGAAGAGAAATATAATCTGAAAGTGGTCTATGGCACGCATCCCATCCCCCAGAAATATCTGGATACGCATTCCGGTTTAGACACATGGAAATCGGAAAAATGGAAGGAAATTATTGCGCCTGCCATGGCAACCGAGGAAATCCGGCTGGCGTATAATTAATTAGCCCTTTCGGCGGTACCATTAAAGAACATTTCAATATTTTGAAAAAAGAACTGGCCGGCATTCAGGGACAGACAATTCTGGAAATAGCGACCGGGAGCGGAAATGCAACTCACTTTCTTCATCCGGATAATTTTTATTCCGGTATTGACATCAGTCCGGGTTTACTGTGCCGGGCCGCCGCGAATTTCAGGCAATACGGTTTTCTAAACGCGGATTTTTATATTACGGATACCCTCCATACACCGTTTAAAGATCAATGTTTTGACATGGCCGTCTGCAACCTTTCTCTCAATTTTTTCGGCAATATCGATGCGTTCATATCCGAATTAAAACGTGTCTTAAAACCCGGAGCCGTATGCTGGTTTTCAGTTCCAGTTCCGGAAAAGAAGAAACCGGGCGTCAACATAAGGGGAATACTGTATTCAGAAGATGAACTGCAATTCTTATTTCACAATCACGGATTTAATTTTACAGTCATTCCGGAATCAAACGGAGCGTTGTTGTATTTCAGGGCTGTTTCACCCAATAACTTTACATAGGGAAAGGAAGTTATAAGTATGAATCCAAAAAACATTCCTTATCAAGTGATCAACTGGGACTCAATCCCCAAAACCGAACACAAAGGCGAAAAGGGTATGGGTTACTGGCGGACATTACAGTTTGAAGGACTGCGCATCCGCATCGTGGAGTATTTGCCTGGATATATCGCCGACCACTGGTGTAAAAAAGGTCATATCGTTCACTGTCTGGAAGGAGAATTCGTAAGTGAACCGGAAACCGGTGAAAAAACGAAGTTAACTGCAGGCATGACTTATGTCGCTTCCGATGAAGTCAGTTCGCACCGTTCATCAACGGAAAAAGGCGTCAAATTGCTGATCATTGACGGTGATTTTTTGAAATTTATTCCTTGAAATGTAATAGCCTTCAAGACAAAGTAATTCTTATGATGAATTACAGAAAAATATTTCATGGATGGACGCTGAATGCTATTTACGTTTTGCTGCATCTGAATCTTTATGCACAATCTGATACCCTAACAGAAAAAATCGACGATTTCATTTTCATAAATAAAGTCCGGCCAAATATTTTGTTTGTTCATTTGGGCATGGATAATCTGGAAGCCGTAACGGCCATAAACACAGCGAAAGGAATTGTGGTAATTGACGCCGACACATCCGATATAACCCAGTGTGCTCCTTCACGCAGCGGCTTCTGTCCGGAAAAGATAACATCGAAACCATCATCGGAGGTCACGGGGATATCATGACGAAAAGCGATCCCGAAGCTTTTATCCGGATCATTCATGATGCCTACAAAATCCACTGATATCGAATCGTGATATTGAATCGATACAAAAGGATTTATTAAACCGGATTTTATCGGTAACTTATCGTTTTTTTTCCGCTCATTCATCATTACATTTCATCCTTTTAAAGGTTATTCTGACCGCTTATCGAATTAAGTGCAACCTATCCGGCCCTTATGCCGTAGAGGGGTAATAATTATCCGTCTGTCCGTTTAATCCGACGGGTCAATAAAAAAGGATAGCATGTATGCAAATCATGACCGTTCAAAACCAAGAAAATATCCTACACTCAAAATACGGAGTTATGATGAAAACGGTGATTTCTTTGATGATCGCATTGATCTTTTCTTACGGGATTACAGCGGCACAAGCGCAAAACCTGCTTAATAAACCTGAACATGTCGCTTATGATTCACTCCATCAGCGTTATCTTGTGTCCAATTACGGTAACGGCAAAATTGTATCAATCGATCATTCGGGCAATCAAACTGCGATCATCGAAGGATTAACCGGATGTCTGGGAATTCACATTGTTGATACGACTATTTTTATCACGGCCGGCGCCTCTATTCATTTATATAGCCTTAATTCCCATGCGTTTATTCAGACCCTATCGCCCAATGTTTCCAACTGGATCGACGGCATGACCGACGACGGCGCCGGGAATTTGTATGTTGCTGAAAATGCCGGGAAAATACATCAAATACGGTTATCAGATTTTCATGATACAATTATCGTCGGTTCCGGATTGCCGTTATACCCTCAGGACCTGACTTATGATCCTTTGGAACACCGTTTGATTTTAGTTTGCTGGCAGACCAATTCACCGATTACGGCAATCAGTCTGCATGACCATACGGTATCCTCGCTTATTTCAACGACTCCCGGACAATTTGACGGGATCATGCGCCTCGAAAACGGTGACTTGTATGTATCCACCTGGGCCAGCGGCGGTAAAATCTTAAAATGGGAATATCCTTACACTTCCGGCGCGATTACTTTTTCAACAGGGCATGCGGGGCCTGCCGGATTGGGATTTAACCCCAGCAACAACATTCTTGCCGTTCCGAATTTCAGCGCTCATTCCATTTCATATCTGAATACTGCATTAAACGCCGGCGATGAAAAATCCGCAATCAATCATGATTTCATTTTGCAGCAAAACTACCCGAATCCGTTTAATCCATCAACAACGATCAGTTTCGAAATCGCAGAACCAGGATATGTCTCATTGAACATTTACAATCTTCTCGGACAGGAAGTCGCCGGACTTATTCACCGGAAAATGAATGCAGGAAGATATTCGGTTATCTGGAATGCTGAAAGGTTCGCCGGCGGGATATATTTTTACCGTTTGGACGCCATAATTCATGACAAACGGCACAGCCAGATCCGGAAAATGGTATTGATCAAATAAATCGTTGAATATTTATCTTCCGTTCTGGCGAATCAAATGAAAGGAATAATCTCATAACCTCTGATTTTATTTTTACTTCCGTATTTATACTTCTTACTCATGAACAATCGCAACGCCTTATCCGAGTATAATTCATGGAAACAAAATGAAATCGTACGATCCGATATCCGACAGGCGGATTTGTCTTATCCCCTGAAAGATGATTCCTTTCCAAAGCATTAACGGACGGACGCTTTATCACATCAAAACCGGGATATCGCATGATGAAAAGGCCGATTCAAACGCTGTGCTGAACGCGACTGAAAAAGCTGTCAAAATGCCAGCGTCAGTCCTGAGCTCAACACATCGTATTTGCCGAAACTGTAATCGATGTTGAAATTCACGATCGCGGCGCGGAAAGATGATCCGATCGTCAGGCGTGATCGGTTTTTCCCTTTAAGACGAATGGTTACCTTTTCCGTTTCTCCTGAATTGTTTTTATAGTCGTACATGAATTTCATGTAGGACGATTCCGCCATCAGTCCCGCGTACGGGCTGATATTCAGGAAGCGCCAGCCAAGTTGTTTTCCGACCGTGATACCGAAAGCGCTCGCTCCGGCTTCGAAGAATTTGCCCTGCTTCATTTTCTGCGTGAACAGGGCCACGGCAACATCGACCGGCCATTTTTTATCCGACCAGACTCTCGGATTGTGCTGAATGCCAATGCCTCCGTATGAGAACCTGCCGACTTCTTTTTTGGATTTTGTTGCGGGCAGAAAACGCAGCGTGAATTGCGTGCCGTAAATGGTCCCAACGCTGATCTGGTAACAAAAAAAAGGGAGAGCCTGAACGCCAAGTCCCGCTGATTTCATGACTATCGCTTTTCCGACATTGCGTAAATCAACCGAGTCCGTTTGTCCGGTCTGCGGATCCGTAAAATATAAAGGACCTCCGTCATATTGAATGCGGATGCTGTCTTTTTTATTTCCAGAGAATGTTCCGCCGGAAATTTTTACCTTAATATTATATCCGGCGAGCTGGTTTTTCATCTGATCCGTGATGATGTTTATCTGATTGGTATCATACCCGGCAAACTGCGACAATTGATCAATGCCTCCCGTGATGCGCGCCGCGTCAGTTGAATCGAACAGCAATAAACTGCCCAGAGAAAAATGCCGGTTGCCCTTCGGAGAAAAGGACATCATTCCGACCATGCCGAACTCAAAGTTAAATCCAAATGTTTTTGCCGACGGCGGTTTATGGAACCAACCCGAATTCATATTCGCCCCGAAACCCGACACGGCGGGTTTTACATATTCCCTTGCGACATCTTCCGCAAGGTTGATAACAGACGATTCCAGATCATCCTGGGCGGATATTTTTTCCGTGACTAACAGAAATGTGAAAATTAACAAAATCCGATTCATACATGAATCCGTTTTAGTAAAGGATATGTTGTTGGTTCTCAATATCGAAAACTAAATGGAAGTAATCAAGACAGTAAAAAAAATCGCTATCGTAATTGTATGCGCATTAATTACGAAATCATCATAGCGCCGGCAAAGGAAGCGAAAATTACACGCGCCATAAATACGACATTTTCAGAAAAACCCCCCTGCGCACTTCGGTGAAACGGCGGTTGTATGTATAATTCTGTTCAGCCGGATTCCACTCGGATTTCTCGTAGATCGATCCGTAACCCGCGTGAAAAACCGTTCCCGGAACATAAGTAAATGAAAGCAGAAAATCGGTCAGAAGCGTTTTATGATAGTCATTATACTCGGCAACGGCCCTGAAGAAAAGATATTTGTTGAACTGATAACTGATTTTGCCCCGGCCGATTTTGTAATCGATCAATTTTTTAGAATCCGACTTACGGTAAAAATCGCTGTAAATATAGCTCAGTTCCGTCTCGATACGTTCAATCGGCTGATAGTACAGGCTTGCGTTCAGTATGTTGCTGTAACCCTGATACGGATCCGCTGAATAAAACACGGATTGTATATGACGATAGAGTAAGCCGGCTGATAATTTATTATTGATCCAGCTGTCAACCATTGCGTGATAACCGCCGGTATTGAATTTTTTATTCAGAAATATTTCCGTCGAATAAGAATATTTCAGTTTAACCGTTGAGCGTCCGAAAAAGTACGGCTGAACGGAAACATGATTAAAGGTTTCCCATTCCCCGCTTTCATAATCTTTGGTTTGTGCGGAATAAATTTCCGCGTCAATGCGCTGGATGTGCTCCGTTTTCGGATAGAATTTCGGCCTGAGCAGTCCGGTGACGCTCCCGATGCCTGTTCTTCTTACGTACCCGGTTCCGATCGCCAGATTTTTTGAAACATCCTTGATCGTGACATCACCATCGAGGTTACGGGTATTGTAATAATATCTGAAACCGAGCGCACGCCCGGCCTGTTCGGACGCCATCTCGTCTTTGTTCCATGAAGCGACAGCATGAGCCTGGATCTGGCTTGATTTCGTGAGACGGTAAAAAACATCCGTTCCAAGAACGCGGTTATACCCGTTGTCTTGTTCGATGCCGGTATAAATAGCGCCGATATAGCTGTCATCATTCAGATTTTGCTTGAAACGGATTACCGGCACATGCGCGTACCGTCCGGCGGAATCGGATGCGGAAAGTTCATCCAAAGCGTACAGGAAAGCAACCGTCGTTTTCGGCGTGACTTTTCCGGTGAGCTTGAAACCGGTGAGCGGGTTCACGATATTCCGCGTATGGACAATCGTCCGCACGGGATCGGTTTCCGATGCGGATTCGGCGGCAAACTGGAAATTCTCTTTTCCTTCAAGGAAGAACGGCCGTTTTTCCGCGAAAAAAAGGTCCGACCGCAGGTTGATGTCCACCTGCCCTGCGTCGGCTTCGATCTGGCTGAAATCGGGGTTGTACGTTCCGTCGAGTATCAGGTCCGAAGTCAGACCGAACTTCACGTTCAGGCTTAATTCAGGCCGGTTGCGGTACGGCTTCAGACGGTTTTCCTCGCGGCGTGACTGGCGTGAATAAGTTGCCGAAGGCAGGATTTCAATCAGGCGGCTGTCCCGCAGGTCATGCAGTTCGAGCGCCTGCATCTGTGTCAGGAACGCGAATCCCTTGTCGGGATCAAACGCGGGATACGATCCGTGTTCGGAACGCCGGCTGATATAGCGCTCAAAAAATATGGACATATACGCTGGATTCGTGTTCGCGTAACGGATGCTCTTAAGAGGAATTTTAATCTCGACGGTATAACCCTGATCATCCGTTTGCGACTCGCTGTACCAGATCAGATCGCTTGAGAAATCCTCCACGCCGGCGGAGAAGCGTGAATCGGCCTGAATACCCTTTGCATTCACGTAAAACGCGTACAGCGCCTGCTGATCGTTAAAGGAGTCGAGATTGATGCAGATCCAGTCGTCGGGAATGATATTGTCCCGGAACGTGACGCTGGATTTGATCTGATGCGGCTCGCGGTCGTAACAGCGGAACGCGAAATACAGGTTCTCGCCGTCATACGCCATGTACGCCTCGGTTTTTTCGGAGATGGTCTTTCCGAAGTCCGGCGCGAAAGTTGTAAATTCCGTGACTTTCAGCGTATTCTGCCAGATGTCGTCGTTCAGCAGTCCGTCGATCACCGGCGGTTGTTCGGCGCGCGATGGTTTGAGCGGTTCGGCGCCCTCAAGTTGTTTTGATAAAACGATCTGGCACAGGCAAAGGACGATATAAAGCATTAATTGACTGAAACAAGTATACCGGTTCATAAATATTGAGCCATTTAAGGGTGAGTGATAGGGAGAACAGATTTTTAATATCGTAAGGGATCTTCATGAATTGAAAATTCCACAATGAATGTGCAATAGTTTACGATAAAAGATGATTTTTGTTCCGGTGATTTTGCGTAATACAGATGGATCTGGAGTTATTTTTTTCTTCGGGATTTTGCCAGTTCACGGGATTGTTGATGATGTATTCCCGAATCCGGTATAATTCCTTTTCGTCGCGGATGATGCGTTCATAATAATCCCGCTGCCATACGGATACGCCATGTGTACTTCGCAATTCGTTGATGTGGCGCGCGGAAAATGTTTTTAATTGGCGTACGAGTTCGGGTAATCCCTGGCGTTTGAGTGATTTCGCAGGGGCGGGAAGAGTATTATCCGTTGGGGCGGTTCTGAACCCGCCCGTACGAATCCCGCCCGATCGGAATCGGGAAAGATGGAATCCGCCCCAGCAAAATCCGTTATTATAATAATGCCGTGAAAATGAGTGGGCATAATGATGTATTGATCTAATACAATATCTGCGTTATGATTGGGTAAATCTTTCCATGTGTCTCGCACAATTTTACCGAAACAGTTTAATTTCATCATTCCGTCATTAATTGCACCGAAGAGGCATTCGTGGTCTTTAACGCATATGGTGATGAAATACGCGCTTTCCCGCGAATAATCATATCCTTTTAATCTAATCGATCGTCGGTGATGGATGTTTGGATTGTAGGGCATGGATTACGTTCTGAATTTGCGTTTGACGACGAAGGCGGAGTAAAGAAAGATGGAGGTAGTGAAGGCTGTATGAGTTCGAGAATGAGAGAAAGGGTGTGATACATGAGTTATTTATTTTTATATTTTAGTGACCATCTATGAACCGTTCCATAATACAATAGTATTTTTTAAACCTTCAGCAATACCGCCTAAATCAGGGAAAATATATCTTTGACTAATTCCCAATCCCTCTAAATCTCTTATTATCTCTAATCTGTTTTTTGTATTAATTTTCCATCTCACTAATTTAATGATATCAAGATTATCTTCATTAAAGGGTTCTCCAGCAAGTCTATCTAAAGGAATTTTTGGATGTGAGTGCCAAGTAAATATACCTTTTTGAGCAATTAGTCTATCTGAATTGTATACTGGATATATTAATTTAATTGCTCTTTCTTGTTTATCACCTTCGTAATACAATCTTAAAGGATTTTTATTTTCGTCCTTAAATATATCCAAATCACTATCTTCATCCTTTATTCTCAGAATGCCCCAAACGACTCCTTTTTCTTTTTTTTCTTTCCGAGGTGAACAAGAAAAATATAATGCATGTAGTGGATTTGAAGTCCAGTCTAATATTCTTGTTGGTAGATCATAATGTCGAGCTAAAAACATAGCTTCCCATTCATTTGTAATTCCACCTAAATGTTTATAAGCGAATCTTCGAAATCTATGAAAAATCCTTTTTTCATCTTCTAAAGTAAGAGTATATTCAAGTCCACAATACTGTTGAAGCTTACCGATAGAAGGAATTAATTTTTCATTTAATTTATCTCCTCTAAAATACCAAGTGGTTCCTTCTTTTAATTTCTCTGAATTTATTCTTTCAGCTTTAATTTTTTTTAAAAATGTATCAACACTATCAATAATATCCTTTTCATTGTCATAAAAGAATTTTGTGAATTTTCTCGTAACTTGTTTTGTAACAATTGTATTCATCGCAGTACAAGTTCTTTCTTCCGCCCATGACAGAGCTTAAATTGTCGGTGTTGCTTATTCAATAATTATTTTTCATATTGATTTTTAATTCTAATTAAATCAATCCTTCACACAACGGACACTCAAACCTGTAGGCTTCCATGCATCTGTTTGAGTTGTACCGGTATAATCATGATACAAAATTGTTCTCCAGGCATTCATTAAATCTATTGAGGTAATTGTCCACCATGATCCAATATCACCCAAGCGACCAAATGTGCCGCCTCCAGGCAATGCAGTAAAACCGCTTTCATTTGTAGCTCCAGTATTAGGGTTCCACCAATGACTCGTCCCTGTTTCTTTCATCTTTCCACCAGCAACTGTACTACCACCAAGGTAATTAATTAGAATAGTCCAGTCTGAATCTGATGCAACATGCCATCCTTGGGGTGCTAAAATATGTGTATCGGTAACTGCGTACCAATTATACAATAGTCCATATACTGTTGAATAGGATGGATTATCATTGTAGTTTCGATATGCTCCAGTTCTTAAATTTATCCATGTAGTATCAACTGTTACATTCGGAATAGGAGTACCATCGCGATATTTTGTAGTTTTTAGATTTTCAATTAACCATTCTTGTGTTCCAATTACAATCGTATGATAAAGATTACCGTCAATATCAGTAATTGTCGCATCATAATTCAGCGTATTGAAACTGATATTGTCCCCATAACTAATGCCAAGTGAATTACGGGCAAAGGCGCGTAAATAATAAGTTGTATTTTTTGTTAAACCTGTTACGGTAATCAAAAAAGATCCTATCCCTGTACCACTACTAATATGATTAGCGGCATAAGTAGGATTAGATAGAGTATCCCAACATATTCCTCTCTCACTTATTGATATTCCCCCATCTGAATTAATAGTTCCCCCACAAATTGCCGATTTATTTTGGATATTTGTAGGTTGATTAGTTTGAACAAGAGGTGTTGAAAGAGCCAAAGTAGTAAATGAAATTTCATTACCATAGTTTGTACCTATACTATTTGACGCGTATGCTCTAACATAATAAATTGTATTAGGCGCCAAACTTGTTAATGAACTAATATAAGTTCCGGTTCCGTTGCCATCGTTTGTTTTACTATCAGCAATGGTTGGATTTTGTAATGCGCTCCAGCAAACGCCTCTCGCGGTTACCGTTTGTCCTCCATCGGCTGTTACATTTCCGCCGCAGGTTGCTGTGGTATATGAATAGGCTGAAACCGAGCCGGTAGTAACCGTCGGCGCGGTATAAGCCAATGTCGTCACAGTCACTTGATTCCCATAGGAAGTTCCCAAACTATTTGTCGAAAATGCTCTCACATAATAAAGTGTATTGGGAGTCAAATTCGTCATTGAACTAGTGAATGCACCGGTTCCTGTGCCATTGTTCGTTTTACTGTCCGCGGTAGTTGGATTTTGTAAAGTGCTCCAGCAAACACCACGCAATGTTACATTTAATCCGCCATCGGAAGTTACATTGCCTCCGCAGGTCGCCGTAGTATAGGAATAATCCGTGATTGAATTGGTAGTAACAACCGGAGCCGTATTCGCTAATGTTTTCCGGGAAATTTCATTTCCGTATCCTGTGCCAATGCTGTTGGTCGCATACGCACGGATGTAATACGTCGTGTTCGGCATTAAATTTATTAATGAACTGGTGAACGTGCCCGTGCCTGTACCGTTAATCGTGTGTGAATCCGTCAAAGCCGGGTTATGCGAAACGCTCCAGCACACTCCGCGTGCGGTTACATCAGCGCCGCCTTTATTGGTTACTCTTCCTCCGGTCGTAATCGTTGTATATGAAACGATTTCAGATGTATCGGTTGTAACAGCGGGAACCGTGATGGAAAGGGATAATTCATTACCGTAACGGACGCCAATTGAATTTACCGCGTACGCCCGCACATAATATGTTTTATTAAGAAGTAATCCGGTAATGTTGCTGACAAAACTGCCGGTGCCGGAACTGTCGCTGGTATGACTTTTTAAAATGGTCGGATCTGATAACGTATCCCAGCACACACCACGCGCGGTTACGGGCGCACCGCCATCGGAAGAAATCGTGCCGCCGCTGACGGCTGAATTGGCTGTTATATTGGTAATGGAAGTGGTTGTAACGGGAGGAGCCGTCCCGTTTAATGTCGTAAAATTAATTTCATTGCCATAGGCTGTACCTACACTATTTACCGCGTATGCGCGTACATAATAGGTTTTATTCGGTCTCAATCCGGTGATCTGGCTTCCGTATCCGCCGGTTCCATTGCCGTTATTGGTTTTGCTGTCCGCGGTCGTGGGATTAATGATCGTATCCCAGCAAACGCCTTTGGCGGTCACATCGGCTCCGCCGTCGGAAGTGACATAACCTCCGGAAACAGCCGTCGTCGCGGTTATGGTACCGGCTTCATCAGTCGTTACTAACGCCAGTTCGGTTTTGTCATTATCCGTGCAATTATTAATCGCAAAAATAATCATGAACGAAAAAAGGCCGATCATTTTCTTTTTCATATATTCTCTCAATGCAGTTTGTATAAAGATATTCCAATACGTTCAATTTACCAAATCCGGCCGGTAATGTCAAATGAGATTCCTTTTCATTCGGGGCTTATTAATTTGGGCTATCATAATATTTATTGGGACGAAATGAATTTCGTCCAACGGTATATTTATTTCTCACGCCCTTGACGGGGCGGTAAATATCAAACCAAGCCTCGAATGAAGCCCGGCTTTGTTGGTTTATAGATCGTGAAAAGTCATGGTTTCACTTTTATTTTAATTAATAATTTTACAGTCAAATTGAATATTTAATTCTTGGATCATTTGAAAATCATCAATACATCGTACGCCCATGTTATCACAAACATTGGGTATTTTAATTTTTGTTGAGTTACCCGCGGTTTCCTTGTTTTCTTTCGTTACCACGATCGCTTTCTCTTTGATCGCGTGCGCAATTACCCACGGATCGGCTAAAGATCTTTGTTTGGTATTATCAACCAGAAACTTATGTAAAGGATTCACATCATATATTTTTCTCAAACATTCTATCACAACGGAATCATTTTTCTTTATAGAAATGTTACTATTTTTGAGCCAATCCGCTAAATCATCTTCCGTACGAGTTATTTCTTCATAAACCATTTGTGGCAAAAATATTTTATTTCGTTCACCAAGCTCGTTTAGAATATCCCAATACGATGGACATATTTTTGGAGAGTAGTATTTTTGCCAGGCCTGAATCAATACGTTCGCGTCTGTACAATAGATTTTTGGAACGGTGCTCATTTGTATAACTGAGCTTCGAGTTTTTGAAAATGATTCAATTTTGTGTTTAATAACAAACTCGCAAGGGTCGGTTCAATGGTTCCTCCCTTGAACGCGTCAATAACAATTTGCGTGAAAAGCCGGCTGTTTTTATTTAATCGCAACAGGTAAGGGTTGGGACCGCCTTTTTGTGATTTTTGTTTTTCTTTCTTTGCTTCCTGCATTCTCAAAAACTCTGAAAATTGGACATCCGCCTCTCGTTTTAATTTACGGTATTTATCGGGTGAAATGATCTGGAGATTCATAGCCCTTACCAATAACGCAAACGAACTTACACCGAGTAATCCTGATATCTTAAATATTTCCTTAGAAGAATTAAAAACGGATGGGCCAATATTTTTTATCAAGTCTTCCGGCATTAAGGCGCTCGCCGCAACTTCATTACTGAATAATTCAACCGGATGCCTTGTATCTTTGCGTATTAATCCCGGTTCTATTTCATTTGAAATACCCGATTCGGCAATCCATATATGAGCCAATTCATGAACTAAAGTAAAAAGCTGAGGCGCCTCCCAATCGTCAGAATTTATAAAGACAAAAGGAGCGTATGAATCCGCTATTGAGAATCCTTGTATCTCCTCGCTATCCAATGTCAGGTGTGAATGGATAAAACTGGTTCTTGAAATAAAAATACCCTTGGTTTCCGATTTGTCAATCCATTCTTTTATCGGACTAGCGGATGTATAATTGGGCGGATTAATTCCAAGCGTCTTACTAATATCATCAGCGACTTGTATCGGTTCATCTTTTAGAGAAAATCTACCAACAAACGGTAATTTTGTTTCATTATTTTCTTCATACACGTCTCTAATCCATGACTGCTTTTGCTGAATTTCTCTGATAATAAAAATTGAAGCGGTTCCCAGCGCCTTTGAATCTTTTCTTCTGAAATCCTTTAACGGCTGAAAATCTCTTGGAATGTCCGGCAAAAAAAATAATGCAAACGGCCTTCGATAGGCTTTCGCAAGTGTTTCTGCCTGGTGAATGGTGGGTTGGCTGATTCCTTCTTCCCACTCTTTTAATTTTTCAACGGTTACATTGACCTTAGAAGCTGCGATTTCTTCGGTTATCCTCGCGGATTCTCTGGCCCATTTCAGTATTTTGGGAGTTATGTCTGCTTTATCTATCATGATTTATGTATGTTTTCATTATATAAAAAGTTGAAGTTTCTTGTATTCATTGTTTTAAACTCGTCTTATTAAATATTACATTTTTCATTTACATAAAATATCATGAGTGTCCCAACGTTGATGAAAAAGTTATAAATCGTTCATGTAAATGTTTGATTTTATGACGCACAATTATTTGTAATAAAATGAAATCGAAAAAATTCAAAAATACTGAAAACCACTATAAAATATGGATTCAGGACATTGTTAATAATAATTGTTGGGACACGCATCATAAAATATCATTCTGAAAAATTAATATATGTTTTTGAATAAGATTTTCAAAGGAAAATTATTATAGCATAAAAACATATCAAGTAAATCCGTCATACTTTCAAGTAGGAAAATAAGATTTTAAGCTTCTATTCATAATTACTTTATTAATATAAGAAACAAGGGATCATATATTTTCTCAAAATTTGAGAATTTTTCATTATTTTGAACCGGACTTCCTCCGTCGCCAGGATTTGGGTGTTGTGTTACAGGTTATTAGCGATGGCCGAAATTTATTTCGACCCTATTAGCGCATTTCAACTGGACGAACTAAAGTTCGCCAAAATTGTTTTCATTATGTTAAACAAAACATCTCTCAACCCGCTTTCGCTTGCCCGGAACAAGCCGCTTCGTTGAAGAGCTCATTCATCCACATCAATGTTCATCACTTCATCCCAGCGCGTGGTGAAGCGGGGGGAGAGTTTTTCCTGGCGAAGTCGCCATTTACGCTCGAATCCCTGCGACAGCGTCCGCACAAAATCCCGGCCAAGTTCGCTGTTGATCCGGTCAACCACGTCCATCAGGCGTTTTTGTTTGTCATGATCGGCCTGGTCGAATAGGTTTCCCTGAACCTGGTTTTCAGGAACAAGTCCGGTCATGATGATACCGGTTTTTTTGTACTGATAACCTTCTTTGAAGATGCGTTTCAGTCCGCCGACCGCGTGACGGATGATGTCGGGCGTGAAACTCGTCGCTTCCGGCAATGTGATGACCGTACTTTTGAAATACTGCGGATCGGACTCGCGGAAGGGATTGGTCTCAAGAAACACCGTGAGAATGTTGGCGCAGGATTTCTGCCGGCGGAGCTTGAGCGCGCAGGTCGCGGCGTAATTGGCGAGCGCCTCGCTGACGGACTCGAAATCGGACAGCAAATGCCCGAACGAGCGCGCGGTGCAGATCGCTTTTTTGGGATCGGGGTCGGTGTCCATGTCAATGCTGGGAATGCCGCGGAGTTCGTTCACTAATCTCAGCCCGACGATGGTCATCGATTTCTGAATCCATGAATCTTTCGCCTGCGTGAGATCGAACGCGGTTTTGATGCCGTGCAATCTCAGCATGCGCGAATACTGCCGCCCGATACCCCAGACTTTCTCCACATCTAATTTCAACAGCGCTTTCCGGATCGTGTCCGGATCATTCAGCAGGAAAACGCCGTCAGATTGCTTGGCGATTTTATTGGCGACTTTGGCGAGCGTTTTCGTCCGCGCGATACCGACGGACACCGGAATGCCTGTCCATTGTTTCACGCGCGAGCGGATCTTCATGCCCAGTTCACGGAGATCGTCATGGTAGCCGGTCAGGTCGAGGAACGCCTCGTCGATGGAATAAATCTCGATATCGCGCACGAAGCCGGCGAGCGTTTTCATGACGCGGTCGGAAAAGTCGCCGTACAAAGCGTAATTCGACGAAAAAACCGCGACATTATTTTCCCGCAGGAATTCCTCCATCTTAAACGCCGGCGCGCCCATTTCAATGCCAAGCTCTTTCGCCTCGTTCGACCGTGAAATGATACAGCCGTCGTTGTTCGACAAAACCACCACCGGACGGTTTTCCATCTTCGGATTGAATACCCGTTCGCAGGAGACATAGAAATTATTACAGTCGACAATGGCGATCATAAAATGATTTCATTAAATACTCATCCGGACTGAACAGAGATTTCCACCATTACACAATCAGGGACTGACTTTCAGTTGCCGGTTTTATCCTTTACCGAACTGATGCTGAAAAAACGTGTCTCTGCTTCGGACTCAAAAACCATCCATTCGTCATTAAGAATATCCGTACGGATGTCAAAATTTCCCGCGGAATCGGACAGGAATTCTTTCCTGATGATAAAATAAGATCCTTCCTCCGCCGTCTTCCAGATTCCGAACTGGACATGGACATAAGGAATCGATTTATGATCCGGAGTAAAAACCTGTCCTCCGATCCTCAGACTGTCATCACGTAATCCGATCATGACCCGGTCAAACCGGATGACCATTTTTACGGGGCTGTTTTCATCGCGTGTTTCCAGTTCCAGCATTTCCTCATGGCTGATCCGTATTACGCCCGTACAATTCCACAGCATGACCGCAGACAAAAAATAAGCCATTATGAAAAAAGATGACTTCATTTTCCGTAATGCTTGTTCAATAAACATAAAGTATGCTCCAGCAGGCCGAAATCACCTAAACCACCGTGACCTGGAATGACATGCCGGGCATCCGGATATGTGTTCATGATCCGCTGAACCGTGAAAGGCCATTCCCCGGTAACCGCATCGGAGGTATTGCCGAGTCCTTCGGATTGCGCGTCTTTCACCAAGCATCCTCCGAACAGGATTTTTTCCTCCGGCAGCCATACAGCGATGTTATCCGATGAATGTCCCGGGCCGAAAAAGCGGCATAGGACCGGAACTCCGCCGAAATCCAGATTCAGTGAATCCTGAAAACCCATCTGCGGAACCGGCAATCCTTTGCTTTTCGCGAGGATACGGGTTAACTCATTCGCGTAACTTTTGATCCCAAGTCGGTGTACGGTTTCGATGCCGCCCATGCAGTCGTCGTGCCAGTGATTCGGGACAAATCCCTCAACCTTTGCGTTCAGCGTATCCCTGATTACCTGTATCAGCATATCCGTCATTTCATCCGTTACAGGCGTATCGAACAAAAACGCTTTTTTCCCGTTAAGGTAAATCATGCCGTTGGATGCAAACCTTCCCCGCGTACCGGCTTCGGACCAGGAAACATGCACATACACCCGTTCCGTGATCCTGATTAGCTGAAGATCCTCCGAAACAAAGACGGTATCTCCCGGAGCTTTCGCTGAAACAGTCCGGGTGAGCATGATCAGCAGCAATAACAAAACCGTTTTCATCCGGCATTCATTTTTTTTCATTTTATTATTGATTCCTCCGCATTTATGTTTCCAAAGAAAATTTACCCCTTTCGATATATTTCCGTTCCCGACCATTTTTCTTACGCAAGATGACCTTCATCAGATTCACATTGCCGTGAATTAAAATATTTTATCACAATCCGAAACGAACAGAGACTGCTTGCGGATGACATCGGATGCATTATGTTTTTCCCGGTACCCTGAAAAAACATTCCGAATCCAGAAAACACCGGAATTTTTTCAACGCGTCCGCGCGGTGGCTGACCTGATTCTTGACGGCTGGCTCAAGCTCGGCCATGGTTTTCTGAAGATGAGGAATGTAAAACAGCGGATCATAACCGAATCCGTTGCCGCCCCGCAATTCGCCGATAATCAATCCTTCGCACAGTCCGTGAAATATTTTTTCATCGTACGTTTCATTCTGATATGTCCCGACAAGCGCAATCACGCAATGAAACCTGGCTGTTCGCCGTTCTGTTGGAATGCTTTCCATCTCATCAAGCAGTTTTCGGTTATTGCCTGCATAATCATGCACCACGCCTGAATATCTCGCCGAATGAACGCCCGGCTCGCCGTTCAGCGCGTCCACCTCAAGACCGGAATCATCCGCCAGTGAAAGCAATCCCGTACGCTCAAAGCAAGTCCGTGCCTTGATCAGCGCGTTTTCTTCGAACGTATCGCCGGTCTCCGGTATGTCATGTAACTCAGGATAATCCGACAGCGTCTTCAGTTCAACGGGCAGGCCGTTGAGGATGTGCGATATTTCGCTGATTTTATGTTTGTTGTTGGTCGCGAGGAGAAGAATCATAGATATGGAATAATGTGAATGGTTTTTCGAGAATACAAATAATTTTACTGCTTTTCAATTAAAATCCGATCCTGTTTTTATTCAGGAATTCCATCATTTTTTATTTGCTATCCACACCGGACATAAGTAACTTTAGTTTAGAATTTACGTTTTACCAATGAACCTTTTTCTTTCCTAATAACCCGGGAAAATAATATGCACCCAAGAAACAAACATAAAATCACCCGGCGTGATTTCGTTAAACTATCGTCGCTGACCGGAGCCGGATTGCTGGTCAGTCCGTATTTGATAGGATCATCCTCATTGTCCGCGCAAGATAAACCCAAACCCGGAACGAATATCGCTGACGCGCTCAAACACGCGCGCACGGAACACTCCATGCCCGGAAAATATCCAGGGAAAGTGATCCGCGTCGATCACGCGAACAGCGTCGTGGAGCAGAAAATCAGCGCAACCGCAGCGTATGACATGATCGCCAAAGGCATGCTCGCTTTAACGGGAGCTGCGACCCTGAAGGAAGCCTGGCGGCAGTTCGTATCCGACAATGACCGCATCGGACTGAAAGTTAATCCCGTCGCGGGGCCGACATTATCCACGAGCATCGAAGTCACGTCAGCGGTCGTGAAACAGCTTGATGAAGCGGGCATTCCGAAAAAGAATCTGCTGATATGGGACCGGCGTGAATTTGAGATGACGGAATGCGGATTCAACGAATCTAATTTTCCCGGAATCAAAATTATCGGCACAGAACGGAAAGATGATAAAGGATCATTCTATGATGCGGCAGGCAAACTTCACAGCGAAGCGATGATCGACAAGAACTGGTATTACTGGGCGGACTGCGAGGACAAGTACGACGCCGAAACGCTGCCGTATATGGTCAATGAAGGAAAATATTCCTATTTCACGAAAATCGTGACGGAAATGTGCGACAAGATCATCAACATTCCGATTCTGAAAAACGCCGGTTCTTCCGTAACACTATGCATGAAGAACCTCGCTTACGGCGCGGTTACCAACACGGCGAGGCTTCATAAGCAATTGTGGTCGGACACGTCCGCGGAAGTCTGCGCCTTCCCGCCCCTGCGCGACAAAGTCGTCCTGAACATTGTCGACGGGATCAAAGGATGTTTCAACGGCGGACCCGGCGCCAATCCGCAGTTCTTCTTCGATTATAAAACCATTCTCCTCGGCACCGATCCCGTCGCTGTCGACCGTATCGGATACCAGATTGTCATCAAAAAAAGGATGGACGAAAACCTGCAGAAAGAAGAAACCAAACGCGGAAAAGAATTTTTAGAAATGGCGCAGAACCTGAAACTGGGCACGGCCGATCTGAACGCGATTCAACTGCAAACCATCTCAATGTCATGATCCGCAGTCTGCTGTTTTTTTCTGTCTTCATTTCCTCGCTCGGTTGTACACGGAGTCAATCGGTCACCGAACATCAAAATGACTTTCCTTTATTCCTGTATGAACGGGATTTAAAAGGCGGAACCCTGATCACAGAAAAAACCTACGATGGTTCATCGCTCTGGGGCTATATCAACGGCGGCGCTGACCTGTATCTTGAATACGGATTCAAAAAACTTTTTCTTCAGGAAATCAGTAAGGATCAGAAAACCTATAAAATTGAAATCTATCAGATGATCGATCCTGAATCGGCGTTCGGGATTTTTTCAGTATCAAGATTCAAATGCAAAAGCGATTCATCGATTTCCGCGCTTAACTGCGTCATGCCCTATCAGATCCAGCTTGTCATCGGTTCTTGCTACATCTCAATTATTAATCAGAAAGCCTCCGAGGGCGAGCGGGTATACACACGTTTTTTATGCGATCAGGTTGTTAAGCTCGTCGAGCCGGAGCCTTTCGATTATCCTGAATTATTTCGCGATTCGATATACGCCGGTCATCTCGGCGGACTGATGATGATGAAAGGCCCTATCGGTCTGATAAACGGTTTCCCGGACTGGTCGGATCGGTTTGAGAGATTTACGGATTACCAGATGTATTTATTACCTGTGAAAATTTCTGACAAGAATATAAATATCGCTGAAATTGATTTTTTTAATAATAAAACACAAAAAGAATTTTTCCGCGCTTTTAATCTGGTTGATACGATGAAATCAACCTTACAGATCATACAACTGAAAGACCGGCAAAGTATCGGAATTCTAAAGACTGACTCATCATCGGTCATTTATATTGATACCAATGCTGACGAAAACATGATCAAACATTTTTTACAATCTGTTTATCCCATGCAACCTGTTCAACATTGATTTTTTACTCCTTTTAATCGCTTGATCCTGATATATCTAACTTGACATTCCGGAAAATCGGGGGTATATTTTAATACGATGCTTTATTGCATGAATGAGTTCCATTGAATTAAATTTTCATGAAAGAGAAGCGATAAGAATGAAAAAAAACAATATTCTTATTTGTATACTTTTTTATTTCATTGTCTCAGAAACATATTCTCAAATCAACTGGCAACAATTGAACGGACCGTATAGCGGTTCAATATGGCAACTTTGCGTACATCCCAACGGGAATATTTTCGCACGAGGAGGCGGTTCGCTAATTTACAAAAGCGAAGATCAAGGCGCCAATTGGAAAACAATACATATATCTCACACACATCATCGAAGCATCAATATGTTAACAGATAAGTCGGGATACATATACATAACTACGGGTGATTCCGGCTTATTCCGTTCAGAAGATGAAGCCGAAAGCTGGATATCCATACTTCCTATTGATTCTTATCCCTGCGCACTAGGCATGGATAATAACGGGGATCTTTATGTCGGCACTTATAACCATGGTATGTTTTACTCAACTGACCACGGGAATCATTGGGTTCAGATGGGAACTACTATTCGCGATTTTGAAGTTGATGAAATTCTGGTTAATAAAAAACTTGATATTTTTGCGGGTACCGAATATGGCATATTGCGGTCAACCAACCGGGGACAAAACTGGGAATGGGTTAACGACGGTTTAACGGTCGGTGAAATTTTAGCTATGCTTGAATCGGAGAATGGTGATTTATTCGTGGGTACCTGGGGCGGTGGGATTTACCGTTCGACCAATAACGGCTCAACCTGGTTTACGGCCAATAACGGCGTTGATCCGTATTATCCGATTGAAAATTTGAACATCAATCCAAGCGGTCATCTGTTTGCCGCCAGTTATGGAGATCGGGTATACCGATCCACCGATAACGGCAATTCATGGACAAAACTGATTCAAGGATTAACCGATATAAATATGTTCTCGGTCGTTTCATTACCAAGCGGACTTTTATTAGCCGGCGGACACTATGGAGGGGTATTTCTTTCAACCGATAATGGCGACCATTGGATAAACCAAAGCAACGGCATTCTGAACGCAATAATAAGTCAGCTTGAATATTCAAACGGTTCAATACTTGCTTTTGTAAGCGGAATTGGTATTGAAAAAAGTAATAATGGCGGGAATACCTGGATCACTTTAAATGAAGGTCTGACCAATGCAACTTTCGGGAGATTTGCCATTGCCCCTAACGGCTTCTGGTTTATCAACTCATGGGGTGATGGAGTTTTTCGATCTACCGATAACGGCCAATCCTGGCATTCTATAAACAACGGTATTATATGCGGAGAATATAGCTATTCATTAACGGTCAACCCAAACGGACATTTATTTCTTGGAATGGATTGGTGTAAAAACAGTATCTACCGTTCAACCAATAACGGCGACAGTTGGGAAGCTTTAAATACGGATTCATTTAAATATAAAGGTGTTGGTTATTTCGCTCATGCCGGTCCGGGCGATATTCTGGCATCCGTAGTAGTTGGGCTTTACCGAAGCACCGATGACGGCAATAACTGGTTTAAAACCAGTTACCCGGGTAGTGGACCGATTGCTATCGATGAAAATGGCATTATTTATGTCGGCACAGGGAGGCGCTTCATAAAATCAACCGATAATGGCAATACCTGGTTATCCTACAATATTACGAATTCAGATTTCAGCGTAAATGATATTTGCATTGCATCTAATGATGTTATTTATGTATGCGGATTTAACGGTGAATATCCTGTTTATCAATCGACGGATCAAGGTGTAACGTGGTTTTCGGTCAGTAATGGCATCTATGGCGGCGGAGAATCATTAGTCATTGATGCGGATGGTTATCTGTTCGCCGGGACTTCTGGTAACAGCTTGTTCAAAAGCGCGGACAGGGTTATCAATATTAATACGGATAATGAAATCATTCCTAAACAAATGTTGAATCAAAATTACCCGAATCCATTTAACGCAACGACGATGATTGAATTTACTATTCCACATTCATGTTTTGTGGACTTGTCATTATATAATGTATTGGGCCAGGAAATTACTAAATTGATACATAAACAAATGCCCTCAGGCAAGCATGCCATACAATGGAATGCCGGTTCATATTCGAGCGGGATCTATTTCTGCAGGCTAAAAACTGAATCGGGTATTCGAACAAAAAAACTTTTGTTAATCAAATAAAAACCGAAAGGTCAAACTTATTTTATATCACTATAACAATGCGTGGAGACCAATTTTATGAAAACGCAGGCAAATTTAAACCGAATTTTACCGGTATTTTATCGGCTCCTAACTATTCTGTTTTTGAATTTATTATCGGAATTATGTTTTTCACAGGAATATCATTTTGATGAGATGAAAATTTATGGAGTGAATATACGAAGTCTAAACGAACCAAGACTCTTGATGCGAAAACAGAGTTCAATTTGGATAGATATTGACACCGGTTCTTGTGCGGCTACTCCAACCAACCGATACGGATATAATGTAAATCTGATTAATAGTTTTCCGGTTTACACTAAAAAATTAAGTCTTTTTAATTCAGCAAATGGACCAGATATTGATACTATCAGCTGGGGATTATACGAATTCGCTTTTCAAAGATGGCCGGATGATGATTCTGCATATCAAACGTTTGCCTCATTAATTTTTGACGGTACCGATATTCACTGGTGTACTGTCGCGCCTTTATGCGGTATGGATACTACCTATTATTCGACAATGGATTTCGTAATAAAATATGTAGAAGAATCAGAATTTATGAATCCGGGGTTCTACTATTCGTCAGACTGGGGTGCGGATCCCGAAGACACAATAAATTGGATAAAAGCGGATTCAATAAGTCCATTGACATGGAAATTAAGTATCTGGAATGCGTTGGTTAATTCGTCAACCTATCCCAATTATTCTCCCTGCACTAAAGGTTTATACCTGAAAAGCCCTCCAATTTATCATTAACTGTTTCATCGGGAAATCCACATTTAAGCTGGTCGTCGAACGGGGAGACATTTCCGATCCGTTACATGATTTACAAGAAATTATCGGGAGGCAATTTTTCATTATACGACTCAACTACAAACACATATTACAATGATGAAGAAATGAATATTTCATATGGCGGAGGACACCATCTGTATTATTACCTGAAAGCTAAAAACATATCAACTGGATCAGATAAATATTCTGATCCAACAGATACCGTTGATATGTCTTTTTCTTATATTGAGTGGAAAAACAGAATTACGACTAATCAAAAAAAAATGACTTTTGAATTGTATCAGAATGCTCCAAATCCTTTTAATCCTTCGACTAAGATTTACTATACACTAAGTGAAGAGAACTTAGTAATAATAAAAATTTATAATATCTTGGGTCAGGAGGTAAAAACTCTGGTAAACGGATTTTTGTCTCCAGGTTTACATAGCGTAATATGGGATGGAAGGGACCGGGCTGGACAGTTAGTACCTTCCGGTGTATACTTGTATAGAATTGAAACTAAGTCGTTTACGAAAACGATAAAGATGATCATGATAAAGTGAGAAACCAACAATAATAGATCAACAAAAAAATCCCTTACTTCGACGAGGGACTTTTTTTATTTAGCAATTTATCACTTCTTATAAATAAACACCTCATCCAGTCTCTGTCCCCTGGAATTTTTGCTCGCGAGGACAAAAGCCTCGTTAATGCCCGTTTCACGGTCATTATAGAGAATATCACTCCATAACACCTCAATATCACCCGCATAAGCTGATTTCGTTGCCTCGTCCATAAAGGCTATTTTTTTCACCGGCTTGCCCAGTAAACCCGATTTTTCTCCGGATACGATTTTTCCTTTTCTCAGCGTCAGTACCTGATTGTCATCGAACCTTCCGATAACATTGGAATGACGCAGTTCGATCGGCGTGGTCAATCCTTCATAAGAAGAATCCGTGACGATGCTGATTTGCCCCCATAAATCGGTGATGAGAAAGAATTTCTCCGGACACATAAACACTTCATGAAAATGCCACTGATTGCCGTATACCAGCGTATTGATTTTCGATTTCAGTTCCGGCACCGAATCCCTGTTTTTCCGGTACGCGGAAACGATAAAATCGAATTCGTCAGGCGTAAATTCTTCGGGATGAACGTAGTGAATATTGAATAACGATCCCTGCGCGGAATCCATTTTCTCAATCTTCATCACCGACAAATACCGTTTGACGGTCGGAAGCGTTCCGTACCGGCCGGTGATCTTTTTCGAGATTCCTGTAACCGGATTTTTCAATACCAAATGATACTCCGTCTGAAACGCGAGTTCCACCATGACTTTTTCTTTTTTAAGAAGAAGCTGAAAGCGGTCGTTGCCGTCGATTATTTTTTCTTCTTCCCGGTCAATGCAGGACGAAAATGATACAGCGATAATTAAAAAAAATATTATTTTCATCGTCGATTACCTGACCTGTTAATTACTGTTTCTGTTTTTCAGCGGAATCCAAACCAGGACAATTCCAAATATAGTCATCAGGATCAAGCTGATAATATATGAAGGCTCAGTGAATACCTGGAATAAATGGATTTCGGCGAACGCCAGCACGGCGAATAAAATGCCGACGAGCGCTTCCCCGGCGATCAACCCCGACGCGATCAGCGTACCGGTATTGGAAATGCTTTCTTTGAGGGAAGACTCGAGTTTCTTTTTCTCGCATTGCCGCTCAACAATGCCCTTGAACAGCCCGCCCATGAATATCGCGAACGAGGTCTCGATCGGCAGATACATGCCGACGGCAATCAGCATCGGGCTTTTCACCTGCATCAGGATAAACCCAATCGCCATCAGCATACCGGTGAGGATCAGGATCCATTCCGTTTTCTTCTCAATGATGCTTTTCGCAACAACTGCCATCAGGCTGGCCTGCGGGGCCGGTATGCGCTCACCGCCGAATCCCGCGTTCGCGTCAAGGACATCGTTTTGTTCCTCCGGTTCCATCTGGCGTATCTGATCGAGCGTGAACACCTGGCCTTTCATTTCTTCCTTTTTTCCCTGATAGGTTACGGACGTTACGTTCGCTTTTTCCAGTTTCTCTAATTTGTTATTGACGGACTGCTTGATGTCGCCGAGATGAAGCACCGAAAGAATAAAGAACATGAACAGGGCCGCGGCACTTACGCCGAATATGTCCCCCACCTGCATTCTCCATGGTGTGCAGCCCAGAATGTGCCCCGCTTTTAAGTCCTGCATCATCTCGCCGGCGACGGACACAGACACGCACGTAAACGCAGCCACGCCGAGCACCGCCGCGATGCCGTCATGCCCGCTCATGCCCATCAGCACCATGAGAAAAGCGACGACAATCAGAACCGACACGGTCAGCCCGCTTGTGGGATTACTGCTCACGCCGATGATGCCGACAAGATAACCGGACACCGCGGCGAATATGAACGCCATGAACAGCATCACGATCACGGCGACGGCCGCCGCGAAGATGTCATTCGCAAAAAAGTTGAATATGAAATACATGATCACGGATATGACCGCGATCGCCAGTATCGCCCAGCGGATATTCAGGTCGCGGTCCGTTCGGATCAGCGCGTGTTCCGCATGCGAGGCCTGCCGGAGGTTCCGGAAAGACTGGGCGATGCCGGATACCAGGTTGTTTTTCATTTTGTACAAGGTATAGAACGCGCCCACGAGCATACCGCCGATCGCGATGTACCTTACATAATCTTTCCAGATGCGCGTAATTTCGGCCGGCCAGTCAGACACCGCTTCCGGGTTCTGCTGATGCAGGAAGAACGCGATAATCGGCGCGAGAAGTCCCCACGCGATGACCCCGCCGCTGAAATTAACTCCTGCCAGTTTCGGCCCGATGATATAACCGACGCCGAGAAACGCGGGACTCATCTCCGGTCCGCGGAACAATACGGCGCTTTTCCCGACCTTCAGAATGGTTTGCCATTTCATCGCGATCACTTTAAATTCCAGCAAACCGGTAAACAAAGCGCCCAGCCCCATTCCGGAGAACAGGTATTTCGATCCGCCCGATCCCTTTTGTCCGGATTTATGAATCTCCGCCGCGGCAATGGATTCCGGAAACGGGAGTTCGGCGTTTTCGACCAATACACGGCGCGTGAGCGTCACGAACATAATCCCCAGGATTCCCCCGACAATGAGAATGATCGTCGACACGACATAATTGCTGACCGAAAAGAACGGGTTCCAGATCGACGCGATGAAAAACGCCGGCAGCGTAAAGATCGCCCCGGACGCTATATTTCCCCCGATCGATCCTACCGTACGGGCGGCATTTTCCTCGAGAATGCTTCCTTTCAGGCTTTTTAACACCGCCATCGCGATGACCGCCGTAGTATAAGTCGCCGCGATCGTCATTCCCGCTTTAAGGCCCAGATACGCGTTTGCCGCGCTCATGATCATCGCCATCATGACGCCGAGAAGGACGGCCCTCAGCGTAAATTCTTTCATGTCCGATTCCGGAGCGACATAGGATACGAATTTCTTTTCTGTCATACCATCACCCACTTTATGTTTCATTCAGTTGTCTAATGCAACATTGTTGAAAATTGGAAGGATTTATCGTTGTTTGATTGATAACCAATTTTCATATCGGTATTTCGACAAAACCGGACACTGTTTTTTGCTGAACGATATATTCGTGCACGATTCTCAGTCCTTCAGTCTGCGCCGGCCATGGAAGCAGTTCCCGCGCCTCGTCATACAGGCACCACTTGTATTCGGAATGTTCGCGGGATAAGCAGACGTCACCGGATAATACACGTGCGGCAAAAACGGGTATTATATTGACCCGGTCCTTCGATGCTTCATAAAAACTGTTGATGTAAGGAACTGACCACATCTGCGCCGGGGCGAGTCCTGTTTCTTCACGAAGCTCACGGATGGCCGTTTTAAAAGCTTTTTCGCCGGCTTCGATTTTTCCTCCGACCATGCGCCAAGACCCCGCGTAAATGACGCCGGGCGCGCGTTTCATCAAAAGGTACTTCGGAATTCCTTCATTCATGATGAAGACATGACAATCGACTACACGGCAGGTTATTTCAGGCATTCATCTTCTCCGTTAATCAGGCGCTTTCCGCCCGGTGAATCATCGTTTTCGATTCCTCGCCAAGATACCGGTCGATGATGTAATGAGAAAAATAAATAAAAGGCGTTAAACCGACGGCGATGACAAATTTATAAATATAATTCGTGAGTCCGATATTCAGTATTTGCCCGACAGCCAATTGCCCGTAAAAAGCTATGAAAAGAACGACAAATGAATCGATAAGCTGGGAAATCACTGTTGATCCCGTCGCGCGGAGCCATAGTAATTTCTCTTTTGTTTTTTGGCGTATCCAGAAGAACACGTAAATGTCGATCAACTGGCCTATGAGATACGCGGTCAGTGATCCTGCGATGATTCTCGCGGAAAGTCCGAAAACGCCGTTGAACATTTCATCCGTGACCGGGGAAACCGGCGATGCAGGGATCGACATATCAATGTATATGATGACAAACGCCAGCATGACCACTGCCATGCCGAGGAAGGTTATGAAACGGATCCCTTTTTTGCCGTAATATTCGTTGATGATATCCGTAATCAGAAATGTCACCGGAAACGGAATGACACCTATCGTCATAATAAATGTCCATTCAGAAGACAAACGTAATTCGATCAGCTTTCCGCCGGTCAGTTCCGCGGTCAGGAGAGCGGTTAGGAATATGCCGCTTAAGATCATATACAGGCGGTTGGTTCTTGACATCGGTTGCTTTCAGCCATGGCAGCGTTCAGGAATAAAAAATCAAAAAGCGGGTTTAATGTATTGAAAAATGAACGTGAAATTCAAATCTTTTTGTTGGATCAGCCAAGGAGATATAAAACATGAACGCACCTGATAATATCACGATCAACCCCCTGATCGCCGGACGAAGGAGCCCCAGGGCATTTTCGGGCGTAACGCTTGAGGACACCGTGATGAAAATATTATTTGAAGCCGCCCGATGGGCTCCGTCATGCAGTAATGAACAGCCCTGGAGATTCGTATACGCTCACAAAGGCACCCCGGCCTTTGATAAGCTTCTCGGGACCGCCGTCGATTTCAATCAGCAATGGGCGAAAAACGCTTCGGTGCTGATGCTTTCCGTGGCAAAAATGAAATTCGACCGTAACGGACAGCCCAATGCGCATGCCTGGCATGACGTCGGCATGGCCATGCAGAACTTAGCGATACAGGCGACGGAGCTCGGCGTGATCGTTCACCAGATGGCGGGATTTGACCCGCAGGCCGCGAAGCAGGCTTTCGGGATCCCCGAAGGCTTCGAACCCGTGGCGCTGACCGCTGTCGGATACCCGGGGTCCAAAGACATGCTTCCCGAATTTCTTCGAAAGTCCGAAGACAGGTCGCGTACGCGCAGACCGATCGGAGATATCGCTTTTGATGGATCATGGAAACAATAACTGTTTGTCAATTTCGATTTGCCGTAAAGGAACCATTATGATAAAGCTACGTGAAAGTTCATCACGCGGACAGACAAAAACGGACTGGCTGAAAAGCTTTCACAGTTTTTCGTTCAACCAGTACTATGATCCGGAATCCATGAATTTCGGGATGCTGCGTGTCCTTAACGACGACATGATCGCGCCGGGACAAGGATTCGGGACTCATCCCCATCATAACATGGAAATCCTGACCTACGTAATCAGCGGTGCACTGGAACACAAAGACAGTACGGGAGGACACGGAATCATCCGGGCGGGGGAAGTTCAGCGCATGAGAGCGGGATCGGGCATCATGCATTCGGAGTACAACGCGTCAAAAATCGATCCGGTTCATTTACTCCAGATCTGGATATTTCCCGATCAGCGCGGGCTCAAACCCGCATATGAGCAAAAAGCTCTTCCCGCATCGGGCGACCGTTTTGCGGTGAAAGCGGCGTCCGGCAAGGACCTGCACGCGCTTCTTCAGATCCAGCAGGATACCGACATGGACATCATCAAAACTTCAGCGGATGAACCCTTTAGCCGGAATCTGTCACCGGAACGCGGTTATTACTTTTTTCTGATTGATGGCGAACTGACTTCAGGTCATTTTTCCGTTCTCCCCGGCGACGCGCTGCTGATTACCGGTGAAAACGCTCTGTCGTTACATGCGAAAAAACCTTCGCACTTTGTGTGGTTCGATACGCTAATGGCGTAAAAACGCACGGATCGGTTCCGGTTTTCTTCGTATTATTTTCACAGTCCCGGAATTCAGCAAGGCTGGAGGGTACCCGAAAGCGGTAAGCGTTTCATCAACAGCCTTTTCATACGAATCCCATCACTTATCATCATTTTTTTTTCTGGATTTTTCAGTTTTCTCAAGATTCAATTTCATTAATCATTGGAATTTGATGATTGAACTTATTATACTGAACTGTATGCAAAATGATTTAAATAAACACAACGAATCCGGCCCTGCTTCCGGACGTTCATTTTTTTCGTGCGAAGCCGGATGGTCTGCAGCGCACCATGTCCATTCCCATGCATAACATATTTTTTTGGTTTCTGCTGAACCTGGGATTATTGCCGGGAGACGGGGTCCGTATCAAAACCGACCTCAGCAAACCGGTCATGACGATCGGGGAAGTGCTCGTCTACACAATCCGGATCGAGTATCCCGAAAAAACGAAGCTGACCGGCGAGCCGGAAACCGATTTCAGCGATTTTGAAATCACGCGCATCCAGGAATATGAGCCGGTTCTGCAGAACGGCATGATCACGAAGCGGACCGAATACCTTCTCACCACGTTCAACATCGACACGTTCCTGATTCGCGGTCCCGTCCTGAAATACCTGTCGAAAGGCGATACGGTGACGGTCCGCGGCGACTCAAAAATGGTGATTGTCACCAGCGTGCTGGATTCCTCCGCCAGCGATATCCGGCCGGAGAAACCGATCATGGAAGGAGAAATCGACTGGTTCGGCCTGATCGCCTCCGGAGCGGGCATTCTCCTGGCCCTGGGCGTCCTTGCGTATTTCCTGTACCGCCGGTATAAAAAACATCTTGAGAAAAAACTCAGGGATGCCGCTCTGGTCCCGGCGGTCGTCAAAACGCCGGAGGAAGAGGCGATGGAGCAATTGACCCGGCTCAGAAAATCCGGAATGGCGGAACGCGGCGATTACAAGCTCTTTCACATCGAGATTTCGAACATTATCCGCACGTACACCGAAAGAATCACGCCGGTGCAGGCAATGGAACTTCCCACCTCCGACCTTGTGCGGGAACTGAAGCGGAAAAGCCTCCTGAACGAGTCTTACATTCAGCTTCTGCGGTCGTTTCTCGAAGTCTGCGACCTGGTGAAATTCGCCAAATATGCGTCAACCGTTCAGGAGTGCCTTGAACTATACGAACAGGCCGTCCGGATCGTTCATCGCGGCGCGGAGTTTCACATGCCTGAAAAACCACTCAACACGGCAGGAGCATCATGATGAGGTTCGGGATTCATGTCAACGTCCAGAAAGAAACCGTTTTTCCGGTACTGATCCCGTTCATGTACCGGCTGAAGGAAAAGCGGATCCCTTTTTGCGTCAATCAGGAAGCGCGGGCCTTTATCAACGATCCGTCTCTTCAGGGGCAGTTTGTGCCGCGCGATCGGCTGGTCGGCGAAAGCGATATCCTGCTGTCGTTCGGAGGCGATGGTACGCTCCTTTCCACAGCCCGGCTTGCGGGCGAATCGGAAAAACCTATTCTCGGGGTGAATATCGGAAAACTGGGATTCCTGACGGAAGTGGAGATCCGGGAACTCGACCAGGCCGTCGAGCAGATTATCGGAGGAAATTTCAAAACGGAAAAACGGACCGTGATGGAGGCCCGTTCTGACAAACTGCCCGAGCCGGTCTTCGCGTTCAATGATTTTATTTTCGTCCGCAAGGAGGCGATCCGGATGATCCGGGTCCGGGTCCACGTCGACAGCGAGTTTCTGCAGTCCTATACCGCAGACGGCCTGATCATCTCCTCGCCGACGGGCTCCACGGCGTATTCGCTGTCGTCCAGCGGGCCGATCCTGACGCCCTCGCTCGAGGCGTTCGTGATCAACCCGATCTGCCCGCATGTGCTGACCATGCGCCCGATCGTGATCAGTTCGCGCCAGACGGTGCAGGTACAGCTCGAAGCGCCCTGCCACGCCCTGTTTTCCGCCGACGGCGTGATCGAATCGGACATCAGCCACCACGACCTGATCACAGTCAGGGAGGCTCGGCACCGCATTCACCTCGTCAAACTCGGCCACCGCAGCTTTTTTGACGTCCTCCGGTCCAAACTGAACTGGGGCGAGGATGTGAGAAACACCGGCGAATAAATGACGAATGTTCCGAAACAGCGCATAATCAACCTTTCAAGCCGCTTCACTTTATCACAGTAGCCAGGGACATCCGTTGAATACAGGCCCTGAAAAGCGAATCAATGCGATCTTCTTCGATCTCGGAAAAGTGCTGGTCGATTTCGACTGGGATTCTGTTCTGGCAAAACTGAAACCCGATATCGCTGTTCCCGTCAGACAAATCAACGAAATCATCCTGTGCCACCCGTACCGGTTTGATTATGAAACCGGCCGGATCAGCACGGAACAGTTTTTCACGTGGATGCGCAGGGAAACCGGTTACAGGAAATCCGCCGAAGAACTGATCCATGCCTGGTCGGACATTTTCCGGCTTCTGCCGGAGCGGACGAAACTGCTGCCCATCCTCAAAAAGCGGTACTATCTCGGCATGATCTCGAATACGTGCGACGCCCATTTCCGGCTGCTGAAATCCCGCCATGATTTTTTTCAGCTGTTCGATCAACTGACCCTGTCGTTTGAGGCGGGCGTCATGAAACCCGATCCCGCCATTTACCGGATCGCCGCTGAATCGCTTTATGTCCTGCCCCAAGAATCGGTCTTTATCGACGACCTGGAAGAAAACATCATCGCGGCCCGCGATCTCGGCTGGCATACGATCCACGTTCAGCCCCATGAAGCGCTGGATGAGATTTTGAGGGACAGGAAGCTGCTGTAAACCCATTCATGACCAAGGTTTTAAGGGATAGGGTTACCGCATTCATCCGGCCGCAAATTGTTTGTTCCGGTAATAAATAACCGTTCCCTTCTTTGCAAGGGAACGGTTTTGCGTTAAGGAAGATTTAATAATTATATTCCTCAGATCATCCGTTGCTGTCCGGTGTCCGGTTCACTTCGCTTTCACCCGGAGAGACGGTCATCCCGGTTATTTGATCCAAAGCATTTTTTTCGAGGCCGTGTATTCACCCGCTTTCAGGCGATAAAGATATGTTCCGCTTGAAACGGGATTACCCGCGTCATTTTTCCCATCCCATGATACCGTATGCGCACCCGCGTTTTTTAAACCGTTGATCAGGGTCCGGACTTCCTGACCCAGCATATTATAGATTTTCAGTTCTACCCTGCAGTTTTCCGAGAGTCTGTACGGGATCAGCGTCGAGGGATTGAACGGGTTCGGATAATTTTGCGACAATTCAAAATCATGTAACTGAATTCCTCCGTTATTCACGTCCGTCAGGACCGCGTTTTTGAGTATCCATCCTTGCGGATCCAGCAGAACGGCTGTAGGCTGACGGGATAATCCGCTGATGATTAACACCTGCGATGCGGCGTTATTCATCAGCGTCACGGTTGTGTCCCAACCGCTAGCCATGAGTTTGAAATCGACCGGCATGGTGAAAAAAGCGGGATTGGACGTTCCCGTCGTCTGATTCAGGCTGATCGTTACCTGGTAACCGCTGTCGCCTGAAAGGGCAGACCAAGAATAATTATAATTTGGAAAACGTTCGCCGTAAATCCATTCGTTGAAAAAGTAATCCAGGTCTCTGCCGGAAGTGGTTTCGCAGATATCCTGGAAATCCTGCGTGGAAGCGGTGTTATACATGAGCGAAGGGGTATTGGCATAATTATACATCACGGCAAAAAAAACGCTGTCGCCAAGAACATGCCTCAGCATATGCAGAACGCACGCGCCTTTGGCGTAAACCAGGCTCCCGTCAAAAAGATGCGCCACATTCGCGGTATCGGTAATGAACAGGCTGCCGGTCGCCGTTTTAGCCGAGGCCATATTACCGTTCATAATATCCCAGTACAGATCGGTTCCGTAAAACACTTCGGCGCCCAGGGCGGTGCTGTACGTCGCGAAACCTTCGTTCAGCCAGAGATCGGACCACGTCCGGCAGGTGATCATATCGCCGAACCACTGGTGCGAAAGTTCATGCGCGATGATCTCAATTGAAAAGGTTACCGTCGACGTCATGGTCTGGTGTTCCATGGCGCCGCCCCAGCCGAACTCCACGTGGCCGTATTTCTCGCGGACAAAAGGATACATGCCGTAAAATTCGGAGTACAATCCTATCATGTCAGGGACAATACCCAGGGCCGCCTGCGCCGCCGCAAGATGCTCGGCGAACACATAATTCAGCACGGGCATGGAATCAGTCGGGGAATAATGAAACCAGTTGGTAAATTCGGCGAAATCTGAAAAAGTGACGGCGACGAGGTACGTGCTGATCGGATACCGCTCCTGCCAGTGAAATGTCCTCGTCCCGTCGCCGTTGTTCAGGACTGAAACCAGCCGCCCGTTGGAACCGGCCTTGCAGGTGGAATCGATCGTGATCAGGATGTCCACCGAATCCGCTTTATCAGACGGATGATCTTTACAGGGCCACCAGTCTTTGGCTCCGTAAGGTTCGCTGAGCGTATACACCCAGGGTTTGGATCCATGGGTACTGAACGTAAAACTTCCGAGCCCCGTACTGCCGGGAACGCCCCGGTAAAACACTTCCGTCATGATCAGTTCCCCGTTCATATAGGTATGATCGAGTGTCACGTCAAAATTCAGATCGTGCTGAGTGAAAGCGCAGAGAATTCCGCCGGCTTTTACGGAATCGACGATCATCGAGTCCACCAAATCTATATGGATGACATTCAGATTATTCTGACGGCTGAACGCTTTCATCAAAACACTTCCGTTCAGGTAATTCGGCAAAGGATGGGCCGTGATCTTCAGGTCCAGCCGGTAATATGTCACGTCATAGCTGGGATCGGCGGGAGTCTGGAGCGCTTTGAACAAACTGTGATGTTTTTTCATTTCACTCTCGATAAGATATTTCTTCTCATCAAAATCAGTTTTGTTCTGCGACCAGAGGGGCGTGAATGCGATATAGCAACAGGTGATAATCGTAAAAATCACTCTCATAATCCGTTTCTCCTTCGTTACTTGATTTTGTTACAGTATTGAACTATGCAATGTAAAATGAAACAATGAAATACTTCCAAATCCGTCCATTCCGGACTTGATTCATACCCTGCAATATTATTGCTGTTAGTCATTCTTACGCCCGATAAGCATGTTTTGTTTCAAGATAATTTCCGGTATTCATTTTTTCCTCATCCAAATAACGCAAATACATAATCCTATTATGGACTCTCCGATTCTATCGAACATCCGCTCCGGAATATATATGTGATTGATTCGGGTTTCTTGTCATTTTAAATAGTCCGATGCATTGATTCGATATTTTTCCCATGTTACGTACTATATGTTAGTATTTTCACTTGATTATATATATATGTATATATATATATACTCCGAATGTAATTAACTGACTCTACGTTGCATAACCTGAAAGGATTTCCTGTATGAGACTGCTGAGTTTGTTCATGATACTCTGTTTCACCTCAACGTCATTCGCCGGAGGTCAACTGACCGGCAAAGTAACCGACACCGCTACCGGAAAGGGATTACCGGCCGCTAACATTACTGTTGAGAATTCATACCGCGGCGCCACGACCGATAAAGACGGTGTGTACACGATCACACTTGACGCGGGCGCGTACCGCGTTACGGCGCGATACATGGGCTACAAACCCGTCACGCTCGACGCGACCATTGCCGACGGCGAAACGACTACGATTGATTTCGGGATGGACGCCACATCGATCCAGTCGGGCGAGATCGTGATTACCGCGACGAAAACGGAACGGCAGGTCAGCGACGTCCCGGGCCGCGTTCAGATTGTCACACCCGGAACGATTCAGTCGATGCCAGTATTTTCAGTTGATGACGCCCTCGCGAATGTTTCCGGTCTGACGGTCAGCCGGAACGCGAGCGTGCTGTCCTCCAAATCCACCGTCAGCATGCGCGGCATGGGCAATGAGCAGGGCCGCACACTGATCCTCCTCGACGGCATACCGATCAACAAGACGGACGGCGGCACGGTCAACTGGAATTACATCAACGCGTCGTCGATCGAGAAGATCGAGATCGCCAAGGGTCCGGGGTCCTCGCTGTACGGCGGGAACGCGATGGGCGGCGTGATCAACCTTATGACGAAACGCCCCACGAAACTATTCAGCGCGACGGTCGCCAATGAGTACGGAACATTCAATTCCATCGGCACACGAGCTTACCTGACCAGCGCGTACAACAACTGGACATTCAAAATCAATGGCATGGCGCGCAAGAGCGACGGATACATCGCCGATACGAACGTCGTGGACACGTCCTATAACAAAGTCAAGGCCGACATGTCCGAACAGATGATCGGCGGAGGAGTTGGTTACCGCTTTAACGATAACCATCAGGTCGACCTGACGTCGCAATATTACTCGGGAATGCGCGGTAACGGAAAACAATACGACCTGGGAACCGATAAAGGGAACCGGACAGTTTATGACAATACGCTTCACAGCATCCGTTACCAGGGCGGGATGAAGGACTGGAAATGGCTTGTCAGCGCGTTCATGCTTCATGAAACGTACGACGACCGGAACGAATCCTTCAGCCGCGGAGCCTATTCACGGTATGACGTCGATTCAAAGCGCGACGATAAGGGATTCAGCGCGCTGATCACGAAGCCGTTAGGCGGATCGCATACGCTGACGGGCGGTTTTGAATTCAAGCACGGCGCCGTTGACGCTGTGGATGAGTATATTACATCATCCGACGAAGTCATCAATAAAGGTAAGATGGATTTCGCCGCCACATACCTCCAGGACGAATGGTCGCTTCTGAACAACCGCGTGAGGATCGCGGGAAGCGTACGTTATGATCACGCGAAATTCTTCGACGGCATTTTCCGTGTGGACAGTTCCACCAGCGTCACCAGTTTCCTGAGAAATTACCAGGACACGACGGATTCCTATTCATGGAACGCGATCAGCCCGAAACTCGCTGTTCAGGTTTCACCGCTGGATTACCTGCGCGTGTACGCGTCGTACGGCCACGGATTCCGTCCGCCGGTGCTCGACGATATGTGCCGTTCAGGGCGGTTCAATAAAGGGTTCAAAGTCATCAATCCCGCACTGAAACCGGAGAAAAACGACAATTTCGAATTCGGCCTCGACGTCAAGCCCATGGACAACCTGTTAGCGTCGGCCACGGTGTATCATTCGATCGGCGACGACTTCATTTATTACATCAGTACGGGTGATACGGCGATGATCAGCGGCCGTCCGCGCGCCATATTCCAGAAAGACAATATCAGCCGGGTGAAAATGACCGGGTTTGAGTTCGACCTGAACTACCAGCCGCACCGGATGATCACGCTGTTCACCAATTTCTCCACGGTCAGCACGGAAATATCGAAATACAAGGTGAATAACCCGAAAGCCGATTCGAACCTTACCGGTTTTGAACTGACGGACGTGCCGGAATACCTTTTCACGGCCGGAACTAACCTGAAATACAAGTGGTTCGGATTGTACGGTGTGTATCGTTACAAGGGCAAGCAGTGGTACGACGAAATGAACACGCAGCGCGTGAAAAGCTACGCGACGGTGGACCTGAAATTCACGGGCACATACCAGTGGATTACGGTTGGAGTATCGGTTCAGAACTTGTTTGACAAAACCTACCTCGACAGCAAAGGCATTCCTTCCGCGGGACGGATGGTATTCGCGGAGCTGACAGTGAATTATTGATTTTCAGAAGACTGGTTGCGAGTATAACGCCTGCTGATGATTCAGCGGGCGTTTTTTTTCGGACACATTTATCGGTTCCGGTATTTATTTTTTCTTTCCAGTGAAATATAGATACATTTGAATCGTATACATAATTGTATTGACATTATTCAGACAAATGATTTATCCATCCTATGATCAATTTATCATTTCTGACGGATTCCCACTCACGAGGATAGATATCAATTGACATTTACCGCCTTCGGCTAAACCGGGAAAACACACGCTGGACAGGCGTTCTGGAGAAACGAGACGGAAACTGAGTGATCGTACAGCTGCATTTTTCTTTCGCGGAGAAATGATCGCCCATGATGAACAAACTGAACGACAGACGTTTCATCTGATATATTTATACAAGAAAAAGCCTCTCAGGTTTTGAGAGGCTTTTCATTTTCTGTTTAACTCTGCCGTTTATTTATCGTCATCATCATCATCATCGTCACCGTCTTTATCGTCGTCTTTATAAGCTTTGAATGAATCCTTGATGTTGTCGTCGATCGTATCATCATTTTCGGAGTTTGCAGGATCCATTATGCTTCCGTCCTCATCCCTGAACCAGGAGAAAGTTGAGACGGAAAGGGTTACGTTCGTGGAGCTGATGGAATCGGCAACAACAAGCGGCGGATTGAGCCATAATTCCTGTTCGATGGATTTCTTTGATTTATACACGAACGGGCTGGAAAAATAATGTCCCTTGATGATGACGGAAAAACGTTCATCTCCGCTTGTTCCGGTCTTAAATTCCGGGTCGCTTACGGTTTCATCATCTTCGGGTTTATGAATTTTGAATTTGACTTTATTATATGTGCCCGCCGGTATATCGCTCACGCCGATCGTGGTCAGATTTCCCGTGAGATTGAGATACAGAACGAACGGCCCGATTTTAAAATCAAGCGAATCTTCAAAATCGTCATCCACTTTGAATTTGATGTTTTTCATAAGAACTTTAACGGTGTCAAGCGTCAAAGTGTCTGCTGCGGTTTTCGCGATAGGGGTTTGCGACACTTTCATGCTGAGCGAGGTGCCTTTTGTCGTTCCGGAATCATTACTGTCGCTGCATGAGGTGACAAGAAATGCCGCCATCATCAGATAAATTACTTTTTTCATAAAGTCTCCTTGGTTTTAAATTGAAATCACTGCTATAAAGAACGAAAAGACACTTCACTTTATTCCTCAGTATAGTTAATGCTGCTTTGACAAATTCAAAGTCAAGCTAACTTCAATATGAACCTATGGTTTGCTGTACGTAAAGTTGTTTTACTGAGGAGAATCAGAGATATCGAGGAAAATAATTGAATTTTCAATGGTATTCATTTACTTTAATACTCATATGATTTTTAATTAACCATAAGAGAATGTTTATGACAGAAAACGGCAATGCGAGGCGGACCGGAAAAATCAGGATGATCTTCATAATCACAATGATCCTTTTAGGGCTGATTCAATTCTGGCCCTACGGACGGGATCATGACAACCCACCCGTTACCGGAGAACCGGCATGGAAAGATACGGCGACCCGTGAGCGCTTTTACCGTTCCTGCGGCGATTGTCACAGCAACCAATCCGTCTGGCCCTGGTACAGTCATGTCGCCCCCGCTTCCTGGCTCGTACAGTATGATGTCCGGAAGGGACGCTCGAAAGTAAACGTTTCTGAATGGGGCCGCGCTGAGAACGACGCCGGTGAATCGGCTGAGAAGGTAAGAAACGGGGAAATGCCGCCCTGGTTCTATCTCATCCCGCATCCGTCAGCCAAAATGACCGGCAGGGAAAAAGAAGAATTTATTTCCGGCCTGTCCGCGACCTTCGGCGAATCGAAAGATGATTTCGATGATGATTAGCTGAAGGTTTCCGTTTAAAGGCATTAATTTTTGTAGAATACGCGGCTTCTTTTTTGGTCGATATGATCTCCCCTTGTGAAACAATCGTTCATTCTGATCGTACATGTAACATCATGTTTTAACCAAACAAATCAATAAAAAGGGATACATAATATGAAAAAAATGACTGTTCAAGCGGCCTGGTGTATTCTTCTTATTTCATTTATGAGCGGAATCGCCTGCGCGGAAGAATTCGGGATAGAAATTTACGCCAAACGCCGGCAGGCGCTGATGGACAGCGTGAAATCCGGCATGATCATACTCAAAAATTCAGGTTTATCCCCGCGTTCAGGCGATGATAATTACTTCCCGTACCGTGTGAACAGTGATTTCTATTATCTGACCGGTTTGGAAGATCCGGACGCGGTGATGCTTCTCCTTCCGGAACCGGACGTTAAATACATTCTGTTCGTAAAACCGAAAAACGCGATAGACGCCGCCTGGAACGGCGAAGTCCCGGGTATTGAAGGCGCGATGCGGATCTTCGGCGCCGATACGGCGTTCGCGCTCGACGAATTTGAAAAACAGGTGCAGGGTTATTTATTCCGGAACAGAACATTGTACTATGATTTGTACTCGAAACAGGCTCAGGCCCTGGTGCAATCGCTCTTAAACAAAACCTATGGCTATGGTCCGAAGGAATTAGCCGATATCCGTCCGTGGATAAAGAAAATGAGGCTGATCAAAGACGCGGAGGAAATCCGGCGCATCCGCAAAGCCGTTGATATCACGTCCGAAGCGCATATAGAGGTCATGAAGGCGGTTGAGCCGGGAATGGCCGAGTATGAAATCGGAGCGATGTTCAATTACCTGTTTCAGAAAAACGGCGCATCCGGACCGGCGTATGAATCCATTGTGGCCTCGGGGCCCAACGCGACCATTTTTCATTACCCCGCGGGAAACCGGAGAACGCAGATTGGTGATCTTGTCATGATGGATGTCGGCGCGGAATACATGAATTACACGTCCGATGTAACGCGCGTCATTCCGGTCAGCGGAAAATTTTCAGCGCCGCAGAAGGAGTTGTATGAACTCGCGCTGTCCATGGAAGAGGCGATCATTGCGGGAATGAAACCGGGCGCCAATCTAGGTGAATGCCTGAACCGTTCGAGAATGATAGCGAAGGAAGGACTGCACAAACTCGGACTGATTACGGATAAGGAAAGTCCCTGGCAGTATCTTTTGTATTATCTGCCTTATGAGGGACATCAGATCGGCCTGGATGTACACGACGTGGGAGGTTACGGGTACGATCGTATTGTTTTAAAGCCGGGTATGGTGTATGCGATCGAACCGTTAATCTATGTCGGGGAAAACCAGATTGAGTCGTTCCGTTCGCAGGCGGTTAATTATTTTCAGGTATCCGAAAAAGAAGTGGACGATTTTCTCGGCGCAATCCGCCCGGCGTTTGAGAAATACAAAACCATTGCCGCACGTGTGGAAGATGACGTGCTGATAACGGAAACCGGACATGAAGTGCTTTCCGCCAAAGTTCCCAAAACCGTTAAAGATATCGAAAAAATGATGGCGAATAAGAGCTATTTAAATAGTAAGTAACAAGCTTTTAAGGTTACTCTGTTTTTCCATGCTCTGATTCACTTGAATTAAAACGAACCCGAGTCTTTTCGAGTCCCTTTTCTACGTTATAAAAACGTATAGATTATTGTGAGAGAACAAAAGCAATTGTCGCATCGAGTAGTTCCGATTGCTTTGCTATCGGAACGTACCTGTCCCGAGTTCTTCGAGGGATCGAGATGTGACCGTATGTTCCTTAGTAATCGCCGACTTGTCCTGAGTCGGCCGTAGCGGATCTAAGGAAGGTGACGAGAAATCCTGTATTACTATGCCGTTTCCCTGTTTTTTGACAGAACCCGATAATCCTTTCCATTTTTTCCTTGCAAATCAATTTTGCCTGTTCTACATTTACCGGTAGTATCTTATACTGCTTTTTAAAATAATTGTTGTAACGTCAACTCATTCAAGAGGAAATCCATGAAGACCAAGGCCCGTATATTCGGCGGTAAGGATGTGGACATGCTTTCCGCAGCGTCCACGGTAATTGAGAATGCCATAGCGCACAAAAGCGAACTCATTACGAAGCGTCCCACCTGGGCGGATCCGTTTCTACCGGACATTCAGAACAAAATTAAAACGGCGTTTTCCGTGACCCTGGGAATTGACAACGCCAAGTCACAGCGTGAAGCCACGCAGGCGGTAGTATCCATACAGAAACAGGCGATTAAAAAGCTGGCGGAATGTAAAATTCAGATTGTAGAGGATTTCAAAAAGAATAAATCGAGGCGCGATGAATTGCTGAAGCAATTGGGATTTGCGGCACATTTAAAGAACGTTCAAAAAAACGATCAGGAAGCGCTTATCGAATTACTGTATCAGTTCAAGACCAACATGACTAAAAGCGTGATACAGGAGATCACCGCGGCGGGTACGCCGGATACGTTGATTAATGAGATCATTGCGTTTGCGGACACATTAAAGGCGGCGAATGTCAATCAGGAATTTCTCAAAGCGGCTCGTAAAGAAGTGACGGCGGCGGGTGTGGCGGAATTGAATGAGATATACGAGCAGGTGATCAGCGTGGCGAGGATTTCCGCGAAATTATACTCCGACAAACCGGCGGTGAAAACGCAGTTTTCCTATGCGAAAATATATGCCGCGTTAAACAAAAAAGTCGCCCCCGCCAAACCGGAAGAAAAGAAGTAAATGATTCAGTTACAGACCAGGCTCCTTAATGGAGCCTGGTATTTTACTATAATTCGTCATTTACTATTTGAATCACTTGATTATTTTTTTGATTTGAAATAGGAATTTAGTCCACGATGAATCGAAAAATCGCAATGAATCTAAATTAATTATTACTAGCATTGTGTTTTAAATCTATAACAGTATTAATTATTTAAAATAACATTTTAATAAAGTTTTAACTTTATGAATACAGAAAGCGCGAAAGTAAAGATGATATCTGATTTATTAAATCAACTTCATCTAAAATGTATGGATCAATTGGAATTTAAGTTTTTTTCTAATCTTGACGAATTCAACAGGCAATATCAAATTGCATCGGATTTCATAACTCAGAATATTAAAAACTACGAACCGTATGTATCCGGGTGTATACCATTAAGTTCATTTTTCGATTATATGAATTCACTTGAAAATAATAAATATTTTAAAAGCAAATCTACTAATGAACAATTTATAAATAATCAAAAAATTGAATATTTATTTACTGATTTTTCTAATTCTGAATACCCTAAAAAATCGATTGGGAATATCAAAATTGCTCAAAAATCATATTATCATAGTCATGAAAATGCCGCTAATATTGAGTGGGTCTTAGATAAATTTTATGACCATTATTCGTCACTATCAAAAATATTACAGTCTTTATTAAATCAATTTAAAACAGCTCTTAGTTATGAAGATATTTCGCCACAGGACAGAATAATCTTAAATATAATGGGTATTACTATACCCCATGTTATTTGTAGTGAAAAAGCCGTTGCTGTTAATTTATTTAGAATCACTTCAAATTTGTTTATTAAGTTAACGATATCAGAAAATATGATTACAGAAAGATTAGAGCATATTATTGTAAAAGATATTAAAAGACTGGAAGTTATAGATAATGAACTTAATGTTCATTTCCATGGCCTTCATTATCCTGAAAGTATTAAATTGGATGATTATTCATCAGCTTTAAAACTTCAAAATCATTTAACCATGTTAAGAAATAAGCGGAATCTTGATAAAAACAAATAAGAAATGTAAATTAATGAAAAAAGTCGCCCCCGCCAAACCCGAAGAAAAAAAATAATTTGTCACCCCGAGTAGTCCCTCGATTTCGACGAAGTCGGGATCGAGGGCGTATCGAGGGGAGCTCGTTCCTTACAATACAATTGTAACTCAGACCATGCCTTTTCAAGCACAATAAACAAACAAAGCCGGGCTTCGAAACTAGTCCGGCTTTATTATTAAAAAATTCTCAAATTTTGAGAAAAAATCAGATAGTAGATGCATTATATTGATTTTGTAATCCTTCAGTTTAACAATATAGAGTCAGAATCATGAAAGTACTACTCGATACCAATATCATTATCCATCGTGAAGCGAGTAAAATAATAAATCAGGATATCGGAGTTTTGTTTTGGTGGTTAGATAAACTTCATTACGTCAAATGTGTTCATCCATTGACCGAAAACGAACTATGCCGAAATATTAATCCTGATACAGTTAAAACCATGCGGATCAAACTGAAGAATTATCAGATTCTGCAAACACCGGCGCCTCTTCATGATGAGGTTAAAAAAATTAGTCAAATTTATGATTCCGAACCCAATGACTTTGATGATACCAAACTTCTTAATGAATTATATTGCGGCAGAGTAGATATTTTAATATCTGAAGATAAAAAAATTCATACCAAAGCATTAGCGTTATGTTTAAATGACAAAGTATTTCGGATAAATAACTTTCTTGAAAAGTTGATTTCAGAAAATCCTGGTTTTGTTGACTATAAAGTCTTATCGGTTAAAAGAGAATATTTAGGTAAAATCAATTTAAAGGACGAATTCTTTGACAGTTTTAGAACAGATTATGAAGGTTTCGATAAATGGTTCAACAGTAAAGCCGGTGACAATGAAAAAGGTTATGTGTGCTATGATAATCAATTGTTAAAAGCTTTTTTGTTTTTGAAGATGGAAGATGAAAATGAAAATTATTCGGATATAAACCCGGTTTTCACTCCGAAAAAACGATTAAAAATCAGGACGTTTAAAGTTATAAGTAACGGGCTTAGAATCGGTGAGCGGTTTCTGAAAATAATTTTTGATAATGCGTGGCGGCACAAGGTCGATGAAATATATGTAACCATATTTGATAAAAGGCCAGAACAACTCTATCTGATTGCCTTACTGGAACAATTTGGTTTTATACATCATGGAATCAAAACGTCTGGATCAGGGGAAGAAAAGGTTTATGTCAGAGACTTCCGGAAAGCAGCCGATATTCAAAATCCCAAATTAACTTTTCCTAGACTGTCAAAAACCGGTAATGTATATATTATACCCATACGCCCGGAATATCATACGGAATTGTTTCCGGATTCAATCCTTAGAACAGAAACGCCCGATGATTTTGTTGAAAATTTTCCTCATCGTAATGCTATAGCGAAATCTTATATTTCACATTCCTATAATCGTGATTTAAAGTCAGGCGATATTATTGTTTTTTACCGAAGCGGTGACAAAAAACCAAAAATACATTCCGGCGTGGCTACAACCATTGGTATCGTTGAAAATGTCGTCAAACATATTAACTCTCTTGATGAACTGATCCTGATTTGCCGCAAACGCACGGTTTTATCGGATACTGAACTAAAAGAATATTGGGAATATAATCCAAAAAACAGACCCTTTGTAATTCATTTTCTTTATGCCTTTTCATTCATCAAACGATTAACCTTGAAACAAATGCTGGATTTAGGTATAATTCCGGGCATGGATTCGATTAAAACGATATCCCCGATACCTCACAAGTCTTTAATTATGTTCATTAAACATAGTGGAATATGAAAGTCCTTCTCTCCATCAAACCGGAATACGCCGATAAAATATTCGATGGCACGAAAAAATTTGAATTTCGCCGTTCGATTTTTAAAAATCCCGATGTGAATAAAGTAGTGGTATATTCCTCGTCTCCGGTACAGAAAGTCATCGGTGAATTTGAGATTGAACAGATTTATTCCTGTGATCTGAATACCTTATGGGAAAGAACAAAGAAACATTCGGGTATAACTGAGGATTTCTTTTTCCAATATTTCTCCGAGAAATCAAGCGGATATGCAATCAAGATCAAAAACGCGAAACGGTATGAAAAGCCGAAATGTATTCGTTCGGATTTCAAAGCCAGTCCTCCGCAATCTTTTATGTACTTAAAAAACAGATAATACCGAGGTTTTCCCATGCTCACAAATTCCTTAGCCCTTAAAATTAATTTAAGAAATCTTTGAACAATTCAATTAACAAAGTGATATAATATAAAAAATATCAACTCTATGATTGAAGATATTATAAATACCTTAAATTGTATAAAAGAACATTTAAATACTGGTCATATTTTAACCTATTGTGCCTTATTATTAGCTTTTCTTGCATACAGAAAAAGCATTAAAGAAAAGTATAACACATGGAAATTATTGTTACTGTCTTTTAAATCTGAATTGATCGCACAAACGTCTTGGCTATCATTACCATATAAGAATAATCATGAAGATAAAAAATTTTTCTCACCATATAAGATAGTTTATAAATTATCTTTTGAATCAGCGAAACAGATTGCTCGTGCTGGAATTTCTTTTTACGATAATAATAAACCAAAAAAAATAAATTGGATAAAGCAATCTCAAATCAAGATGATTTAAAGGAACTTGATTTGAATACGACTATTGCTATCTTCAATGAAAGAGTTGATACTTTTAATGCTTTTTTAGATTATCATAGAAGTGCTTTTGCTTCAAATTCGATAATTACAGAAAAACTTTTACATAAATTAGAGCTATTTGGATTAAAAGATGAAAAAGTACAATTTCATGCTTTTGTTTCAAGAATTAATCAGTTAAAAAATTCAAAATCAGAAGAAAATAAAAAATTATTTTTTCTTGCTTATCAGATGTATAACTTAAATAATTCATTACATGCCGGAATTATTGGTAATAATAAAGAAAATTTTGGATTGCATAATTTATATTGTATTTTAAATGAAAAAATAGACGATATTTTAAAAAAATTTGATAAAAGAATACCCTGGTATTTAAAAACTTGGGGTCTTATAATCATTATAATTTTCTCTTTAATGATATTATTAACCTCAGTTGTATTTATTCATTAAAATCATATTAAATCATTTGTATTCTATGCCACGCAAACCCATCCCCGAAACGCAAATCGAAATTCACGGTCAATCGCACCATGAAGCTGAGATTCCACAATAGATGGATTACTTTCTTTAATATTAAGTTTTCAATAATTTGCAAATCAACTTATTTTTATTTATTATCAGATAATAATAATAATTTATTCAAATTTAATGACACAAACAGCAGAAATCATTCCATCCGAAAGACAGCTTTTATACAACCGTTTGAATGACAAATTAGATACGGCATATAATTTCAACCGTAAAGTCGTCAGTTTTCAGGCGAATAAAGATGAGCCGTTTTACCGGTGGTTTAAATATAAAGAAGGCTTTTCTTCCGCTATCGTAAAATATTTTTTATCAGAATACGCCGATAAACCGGGCAGGGTGTTAGACCCTTTCGCGGGCGTGGGAACAACACTCTTTGCCGGGCAAGAACTCGGTTGGGAATCCCATGGCATTGAAATTCTCCCCGTAGGCGTCTTTGTTATGCAAACGCGGGAAGCGCTGAACGGTATTGACGCCGCTGAACTTCAAACCGTTACTGAGAAGCTTTGGAGAAACATTTCAAAAATCAATCAATTCGAACCGTATATTCAACATATCTCAATCACTAAAGACGCGTTCCCCGACGAAACGGAAATTTTACTGAATAAATATATGCATTACTGTTCCAGGCTGAAAGATGAAAAGATACAGACCGTATTAAAATTCGCGGCCTTATCCGTCCTGGAAGAAATCAGTTATACCCGAAAAGACGGGCAATACCTGAGATGGGATTACCGCTCCAAAAGAAATCTATCCGGTAAACCGTTTGACAAAGGAAAAATTCTCACTTTCGAGGACGCCGTTAATTTAAAACTGAATCATATTCTTTCCGATTTATTATATGAAAAGTCATCTGATTTATTTGAAAGTGTAGCAATAAGCTCTAATTCTAACGCCAAACCGCCCATCCGCCTCATTGAAGGCTCTTGTCTTGAAAAAATGCCCGGATACGAAGACGATTTTTTTGATTTTATCATTACTTCACCCCCGTATTGCAACCGCTACGATTATACAAGAACGTACGCCTTAGAATTAATATTTTTAGGCAAAGACAACGATCAGGTGCGTAATTTAAGACAATCCATGCTTTCTTGCACTGTGGAGAATAAAGAAAAAACAGATCAGTTAAAACAAATCTATTCTGCTTTGGGACAACACGATGTATTTGACCGGGTCATGTCGATCTATGATAATTCTAAAGCCATGTCTGAAGTGAATATCATTCTTAGTGAATTGAATAAATACGATGCCCTTAACAACAATAATATTCCGCGAATGGTGAAAAACTATTTTCTAGAATTATGTTTTGTGATTTATGAAATGGCGCGTGTAACGAAAAGCGGCGGGTATTGCATTATGGTGAACGATAACGTCCGTTACGGCGGAGAGGAAATTCCCGTAGATTTGATTCTATCCGATTATGCCGATCAATTTGGTTATAATATCAATAAAATATTTGTCTTGCCGAAAGGTAAAGGCAACAGCAGTCAACAAATGGGGAATTACGGGCGAACGGAAGTCCGTAAATGCGTTTATTTATGGCAAAAAAGATGATTCATAATATGCTGATCAAATCAGCGGATGAGTTAGTTACATCGCGTGAAGAAACACGTTCCGGTTTTATCGCTATGGCATTGGAAAAAAACTATATGGCCGTACCGTATATAGAGGAAGCCAAAGCGTTAAAGGCATTAGCCGCAAAAGTTGAAAAACCCACAGATCTTTTGGGTTTGCAAGAAATCAGATTCGGATTACTTACCGCGTCGGGACTTTCGGATAAATCGTTGAATTACCTTGCTGAAGAGGACAGGACTATTGCTATTAAAGGATTGATCGAAAAATTTCTTGAGCCTGCCGGGAATGGCTTTATTGATGAATTGGTTTATCGTTATCTTTTAACAAAAGGCGACGCGCTTGGTGGTAAAGCAAGAAATCTTGCGGGAACTCTCGGAGAAAGAAAATTTTTGCGAGTTTTCATTTCTATACTCAATCTTGCCGGTATAAATTATCAATGGAAAGACAATGATACAAACACATGGTTAAATAAAGATGAAAAAGACCAGGATATCGAAAAGAGAATTAAGGCGATATATTGGAAAAATAAAGATAAAGAGCGTTTGATGGTTTTAAACATAACCGTACCTATGGTTAAAAAGAATGTCGATTTGTCCATATTCAACGGTAATTATGAAGAATTGCTATCCGGTAATAAATCAATTATACACAAAGCAAAAGAATATATTGCATTAGGCGAATTAAAAGGCGGAATTGATCCTGCTGGCGCCGATGAACACTGGAAGACGGCAAACTCAGCTTTAAACAGAATCAAAAAAGGTTTTGAAAAAAAGAAATCAAATCCAAAAACTTTCTTCATAGGCGCCGCTATTGAAAATTCGATGGCCGAAGAGATTTTCAAGCAATTACAGACCCAAGAAATGAGCAATGCCGCTAATTTGACCAACGATAATCAGTTATCTTCCATCTGTGAGTGGATAATTAATTTGTAAGAATCCGTTTTTTTACTAATACCTCAGCCCGAAGAAATCATATCCGACGCAAGAAAGTTTTGTGCAACCGTTTAATGAATTGGTTGGATATGCATATTATGAGAATGATATTTCGGAATGGGGTTTTTTGTAAATTTGACCGCGCTAAAATGTGGTGCAAACAAAGAGGAATGAATTTTATTGTGATAAGTAAGGATTGATAAAACATTAGTTGGTAGGTTTACAAAGGATTTTCAAACCTCACTAAACCAATTTATACAACTCCTAAACTAATTTTTAGCACTCATAAATCAATTTTTAATACTCATAAATATATTTATAGAACTTATAAACTATTTTTTAGAATAAATATATTAATTTATAATACTCATAAATTAATTATTAATACTCATAAATAATATTATAATACTCCTAAACTAATTTTTAGAACTCATAAATAAAATTGTGATACTAATAAATTGTTTTTGAGAACTTCTAAGATAATTTGTATAACTTTCCAGCTTCAGTCAAACCTTTATAAGCCTGTTTTTACTACATTTTCAAAAATTCTTAGAACCCTATTGAGGCATTAAACGCCGCATTTACAGCGTATTAACACTTATATTCCCTTTCCAATTCAAAGCTTGGATCAATACATCACCCGTTCGTTCGCGTTATATAATTTACGGTATTTATCTGCGTTTTCCCCGGAATTCATGTCCTCATTTTTCGTTAAATTATTTGAATTGGCCGTTCTTTTAAATGGAAAATAAAACTTAAGGAACACGCATGAACAACGCGGTCTATAACTTTAAAGCGCCCGTCAACGAACCCGTATTCAATTATTTACCCGGCTCCACGGAATACAAAAAACTCAACGACGAACTCATCCGCCAGAGCTGGACGCCCATCGAGATTCCGCTCATCATCGGCGGCGAGGAGATCCGCACCGGCAAAACCGCCAACGTCGTCATGCCCTGCAGTCACAAACACGTTCTCGCCACCTACCACCAGGCCACGGAAAAAGAAGTCCGCATGGCCATCGACGCCGCGCTTAAAGCCAAAAACGACTGGATGAATCTATCATGGGTTGAACGAGCAGGCATCATGCTCAAAGCCGCCGACCTCATCGCCACCAAATACCGCTACCTCGTCAACGCGTCCACCATGCTCGGCCAGGCCAAAAACATCTATCAGGCCGAAATCGATTCCGTCTGTGAAACCATCGACTTCCTCCGCTTCAACGTCCATTTCGCCTCGATGATCTATTCCGAACAGCCTTATTCCGGCAACCAGGTCATCAACCGCATGGAATACCGCCCGCTCGAGGGATTCGTGTACTGCGTCACGCCGTTCAACTTCACCGCCATCGGTGCCAACCTCACGACCAGCGTCGCACTTATGGGCAACACCGCCGTCTGGAAACCCGCGACCACGTCCCTGCTGTCCAATTATCATCTCATGAAAATCTTCATGGAAGCCGGCATGCCCCCCGGCATCATCAATTTCGTTCCCGGCTCCGGCTCGCTCATCAGCAATATCGTGATGAACCACAAAGACCTCGCCGGTATCCATTTCACCGGCTCCAACGCCACGTTCAACACGCTCTGGAAAATGACGACGGAACAGCTGCCGAATTACAAATCCTATCCCCGTCTCGTCGGCGAGACCGGCGGTAAGGATTTCATATTCGCCCATCAGTCGGCCAATCCGCTTGAACTGGCCACGGCGATCATCCGCGGCGCGTTTGAATATCAGGGACAGAAATGTTCTGCCGCCTCGCGCGCGTACATTCCGCGCTCTATATGGGAAGACACCCGAAAACATCTGCTCCGTATGATCGGCGAAATCAAAGTCGGCGACGTCCGCGATTTCAATAACTTCGTGAACGCCGTGATCGATGAATCCTCGTTCGACAATATTATGGGCTACCTCGAAAAGGCGAAAAATTCACCCGACGCCGAGATCATCGCGGGCGGTAAGGGCGATAAATCGAAAGGCTATTTCATCGATCCCACGGTCATCGTCGCGAAAGATCCGCATTTCATCACCATGGAAGAGGAAATCTTCGGCCCCGTCATGACGATCTACATTTACGAAGACAGCGCTTTTAAAGAAACCCTGAAACTCTGCGATGAGACCTCGCCGTACGGACTGACCGGCGCGATCTTCAGCAACGACAAATACGCCATGATCGAGGCCTGCCGTTCGCTTCGTTTCGCCGCGGGAAATTTCTACATCAACGACAAACCGACCGGCGCGATGGTCGGCCAGCAGCCTTTCGGCGGCGCCCGCGGATCCGGCACCAACGACAAAGCCGGCAGTTACCTGAATCTCGTCCGCTGGGTCAGCCCGCGCACCATCAAGGAAACGCTGATCTCTCCCACGGATTACAGGTACCCGTATATGACCGTGTAATGCTGTTATACGCTGCGGACACGATAATTGTGAAGATCAGCACTGTCCGTATGGTGCCGCTTTTTGCCATGGCTGTGATTTTTCCGGTCTTTTTTTCATGTTTTATCACGGTTTACACTGCCGGACTGGCGTTTGTACGGAATGAACGGAAACGGAATAAATCATACTGACTATTCGTTTCTTCAGGTAGTTGATATATTGAACAATTTTAATATGAAGGTAGATGTTACGTATAATCCTTTTCGCTGTATTGCTTTCCGTTCAATCCCTGATTGCCCAGAATGCCGGTCTGATCCGCGGTGAAGTGCATGACGCAAAGACAAAAGAAAAACTATGGGGTGTGAATATCACGATACTTGGCACCACCCGCGGAACGACAACCGGACAGAGCGGAAAGTACGTTATCGATAACCTCAAACCGGGGAATTACCGTCTTCAGTTTACCTACATCGGTTACGAACCGGTCATCAAGACAGACGTAATCGTCACGGCTTCCCGGCCGGTAATCATGGACATTGAGATGAGTCCGGATCTGATCGAGGGGGAGGAAATCGTCATCACCGGTACGTACTTCGAATCCGTGAATAAAACCCAGCCGAGCGTACTGGCGTTATCTCGTGAGGAAGTGCGCCGTTTTCCGGGCGGATTTGAGGATGTTGTGCGTACCGTATCCACCCTTCCGGGCGTGGCCGTCAATACCTCCGGCGGCCGGAATGACCTGATTGTACGCGGCGGGGGGCCGTCGGAGAACCTGTACATCATCAACGGAATGGAAGTTCCGAACATCAACCATTTCGCAACGCAGGGAACGGCCGGCGGGACGCTGAGTTTCATCAATCTCGATTTTGTGGACAACGTCGAGTTTTCCACCGGAGGATTCACCGCGCGGTACGGGGATAAGCTTTCCTCGGTCACGAACCTGACCCTGCGCCGCGGCAGGGACGATCATTTCGGGGGGAAAGCGCTGATCTCCGCCACCCAGTTCGGGGCGAATCTGGAAGGCCCCATCGGGGAAAAAGGCGATTTTATCGTTTCGGCGAGAAGAAGCTACCTCGATTTCATATTCAAAGCCGCGGGATTCGCATTCATCCCGACATACACCGATTTTAATATCATCGGTCAGTATTCATTTAACGACAAAGATCAGCTGTATTTTCTCAACCTGACCGCGATCGACGATGTCACAAAGAACAATGACAAACGCAAGGACCGCATATTCAACGCCGGACTGATGGATAACCGCCAGTACCAGTCGGTCGCCGGACTGAGTTACCGGCACCTGATCGAAAAAGGGTATATCCAGACCGCGGCCAACTGGAATATCTCAAAATTCGAATTCGGGCAGACCGATACGCTGGGCGTTCCGTATTTTGAAAGTAATGCCCGGGAGTGGGAATGGAGCGTAAAGACGGACGTGTACCGGTTCCTCTCGAAGCACTTCGGGCTGCTAACGGGGGCATCGCTGAAAGCCGTCTACAACGACAACCGCACGCATTTTGCCGATACCATTGTCGACCGCAACGGGCAGTATATCCCCATCCGTTCCATCGGAATAAGCCCGGACAACCGTTACCGGAAGACATTTTACAAGTACAGCGGCTACACCGAACTCGACTGGCTCGCGTCGTATCACTGGAACCTGAACGCCGGGGTTCGGTTCGATAAATATACCTTCCTGAACAGGGGCCTGTACTTTTCGCCGCGTTTTTCAATCCGGTACCGCGTGAATGACCACTGGACCTTTAAGGGAAGCACGGGTATCTATCATCAGTCGCCGTCCTATATCTGGGTGGTCAACCCGGCGAACCGGAACCTTCAGGCCCTGAGAAACTGGATGTCCGTCGCGGGAACCGAATACATTCTCCGGAGCGACTGGAAAGCGGGAATGGAAGTGTATTACAAAAAATATGACAAACTTCCCACAGGCACGATTCCGGGCGTGAACGACTATGTCGTAATCACAAATACCGGCACGGGTTTCGGCGGGCGCGAGGATAATTTCCAGTCCTTCGGGTTGTTTGACCTTATATCGGGCGGTACGGGGGAAGCGTACGGCGTGGAATTCCTGATCCAGAAAAAATACAGCGAAACGCCGTATTACGGACAGGCGAGCCTGACCGTAGGGAAGAGCGCCGTAAAAGCGGGCAACGGGAAAACCTATCCGAATCCTTACGATCAGCGTGTCATATTCAATTTGTACGGAGGATACAAGATCAATTCCAAATGGGAATTCAGCGGCAAATACAGGTATTTTACGGGCATCCCCTACACACCCGTGTACAGGCCGTCAGAAAACACAATCAATCCCGGAAAAATCCAGAATATCCCCGGTGAATTCCTCATTAAAAGATTATCGTCGAGTCATGTGCTCGATCTTCGCGCGGACCGGTACTTCAATTACCGGACATGGCGTCTGATTGTTTTTGCCGATGTGCAGAATGTGCTGAATTTCAAGACGCGAAACAAACCGACCTATAATTTTGCCGATGATAAAATTGAAACCCGCAGCCGGCTGGGAATCCTTCCTTCGATAGGGGTCAGTGCGGAGTTCTGAGATTATCATTCACTTTCAATCAAATTTTTCCCAAGAATCGATTTGCTATTAGAATGTGATAATAATATATTATTACGAAACAATCGTTAATTGATAAGATTTATGTTTACAGGAACTATACTAATCATCGATGATGAAAATAACCTGCGGGGGCTGATCGTGCGGATGCTGGAGCTGGAGGATTATAAAGTTCATCAGGCCGCTGACGCTAAAACAGGTTTTCAGATATTGGAATCGGAACATATAGATGTCGTTCTTTGTGACGTGAAATTGCCGGACGCGAACGGCGTGGACCTCGTAAGCCGGATCAAGGAGCAATATCCTATACTTGAAATACTGCTGTTGACAGCATACGGCACCATACCGGACGGTGTAAAAGCCATTAAGTCCGGCGCCTTTGATTATATCACGAAGGGCGAAGGGAACGAACAAATCCTTCCTGTGGTCAATCGTGCTATGGAAAAATCTCTCCTGCAAAAGCGGCTGTATCATTTGGAAAAACAGGTCACACAGCGGTACGGGTTTGAGCAAATCATTGGCAATTCGAAAGTCGTACAGGAAAATATTGACTTGGCGAAAAAAGTCGCACCGACGAATACCACAGTGCTGTTGACCGGCGAAACGGGAACGGGCAAGGAAGTCTTCGCGCAGGCCATTCACTATTCAGGACCGAGAAAATTAAAACCGTTTGTCGCGGTTAATTGCAGCGCGATCGCCAAGGATATACTTGAATCGGAAATGTTCGGGCATAAGTCCGGCGCTTTCACCGGCGCCATGAAGGACAAGAAAGGTTTGTTTGAGGAGGCGAATCAGGGAACGATATTCTTGGATGAGATCAGCGAGCTCAATCCCGACCTTCAGGCCAAACTCCTGCGGGTGCTTGAGACGAATGAATTCATCAAAGTCGGCGACACGAAAACAACCGGCGTGGACGTTCGCATTATCGCTGCGACGAATAAAAATCTTTCCGATGCATCCGAAAAAGGCCATTTCAGGCCTGATCTGTTTTACCGGCTTTCGGTTTTCCAGATCGTGATGCCGCCTCTCCGGGAACGCCGGGAAGACATCGAATTGTTTACCGATTATTTCATTAAACTGTTCGCTGAAAAAATTAAAAAGAAAATAAACGGTACGGATTCTGCGTTTAAAAAACTTTTATTGAACTATTCCTGGAAAGGCAATATCCGGGAGTTGAGGAACGTCATCGAACGGGTAGTCATTTTATCCGATTCCGAAACACTGACAGCCGAACTCCTGCCGTATGAAATCCGTCATATCTCAAAAGAAGAGCAAATGGAAACGTATGATCTGGAGCATGTTGAAAAGAGACATATTCAGAAAATATTGCAGGTTACCAACGGCAATAAAACCGAAGCTGCCCGGTTGTTGAATATCGGACTGACGACGCTGTATCGGAAAATTCAGGAATTTAATCTCTAGAGATTAATAAATAATTCCGATTTGACAATGAAACCTTCCAAAACGGAAGGTTTTTTTATTTTATTTCGATTTTGCGCATTTCTAATTCATTGATAATTAACGATTAATAATTGTTGAATTCAGTGGCATGAAATATGTTTCGTATTGTGAATAGATATTGATAAAAGAGGTGATTTGTATGACCGAATATTTTGTGATAGCGGGTTTATTAATTCTGGTTCTCTGGTATATGATAATGTTTTTCAAATCAGCACGGAAAAGATAAACGAAAAATATATACGCATGAAAAAAAATTTTACCACAATTCAAACATTATTAATTGGATATATTATAATTATTTTAGCAGGCGCGTTATTACTCTGGCTTCCGTTTTCGGTTACAGACGGTCATGAAACTGCATTTGTCGATGCTTTATTTACCGCAACATCGGCTCTGAGTACGACCGGCCTCGCAACCGTTGATACGGGTACACACTTTTCGATGGTTGGTCAACTGATTATTTTGATACTAATCCAGATTGGCGGACTGGGTTATATGATTTTTATCGGACTTATAATTTATGGCTTTCGCACACAATTTTCAATCAACGGAAGAATATTATTTACGGAATCGATTGCAAGGCCAAAACTGATGCAAATAAAAAAATTTATTAAAGCCGTGATATTATTTACATTTTTCTTCGAATTTTCAGGCGCAGTAGGTTTATTTATTGTTTTTATACAACGGATTCCGTTTCAGGAAGCCGTCTATTCGGCTGTTTTTCACTCTGTTTCAGCGTTCTGTACCGCCGGTTTTTCAATATATTCCGATAGTTTCACGGCTTATGCGAATGAGATAACCGCAAACTCTATTATCGCGATCATCACGATAGCTGGAGGAATTGGTTTTTTTGTTTTATATGATTTAACAGATTATTTTCGTCGATTTGTTAAACGACAGCAACCATCCTATCTTACAGACCACAGCAAGCTCGTTTTAATTATCTCAGTCATTTTAATGGTATCAGGTACTTTTATATTGTTTATAGTTGATGACAATACCAATCGTAATTTGTCTATGTTTGACAGGTTTTTAACCGCTTCCTTTCAGGCCATCTCGGCTTCTACCACTACAGGTTTTAATACGGTTGACATAGGTTCTATTTCTTCGATAAGTTTAATGTTTATTGTTTTTCTAATGTTTATAGGCGCCTCTCCCGGAAGCACGGGCGGCGGTATTAAAACGACCTCATTTGGAATTATATTCCTGTTTCTTCGCAGTCTTCTGACAAACCGTAAAGTGGTCAGCGTATTCCAAAGATCGATTGAAACCACCACATTGCATAAAGGGCTGGGACTGGCGCTTATGGCCGGTATTTATCTGATGGTAATTGTATTTTTGATGTCCATTAATGATCGGTTTTCGTTACTTCAGGTTATCTTTGAAACAGCCTCGGCTCTCGGTACAGTTGGTCTATCAATGGGAATAACCCCTGGCCTTGATACGTCTGGAAAAATTATTATCACAATTACTATGCTAATCGGCCGCGTGGGCCCTCTGGCGCTTGGATACTCTCTGGCGGGCCGATATGAACCAAAAAAATTCGTTTACCCAAATGGTACCGTTATGATCGGATAATATTATTTACAGGAGTTGTATGAAACAATTTGCCGTTATTGGATTGGGAACATTCGGTTTCAATCTCGCCATGGAACTCGCCAAACAGGGTCACCAGGTTCTGGCTATAGATGCGAATAAGGATATCGTTGATAATATTAAGGACTTTGTCTCAGAGGCTGTTATAGTGGATGCTATGGACAAGTTATCTCTAAGTGAGCTTATTCATCATGGTTTTGAAGCGGTAATATTGGGAATGGGAGAAAAATATATGGAAGCAACAGTGATCACCATTGTACATCTGAAAAATATGGGTGTGAAAAACATAATCGTGAAATCCATGAATGAATTGCGCGGTCACGTTTATTTGTCAGTGGGCGCTACCGAAATTATTTATCCTGAAAAAGAAACTGCTGTGCGCCTGGCGCGCAAACTGACCATTCCGGCATTAATCGATCAGATATCACTGTCGCCGGAATTCGGAATTATGGAACTTACGATTCCTGATAGTTTTATCGGCAAAAAACTGCGAGATCTTCGTTATAAAGAGAAGTACAACGTTGCGATAATCGCTATTAAGGATGTATTAAGGGACTCCATGATTTTGACTCCAGAGCCATCTCATCAACTTTTACCCGATAGCGTTTTGATCATCATTGGACTTCATAAAGATATTGAAAAAATAAAGCATTTTAAGTAAATCATTAAAACTGAGATGTCATTTTATAATTCCTGTGAATGAAAAAAACTGAGACTTTTTGACACGTGATTTTGATTTGTGAAAGTATTTTATTATAATAAATTATGGATACGGATATTAAATTTCAGTACATTCTTTTTTATATAACTGCAAGCTGGTTGACTTTAAAAATAAAAATATTAATTGGTCTGATCTTTTTGGTATTCGTTACTTTCTTAATCGGAGGTCTTGGCATATATTTCATCAAACGGTTGGCAGACGATTCTGATGAAATCATCAAAGATAATTATAAATCTGTTGAATATGCAAAACAAATGCTGTATGCGATAGATGAAATTCATTCCATTCAGATAAAAGTATTTTATGATTATTCATCCGATTCGGCAGTCAAATCTGATTCTGTCTGCCGGTTTTATGTGAACCTTTTCATTGCCAATCTTGATTCGGAAATGAATAACTTTACGGAAACAGGTGAGAAAGAATTAGCCCATAATATAAAATCCAATTTTGAAACATATCACTCGTTGTCAGAACAATCGATTATCACAAGAGGTAAAAAGAGTAAAATATCTTTCTCTGAAAGCGCCGTATTTTATGATCAATTACGACAGCAGTTGATGCTGCTTTCAGATATGAATATGCAGGCAATTATCCGAAAAAATGATCACGCCCATGAAACCGCTCAGGATATCACTTTCTCAATCCTGATTATCGCCTTTTTTTACATTGTGATCGCTTCGGCTTTCCTGATGAAGTTTCCGGGTTATATCACCGGGCCTATTAAGAAACTGACTCAAAGCATCCGGATCATTTCGGAAAAAAATTATTCAGAACGTTTGGATTTCAGCACCCATGACGAATTCGGCGAATTATCTCACTCCTTTAACATCATGGCCTCGCGGTTACAGGAATATGAAAACAGCAATCTGGCTAAAGTGCTTTTTGAAAAGAAGCGAATTGAAACGATCATTCATAATATGAAAGACGGCATCCTTGTTTTGGACGAATATGACCGGATTTTATTTGCTAATCCGACTTTTTGCACTTTATTTAATATAATTGAAAATCAAATTATAGGTAAACAGATTGAGGAGGTTCTTCATAATAGCCCTATCACTACACCGCCGATCGAAGAAACGACGGAAAATAAACTGTCCGATTTAAGCCATAAAGCGTTTAAAATATTTTTCGAAGGAAAAGATGCTTTTTTTGCAAAAGATATATTCGATGTGGTAATATCCAACTCCGGTAACCCCAATTCACAATCCATCGGACATGTGATTATTCTGAAAAATATTACCCACTTTCGAGAGTTAGATCTCGCAAAAACGAATTTTCTTGCCACGATATCTCATGAACTGAAAACACCGCTATCGTCTGTTGATTTGTGTCTTCGTCTGATCCAGGATGTCCGTATCGGCAATCTCAATGATGAGCAGAAAAAAATCATTAAAACCATAAAACATGAAAATACCCGTTTGATAAAATTAGTCAGTGAACTTTTGGATATATCACAGCTTGAAAGCGGCCGTATCACCATGCAAATGGAAAAAATTTCCGTTTATGAGATCATTTTACTGGCCACTGATGCTTTGGAATTTCAATTGAGTCAGAAAAAAATTCAATTAAAAACGATTATTCCCGATACCATTCCCTTTATCAGAGCCGACCTGGATAAGACCGTTTGGGTTATGATCAATCTGGTTACAAACGCGATACGCTACACTCCGGAAAACGGCCTCATTTCTATTATAATCAAGGAGGAGAATAAAAATATCCGATTCATGATTGAAGACTCAGGGGGCGGGATCAAATCTGATTATTTAGATAAAATATTTGAAAAATATGTGCGCATTCCTTCAGAAAGCGGAGAGGATAGAATTGGAACCGGCCTGGGATTGTCAACCGCAAAAGAATTTATCATGGCGCAAGGAGGAAAGATCTGGGCGGAAAGTGAGCTGGGAAAAGGAAGCAGATTTTATTTCACGCTTCAAATATTTTATTCGTGAATATTGAGATGTGGCGATTGCATTGAACAATTCACTATACAATGAATCCACGGTTTTCTGATTAAAACAAAGGGTAGTTTGTTTGGAATATTAAACTAAAGTCATATGCAAAGTTTAACTTCCGATGATCCACATTCTTTGTTTAGGGTTCATGATTCCAACGCTATCATTCTAATATCGGATCAGCAAGAGTTTTTTTTCGGAAAACGAATGACGCGTTTAAAAGTTTTTTTGCTAGGCATGATCAAAGCAACGATTGAATAATCTATACGTCCTCGTACATTCCCCGGATATGAAGTTCTTTATTGAACTTATTTCTTCCCTTTTTTCTTTGTTTTCGGCTTGTTTATTTTTACAGGTTTTGATTTGGGTTTTGCCTTAACCGGTTTGTTCTTCACCGTTTTTTTAACGGTGATTTTTTTGCCCTTTCCCCCGGATAACAATTGCTTGACCGCCATCCCGATTTCCGCAGGGCTTTTAACCACATGGATTCCGGCGGAGGCAAGGGCTTTCATTTTCTCGGCGGCGGTGCCTTTGCCCCCGCTGATGATCGCTCCGGCGTGACCCATCCGCCGGCCCGGGGGCGCGGTCTGCCCGGCGATGAAAGCCACCACCGGTTTTTTGAGATTCTTTTTGATCCACGCGGCGGCTTCTTCCTCCGCCGTTCCCCCGATCTCGCCGATCATGACGATGGCATCCGTGTTGGGATCCTCGGCGAAGAGCTGGAACGCGTCGATGAAGCGCGTCCCGATGACCGGATCACCGCCGATTCCGATGCATGTGGACTGACCGACGTTCAGCGTGGTAAGCTGATACACTGCTTCATAGGTAAGCGTGCCTGAACGCGAGATCACGCCGACCCGGCCGGGTTTGTGGATGAACGCCGGCATAATTCCGATCTTGCACTTTCCGGGTGATATGATGCCCGGGCAATTCGGACCGATCAGGCGGCAGTTTTTCAGTTTCAGGAAATCGTACACTTTCACCATGTCGGACGCGGGGATGCCCTCGGTGATGCAGACGATCAGCTGGATGCCGGCTTCCGCTGCTTCAATGATCGCGTCCGCCCCGGCCGCTGGGGGAACAAAAATCACCGACGTGTTGGCTTTAGCGGCCCTGACCGCGTCGGCGACGGTATTGTAAACAGGCACGCTGTACTTGAATTTATCCGTATCGTTGCCTTTGTATTTTGTCCCTCCTTTTCCCGGTGTCACGCCCGCAACAACATAGTTTCCGTACGCCGTCATCTGACTGGTATGAAAAGTCCCTTCCTTACCGGTAATTCCCTGTACCACCAGACGCGTTTTTTTATCCGCCAGAATACTCATACATGCCTCATCGGTTTTTTTAATCCTGTTTATAAACGGTTTATTATAAAGATCAGCAACTGCAGAACCGCGTTCGCCCAGATTCCGGCGAGCACATCGTCCATCATGATTCCCCATCCGCCCCGGAGACGCTGAAGGGCATCGCAACCGAGCCATTTGAATATGTCAAAGATCCTGAAAAGTACAAACGCGGACAGAGACCATATCCAGATTTTCGGGATCAGGAACAGCGCGATCCACATTCCGGCAATCTCGTCGATCACCACACGGGACGGATCCTTGCCCCATATCTTTTCAGATTCCGTTCCGGCCCAAACGCCGGCTGCAAAACACAATGCGATAATAACAAAAAAAAGGACATGAATCAATACCGAAGGTTCCTCCGGGAAAAAAATCCAGTACAATGCCAGCGCGAAAAAACTGCCGGCCGTTCCAGGCATTTTCGGCGCATAACCGGTCCCCATGCCCGTTCCGATGAGCTTGATAAGTGTAATATGGATTGAATTCATAAATTTTATCTGAACTTTATTTTTCCGCGAATCATACGAATAAAACCCATGAAAACAAAATAAAAAAAGACGACTCTGAAAGAAAAACAGTGAAGAGACCCGTCTGTATTTCAAAAACGCGGATAGAAAAAATGAAACGAATTCCGGGATTTGTAAGTAAACTGAATCTACAGCAGGTTCTTAAAATGGGAGAAAATACTCAGTTGCCGGATTGCGCCCCAGTTCTGGTACAGGTAAATCAGTCCGGAACAAATCGTGATGACGGTGACGACAAACATGCCGCCGTAAATGATGTTGTAAGTCGTGATCATGGATACCGTGTTGACCACATAACTGTTGATTTCCGCCCCGAGTTCCACCATCAGCGACTGGAACACAATGAAGATCAGAATGATTCCGATCATGGCCAGCTGTGTAGCGGTTTTCATCTTTGCGAAAATATTTGTCATCATGGGTCTGCCCTTGATGAGGGCGTACGAACGCAGGCCGGTGACAATGCAGTCACGGATCAGGATGACCATGACCATCCAGAGTTTGACCAGGCCCAGATACACGAATGACATCAAAGCTGAAAGCACGAGGATTTTATCCGCCAGCGGGTCCCAGAAACGGCCCCATTCTGAAGTCAGCCCGTACTTGCGGGCCAGATAACCGTCAAACCAGTCAGAGACGGAGGCGATAAAAAAAATGGTAATTGCGTAAACCTGCAAATGGGTCGAAAGCACGCAATAAATAAATACAGGTGTCAGAACCATCCGCAAAACCGTCAGAATATTTGGAATATGTTTTAACATAAAAAATACTTGTATCATTCCCCCCTGCAAAATATATTGCTCCGGTATTTCAGTATATGACAAAATTAGGATTTTGACAAGTACTATTTTTTACCTAATGTTTTTTTTGATGAAACGGGCGGCGTGATGATCTGGCATTACCTGGACAGCGGCGAAAGAACGGGCGAATATAACATGCTGGCGGACGAACAGCTGGCCGCCGACGTGGGTTCAGGTTTACGTCCGCCGGTGCTACGTTTTTTCAGGTGGAAACCGTATTGCATTTCACTGGGTAAACACCAGAAACTGTCGGATATCAATACGGAAAAAGCGCGGGAGGACGGGATCGACGTGGTGTACCGGCCCACGGGCGGCCGCGCCATTCTTCATGCCGAGGAACTTACATACAGCGTTGTGTTTATAACTGAACTTTCCGGTACGGTCGAGGAAACCTACCGGCTGATCAGCGAAGCGCTGGCCGAAGGCATTCGTGCGTTCGGGATTCCCGCGATGATGAATCCGGTTCAGCCTGATTTCAAAGCTCTGTACCGGCAGCCGTCTTCGAAATTGTGTTTTTCAAGTTCCGCGCGCCATGAAATCCAGGTGCACGGGAAGAAGCTAGTCGGCAGCGCCCAGCGGCGTATCGCGGGGGCTGTGCTTCAGCACGGCTCGATTCTTGTAGGGCCTTTCCACCGGCGGCTGCCCGATTACCTGAATGTCCCCGAACCCGCCCGGATGCTCATGCGTGAAATCATGGAGGAAAAAACAACCGAAATCGGCCGGTACAGCCCGGTTTCATACGACGAACTCAAAATCAGCATCCGCGATACGTTCAGCCGGATATTCCGGATCGAATTTCAGCCGGCGGAAATGCAGCCGAAGGCAGGCTCCGGAAAGGCGGATTCATGAACGATTTACCCAAAGTCACGATTTATACCGACGGGGCCTGTAAGGGAAATCCCGGCCCGGGGGGCTGGGCGGCGATACTCATGCAGGATGTGAACGGGCAACTCCGGGAAAAGATCATTACCGGTTCACAGTCTGTTACGACGAACAACATCATGGAACTTACCGCCGTGGCCGAAGGGCTGGAATCGTTAAAAAAAGCCTGCCGGGTGGAGTTATTTACAGACAGCGCGTACATCGTGAACGCGTTCCGTCAGAGATGGACGGATCAGTGGATCCGCAACGGCTGGAAAACCGCCCAGAAAACCCCTGTCCGGAACCGTGAACTTTGGGAACGCATTATCCGGCAGACGGAGATACACCGGGTGTCGTTCAGAAAAGTCAGGGGCCATGCCGGAGATCATCACAACGAGCGCGCCGACGCACTGGCCAGCCGGGCCTGTGAAAATCTGACCCAGCCATGAGAGCCCGGCACCTGATGGAATACGGCGGATTAAGGATGTTTTTTTTTCTGCTTTCTATCCTGCCCCGCAAATTAAGGTTCCGTGCCGGATCGCTGACCGGATGGCTGTTTTACGCTCTTGGCATCCGCACGAAAACAGCGGCCGACAACCTGAGGCAATCCGGGATCGCCGTTGAAACAAAAACCGTCCGCCGGATCATCCGGCTTTCGTATTGTCATTTCGGACGCACATTTGCCGAGTTAATGTTCCTGGACCGGACCATCTGGAGGGAGGGCGCGGATTATCATCTGACCCTTCCGGATGGTTTTTCCGACTCGGTGAAAAACGGGGCCATTCTGGTTTCCGCTCATCTCGGAAACTGGGAAATTATGGGTAAAGTCCTCGCTGAAAAAGGCGTACGGCTCGCGGCGGTTGTTCATAAGCAGGAGAATCCGAAGGTGGACCTGTGGATCAATTCCATCCGCGAACTCGCAGGGATGAATGTGATTCATGATACGGACACGTTCAGGATCAGGCGCTTGCTGGATGAAGGGTATTCGCTGGCCATGCTGTCGGATCAGGATCTGGGTCAGAGGTCGTACGCCGTCCGTTTTTTCGGCCGGGCATGCAGAGCCCCCGCCGGTCCGGCGTTTCTGGCACGCAGACTGAACTGTCCCGTTTGGGTTTGTTATTCTTTGCGGAAAGATTCCGGCCGGTTTGATTTCATGGTGGAGTCTTTTGAAAAAGTATCCGGCGAAAGCGGGGAAGAATTCACGCAGCGTTTTACATCCCGTTTTGAGCAAGTCATCCGACATGAGCCGGCCCAATGGTTTTGGGCACACAAACGCTGGAAAATTTAATATTGCTTTTATATGCGATTATAGCTACCTTTATAGTTACGATCATATGTGCGATGGCTTTTTTCAGGCCTTCATTCGAACGATAATAGTTTTTATATGGAAAACCGGTTCCGGCTTCAGATGATCGCAAATAAATTTATGCAAAAACCCAACCCCATAATTCGCTGACTCCGCATGGCTCCCGTACAGGATATATTTTCGGAAAATCTTGAAAAAAGCCTTCAAACGCTGCGTGAGTCCAGGCCCGTGATACTTGCCGTGGATGACGAACCGGCGATGCTGAACCTGCACGACCGCATCCTGTCGGATGAGTTTACGGTTCATACGGCGATCAGCGGAGCGGACGGACTCGACATACTCGAGAAAAACCCGGATATTGAACTGATCCTTTCCGACCAGCGTATGCCGGCGATGTCGGGAACGGAATTTCTCAGCCGTTCCATGGCCATCAATCCGAACTGTGTCCGCATTATCCTGACCGGCTACACCGACATCAAGGACCTGGTCGATTCTATCAACTCCGGACGGGTGTTTCAGTATATTACCAAACCCTTTGAGCCCGACGAGTTGCGGATTACCATCAAGCGCGGCATCGATTTTTTCCGGAAGGGAAGGGAACTCCAGATCGCCTATGAGGAAATCAAGCGGTCGTACCAGCATCTTCGTGAGACGCAGGAACAGCTGATCCGTTCCGAGAAGATGTCCATGCTCGGCCGGCTGATGTCGAACATCGCTCATGAAATCCGGAATCCCATCAGCAATATCAACAACGCGTCGAAACTGTTCGGCATGGACTGGCCTTCGCTGAAGGAATTCCTGGCGGCGCTTCCCGCACTGAAAAACGGCGACTGCTCCCCCGAAAATCTCAGCCGGATGATGGAGGAACTGAACCTTGAATCGACCATTACCGATATTGACGCGGCGATCGGAATCATCTCGAACAGCTGCGAACTGGCCTCGGAAATCGTGGAGGATCTCCGGGGTTTTTCACGGCTCGACGACGCGAAATTTGTCGCGACCGATGTTAACCTGCAGGTCAACCGTGCGCTGAAACTGCTGAAATCCAAATTCAAGCATCAGGTGGAATTCACCAAAGAACTGTCGGAGGTTCCGCCGGTCAACGGCTTGCCGGGGCCGATCGCGCAGGTACTCATCAATATTATCAATAACGCCGGCCAGGCCGTACTGCCCGAGGGTAAAGTCCGGATCCGGACATACACGGAGAACCAGGATGTATGCGTGGAAATCACCGACAACGGCAAAGGCATCGCACCGGAACACCTGGATAAAATATTCGAGTACGGTTTTACCACCAAAAGCGAAGGTGAAGGCACGGGGCTCGGATTGTCGATTTCCTACGACATCGTCAGGAAACACAAAGGCGAGATCCGGGTCGAAAGCGAGGTCGGAAAAGGAACGATGTTCCGGCTGTATTTTCCCGTGAAAGGCAAAGAAGAGAACCCTGAAAGCTGACCTGTTCAGGTTGAACGGAACGGATACCCGCAGTCAAAAAATGAAAAAGGCGCTGTAAAAAGCGCCTTCCAAAACAAGAAATGAACGCGTGCCGAGGAGGGGAGTTGAACCCCTACGCCCTTGCGAGCACTAGTACCTGAAACTAGCGTGTCTGCCATTTCACCACCTCGGCAAAAGTGCAGCATTATATAAAAAAAATAATCAACAAGCAAATAAAAAAAATGTCAGAGAAAAAACAAACTATATTCTGCATTTTCCGTATGCCATATCGGATGATGATACAAATGAAACTTTTCCGGAGTCCTGTATGAAGTGGAGTTTAATAATGATTGCGATCCTGTGCGCTGAAGTTCTATATGCACAGGCCCCTCTTTTCGATTCTCCCCTGAGTTCCCGCATAGCCAATTACGCGATCCGGGCGGAATTACTGCCGCGGGAGAAAGCGGTGAAAGCGGAATACCGGCTCGAGTGGAAAAACCTTTCCGCGGATACGGTCCATGACCTTCAGTTTCATTTATATCTTAACGCTTTCAAGAATGAAAAATCCACGTTCATGAGGGAGAGCGGGGGCAGTCACCGCGCGGGAACCCGCGGGACATTTGAGCAGGCCTGGGGACGGATCGATATTCTCTCGATGAAAACTGCCGAAGGGACGGATCTGAAACCTCTTATGGAATACATACAGCCGGATGATCAGAATCCGGACGACCAGACCGTGATGCGGATTCGTTTGCCGAAGCCTGTCCTGCCGGGAAAGAGCATTGTTCTTAATTGCGCGTTTTACTCCAAGCTGCCGAAAGTGTTTGCGAGAAGCGGCTACGCGGAACCGGATTTTTACATGGTAGCGCAGTGGTATCCCAAGATCGGCGTCCGGGAAAACGGGAAATGGAACTGTCACCAGTATCATTCCAATTCCGAATTTTTTGCCGATTTCGGCATGTATGACCTGACGGTCACCGTGCCGAAAAATTATGTGACCGGCGCGAACGGGATTCTCCTGGAACATTCCGAAAAGGACAGCGCAGCCACGTATCGTTTTTATCAGGAAGATGTGACCGATGTTGTCTGGACGGCCTCGCCGCATTTCGTCAGGACACTGCGGTCCGTTAACGTACCCGGGCGGAAAGGGACAATCGAAGTCACTTATCTGCTACCGAAAGAAAAGCAGGACTTCATCGCGGAATATGAAAAGATCGTTCCGGCGATGTTCCGTTATGCGCATGAATGGGTCGGGGAATATCCGTATTCCAACCTGACCATTGTAGACCCGCCGGGAGACGAGGCGATGACCGCAGGCGGAATGGAGTATCCGACGCTGTTTACCACAGGATCATTCGGCCCGTTCTGGTTTGACCGGTGGATCAAAATCCATTTCCGGGAAATCGTGACGATGCACGAGTTCATGCATAATTACTTCCAGGGGATGCTCGCATCGAATGAGTTTGAGGAGCCATGGCTGGACGAGGGTTTCACATCATACCTGGAATACCGCATGCTGAAACGGTATTTCGGGGAGTCCGGGCAAAAAGGCGATTATGCGGAGCTCTTCGGCGTTCCGGTTCGCAGCCTAGATTACCACCGTTTGTATTTCATGACCCGAGCGCGCCAGGGCACAGTCAGCCAGACAGCGTGGGAAATGGACGACAGTTACTATCCGCTCGGGGCATACAGCAAGCCGGTACTCCTGCTGAGCACGCTGGAAAACCTGCTCGGCGATTCCGTGATGGTCCTGACCCTTCAAACTTATTACAAACGATGGCGGTTCCGGCATCCGAAAACCCAGGACGTCTTTGATGTTTTCAATGAGGTTTCCGGAAGGGACCTGAGCTGGTTCTTCGACCAGTTCGTGAAATCCACTAAAACGGTCGATTATGAAATCACAAAGATCGTCAACAAAAAATCGGAAATTGACGCCGGCTGGTATGACGCGGATACCGGACGCGTGTTCGTAAAAAAACCATTTGAGATGTTCTCCTCCGACACGGGTTCGCTTTACCGGTCTTCTTTTACGGTACGTAATAACGGGGACGGTTATGTTCCCGTCCGGATATTTGTACGGTTTGAAAACGGCGATACCGCATCCCTGAACTGGGACGGTAAAGAATTTCTGAAAAAATTCAGTTTTGATGGACCGTCGAAAATCCATACCGTCATTCTTGACCCGGGCCGCCATAACCGGCTGGACCTGAACTGGACGAATAATTCGAGAACGACCGAACCCTCAACGGCGGGAATCTGGAGGTATACGGCGCGATTCTGGTTCTGGACCGAATCGGCATTCCAGTTTCTGGCAACCCTGATTTAACGGAGGCTCACATGAATTTTCTGCAAACCCTGTCCCTTTCCTGGAAAACGGCGTTCCGTCAGTTCAGGATCAGTCTGATCTTATGGTTAGTCACTGCCGTTATCTCGATGCCGGTATTTAAGGTTGTTCATCGTTTTTTAAGGGAATATTTCGGCATGACGGCGGCCGGGAATGAATGGCTCCGGGAGTTTGACACGGCCTACTTCCTTGAATTCATCCGTACCGTTGATGTGTTTTCCGGGGTAGTATCTGGTATTTTCGCTGTGATGTTGGTGATATATTATGTTGTTACGCTATGGACAACCGGCGGCGTCATCGGATCGCTGGGAGACACCCTGAATGCGGCGTCTGAAAATCATCCGGAATACCGGTTTTTCAGGCGTTTCTCGTCTCACGGCGGGCACCTGTTCAGCCGTTATTTCCGGTTGTCGGTCCTGACTTTCTCGCTAACCGGCATAAGCCTGATCCCGGTGATGTTCGGTTATCCCGGCATGGGCGTCAGTTTTGTCCTGCTGGTTTTCTGGATTATACTGTCCGACGTTACGAAAATCTCTTTAAGCCTGAACGACACTACCCAAATATTCAAAACCTATCTGCTTTCATTCCGCCTGGTCATAAAACATCCGCTCTGGCTTGCAGGGCAGTATTTTACGGCTCTTTGCGCCGTGATGGCCGGATTTGCCCTGTATTCGGCGGCGGATAACTCTTTCACCGCTGATACGGCATTTCTTATTCTTCTCATGTTTCTTGTCCAGCAGGGCTGGGTCTGGTGGCGTTCGCTCGTGCGGGTTCAGTTGTTCGGCTCGGTCATGATATCCCTGATGCAATGGAAAGAGCCAAATGTCGTCCCGGCGGGGAACGAAGTTCCCGAAGGACAGATTTCCGGAACGGCTGAAACCGCTTGTTGAGCTGGTGTATTCAATCACGGAGATCGTTTAATCCTCCGGTTTTCATTATGAAGGCAGAATTTACTTGACTTTATTGTTTCAAATCAATATCATTACTCTTACCTATTGCTCAGTAGCTCAATGGCAGAGCATTCGGCTGTTAACCGAAGGGTTGTAGGTTCGAGCCCTACCTGAGCAGCAAAACCGCCCGCTACGATCGATATCAAAGCGGGTTTTCCATTTTAGGGAAGAAGACCCTGATGAAACGAACGTCCATTCTTTTTTTTCTCAGTATCATTTTTATTCAGTCTGCAAACGCCCAGTACAGGTTTTATATATATGAAGAATCCGGAGAATATAATATAGCTCCATGGTTCAGGTATAATAAAACAGACGGTTTGTTTACCGGACTTGGCGGCCAGTATTTTTTTAACGAGGATTTCTGGATCAGCGCGAGGGCCGGTTACGCGTTTTCACTGAAAAAGCCGCGGTATCAGATCGGGGTTGAGAAAATCATACCCGCCCGGGAAGACGATTATTATGTGAAGCTGGATTATTACCGGCTGACATTTTCCGGCGATTATCCGGTCATACCCGACTGGCAGAATTCCCTTGCCTCCGCGATTGCGCGCCTGGATTATTATGATCATTATGACAAACACGGCGCCGGGGCCGTATTCGGGAAAAACTGGCGGGGTACGTTTGAAACGGAAATCATTGCGCTGTACGACCGCTATTCGTCACTGGAGACCGAAACCCAGAAAAGCCTTTTCCGCTGGGGAGGCGAAAAAACAGACGGAAAACGGCAGTTCGCACCAAATCCGCCGGTGAAGCCCGGGAATGATGTATTTACGGGACTGCGGCTGGATTATGATCCGAGGCCTTCCCCCATGGCCTTCCTGAACGCATGGCTTGTGCGCGCCGAATATGACAATTCAAAATGGCTGCATAAGTTATCCGGTAGCGATTTCCGGTATCACCGTGCGAGTCTGTCCGTTCAGCGGTTGCAGCGGATGTTCACCCGGCAGAAACTGACCCTTTCGCTTTCCGCAAAATCCTTTGAGGGGCCGTCCGTTTTCTATTCCGAAAAAGCCGGCGCAGAATTGCCCCGGGAACAGTTTCTTTATGATCTCGGAGGACTGAACACGCTCCGCGGTTACCGGTACAAGGAATTCTCCAACGGCAACCGGATGATCCTCGGCAAAATGGATTATTACTTTAACGGCAGCTTCCTTCCCAGCACGCCTTTTGCGAAATGGTGGGGCATCGGATGGCTGTTTAAAAAATTTGACCTTGTCCTTTTTGCCGACGCAGGTCAGTCCTGGAAGGCGGAGGACGATTCTTTCCTGCTGAATCCGGACGGATTCAGGGCCTCCGGTATGATGTATGACGCCGGAGCCGGGCTGGCCATGGGGCCATGGCTCAGGTTTGATGCCGCTTTTCCCCTGAAAAAAAGCCGCTTGACAAAAAAATTTGATGAAGTATATTATTTCACTTTAAATATAAACCTATAAAGGAGCGACGTTCATGCGATCCCTGTTTTTTTCTGTTTTCACGCTGATTGTATTTTCCGCCTGCCAGTCCGGCGGTACTCTTATTTTACCCGAAAAGGAGGCCGATACTCCCGACCTCTGGAAAGGACTGACCGCGGACAGGATCTACGAGCAGTCCGTGAAATTTGTCCAGGATGAAAAACCCCAGCACGCGATGGACGGATTTAAAATACTTGCCGAACAATACCCGGAACACGCCCATTACATCGACGCCGTGCTGTCCATGGGCAAGATCTATACCGACCAGTTCCGGGAATACGACAACGGGATGAAGATGTTCGGCAAGGTGACCGAATTGTACCCTGACAGCAGCGTCACCGCGCAGGCGTATTTCATGCTGGGATTCATCAACGCGAACTATGTGGCTAACGATGGAGAGGCCCGGAAGCACTATGAAACATTCCTGAAAAAATTCCCCGATCATGAACTGGCCGGCTCGGTGAAGTTCGAACTCGACAATCTCGGCCTGAACGCGGATGATATCCTGAAACTGAACCTACAGGACAGCACGGACACCGTCGTCGACAGTACCGGCGCGGAAAAATAAGAAAATGGCTGACAACCAATATTTTTACGTACAGCCCGCTGATGTAGACACAGCGGGTCGTTTTTTATTTCTCCGTGACGAGGAAGCGCACCATTGCGCCAACGTCCTGCGGAAGGGTCCCGGGGATGAGTGCTATGCCGTTGACGGAGAGGGACATGAGTATGTGTTCCGTATTCAGTCGGTCAGGCCGAAAGAAGTAACCGGAATGTTTCTGGAATCAAGCTTCCGCAGCCGTGAGCTTCCGTTCGATCTGACCGTTGCGGCTGCATTGTTCAGGCCCGATCCTTATGAATGGATGCTGGAAAAATGTACGGAACTCGGGGTTTCGCGTTTTATTCCTCTCCGGACGGCGCGCAGCCTGGCCGAACCGGGTTCCGGGAGGTTGGAAAGGTGGAGGAAAATCCTTCTGTCGGCCATGAAGCAGTCACGGAGATCCGTACTGCCCGTGCTGGAACCGTGTCAGGTCTATTCGTCCATGGTCCGTTCGGCGACGGCGTTTGACCATACCGTGTTGTTCCACGAATCCGCCCGTCTGTCGCTTACCGGACATCTGCATCAGCATCCGGTTGTGCCCGGATCCGGGATTTTGGCGGTTTTCGGGCCCGAGGGAGGGTTTACCAGAAATGAAACGGAACTGGCCCGTGAAGCCGGATGGCCCGTTCTTTCGCTGGGGTCACGGCGCCTGAGGTCAGAAACGGCAACGGTCGCCGCCTGTTCCGTTTTTTCGATCCATGGATCGGCGTAATCCCCTTTGGAATAGGGATTTCAGGCCATGAGTCGGCGTAAAACCCCAAAAAATCAGTGTTTTCGTAAATTTGTTCTTGACAAAACGTTTTTCACACCTTATATTGTTTTAATTCATTTACCCGTTAGTTGTGGGAAATGGAAGGTGAAAGAAAAAAAGGGAGAACTTAGTTATGACAAAAGCCGATTTAGTCGCCAAAATCGCTAAGGAAGCTGACATTCCGAAAACCAAAGCCGAAAAAGCTCTGGGAAGCTTCATCGAAGGCGTGACGCTCGCGCTGAAAAAAGGCAAATCCGTCACCTTAGTCGGATTCGGAACCTTCGCGACCGCCAAACGGAAAGCCCGTACCGGACGCAATCCGCAGACCGGAGCCACGCTGAAAATCGCCGCCGCCAAGGTGCCGAAATTCCGCGCCGGCAAAGCCCTGAAAGACGCCGTCAAAAAAGGCTAATCTCTTCAGCCCGCTTTCGTAATTTTCATTACGATCAAAGTCTTCCCGTTAAAGGAAGACTTTTTTTTTGGGGGAGCGTATTGAAAATCAATTTGATTTAGAGTAAATTTTATATGTCAACCTGCGAAACGACACCGATTCAGAAATAAGCATCATCCGGCCCGAAACGGGCAAATTGATCCAAAGCCGGAAGATGACACTCATTCGTTAAAGGATAAAAGATGAAGTGCTTAATCGGACTAACGTTCTTTTTTTTATCTGTCGGGGAAACGTATTCCCAGGTCGCCGCAGAAGATTCCATGGCGTTAGTGGATTTATTTGACAGCACCAACGGCCAAAACTGGATCTTCAAAACCAACTGGAAGTCTGCCAATCCGGTCTCAACATGGTATGGAATTTATGATGTGATCGATAATCATGTCAGGAAGATTTTATTAAATGATAATAACCTTACAGGTTATATACCTCATACTATATGCAGGCTTAATTATTTAAGATATTTTCGTATAGATAATAATTTTTTGAGTGATTTTCCTGTTGTTAATGAAGGTTTGGATAGTTTAATAGGAATAATTTTATCAAACAACAACCATACCATATTTCCTATTGGTTTATGCGGAGTAAAAAATCTAAATACAATCGGTATAGCCGGCAACAATATCCAATCGATACCCCATGAAATCAGTTTATTGAAAAAACTTACCACTTTGGATTTACATCAGAATCAGTTGAGTGAATTGACAGATTCCGTTGTTGGACTCACCGGGCTGGTATACATCAATCTCAATCAGAACCAGTTTACCCGATTCCCCAGGGTCCTGACAAGAATGATGAACCTTCAGACCGTCGAAATCCAGACAAATCCCATCCACGAAACCTTCCCGGTTGAAATTACCCGCATGAACGGATTGGAAACTCTCAACATGAAATCCACGCAAATGTTCGGAGATCTTACGGATTCGCTCGGATATATGCCCGGCCTTTCCTGGCTTGAACTGGACAACAACCAATTCACCGGCACGATTCCTTTGTCGCTGAGTTCACTTCCAATGTGGGTGTTGTCTTTAAATGATAATCGTTTTGATAGTTTGCCGGATTTTTCCCCTCCGTGGGTGTCGCCACTGGCGTTTAACGTGGCCGGTAACCGTTTGACGTTCGCGGACATCGAGCCGAACGCTGATATCGGCAACTTCAGTTACCAGAACCAGGATAGTATGGGGGACTGGCGGGATACGATTTTGTATGCCGGTGACAGCCTGACCCTGTCAGCGCTGATGGGCGGTATGGCGAACGAGTATCAGTGGTACCGGCATCAGAGCCTGATTCACGGCGCGACACAGAGTCATTATCGTATTGATTCGGCTGTTGTCGCAGGAGGGGCGAATTATTATTGCCGAATCACCAATCCGGTTTGCTGGAAACTGACCCTGTATACGAGGCCGGTATATATCACTGTTTTACCGAGGATATCGACAGGGGAGCCTGTAGGAGAGCGGATCACGGAGTGCCGACTTAATCCGAATTACCCGAATCCGTTCAATCCCTACACGGTGATTTGCTATTCGCTGAAGAGCAGAGGAAAAGTAAGCCTGCGCGTGTACAATGTTCTTGGCCAGGAAGTCCGCCGGCTGTTCAGCGGCTTACAGCAGGGTGGGGTGTACCGGGTAATCTGGGACGGAAAGGACGAACAGGGCAATGATGCCGGTTCTGGGATCTACATCATCCGGCTCGAAACAGGTGCTTTTGTGCAAAGCCGCAAGATGACACTTCTGCGATAACCTGCCCGCGGCGTGAATACCGGCGAATCTGCAGACTGTTTTATTTTGCATAATTAATATTTTTTTTTATATTCGTTTCCGTGTTTACATGTAACATCGTCAGGTCATCCATTTGAAACGAACCTTACGATTGAACGAAAGAAAGTACCAGGATGAATAGCCAAAACGTAAAAAGGATTTCCTTAGTAATCGCCGGCATGCTGATAGCCGGTTTTTCGGGACGCTCCCTGCCGGCCCAGAACAACGACGACATCAAGCGCATCATGGCCAGCGTGAAAAACACCACAGACAAGGTGGTTACGCTGTCGGCGAAAATGAAACAGAGAAAAATATCTTCGTTCATGGAAAAGGAAACCCTGTCCAAGGCGGATTTTTATTACAAAAAGCCAGGCCAGTATGTCATCGCGCCGAATAAGGACGAGGACAATAAATACAACATTACGCCCGAGGATATCTGGATCATCAACAAAAAAAGCAAAACCATCACCGTCACCAGCGAGAAGGATATCGACCTTTCTCAGTATTTCATGGGTTTCGGGGAGTCCCAGAATGTTCTCGAATCCATTTTTGAAATGAAACTGGAACCGGCCCAGAAGCTTTCACGGTTCAGTTCTTATAAGATGATCATGTTCCCGCTGAAGACGAGTAAATTGTACGGAAAAATGGATAAAATCATCATGTACATCCGGGACGATCTGTGGCTTCCCTACGGGGCCGAACTGTACGAGGCTGACGGCGATATCACGATATGGGAATTCAGCGGGATCAAAATCAACGGGAAAATCAAGGAAGATGTGTTTAAGCGTGAAATCCCGAAAGGTTTTTCGGTGACCCGGCTAGAGAAATCCAAGACCAAATCATAAACCTGACTGATGGAACAAAGATGGTTCGTACATTTTTTGTCGCCCTTTTATTGCCGCTGATCTTCTGCGTTGACGCTGTATCCCAGGTGAAACAACCTCTTCAGCGGAAAAAGGATCTGCCGAAAGCGTTCCAGTCACTGGGCCTGACCGCCGGATTCAATCAGATTTCAGGTTTATCCTGGGAATTCCAGCTGACGGATAAGCAGGGGCAATTTACCCGAAGCACCGTAACCTTCACGGGGGGGTACAGCTCCCGGTGGCCGGAATATGAAAAACTCATCCGTAAGGATTCATCGGCTTATCTGAAGTATGAGCGGGAATGGACGCACGGCGCCGGGTTTTCGGGGGCGCTGAATTATTATCTGAAGAATGATCTTGAAGGTATGTACTGGACCGTTGCCGCCGGCGGTCATATTTTTTTCAGGCCCGGGCAGCATCTGAAAACAATGAATGTGTCGGTTTTCTTCGGTTACAAAAAGAGGCTGAACGAAAACATAGATTTTCATACTCAAGCCGGCGCAGGTTTGATGGGATCGCCCTTCAAGAGCACCTCGAATTCATCGGTCAACGGGGTGTACGCCGCTGTCACGGCCTCACTGCAGTACCGGATTAACTAACCTTTGATTTTCCCTGTTTGAACCATTCGGAAATCGTACCTGCAATATGATCGCCTGCGTGGCCGTCGCCGTAAGGCTGGCCGAAGCTTGATCCGGAGACTATCCGGTTCATAGCATCCTTAATTTTGACCGGATCCGGTCCTGTCAGGACATTGCAGCCGTGATCCAGCGTCTCAATCCATTCGGTTTCGTTCCGGAGCGTGATACAGGGCGTCTTGTAAAAATAAGCTTCTTTCTGAACGCCTCCGGAATCGGTAAGTACCATCGCGGCGTGTTTTTCCAGCAGGATCATGTCCAGAAAAGACACCGGATCTATTAGCCTGATTTGCCCGGACAGGTTTTCAATACCGTGTTCCCTGATTTTAACGCGGAGTCTGGGATGCGCAGGGAGAATGACCGGACGATCAGCAAACGATAAGCCTTTAAATATCGAAGCCAGCGTCCCTGGATCATCCGTATTCTCGGCCCGGTGAACCGTCGCAAGGTAAAATGATTTTGGTTTCAGATTCAACCGGGATAAAACGACGGATTGCTTTTCCGCTATTTCTGAGAACATCAGAGACGCGTCGTACATGATGTCACCGCTGAGGTAAACGTTCTCCGACAAACCCTCGGCTTTCAGCAATTGGACCGCGTTCAGCGTCGGGCAGAAAAGCAGATCGCTGAGCCGGTCCGTGACGATCCGGTTGATTTCCTCCGGCATGTTCCGGTTGAAACTCCTCAGGCCAGCTTCCACGTGAGCCAGAGGAACATTGAGTTTTGACGCGACCAGCGCTCCGGCCAGCGTGGAATTGGTGTCGCCGTAGACAAGTATCATGTCAGGCTTCTCTTTCTGAACGACTTCCTCGAGTTTTATCATAATCTGCCCGGTTTGCGCGGCATGAGTGCCCGATCCCACTTCGAGGTTATACACCGGCGCAGGAATGGACAATTGCCTGAAAAAAATGTCGGACATGTTTTCATCGTAATGCTGACCGGTATGAACAATTATATCCTCGATTTTCTCCGAATGTGAATTATGACGCTGAATAGCCTTCGAAAGCGGAGCGGCTTTGATAAACTGCGGCCTCGCTCCGACAATGGACAATAATCTGATCAATATTAAATCTCCCGTAATTGTTAAACGCGCGAAGAATAAATCTTTTTATAATAATAATCAAGCGGTCATTCATGGTAAATCTGTTCCCGATATAAAATTGTTTGGCTTTCAGCGTGAATTAATATAAATTGGTAAGAACGATGCAGACCTTAATTCTAACCATAAACTTTGCAGAGACATTATGAATACCCTTAATTCCCGAATTTCGTCGGTTACGGTGTATACCGACCGCGCCCTCATTACCCGCATGGCCCGAGTCACAGCGGAAGCGGGAGAACAGCAATTCGTCTTCGATATGCTTCCCGACTGCATGGACCAGAACAGCGTGCAGGTGGAAGGACAGGGCGAAGCGGTTCTGAAGGACATTCAGTTCAGCACGAAATATTTTTCGGATGTGCCCGACGAGGAAGTCCGGCAGCTGATCGAACAGCAGACTAACCTTCAGGATGAATTGCGGCTTGTGCAGGAAACCATCATGCGTTCAAAAGCGGAAAAAGTGTTTGTGGACAATATCGCCGCCCGCCTGACTAAAGGGACGGAAAAAACTCTTGAATTAGAGCCCGACAAATGGATGAAGATGGTCACTTTTTACCGTTCCAAGCACGACGCGCTGGATCATGAAATCCACGCTTCGGACATCAGCCAGAAACAAATCCAGGATGAACTGGAAAAGACAGGAAAGCTGATCAGGGAACTCGCGCACCGGCGCCAGAAATCACGGAACCAGGTGATTGTCACCGTTCTTGCAGAAAAGAAAACTGAAATCAAACTTCAGCTTAAATACATCGTGAACGGACCAGGATGGACGCCGACCTATAATATCCGGGTATCTTCAGCCGACAAGACAATGACGCTGGAATACCAGGCGCTGATCCGCCAGTCCACGACCGAATCCTGGGAAGATGTAGAAATGAAATTGTCGACCGCTCGCCCCCAGATCAGCGGGGAAGCGCCCGAACTGAATCCCTGGTACATCGATATTTTCAAACCCTTGCCTCCTCCTTCGATGAAACGCAAGAGCTCAGGCGTCATGGCCGCCCTGGCCAAAACCGATATGGCGACTCCCGCACCCATGGCCGGGGCTGACGAATTCGAAGCTGACATGATTGTTCCAGCCGTTGCTGTGGAAACACAGGCCACATCGGTCATTTTCACAGTCAGCGGTTCGCATACTATTCTTACCGATAACAAGGAACACAAAGCCGTCATCCTGATCAAGGAATTTCCCGCGGAATTCAAATATGAAACAACGCCCAAGCTGACGCCGTTCGCGTTCCTGAAAGCGAAAACAAAAAATCATACCGACTTTCCCCTGCTGCCCGGTAAATCAAGCATCTACATGGACAGCCATTTTGTGGCGAACGCGGCCGTCAGCCTTACCGCGCCCGGTGAGGAATTCATCACGTCGCTCGGTATCGATGAAGGCGTGAAAGTGGAGCATAAGCTGATTAAAAAATACCGCAAGGACGAAGGCGTGCTCAGCAAGAAAACGGTTTATATTTACGAGTACCAGATCAAAATTAAAAACAACAAAACGACCGAAGAGACCGTCACGGTATTCGATCAGTATCCGATTTCGCTTAATCAGGATATTGAAATCGCGCTCATCAGTCCCAAATATAAAGAAAATACCGAAGCGCTGAAGAAGAACGATTTGCAGATTCTCGAATGGACGCACAAAATCAAGCCTGCGGAAGAAATCATACTCCCAGTGACGTTTTCCGTTGAATACCCTCAGGGCGTCAATGTAACAGGATTAATCTGAAATCTTTTTCAGCCGTCGCCGATGATGTCGAGCATGGACTGAATGGATGTGAATTTCACTCTCGGCTTTCCGAGTTCCCGGCCGAGTTTTTTTTCATGCGTGTCAATTTTCATCCAGTCCTCATAAAAAACGTAATCATTTTTTATTGAGCTGAGCCATTGAACGGTCGGTTCTCCCGCGTCACCCACGGGCTTGTTGAATCGTCCGGCGCGGAGGTCATCGGTCATGCTGATTGCGGTTTCGTGGGCGTCCTGCCGGATATGCGGAATGGAACCGAACGGTCCGCGCTTAATCCAGCCGGAAACGTATTCACCCGTGATGAATGTTTCGCCTCCCGGGAGACTGATTCGTCCGAGTTTATTGGGGATTACGCCTTTTTCTTCGTCGAACGGGATACCGCGCAGCGGCGTACCTCGGTATCCTACAGCGCGGATAATGACACCTGCCGGAAGATCCGTTTCCTCCGTGCCCTGATTGTGTGTAATTCCTTTGCCTGCAGGCGCTGATGACAGATGGCGTATACGTATACCTTCCACGGATTCTTCACCTAAGATGCTTACCGGCGATACTAAGAAGTGAAATATGATTTTTGTCGAGCCCGAGTTATGAGGGTTGGACTGCATATCCAGCATGATCTCCATCAGACGCCGTTGGTGATCTGATGACGGCTTTTGGTCAAGGATGTCCGGGGGATTGATTTCGAATGACACATTCTGCATTTCCGCGAGCCGCTCGAAAACGGGAAGCGTGAATGAAGCATGAAAGGGATCTTTTCTTCCCAGGACATGTAGTTCGCGGATGCGATGATTCGAAAGCTGTGCCAGCGCGTGATCGGCGATGTCCGTCGTCGCAAGCTCCTCTTCAGAAAGGCTGAGAATTCTGACGATATCCAGCGCAACATTGCCGTTACCGATAATCACCACAGGAGTCCGCGTGAAATCAAATTGCCGCGACGAATAATCCGGATGAGCGTTGTACCATCCGACGAAGTCCCGAGCGGAATAACATCCGTCCAGGTGTTCCCCCGGAACGCCTAATTTACGGTCATCCGGAGCACCGACCGCGTAAACGACCTGATGATAACGGCTAAGTAAATCGTTTCGTTGAATGTCCATTCCAAATTCCACATTTCCGAAAAAACGGAATCGTGGATGAGTGGCGATCTTGTGATAATAATCAGACACGCGTTTAGTATGCTGATGATCGGGCGCCACGCCGGAACGTATCAGACCGAACGGTGTGGGCAGACGGTCGAACATATCGACGGAAACAAGAAACTCATTTTGCTTCAAAAGATAATCGGCGGTGTAAAATCCCGAAGGACCGGAACCAATGATCGCGACACGGAATGGACACACAGACTCGTAAATCATATACAAATGATAACGACCGATGCGATTAATTATTCCGTATAATCATTTTTAATAAAAACGCCTGCGTATCTTGCGCAGGCGTTATGAATACCAAGAATGCGAATTATAAAATCATTTCTTCGCGAACACTTCAGCCCAGTTGATTTTCGCCGTGATCTGCATCATGACAAACAGCGTGATGATCGCGCCGATGGTGATCGTCAGTCCCGTATAGCCCTCAAAGAAAAATGAATACGAGAAGAGGATCAGGTAAATAATCTGAGACGGAACGGCGACCTGCATCGTGAATTTCATTCCCGTGAACAGCCGCATGTATGTCAGCACCAGCAGAACCGATGTGAGCGCTGAGATGATAAACGACCATTCCAGCGCGAGATGATCGACCAGATACGCGAAGAACAGATGAAACGCGAAAAACGCCGCCGCGAGGAAAAAGTAATTCATCGGATGAATGACAATATTGCGTATCGCGCCGATAATCATCAAAATGGTGAAGAAAAATAATAAAGATACCGGAGCGAAAAAGCTGATCCGTTCCGCGACCGGCCCCGGATTAAGCTTCTTGGGCATATCCACGCCGATCTTGATGTTGGAGATCATGTCGGTGTATTTCCAGGTTAAGTTCCATCCTTCGGGTGTTTCTGTTTTTTCCGTCGGCGAAATGCAGAATTCGGGAATGTTGTAGTCATTGAATTGCGTTTTCATATTCAGCTGAAAATTGCGGATATGTTTCGTCGTCTCGCCGAAACTGTATTTCCAGATTCCCGTTCCCTGCGACGTATATCCCGCTGAAAATGTCTTTTCCTCGTTCGGTTTGAACATCGCGGACGATTCAATGACATGGGAGAATATTTTTCCATAACGCACGGAATTATCCGTTTGATTCTTTTCCGTACCGGCAGAGATCGGCTCATCATCATTCAAGAAAGGTTTACCGTCGATCGTAAAACTGAAATTATCGTATATCGAATTGACCGAAGGAAAATTGAATTCCACGAAAATCGTTCTTGGCTCCGGAGAATGGTTCTGGATTTTATAATCGCCCCTGAACTGAATCTGGTACACGCTGTACCACAGCAATCCTTTCTGCCGGTAATCGACTTTCAGATCCGCGGTTACATCGCCGGAGGAAGTTTCGATATACCGCCTGACTTTATTCGCTATCGTTTTTTTTACCTGTGTGGTCTGGCCCGTCGCTGACGTCATGGTTTCCGTGGTCGTATCCATCACCGTTTCGATACTGTAGAATTTCGGATGCAGCTGAACGTGTTCCCCTCCCCAGTTGTCCTCAACGCGTTGACCGAGCATGGTTGTTTTCTCGCTGGTCCTGAACGCGATGCTTCCGCCGAGAATGAACCAGGCGATCATGGTGCAGAAAAATATTCCGATAACGGCGAGCAAACGGGGAACGGTCATAACGTCTCCTATATTTTATTTATGATGAACTAATATATAAGAATGGATGAGACATATCAATTATATTATTCCTACGGCGGTCCGGTGAAATTGTTCCTCATATTTTTCTTGAATATCAGCGCATTGTAAACTATCATACCGCAAAAGGAGCAGCCGATGATACATGAATTAGAAACCTACATCCAGGCGCGGTATCCGCTGATTTACCTGATATCCTGGGAAGAAGAACGGATTCTGAAAACGCTGGACGTTACCGCCATCAATCTCCGCAAGATGCTTTTTGTATGGAGTCACACGAAGGGACTTTATAATTACGTTCTGCCGGATGATGTTGACAACAATAAGACCGATCCTGAAATGATTCTGCAGCATATCGCAAAAAGCCCGGAAAACGCGATATTTGTACTTTTCGATTTCCACGCGTTCATCGAGAACATAAGGATCAACCGGCTTCTGCGCGATTTATCGAAACAGCTCCGGAAAAGCAACAAGACGATCATCATCGTATCACCGGCCATGCGCATTCCCGTGGAACTCAGCAAGGAAACCGCTGTCATCGATTTTGATCTTCCGGATTTTCAGGAACTCGGACAATCGTTTCAGCAGGCGCTGAAGGTTCTCGAGAAACGACGCGACATCGAAATTGTCCGGTCGCCCGAGATAACGGAAAAACTTCTGAAAGCCGCCCAGGGCCTGACGCTCGTGGAATTTGAGAACGTCCTCGCCAAATCCGTCGTTCACAGAAAAGCGATCAATGAAGGAACAATCCTTGACGTTCTTGAGGAAAAGAAACAAATCATCCGCAAATCGGGCGTGCTTGAATATTTCGCGCCGGAAGAGGATTTCGACCAGGTCGGCGGTCTTGATAATCTCAAGAAATGGCTGACCAAGCGCGCGGAGGCCTTCACCGAGCGCGCGGTACAATTCGGGCTGCCCACGCCGAAAGGATTACTGCTGGTCGGGACGCAGGGCTGCGGGAAAAGCCTGACCGCGAAAGCCGTCGCCGCGCACTGGAACCTCCCGCTGCTGAAACTCGATGTCGGAAGCGTGTTCAGCGGGATCGTCGGCTCGTCGGAAGCGAATATCCGCAACGTCATCAAAGTCGCGGAATCAATCAGCCCTTGTATCCTGTGGATCGACGAAATCGAAAAGGGGTTTTCCGGAACGGCGAGTTCCAATTTCAGCGACGCGGGAACCGCCGCCCGCGTGTTCGGCACGTTTACCACCTGGCTTCAGGAAAAGAAAAAACCGGTGTTCGTGATCGCGACGTCCAACGACATTACCCTGCTTCCGCCTGAAATATTGCGGAAAGGAAGGTTTGACGAAATATTTTTTGTGGATCTTCCTGAACTGGAGGAACGCGAGGTCATTTTCAGAATTCATCTCCGGAAACGGCGGCGTAACCCGGATGTTTTTATGGTGACGCAACTGGCGCGAAGCTCGGAAGGATTCAGCGGCGCGGAAATCGAGCAGGCGATCATCGCCGGGCTGTACGACGCGTTCGAGGCCAACCGCGAGCTCACCACCGACGACATCCTGACGAACATCAAAAATACCGCGCCGTTGTCGCGCGTCATGGCCGAACAGATCAGCAATCTACGCGCGTGGGCTGATAAAAGGGCCTGCAAAGCCTCCGTTCCGGGAAAAAAAATCGAAGAGCTCGGTTTTGACCGGTTCAGTTCGAACTGATTTCCCTTTTTTATTTTTTGTTTATTTCAGCTGTCCGTAATTGTGCTGATTTCTTTTCGGTGATGGACCCGGACCAATTCCGATTATGTTCTATGCCATCAGGTTTCGTCATTTTCTTTATAGGCTTGAATTATTCGGAAAATTTGGTATTTTGTGTCCGCAAGAAAGGACAGTTATGCACGAAACCTCACTGATCCAGAATATGTTCGATGTGATCCGGGAAGATTATCTTACGGATCCTTCCGCCAGGATTACGGCAGTTACGCTCGAAGTCGGGTCTTTTTCCAATATCGAGCCGCTTCTCCTGAACGAGGCTTTTCAGGTCATGAAAAGGGGAACGGAATTTGATGCAACTTTACTTCGCATACAGTCGGTGATTACGCTTGTGGAATGCCATCACTGCGACCACCGTTATGAGCCGTCGGAATTTCCTTTTCTTTGCCCGTCTTGCGGACAGTTCGGCGGGAAAGTGATCCGGGGGGACGATCTCATCGTAAAGCACATAGAAATGGAGGTTACTGAGTATGCCTGAAACAATAAGGCCTATCAATCAATAATATAATCTGGAATAAATATATGAACACAAAATTAATCAGATTATTACATAAGATTGTATTTTTCAGTTTTTTTGTTTTTCTATGGGTTATGTGTGAGCCCTATGAAGAAGTGAAGTTAAAGGATTCAAAGGACCACCAAGCCTACCCAATAGTTCAAATTGGTGATCAGCGATGGATGGCAAAAAATTATAATTATTATGATTCTAACGGAGTTTTTTTTTATGAAAAAAAACGATCGAATCGAGATAAATATGGTTGCCTGTACTCTTATTCGACAGCAACTGCTGATGTACCTGAAGGTTGGAAAATTCCGAGTAAAGAAGATTGGCAAACATTATTTAATGAATTAACTTCATCGAATAATGATTTATTTGATAAAATTATGGATGATAATTTGGGTCTGAGAATAAAATTTGGCGGTTTTGGATATAACAACGGATCGGGGTTTTTGGGTGAAGGCGAGACAACCTTCTTTTGGACATCTACTGTTATAAACAATCGCCGAGTTATTCTTGAAATTAATCAGAAAGAAAAAACAGTCGGTTTTGGATATTTAACTATTGATATGCAGCTGAGTCTAAGGTTTGTAAAGGAATAAACTATGAAACGGTGTATAATTATAATATTTTTTACACTTGTTATTTTCTATAATAAAATATACGCACAAAATGTACACACAATCGATAACGTTGAATTTGTTCATAATAATGATAAAATCGATATTTCATTCAATGCTTACGAATTTGATTCGACATTTAATTATTATAATTGGTGTTCCGCAAAAAACCTGGACGGGGATAATATTGGTGAGATTAATCATCAAAAAAACTCGTCGGGAGAAATCGGATTATGCAGGCTGAAAAATGACAATCAAATAGTATGGAATTATAAAAAATATAAAAAAGTAATTCCAAAAAATGTTTACTTTGAGTTGTCATCAATTAAAATTCCATTTATTGATGAGAAGGCGCTTTATAAACAATCGACGTACTTTCCCGGATCAGGGGCATATAAAATGACAAAAAATAAGATTTATATGGGATTAGGAGTTTTGGCTTATGGGTCTCTTACTTCCGGAATAGGTTTCGGTATATTATCTAAAATAATCTATAGTGAATATAAACAAAAACCGGTCTATAAACATTATTTAAAATCGAATCAATATCGTAAAATTAGTTTTTACAGTTTTGGGATTAGTTTATTGTCCTGGGGTATTAATTATTATGTGTTGACTAGAAAAATTACAAACTTGCATAACGGAATATTTAAAGTTGACGTTTACGGCAACGATTATGCAAAAATAACAAAAAAAAGTTACGCGAAAAAATATTTTGTGACAGCAAATTATCAAAGACCCAGTTTAAGAATCGAATACGACAGTATTTGTTTTTATGACATAGATCAGAATAATATTATAAATCCTAAAGAAAAAGACAGCATAGCCGTTTTCATAAAGAATGATGGACCTGGTGAAGCTGTAAAAGCGATTTTATACACTAACCTCAAAGATTCGATCCCCGGATTGGTTTTTAGTAAAAAGGTTCTGATCGGTGACATGGCGCCGGACTCACTATATAAGGTTATGCTACCCATTCGAACTTATCATTTTTTAAAAGGCGATAGCGCAGTTTTTACTTTTCATACAAAAGATTATAATGGCAATACAAGTGATACGGTTAAATATTTTGTACCCATGATGGGAATGAAAAAATGATTCTCTTTATAGCCTTTAAGGGAGATTTATAAATGCCTGAGATTCGCGCCGAGAACGTGTCCGTTTCCCTGCTCAAGGCGAATGACGCCGTCGCGGCAGACGTGAAAAATTTCTTCAGCCAGAACCGGATCTATGGAATTAATATCTTGTCGGCTCCGGGTTCGGGCAAGACCACGCTGCTGGAAAAAATGCTCGAACGATTCCCGAAAGACCGGCTGAATGTTCTCGTAGGCGACCTGGAAACTGAGCGTGACGCGGACAGGATACGGAAACACGGTATCCTTTCGTTCCAGATCATCACCAGCGGCGCTTGCCATCTGGAAGCGATTCAGATCAAACAGTCACTGCCGTTGCTGAAGCTGCCGCTGGATTATGTCTTCATTGAAAATGTGGGAAACATGGTCTGCCCTGCGTCGTATCAGCTCGGTGAACATCTCCGCATCGTGATGGTATCCACGCCGGAGGGCGACGATAAGGTGCTGAAATACCCGAAAATATTCATGTCGTCGGATGTGCTGGTGATCAACAAGGCGGATCTGACCCCTTATCTTCCCTACGATATCGAACGAGTGAAAACCGAAGCCCTGCAGGTCAAACCGGATCTGAAGATTTTCGTGATATCCGCGCTCAAAGAAGAAGGCGTGGACGAACTTGCCGATTATATCAAAAATAAAAGAATAACCGAATTCAGACAGAATCAATAAATCAGAGTGTTTGTACCTTGCCGGAATTCGCAGCCATTACCGTGATCCTTTATCCGCGATGACCAGCATTTCATAATCGTTTGTCGTCAGCTCCCGCGAACGGGACCAGTCGCCGATCCGGCAACCGAGTATCGTAATGTCCCGCATGTTCAGCGATTTCAGCATCCAGGTGATTTCCGAGGGCAGGTAATACCGTTCATTGCAGACGATGGTCTGTTGGTTGCCGTCATCGTCGGTAAATTCAAATTCGGAATGATCGCGCATGGTCATCAGGTCGAACGTGTTGGCTTTGCTTACGCTGCCGGCGGCTGAATTCTCATTGATGAAATCCTTGACGGAATGGAAAAGAGGAAACAACCCGTTCAGCGTCGTGAAAAGAAGCCTTCCGCCGGGTTTCAGGGCACACACGGCACCGCGCAGAATATCGAAATTCATCTCGTCGGTTTCCATGAGGGAAAATCCACCTTCGCAGATCATCTCGGCAAAATCGAATTCTTCCCGGAAATCCAGTGTCCGCGCGTCTTTCTGAAGGAATTTAACCTGAACGCCGGCCTGGGCGGCATTCTGACGGGCTTTGCCGAGCATCGACTCCGAAAGATCAACGCCCGTGACGTTGTACCCCCGCTTTGCCAGCTCAATGGCGTGGCGTCCCGTTCCGCATCCGATATCCAGGATAATTTTGGACCGGTCTTGCTTAGTTTCAGTTTCGATAAAGTCAACTTCGCCCTTTGTGCCTTTGGTGAATGATTCTTCTTCGTATCGGTCCGCGTAATTTCTGAATAACACTTCATACCATGCGTTTTTCATAGTTCAATTTTCTGATGTCTGTTTTGAATTAAACATTCCCGTCCGGCGGATTCAGGCTCAGGATCATTTCATAAACCTGATGAATGGGTATTCCTTTTTCACCCGCGACTCTTCTGCATTCCTCATATTCGGGATTATACCGTTTCCGTCCGTCGAATTCGACCATTTTGACTTTCATTTTTCCCAGCGCGGTTTCGATTTCAATAATAGTCCGCGGCAGTTTCTGTCTCCGGACGGGATACATGCGTACGCCGATCGTTGTCGTTTCACGGTAGATTACGGAAAGCAGCGTATCCGTTTTTTCTTCAGTGCACAATACCGAAAGGATGTGTCCCGGGCGGCCTTTCTTCATCAGCGTCGGCGTCAGGTAAACGTCCAGTGCGCCGGTGTCCAGCAGGAGCTGATTCAGATGCGGGTAAATTTCGGGGTTCATGTCGTCGATGTTCGTCTCAATCACCGTGATGACGTCCTCGTCCCAGTTCAGAAGTTCCTCGCCGATTGACACGCGGAGCAGGTTGGGAAGCTGCGGAAATTCCTTCGTTCCGGCGCCGTATCCGACGGTATGCGTTTTCAGTTTTAGGCTTTTTTTAAAACCCGACGATAACGTCGCGATGACAGCCGCGCCAGTGGGAGTGCAGAGTTCCCCGGTGATGTTATGATTATATTCAACGGGATAGTCTTTTAATAATTCTACCACAGCCGGTCCGGGAACGGGAATCACGCCGTGTGCGCATTTCACGGTTCCGCGCCCAAGCGTAACCGGTGATGTATAAACTTTTTCGATTCTGAAATAATCAAGTCCGATCACGATCCCGGCGATGTCCACGATCGAATCAATCGCGCTGACCTCGTGAAGCATGACCTCATCGGCGGTTGTGCCGTGAATCTTTGCTTCCGCTCCGGCGAGCCGACGGAAAACATGCATGATTTTTTCCTGCAGTTCTTCTTTCAGGCCGCTTTCCCGGATGATCGCGCCGATGTCTTTTAACGTCCTGTGCGGGTGATGATGATGACCATGATGGTGACTGTGGTGATGATGACCGGCGTGTTGCTCATCCCGGATGATCACATCCACTTTTGTCGCCGCGATGGAATGTTTAACCGCAGGACCTGATGTAATCTCAAATTCATGCCGTACAGATAGCCGGCTGAGTTCCTTTTTGAGATAGTCCATGGGGAGCCCGGCGTCCACTAAGGCGCCCAGGACCATGTCGCCGCTGATGCCTGAAAAACAATCGAAATAGGCGGTTTTCATGAAAGGCCTTTATGAGTTCGTTTATGGGATAACGACAGTCGATGTATCAAGCCACTGCAGGTAGGGTTCTGAGCCCGCATGAACGGGCAACGCGATGATTTCCGGAATCTGATAACTGTGAAGTTCCCGCACCCGGTGTTCCAGTTTCCCGAACAATTCAGCTTTAGTTTTAATAATAAGCAGAATTTCCTGGTCCGCGCAAACTTTACCTTCCCAGCGGTAAACGGATTGAATGGAAGGAATAATGTTACAGCATGCCGCCAGACATTCCTCCACTAGGCTTCTTGCGATCAGTTCCGCCTCCTCCGTTTTAGACACGGTGACAAGAATAACGATATAACCAGCAGTATTCATATAGGATCAGTCCGTAATTTTCAGAACGGCCAAGAACGCTTCCTGCGGAATCTCGACTTTTCCGACCTGCTTCATCCGCTTCTTGCCTTCTTTCTGTTTTTCAAGAAGCTTGCGTTTTCTTGAGATGTCGCCGCCGTAACATTTCGCGGTCACGTCCTTGCGCATGGGTTTCACGGTTTCGCGGGCGATGACCTTGCTGCCGATGGCCGCCTGGATGACCACCTCGAACATCTGCTTGGGTATGAGCTCTTTCAGTTTGGAGCAGAGTTTCCGTCCCCATTCGTAGGATTTCTCGCGATGCACGATGCTGGAGAACGCGTCCACGGGATCGCTGTTGATCAGAATGTCTAATTTGACGAGGTTGCCTTCCTTGAATCCTGAATATTCATAATCGAACGACGCGTACCCGCGGCTGATCGATTTGAGCTTGTCGTAAAAATCGAAAATGATTTCGGCGAGCGGAAACTCATAGCTCAGGTCGGCACGTGTGGGCGAGAGGTAATGCGTGTTGTGATAGATGCCGCGGCGTTCCATCGCGAGCGTCATGATGTTACCGATGTACTCCGAGGGCGTGATAATCTGCGCGCGGATGTAGGGCTCGTCGATGTGATCGATCACGCCGGCGGACGGCATCAGCGTGGGGTTGCTGACTTCCACCATTTCACCGTTCGTGGTGTACACCTGATACCGGACGTTCGGCACGGTGGTGACCATGCTGATGTTGAATTCACGCTCCAGCCGTTCCTGGACGATCTCCATGTGCAGCAGTCCGAGAAATCCGCAGCGGAAGCCGAAACCCAGGGCAGTGGACGTTTCCGGTTCATACACCAGAGAAGAGTCATTGAGTTTGAGTTTTTCCAGTGACGCGCGAAGTTCCTCAAAGTCGTCGCTGTTCGTGGGATAAATGCCCGAAAACACCATAGGTTTGATGTCCTTGTAACCGGCGAGCGGCTCCGGGGCGGGATTCTCGGCCAGCGTGATCGTGTCGCCTACGCGGACATGGCTGATCTCGCGTATGTTGCCGATCACGTAACCTACTTCGCCGACATGGATGGTCTGCGATTTCACTTTATCGAGGCGGAGATAGCCTATTTCATCGGCTTCATAAATAAAACCGTTGGAGAAGAATTTGACTTTGTCCCGCGCGTTCAGCTGTCCCTGGAATACCCGCACGTAGGCGATAGCGCCTCTGTAAGAATCAAACACGGAATCGAAAATCAGGGCCTGCAGAGGTTTGTCGGAATCGCCTTTCGGCGGAGGAATGTTCTTCACGACCGATTCGAGAATCTCCTCAATACCGATGCCCGCTTTCGCGCTGGCCAGAATAATGTCTTCGCGGGAACAACCGATCAGTTCCATAATTTCGGAGCAGGCTTCCTCCGGCTGGGCGCTGGGAAGATCGATTTTATTGACGACCGGAACAATGTTCAGCCCTGCGTCGATGGCAAGATATAAATTACTGATGGTCTGAGCTTCCACGCCCTGCGACGCGTCGATCACGAGAATGGCGCCTTCGCACGCGGCGAGACTGCGCGAGACTTCATAGGTGAAATCGACGTGGCCCGGCGTGTCGATAAGATTCAGAATGTAAGTAGTACCGTCCTTCGCGGGGTATTCCATACGGATGGCGTGCGCCTTGATGGTGATGCCGCGCTCCCGTTCGAGATCCATGTTGTCCAGAATCTGGTTGGACATCTCGCGCTGGGCGATGGTGTGGGTGAATTCGAGCAAACGGTCGGCCAGGGTCGATTTACCGTGATCGATATGCGCGATAATGCAGAAATTTCTTATTTTGTCGACGCTCATAGTTTCCTTGTTAAGTCAAACGCGCGCCAATGTATAAAAATTGACTTGCAAAAGCAAATTAAATTGGATGATCACCTCAAAATTTCATGCGTACAATTTCATTAACAATATTTTACTGATAATACTATTGTTTACCTAATCATCATTTTGGGTATTAATGTTATTGTGTTAATGATATTTTAACATTATATATTCAAAATATATTCAAAATGTTTAAATCGCAACATATTGTATTTATAAGAATTAAAAATTTTTTTATTAATGGATTTTTTAATCTGGCTGGAATATAAGTTTTTTAAAAGGTACTATAACCGTATATACATATTTCTGACCGCTTACCATTTCATTTTTGCATTATTAACATAAAATCAATAACTTGTTATGTCGAATTCAGGATTACATAATAAACCATTTATTTAAGGAGACAGTTATGAAACATCGGCTGATTACCATGGCGGTTCTGATGACCGGAATCATTTTTTCCCTGTCAGCACAGGAAAAAGCAAACATCAAAATGAGAAAAGATTCTCATGCGAATCCGAATGCGTCGTTTACGATCAGTAAAATTTTATCCTGCAGCGGCGGTACGCAGGAAGTCAGTTTCAGTGCGAATAACACTAATTACTATGCCCGAAATGATGGTTCGATAGCCTACCGGATGAGCGCGACAGATTATGGATTCGAGTTCCCAAGGGGGACCAATTATTCTTTAGTATATGCAGGTGGGTTTTATCTTGGGGGTATCAAAACAGGGATTTCAGGAAACCCTGATACCGTAAATGTTTGGGATGTCGAATTTCAGGCGGAATCCAGGCCCGGAAGAATACTCAACAGCGGACCTTTAGGAAGCCTGATCGCTGAGAATTATTTATCGGCGCTTACGTTTCATCAGCTGCCCGGGGACGAGGTTTGCTGGCCTGTTGAAGCCCCGAATAATGGCTCAGGACAACCTATTTTGCTGTCACAGAAAGATACTTGGGCCGTATTCAATGATTTGTCTACAGATATGGTTACTGATCCCTATTCACTGAGTCCCGGTTTTGGCTTTGAGGTACAGCGGCAGTCGTTCCAGTTTAACTCGGTTCCGTGTTCCAATGCTGTTTTTGTGCGGATGAAAATCATCAATAAATCGGACAGGGATTATCCTGGTTTTTATATTGGACTTTGGCAAGATCCTGACGTTGGATCAACCTCGTCTCAAGATGTGAGCAGCGTTGACAGCAATATGGGTTTGGGTTATACTTATTCCACCGCCGCCAGTGCGGATCCAGCTATGACAGCGTATGGCTGTTTGTTATTGCAAGGCCCGATAATAAATAATATGATCGGAGAATCCGCGGTATTTACAACCATTGATACAAATGGTTTTATAAAAAGAACGATTCAAAATTCGAGTATCCTGAAAGCAACATCAATTACTTGTTATCGTAATTCATCCGGAGAAGACCCTTCAGTATTGCAAGGTGATTTAACAAGATATAATTATTTACAAGGCTTAACCGCAGCCGGAACCGCGAAACCGGGAGGATATTTTGATGTTGGCAATGGTTCTATATCGGCTGATCAGCGTTTTGTATTGAGTTCCGGTCCGTTCACGTTTGCCGCGGGCGACACTCAGGAAATCTGGTACGCGATGATCGGCGCTCAGGGCTCGAGCAACGCGAACGCGGTAACGTTGCTTCTGGATTACGCCAATCAGATTAAGTATAAATTCAATAACAATATCAATTCGATTGTCGGAGTAAATGAAAATAATGACAACCGTTTGAATGATTTTGCATTACTCCAAAATTATCCCAATCCCTTCAATCCCTCCACGACGATTTCGTACCGGCTTCCGGAAAACGGCCGTGTTTCCCTGAAAATCTATAACGTTCTGGGACAGGAAATCCGTACGCTGGTGAACGGAACACAGTCAGCGGGATTGCAGGCCGTACAATGGGACGGAAAAGACAATCATGGACAGGCCGTCAGTTCGGGCGTGTATTTCTACCGGCTGGAAACTTCATCATTTACAAAGACAATGAAGATGATGATGATGAGATAATTTTAAAGGAATATGATTATGCGATTGACTTGTTTCTTATTCACTATACTGCTTCCTCCGTTTTTTCTTTCGGCCCAGGTGGAGGAATATTATAACAATAATCTCGGAAGAATATGCGAGATATCTAATTCATCGGGTGTACTGCCGCACTACCACACTTTGATCGGTTATGATTCGGCCGGCCTGACTAAACAAACCAATTCAACCGGTCAATTTCGCATTTTTGCAGCCAATCCATATATGTCTCATTTGAATCCTTCTATAGGTTCCGGCGGTTTTAATAACTATAACCGTTTCGGGACATTGGGTGGAAATGATTGCATTGAAATCCGATATAGCAGTGATTCAAGCCGGTATTGGATTAGTCCTACGCAAACTAACGCCGGGATTCTGGCGATGAATCAACTACCCTTCTCTGTTTATAATGTTGGTGAGCGTTCCGCTCATAATCCTTCAATTTCAGGTGGACATAAGTTATTGATTAAGGTTATCGATCAGGATGGAAATAATTTGTATACCCCCGGGGAACGGATTCTGGTTTTCAGTGAATTTGCTTTACCTCTTGACAGCACCTATGACTATCTCAGCCTTAACCCGACATGCCCCTTTCATTATGCCTCATCCGCAATCACATATTTCAGAACCGGCTTGCCTGCAGTAAATTATTCCGCCAGTACGATATCCATACCCGCGGAAGGTTTTCTGCCTGAAAACGGGACCGTCATACGATTGATTGCCAGTGGAGCGGACAGTAATACGGTTCATATTTACAATATTCCGGATAGCATTCAGATTTACGGTCCGGGATCATTCAGCCAGACTTTTGAATATTATTCTTTTGATTCTCCTGTCTTTTCTCTCCTCGGCGCACCCGAAGGCATGACTCTGGATATCCCGAATAATCGTATCGTATGGGATGTAACACCCAATTTTGCCGGAATGACTTTGAACGTAACCTTGCGTGCGTCCAACAGTTATGGTATCGCGGATAAAGAAATCAAATTCAAAGTCAGCGACGGACAATCCGGGATCGTCGAATATCAGACAACCGGGTCAGGGAACAAAGTGCGGTTATGGTCCAGAAACACCGGATCAATTGGATTCCGTCAATCCCAGCAGCTTCCAGGTTTGTTATATCCGCTGAACCTTGATTATACCCTGCTTTATGCCGGAGGATTGTATCTCGGGGGTCTGAAATCAGGTGTTGGAGGAAATCCGGATACTGTAAATGTGACCCAGGTGGAATATGATTCAGAGACACAGCCGGGGAGAATTTTAAATTCGGGGTCGTTTGGAAGCCTTACAGCCCAGGATTATACGAACGATTCTACTTTCTATGTTTTACCCGAGCATATTGCGTCCTGGCCGGCTGACGCGCCTCGTCAAATTAACGGAAGTTCCCTGCAATTATCTCAGCGGGATACCTGGACGGTTTTCAATGACATTAACCTGAATCTGTCGGCGGATACAGTTAATACAAAAAGTCCGGGCTTTGGAATAGAAACAGTCCGGCAAACCTTTCAGTTCGGCTCAGTGTCAGGCGGCGATGCCGTATTTGTCCGTTTAAAACTGATCAATAAATCGGACAGGAATTATCCGGGATTCTATATCGGGTTATGGAACGATCCGGATGTTGGTTTAAATACGTCCGATGATTTATGCGGAGTGGATAGCAGTTTATCATTCGGATTTACATATTCCGATCTATCCGGTTTCGATGATGCAAATGTTGCGTATGGCTGTTTGCTTCTGCAGGGACCTGTGACAACAGGATTATCAACGGATACGGCTGTAATTACAACTATCGGTACAGACGGATTTTGTGTGTTAAACCGGCCGGGTTTCAAAACAATACCGCTGACCTCTTTTACGTCATACCGGAACGGTGTGGGCGATCCAAATTCTCTCGTTGGCCGTGGTGATTTAACCAGGTATGATTATCTCCAGGGACTCGGTTTTGACGGTAATCCGAAACCTTTGGGCGTGTTTGATGTCGGCGACGGCGTGATCCCGGCAGATCAGAGAATGATTCTGTCAAGCGGTCCTTTCACATTTGCCGCGGGTGACACCCAGGAAATCTGGTATGCGATGATCGGCGCACAGGGCGTCGATAATTTAAATGCGTTCATGAATATCTTAGGATACGCAGATTTTCTCAAGGATCGATTTCATAATAATATCAACTCGATTGTCGGCGTGGAAGAACGGGATAACAAAGCATTACATCATTTTGTATTACATCAGAACTATCCCAATCCTTTCAATCCTTCCACGACGATTTCCTATCTGCTTCCGGAGAACGGCCATGTTTCTCTGAAAATCTACAATGTTCTCGGACAGGAAATCCGAACGCTGGTTAAGGGTACGCAGTCAGCAGGATTGCAGACCGTACAATGGGACGGCAGGGACAAGCGCGGTCAGGCCGTCAGTTCCGGCGTGTATTTCTACCGGCTGGAGACTTCGTCATTTACAAAGACAATGAAGATGATGATGATGAGGTAATGGAGGCGAAGAGTCAGATTTTGATCTAAATCCGATATTGATTCATTTAATTCAGGATTAATATGATGAAAATCGCCGGAAAATTCTTAATGCTGCTGACAGCCCCTTTTCTGATCCAGGCTTATGGTCAGCAACCGGAAATGTATTGGGCCAACAATCTGGGCCGAATCCTTGAAATCGCGGGTCCGGAGGGACTCTACGCCACTCCTCATACCTTAATCGGCACCGATACGGCCGGAATGCGAAAGCAGGCGAACCGTTCCGCTCAATACAAAATATTCGGCATTGCGCCCGTTTATTCCGACCTGAATCCCTATCAGGGAGAAAACTCTTTTAACTTCAATCACTATTTCGGCCTGCCCCGGGGCAACGACGCCATCGAAATCAGGTACGGATTCGACTCCAGCAGGTATTGGATCGGACCCGCCAGGAACAAGGCTCCGAACCAGCTTCCGTTTTCCGTATATAATGTTGGGCCGAGAAGTTCCTCTGATACGGCCGTTACGGGCGGGATTAAACTATGCGTGTACATTCAGGAAGATCCGAACGGCAACGGCCTTTACGATCCCGGTGAAGCTGTCAAAATTTTCGGTGACCTGGCGACGCCTTTCGACAGTACCTATCAGCAGTTTGTGAATGCCGCGGTTTTGCCGTTCCAGCCTGGGAATTTTATCGTCAATTCCCTTCGAACCGGGCGGCCGGATATATCGTATCAGCAAACCTATTTTGATTCATTGACCGGAGGCGCCCTGCCCCCGCCGGGGACGGTGATCCGGCTTGTGCCGTGGTCCGCGGATCTTGTCCCGCCCATCGTCGTTTTTGCCCCGGATACCATTTACCAGACGCCCAAGACGCGCACCTACCAGGCTTCGGTCTATTCCATCAATTCGCCCAATTATTATCTGATGAATCCCGCGCCGGGCATGTCCATCGATATGGGAGGGCAGATCACCTGGACGGTGGATACTTCGCAGATCGGCCAAACCTACAGGGTGACGATACGCGCGGAAAACGGTTACGGATCGGGATTCAACTCATTCACGGCCGTCCCGCTCGGCGGCATGGACGGGATTGTTGAAGTACCGACGGAGGGCACGGGAAACCTGCTGCGGTTATGGCAGCGGAATGACGGTTCTATTGCGTACCGGGCGGAAGTCCAGTCTTTCGGTCTGGAGTATCCTGTCAACAGCGGTCATCCCCTGATTTACGCGGGGGGGTTGTATATTGGCGGAAAAAAACCGGGAACCGCCGGAGCGCCTGATACGGTATCCGTTTCGGACATCCTGTTCCAGTCCGAATTTCAGCCCGGAAGGATACTGAATACAGGACCCCTGCATCAGCTGATCACGGAGGACTACGCCCAGCGCCCGACTTTTTTCATGCTGCCCGAACACGCCCGGTACTGGCCGGCCGGTGCGCCGCGCAAGCTGAACGGGGAAGCCCTGCAGCTTTCTGTGAAGGATACCTGGACCGTATTCAATGATTTAAATCCATCCAGCGGTAGTTATGATCCGACTGCACTTTCCCCATGGCTTGGAATTGAAGTTCAGCGGCAGACGTTTCAATTCAGAACGTATCCGCTGGATCATGCGGTACTGGTCCGCCTGAGAATCATCAATAAGTCCGATAAGGCTTATGATTCCTGTTATGTAGCCCTGTGGCAGGATCCGGATGTGGGCTTGGATTATGCTGATTTCGCAATGGCCGATTCCGGCCTTTCCGCAGTCGTAATATATAGCGATACAACGGATGCCGTACCCACAGCCTGCGGAATTACCCTGCTTGAGGGTCCTCTGGCGGAGGGTTCGGTGAAAGACGTGGCGCGGATCACGGATATCGGCCCTGAGGGATTCTATGCGAAAACCGTTCAGCGCAAATATATGATCCGGGCCGTGGCCGCTGACAATAACTGGTATTGGGATATTTATGCATTTAAAAGCGACTGGATACAGTACAGCTGGATGAAAGGTTTGGATCACAACGGAAATCAAAAATCCAGCGGGCCTTTTACATTGACATCATATCCATCCGACCAGAGGATTGTATTCAGTTCAGGGCCTTTCCGGTTCGCGCCATCCGACACACAAAACATATGGTATGCTTATACCGGCGGTACTGGAATCAATCATGCGAGCGCGAGAGATACCATCCTGTTTTATTCTCAGCGGATGCGTGAGATTTTTTCCGGCGACATGAATCAATATCTGGAAAGCCCCGGGGAAGACGATGAAAAACCGGCACAATTTTGCCTTTATCCGAATTATCCGAACCCTTTCAATTCCTCAACGACCCTGCGATATGAGCTTCGCCGGCCTTCCAAAGTGCGCCTGAAGATATTCAATGTCCTGGGACAGAAGGTCCGTACCCTTTTGAATGAACATCAGGCGGCTGGACTGCATGCCGTCCGATGGGACGGAAAAAACGATCATGGCGCCGGCGTGGGTTCCGGCGTTTATATCGTCCGGATCGACACTCCGCAAGGTTCAGCGGTGAATAAAATGATCCTGATCAAATAATCCGCCGGTTCGGGAGATTCAACCCGTCAGTCTGCGGTCAGTTGTTTTAACAGGATCTCAATTTTTCTTTTTTCATCGGAATCGCCGCTGATGATGATGGCCGTTTCAGCGCCTCCCTCACTTTTCACAATCAGCCCGGAACCTTTGACCCGGTTCTGAATATGAACGGCTGAATGGCTGATTGCGCGGTTCAGAAGGTCAGCGATTTGCTCCATGTTTTTTTCTGTTAGGCTCTTACGGACCGGTTCGCCCCCGTCATATTCGCCGCTCGAACTCATCTCCGGCCTGACAGGAATGTATTCCAGTGAACGGCCGTCCAGATGGCCGATTTTGTACGTGTTGCCGTTACCGTCGGAGTACAGGTACTTGATGGATTTCATGTTTGCGCATCCTGCCTGTAAAAGTAAGACGATGATGAAAAAAGGGATTGAATATATATTCATACTTTTCATATAACGAATCCGTTCTTGAACATCTTTCCAAAAATAAACTTATTCCGCCGAGAAGCCGTAGAAGCTCAAACGAAATTTTGTTGAATTATAGCTCTTTATTTAATGAAAGCGTTTCATTTATTTTATTTCCGACAGAACGAAATGCGATCCTGTTATAATTAATAAATCGTTCAGTTCCATTTTTTTCTTCGCCTTCCGGACGGCCTCATCCACGGAATCATAGCCGGATACGGACTGTTTGTTTTCCCTGAAACGCTCGGCGAGTGTCTGTGCATTGCAGGCTCTCGGATTGTTGGGCGTTACCGTCAGGAAATGGTCCGCGGAACCGGAAAGAACATCCACACAGGATTTTATGTCCTTATCGGCGAGCATGCCTATGACCATGTATATTTTTTTGAATTCTTTCCGGAACACGAGGCCGATAATCCTTTTCAGGGCCGATAAACTAGCCGGATTGTGAGCCGCGTCCATGAGGATATTCGGGGCCAGCCATTCGGTGCGGCCCCGGATCCACGCGTTCCGCAGGCCAGTCCGGACCGCTTCTTCAGGAACTGCGCACCGTTCCTGCAACAAAACAGCGAGTGTGGCCATGGCGGCGTTCCGGACCTGGTGCTCTCCGATGAAAGGGATCATCAGATGGGCAAACCGGCGCATGCTGTCCGGAAAGTAAAATTCCGCATCGAATGAGCTGCCGTAAGCGGAGAGGTGCATATCGGTGATTTTGACAAAATCATCGAGGTTGTAGAATTTTGAGGAGCGCTCTTTCGCGATATTTTCCAGCGCCGCAATCATGGCCGGGCCGGTGTCGCCGGTAATCACCGGCACCCCGGGTTTAATAATGCCTCCCTTTTCCGCCGCGATCTTTGATTTGGTGTCACCGAGATGTTCCGTATGGTCCAGGTCCACGCAGGTGATCACCGTGACTTCCGGCGTGACGATGTTTGTGGCGTCCAGGCGGCCTCCGAGGCCGGTTTCGATCACGGCGATATCCACCTTCTGATCGCTGAAATACCTGAATGCCATAGCCGTCGCAGCTTCAAAAAACGTCGCGTTGAGCCGGTCGATGTTCGGTCTCAAATGATCGGTATAGAGAATCACATCGTCCTCGGATATCGGTTTGCCGTTGATCCTTATCCGTTCTGAAAAATGACGGATGTGCGGCGATGTATATAAACCCGTTTTAAAGCCCCCTTCCCGCAATATAGCGTCCATGCATGCGCAGGTCGTGCCTTTTCCATTGGTGCCGGCTACATGGATTACCGGATAGTTGTTCTGGGGGTTTCCCAGTGAATCACACAATGCGCGAATGTTGTCCAGCCCGAGCTTCATTCCGAAGAACTGGAGATCGTATAAATATTTAATGGTCTCAGAAATCGTCATACGGACGTTGGGTATTAATATTGACGCAATATAATATAAAAAGCCTGTAAAAGAAAGGATTCTGTGCCGGAAAAAGCGCAACCGGGAAAAGAGCATGAATAAAAAAAGCAGTTTCAACCCGCCTACGATTTAACGGAATCCGGATTGCACCGAAAATAAAAACGAAGTGAAAAACAGCGTGAGTGATTAATTGATCACGGTTTGCATCCAGAACCTGAACGCACCGGGTTTTGCGTTTCCTTCTCGGCGCACAGGGCCTCCCGGAGGCCGGCCTCCGCCGAAACCTTTCCGTTCCCCGTCCCCGGATCCGCCGCCTTCAACGCTGCCCGTGCGGTTATTTAAACCGGAATGACCGCTTTTGAATTCGCCGGTTTCGAATCCAACGCTGAAAGGTTTTCCGCGGATAAAACGGAATTCAAACGGATACGGGTTCGCTCCTGCAACCGGTACTTTTATTTCGTAAAACATCCCTTCCTTCCGCATGTTGATTCTCAGTTCAATGCCTTCCAATTCGGCGACGAGTAACCGTGAGCGCAATCCGTTCTGAATGATTTCAGCCTCCCTTAATTTATTTTTCATGAATTCTTCCAGCGGATCTTTTTGTTCTTTTTTTTGTCCCAGGGGCGGTCTCAACTGCAAAGGCATCGACCGATCGTCCGGCGTTCCGACCGGGTAATGAATTCCGAACGATTTCTTACCGGAGCCGGTCGAATCGAACCAGACCGTAAAGCCGCTTATCATGATCTGCATGGCCGTCTGACGGGTCAAAGGCGCGACGCCGATGTACAGAAAATGATCATCGTATTTCAAACCTGCGGCCAAACGGTTTTCCATGACGACCAGTGAGCTTTTTTCCCAGTCGTCGTCCCAGCCGTCAACCGTGATCTTACTTTCAGCCCGAACAGTATGATAGATAACCGGGGATGAACATCCGGTGGTCACCGGTAAACAAAGGATAAAAACATAAAAAAAGGAGAAACGCATTGCCAGCCTCCGTACATAGTTCATGCTTAGACGTGTATGTACGCTATGCGTTTAACCAGTTATGAAAAAAGATCAGATCCATCCGGTGAACGGACAGATGCCGGCCTGTTTCTTATTTTCAGGCTGCGGCCGGATTGAAGTTATTTACCCGTTTCAAGGCCGAGCGCCGGGTGAACCAGGCGGAGGCCGTATCCGTCATAGCTTTTGTCCGGGGAATTTTTTTTGCGCGCAATGGACCGGCATTTTTCCAGGTCGTCATTGAACGCCCCGCCGCGGAGAACCTTACGGCTGACCCCGCCGCCGCTTTTCGGGCCCTGGGGATTCCTGAGGGGAGAGATTTTATAATAATCTTCCGAATACCAGTCGGAACACCATTCGGCGACATTGCCGCTCATGTCGTACAGGCCGAGTTCGTTGGGCAATTTAAGACCGGCCGGGCTGATTTTTGCCCCGGAATTTTTTCCGTACCATGCGTAATCGCCGATCGTTTCTCCGCCGCTGTACAGGTAATTACCGCTGTACCGGCCTCCCCTGGCCGCAAATTCCCATTCCGCCTCATAAGGCATGCGGTAGCTTTTGCCGGATTTCTGGTTCAGCATTTTTATGAAGTACTGAGCGTCGTTCCAGGACAGGTTGTCGACCGGGCAGCTGTCGCATCCGGCCCAGGAAGCGTGCTTTCCGTTCATCACTTCCCGCCACAGCCCGTGCGTGACTTCGTACCGCCCGATGTAGAAATCGTCCACAAACACCCAGTGAGCCGGCCTTTCATCGGACGCGCCCTGGTCGTGGCCCATGAGAAAGGTATCTCCGCCCGCAAGGACCATCTCGAAGGATCCGATCAGTTCGGTGTACGAAACGGGAAGCAATTTCGTTGTTTTTTTATTCGGAGCGGTTCCGGTTAATTCGCTTACCACCGAGGACATAGCGGGCAAAAGGCCGTCGATTTTTCCGGTATAATCCCGCGAAAGGGTCCGGAGAATCTTGCCCGTGGTTACGTCGATCATGCGGACATCTACGGTGTACGTCTCATTCAGCCTGCCGATATCGCCCGCGATCATGCATTCCACTCCGAGAAGCTGACCGGCCCGGACGACACACTCCGATGTGTTGCAGTCGTCTGTAAGCGTGAAATCCTGCTCTTTCAGGATATCGATCATTTTTTCCCGTTCGACGACTACATAAGCGCCGGACTCGACCAGCGCGCCCCTGAACCGGTTGCACAGAATGGACGATTCATCCCGGGACACATTGCCTTTATTCTGAAAATCCAGAACGGCCACGGTTTTCATTTTATCCTGAGAGTAAATGTGGCTGACAGCCGACACGATAAAAGCGATCATAAAAAATCTTATCATCTCATTTTCTCCATGAAAGGTTCAGTTACAATTTCATGATTTCTGTAAAACATACCATGAATATCTTTTTTAGACAATATGTAAATAAATAATTTTTATCAATTGTAAATATGAAAATATATAAATAGATTTTATGGAAAATCAAGAAATGGATTCTTTACGGCAAGGTCATTATATGGCTCCGCACATCATTTCATGTATTCAACAATAAATTCAGGAAACCTTATGAAAGCAAGTTCACATGTATGGAATTTTTCCACTGTGGGAGGAGTAAAACGCGTCAACCTGGAATCCGGTGCGGATCTGGTACATCTGGGTGAACTCGATCCGAAACTGTGGACAGCGCTGAGTTGTCCCGTGGACGGCCTGGAGATGGACCGGAAAACCCTGGAATTAATAGACACGGACCATGACGGGCAAATCAGGGTTCCCGAAATCCTTGCCGCGGTCCGCTGGATCACATCGGTCATAAAAAATCCGGATGACATTCTGAAGGGCGAATCCGGGCTTCCGTTGTCCGCGATCCTAGACCAGTCCGAGCCGGGCATATCCCTGCTTTCCTCCGCGAAAACCATCCTGAAAAATCTCGGCAAGCCGGATCAGGAAACCATTTCTGTCCATGAAACGTCCGATACCCAAAAAATATTCGAAGGGACCCGGTTCAACGGCGACGGCATCATTACCGAAGATACTGCCGGTGATCCGGTAACCGCCGGCCTGATTCGCGATATCATTGCCTGCACAGGCTCCGTCACCGACAGGAGCGGGAAACAGGGCATGAACAGGGAAATGCTCGGTCGTTTTACTGTGCATTGCGCGTCGTACCGGGCATGGCGGGAAAAGGCCGATGCGGAAAAAACGACAATACTTCCGTTTGGGGCAAACACGGAAACCGCGTATGAGGATTTTTCCGCATTACGGCCCAAGATCGATGATTTTTTCATTCGCTGCCGTCTGGCGGAGTTTGATCCTCTGTCCGCCGACATCCTGAACCGGACGATTCGCGGGTCCGAAGAAATCAGCGCAAAAAACCTGACCGCCTGCATGGATGAAATCGCGGGTTACCCGATCGCCCGGATCGAAGCCGGAAAACCCTTTCCGCTGACAGCCGGCATTAATCCAGCCTGGGAAAAAACAGTGAACCGGCTGAAAAAAAACGCTGCAGATGTAATATTTCCGGGCAAAGACAGCCTGACCGAAAACGAATGGACCGCGCTGAAAGAACGGTTTGCCCCATATGCCGCATGGATTAAAGAAAAGGCGGGAACCGAAGTGGAATCCCTCGGGTTTGCACGGATATGCGATATCCTGGACAAGAAGCTCCCGGACCAGTTGACGGCGCTGATCGATCAGGATCTGTCCATGGCATCCCAGGCGGAGGGAATATTTTCGGTCGATAAGCTCGTCCGATTTTACCGGGATATCAAAACCGTATTGAATAATTTCGTTACGTTCTATGATTTTTACTCGCCGGACGTAAAAGCCCTGTTTGAGGCGGGTACGCTGTATATCGACCAGCGGAGCTGTGACCTCTGCATCCGGGTCCGTGACATGGCCAAGCACGCGACGATGGTATCGTACAGCGGCATGTTCCTGATTTACTGTGACTGCGTGCTCAGAAAAACCGGCGAGAAAATGACCATCGTCGCAGGGCTGACCCACGGAGACATCGACAATCTGGTCGTGGGCCGGAACGGGGTTTTCTATGACCGGACGGGCAGGGACTGGGACGCGACAGTGATCAAGCTCATAGAAAATCCAATCAGCATCCGTCAGGCGTTCTGGACCCCGTACCGTAAAGTATCGCGGATGATCGAGAAGCAGATCAACAAAGTCGCGGCTGCGCAGGATGAAAAAGTGACGGCGACGGCGTCGAAAACGATTGAGGAAGCGCCGGCGAAGATCACGCCGGGAGCGCCGGTCAAACCGCCCGCTCAGCCGTTCGACATAGGGAAGTTTGTCGGGATATTCGCCGCCATCGGCCTGGCCATCGGCGCCATCGGCACGGCTCTCGCGTCCATCCTGACAGGATTTCTCGGCCTGGTGTGGTGGAAAATGCCGATCGCGCTTCTCGGTTTGATCCTCGCGATTTCTGGCCCGTCCATGATCATCGCTTCACTGAAACTCAGGAAACGAAATCTGGCCCCGATCCTGGACGCCAACGGATGGGCGATCAACGCGCGAGCCGTGATCAATATTCCCTTTGGGAACACGCTCACGCATCTGGCCGAACTGCCCATCGGAGCGAAAGTTAATCTGAAGGATCCCTTCATGAAAAAGAAACGCCCGCTGATTCCTGTCCTGATTCTCCTTCTGCTGATCGCGGGAGCGGCGTTGTACATTCTCTGGACATACGGTTATATCCAGATTCCATATATGGGTGAGTCAACCCTGGATACGGGTCATGGGGGAGAATAAAATATATTTATAAGCGGATTATTTAACCGACATCATTTTTTCCAGATCGTCCAGGATATAGCCGATCGTGACGATGTTGTACGTCTGAACGCTCTTCTTCAATTCATCGCCGTACCGCACAAACGGATCAAAGCCGAATTTCCGTCCTGTTTCGGAAAGTTGCACAGCGAGAGCATTGATGGAATCCGATGACATGGCGATCTGCGCTTCCTGAAAAATATCATTGATCCGGGTCTGATACCATTCCATCAGCCCTTCGGGGAAATCCTTCGCGACGGGCTCCGCTTCCGGTATGACGGATTCCTGCGGGACGCTGTCAGGTCCGCCATGATGGGAAAGGTATTTTTTCAGGGTTGTGACCAATTGATTGCGGGTAACCGGTTTTCGCATGCATTCCCTGAACAGGTCGTTCAGCGAGGACTCATCTTTTTTCAGCAAAGTCGCGGTCAGCGCGATTACGGGAATGGTCGACAGTTCCTTATCCGATCGCAGCAGTTTCGCGGCTTTGATCCCGTCCATCACGGGCATTTGCAGATCCATGAATATCAGTTCGGGATGGAAAATCCGCGCTTTCTCGACCGCTTCCTGCCCGTTCTCGGCTTCAATGATTCTCACATGATACGGATCGAGAAGCCCGATCACGACGTCGCGGTTGGTGCTGACGTCCTCGGCAAGCAGGATCGTCGCTCCCCCGAAGTCAGTATGTTTATGGTCCTCTGTCACAGCCGTCTGGACATGGTCATCCGCCGTGCCGATTTTGACGTCCGGCAGTTCGATGATAAAGGTTGAACCTTCGTTTGATTTGCTCACGACGCGGATCTTTCCGTTCATCATTTCCACGAGCCGCTGGGTGATGGACAGGCCCAATCCCGTGCCGCCGTACTGCTTAACGCTTTGTCCTTCCTGCTGACGGAACGGTTCAAAGATCAGTGCGAGCTGGTCCGGCGGAATGCCGATGCCGGTGTCCGCGACTTCGAAGGAAATATCAATCGCGGAGGCATCGGGCGCCTTTCCGGTTTGCCGTAACGACAGGGTGATGGTGCCTTTTTCAGTGAATTTAATTGCGTTGCCGATCAGGTTGAACAGAACCTGGCGGAGCCGCGTTCCGTCAAGAATGAGAACCTCGGGGATTGCCACATCGACGGAGATGTCGAACAGAATATTTTTCTGAACCGTTTTCACCTGGAAGATCTGCTGAAACTCCATCAGGATTTGTCTCACGCGGACGGGTTCTTTCTGGATCTCGAACCGGCCCGCCTCGATTTTCGAAAGATCGAGAATGTCGTTGATGAGCCTGAGTAAATTTTGTCCGCTGGTATGGATGCCATTGATGTAGTCCGAATATTCGGAGGCTGCAGTCAGCCGTTTTCGAAGAATGTCGGAAAAGCCGAGAATGGCATTGAGCGGCGTCCGGATTTCGTGGCTCATATTGGCCAGAAACTCGCTCTTGACGCGGCTGGCGACTTCAGCGGCGTCCTTGGCTTTTTTCAGTTCCTCCTCGAATTGTTTGCGCTGGGTGATGTCCTGCGCCTGGATAATGATCATGCGGGGTTCGTCTCGTTCGTTCATCAGCAGCGAGGCGTTGTGGAGGATCCAGATGACCGAGCCGTCCTTGCGGATATACCGTTTTTCCATCACGTTCTTCTTGATCCGGCGTTTCATGAGCCGATGAATCATCCGTTCGCTGGCGTCGATATCTTCCGGATGAGTGATCTGGAAAATATTGGACAGCAGTTCGTCCTCGGTATATCCCAGCATCTCGCAGAGCGCCGCGTTGACCCGTATGAACTGCCTTCCGTCGAGGGTTACGAGCGCCATACCGACGCTGGCCGTTTCATAGATGCCGCGCAGCAGGTTTTCGTTTTCCCGGATGGCGATTTCGGCTTGTTTGCGCTCGGTGATATCTTCTTTTACCGCGATAAAATTCGTGATCCGGTTATCGGAATCTTTAATCGGGGTAATCGTGGCGTATTCCCAGTACAGATCGCCATTCTTCTTTTTGTTCCTGAATTCGCCTTTCCAGTCCCTGCCCGAATTGATGGTTTCCCATAATTCTTTGTATTCTTCGGACGATTTCGATCCGGATTTCAGGATACGCGTGTTCTTTCCGATAACCTCGTTCAGACTGTATCCGGTCATCACGGTAAACATCGGGTTTGTGTACTCAATGTTTCCCCCGGTATCCGTAATGACAATCGCACTCGCGCTTTGTTCGACCGCCGTCGAAAGTTTACGGATTTGTTCCTCCGCCTTTTTGTATTCCGTAATATCCCTGAAAATAGCGAAATAACCCGTCACGGCCCCGGAATCATCCAGTCTGGGACTGGTGGTCATCAGGCAATGGCGCATTTCCTGATCGTTACGGATAATCGACAGTTCGTATGATTTCTTTTCCGTCCGCATGTGGGTGTGCTGACGCAGGAAATTTTTAAATTGCTCATCAGGCAGGAAATCGCCGAGATTCCTGTTAATCAACCCTCCGCGCCGTGCCCCAAAAATGGTTTCCGCCGCGGGATTGACCAGCGTGAAATTGAACTCAGGGTTCAGGAGCGCGATTCCCTCGCCGAGATTTTCGATCAGGGTCCGGAACCGCATTTCACTGTCCCGCAGAGCCAGTTCGGTGTCCTTCCTGTCGGTGATGTCGTTGAGGATGAGCAGCAGGCACTTAAGGTCCTGGATAAAGAAAGTTTCAGCGCTCAGCAGCCCGAAACGGATATCGCCGTCCCTGGTTCGCATACGGACTTCGGATTCCGTAATTCGCTCCTGGGTTTTCAGCCCGGAAAGAATGTCCTCGAACTGTTCAGGCGGGTCAAACAAGCTGATGTCATACGGTGATTTTCCGATCATATCTTCTTTTTTATAGCCGTAATTCTCGAACCATCCCGGGTTCACGTCAATGAACTGTGCCTGGTTGTACATCGCGATGGCGATCAGGGTGGAACTGTTGTTGAACACTCTCGCGAATTTTTCCTCGGAGAGCTTGACCGCCGTAATATCCTTGCAGATCTTGAAGATGACGTTGAAACTGCTCCATTTGCCCTTTACTAACCGCGTCTCGACGGGGATTTCCTTTCCCTGCTTCGTCATCAGGCTTTTCGCGTGCCTGACGAGATCGACGTCGATGGACTCTGTCTTCCAGTCCATGCGGCTTTCCAGCGGGTACAGGATTTCGATCGGCTGTCCAAGCAGTTCCTTTTCGCTGTATCCGAGCCGCTTGAACGCGACCTCATTCGCCTTGATCACGTATCCTTTTTCATCCAGGATGAAGATAAAATCCCTGAGCGTGTTGAAAAAGGTTTTGAAGTTGTCCTCGCTTTCCATCAGGGACTGTGTGGCGTTCGTGATTTCTTCGATGTTGCGGATCAGCTGGGTGCGCTGTTCGTAGAACCGCTCTATCAGCCTGGCCATGCCGCCGAATTCTCCGGAATGCGACTGAATGGGATAACTCAGTTCGGGCCGGTTGGTATTCATCGAATGATATAAAATTCCGAGCGGGCGCGTGATCCACCGCTTGGAAAAAAAGTAAATAATAAAAACGATAAATGCGCTGATCAGCAGTATGATGATCAGTTTGTAAAGCGAATGCGTTTTATGTTCTTCGATGAAAGACGAATCATAGGTCAGAACCAGTCTGGCGGCGGCCTTGTCATGCAGATCGGGAAGATCGATTTCCAGGTCCGGGACTGCGGTTTGATGGGCCGGCGGTTTTGATTTTGACGTTCCGGAAATTTCCAGATGCGCCCTGGTTTCAGACAATCGCGCGATCTTATCGATGACCGCGGAATCGATCACACGCCCTGAAATGAAATATCCCCATGCCGCGCCTTTCCGGCTCACGTCGTTTACGGGATGAACGGGCGCGCTCCAGAATTCAAAGAGTTGGTTCCCGAAGGATAAATAAAAATGCCTGAACGGATTTTTTTTCAGTTCCGGGATCCAGGATCCGGCTGGAATCGAATCGAGGATGGCCGCGGCTTTAGGGGAGGAGCCGCTGTGAACCAGTGTTCCGTTCGGATCAAAAATCCAAATCAGGTCCGATTGAAAGGTTTTATAGGCGCTCTGGAGGTTCAGTTCGGCCCAGCGTTTATCGGGTTTCCGGATGAACTCAACCATTTCATCCCAAAGCGAATAATCGTCGGTCAGCATCTTGGCCGGTGCGCCCTGGAAATTGAGGATTTCCCGGACCAGCGCTTCCTTGTCCTGGCGCTTTTCTTTCACCAGCTTTTCAATCTGCTGGTTTCGCTGAACTTCATAAATGGCGATCACCCCGCACAGGAACGCGGCCAGCAACAGGATAAAACGGTTGATTTTAGTCTGTATCGTTTTCATGTGTCCCGGAAAATAACGTTGATGCCATGGAAACGTGAATCAGAAACCGGAAGGAATGCCCGCTAAGGCAGGGCTTTGTAAATGTCCCTGAACTTTTGCTTTCTTCTGAAAAACGCGTCCACGACGTCCGGCTGGAACTGATTGCCTGAGCGGTCTTGTATCAGCGATTCCGCTTCATCGAGAGACCAGGCATTCTTATAGGGACGCTCGGTGATCAGCGCGTCATACACATCGGCCAGAGTAACAATCCGGGCTTCCAGAGGGATCGCTTCCTTTTTCAGTCCCTTGAGATAGCCGTGGCCGTTCCACCATTCGTGGTGGTAGAGCGCGATATTCCTGGCCATGCCGTCGATAAATTCGTGACTGAGGATTTTCCCCCCGATTTCGACATGTTGCTTCATCATGTCAAATTCCTCGGACGACATCTGTCCGGCGCGCTTGAGCAGGTCGACGGGAATGCCGATTTTTCCGATATCGTGAAGCGAAGCGTACTGGCGGATTCTCTTGACGAATGAGCGTTCGCAGCCGAGCGCTTCCGCTAGAACCGCAGAATATTCGCCGACGCGTTTGATGTGGTTGCCTGTGACTTCGTCGTTGAAAAAATTGGCTGATTCGAGGGCGATCGTCATCGCGATCGTGATTTGCTCGATGTTTTTCGTTTTCTCATCGACGAGATATAATAAATGCTGCTCACGGTCCTCGAGCAGCTGGTTTTTCAGCGTCAGTTCGTCATGGTACCGCTTCAGGCGCAGGTGTGTCGTTATGCGCGCTTCGAGTTCATTCCGGTTGAACGGCTTGGTTATGTAATCCACCGATCCGGACTCGAAACCCTTCACGATATCCTCGGTTTGCGTACGCGCCGTGAGAAAGATGACCGGGATCGATTTCCATTGCTCGTTTTCCTTGATGATCCGGCAAACTTCGTAACCGTTCATTTCCGGCATGGTCACATCAAGAAGGATAAGGTCAGGCGTGCGCAACGAGAGGAATTTCAGCGCCTTGGGACCTCCGGACGCGGTACTTACGATAAACCCCTGCGGAATGAGCATGTTGGCCAGAACCTGAAGGTTCTCGATAACATCATCGACGATCAGTATATGACTTCCTTTGATATCCGGAGTATCAGGCATAGCAGGGCTGTCTCCCGTAAATTCGTTTCATTGTAGCGAACGTTTAATCGCAATCTCTATTCCCGGAATAACAACTTAAATTAACGAAACATATCCGGTGAATCAAGAGCTAAATTCACGTTCTCTCAGCTGACGGATTCATACCGGTCAGCAGTTGCTTCAAACGATATGTGCGTTCTTCGGACGTCCCGCCGTTCGGGAGGGGTTAATTATCCGATCTGCAGTTTCATGCCGTCGTCGATGGTCAGTTGCGACTGGCTGATCTCGGAAGTCGGCTTGATGATCGCGCTTCCGATATTGATCAGTCCGACGCGGCCGACAAACATCGTGATGATCAGGATTGCTTTTGATGCGGCTGACAGGCTCATGGTTATTCCGGTAGAAAGTCCGACGGTTCCGAATGCGCTGACCGATTCAAAGATCAGCTGCATAACTGTAAAACGGTCTTCAATGAGGGTAAGCAGGATCACGGCCGTGAAAAGGAATGTCGAACTCATGACATAAAGTTTTACGGCATTGCCCACCGAAATTTTCGAAACCGTAAAATTATAGATCTTGACTTTCGGTCTGCCCCGAAACGACGCCCGGATGTAGGCGAGTAGGGTTACGAACGTCGGAATTTTTATGCCTCCGGCTGTACCTTGGGGACCTGCTCCGATAAACATCAGCATGACATAAAACATCAGCGTCCGGGTATGCCATAATCCGAGATCGACGGTATTAAATCCCGCTGTACGCGAAGAAGCCGACTGAAACAGCGCCGTAAGTAATTTATCACCGATCGGAAGAGCGCCTAGAGTCCGTTCATCAGACCATTCCGAAAACAGGGTAAATATCGTACCTGCGACCAAAAGAGTCACAGATCCGTAAATCACCACTTTCATCTGTAAGGGCGAGGCGACGCCCGCCAGTTCTTTTTCGATCTGCCTGGATCGCAGGAGTATACGGTCAACAAAATTGTAAAACGGCTCAATATACCGGATTTTTTCAGGCCGGCGCATGACAAAGGATTCAATGAACGCCTCCGCGAACATCATGCCCTTATGGAGAATCAGGAGACCGAGCCGTTCGATACCCAGAATAACAGGATATCCTATCCCCCCAACAATCAACAGCGCTATGATAATGACATTTACGCCAATATCATTTCTGAACTGCATCAGGTTGTCGGCATAAAGGCCGAAACCCGCGTTATTGAAAGCGGATACAGTGTGAAAAGCGGAGAACCACGCCGATGACATATCGGGCATGCGATCATGGAGGCGCCAGTACAGAAGCAGGAAACCCGCCAGCTCGATAGCGAACGTTATTTTTGCGGTTGATGCGAGAATCTGAAAAACGGTTCTCCGGCGGGTAGGTTCGTCGCAGTCCAGGACAGATCCCAGTGTATGAGTCGGCCCTGTGGAAAGGTTGGCCGCGCGTCCGAGCCACAGTAAACGGAAGGCCGTGATGATGCCGAATCCGCCGATCTGGATCAGGATGAGCGTTGTGATCTGTCCCGCAATGGAAAACTGGCTGAAATCAATGGATGTCAGGCCCGTAACACAAACGGCTGATGTCGAAATGAAAAGCGCATCGATCAGCTGAAGATGACGGCCGTTTGAGTTTTCGATGATATACAGTATTATCGCGCCGGCAACAATAGCGCCCAAAAAACTGAATATGACAAGTTCGGAAGCGGAATAACCGCGCAGCCTGGTTTCAACCCGGTTTTCAAACCGCTGGAATTCCTGCTGGAATGTATGGTGTTTTATGCCGGTTGGCTGCGGCGCGGGGTGCTCGCCCGGCGATTCGGATCCTGATTGAGAACCGCTTGGTTCTGTTTTAGATGATTCTTCCATTCATGGTCACATCAGCGGCACCATCTCCTTTCGTAAATCCGGTTCGGCCGCCGAGCCGGCATGAATGATTTCCATGGCGGCGAAGTCATTTTAGCTGATATCAGCCCGATAATCAAGAAAAATATTTTTTCCCGGGCGTACCGTCGGCGGTTCAGGCGCAGGTTCATCCGGGATGCCAGGCTTCCAGTCCCCGCGCATATCGGAAAGGAAGAGAAAAAACTGTTCCGGCTTCGTATGGCGCAATACAAGCCAATGTCGGAGGAACATGAAAAACAGGTTTTTATCCGAAACGCACTTTTCTTCCGATTGAAGACAATTGCATGATCCGCCGCGATGGATTATTGGCTGATAAGAAAAATAATATTTATAATATTTGACATCAACCAATTATATGTTATATTTGAGATATGGCCATGATACTCAAGATAAACCCGGACAGCACGAAACCGGTGTTCCGGCAGATCATCGATCAGGTGATCGCGAAGATAGACAGGAATACGCTGAAGGCTGGAGATTCCGTTCCCTCGAGCCGGTCCCTGGCTGTCCAGCTGGGCGTTAACCGCACGACCGTTTACCGGGCGTACGCCGAGCTGCAGGCGCTGGGTTACCTGAGCAGCCGGCCCGGTTCGTACAATACCGTGCAGAAGCGCAAAAAGGAAGCCTTGCCGGATACGCAGAAAAAAAGCCGGATTCCATGGGATTCCATATCCTCTTCAGCATCGGATTTGCTGTACCGGGAATACAAACAGAGCACGACTGAATCCGCGGGACCCGACGCCGGGCCCGGGAACGCGATCAACATGGCCCGTCTCCAGGTTGACCCCAGGCTGTATCCGCTGGATGATTTCCGGCGTTGCGTCAACCGGGTGCTGACCGTTTCCGGCCACGATGCGCTGAATTACGGAGACCATCAGGGTTTTCCCCCGCTGCGCGAGATCATTGCCCGGCGCCTGAGAATGCACGGCATTGCCGTCGCCCCGGAGGAGATTCTTATCACCAACGGAGCCCAGCAGGCCATCGACCTGATCTGCCGCGTGATGGATCCTTCCCGCCGCGGAATTGCCGTCGAAGCCCCGACCTACAGCGGCGTGATCCCGCTGTTCAGGTTCAACGGGTTCGAACTGATCAATATCCCCATGAAACCTTACGGGATGGACCTGCACGCGCTTGAAAACCATCTCAGGAAAGGCACGGTACGGTTTGTGTATACCATGCCGAATTTCCACAATCCCATGGGGGTCACCACGGCCCATCCTCACCGTGAAAAGCTGCTCCAGCTCTGCGACCATTTCCAGGTGCCGATCGTGGAGGACGGGTTTGAGGAGGAAATGAAATATTACGGGAAGGTTCCGCTTCCGATCAAGTCCATTGACGCGAACAAAACCGTCATTTACATCGGCACGTTCTCCAAGGCTTTGTTCGCGGGGCTTCGTATCGGCTGGATCGCCGCCGACCGTGCTTTTATCGGGCGGCTGCTGTCCGTCAAACGGTATACCGACCTGTCCGGCAGCCATCTGACGCAGCGCGTCATGCATGAATTCTGCGCGAAGGGATATTATGAGAAGCAGCTGAAACGGCTGCACCGCGCTTTCCGGAAACGCATGGACCTTGCTCTGAAGATCATGGAGGAAAAGTTTCCCGGTCATGTATCCTGGACAAAACCCCTCGGGGGATATACGATCTGGGTCAGAATGCCGCGTAAAATATCCCTTGACGAATTCGACCGGTTCATGTCCGAGCACGGCGTTTTCGTCACGCCGGGCAAATACTTTTTCCCGGACCAGCAGATGTCGGAGCATTACAGGATCTGCATCGCTTCGCTGAACGAACATGAAATCGGGCTCGGTCTGGAACGCCTGAGCCGTGCCATGAACCAATTGGGACGAACACGGAAAACAACCTGACATGAAAAAGCATTTCTCTGTCATCGTGATCCTGACCCTTGCGGCCATCTGGGGTTCGACCTGGCTGGGCATCAAGGTCAGCATAGACCATTTTCCGCCTTTTTTCGCCGCCGGGTCACGGTTTCTCATCGCATTTCTTTTTCTGTATCTCATTCTGCGCATAAAGAATATTCCGTTTCCGGACAGCCGCGGCGCGTGGAGAATAACCCTGTTCACGGGCCTGCAGCAAACGGTGATCTACGGGCTGGTTTTCTGGGGCGAGCAATACATCGACAGCGGTATCAGCGCGGTGCTGTTTTCAACCATGCCGTTTTTCGTTCTGATTTTCAGTTTCATGATGATCGGGAAGGAAGCCCTGTATGTCACGCATGCCGCGGGCATTGCGCTGAGCATCTTCGGAACGTTTATCATCTTCAACCCGGATTTCTCCGTTCATCCGAAATTCATCTGGGGATTTTCGGCGATTCTGCTGAGCGCGGTCGTATCGTCCTATATGGCCGTGTACGTCAAGCTGCATGCGGGCGGCATTCCGGCCGTCACGAACACGGCCGTGCAGATGCTGGTCGCGGGCATCCTTTTATCGCTGATCAGCCTGTTCCTTGAACCCATTGCCTCTGTCGAATGGTCGGCGACAGGTTTCGCAGCAATCCTGTATCTCGGGATTGTGGGATCCGCGGTTGCTTTTGCCCTGTACATGTGGGTGATCAAGAAAGTATCCCCGCTGACGGCGTCGGTCATTCCGCTGATGACCCCGATTGTCGCTCTGATCATCGGCTGGGCGGTTCTGCGGGAACGGATGACTTTACCGATGCTATCCGGAAGCGGGCTGATCCTGGCAGGCATATATTTCATCAATACCAACAAGGGCCGGATCCGTATTTCCGCAGCCCGTCCGGGTAAGAAGGAATCTGACATTTGCAATTCACCGTAAAAACGATATATTCCCCTTTTTTGAAAGGATAATTTCATGAGCGACAAATTACCCATCGGCGAGCACCGGACGGAAGATCCCGTCCTGAAAGGGACTTTTAAGGTCAAGGTCGGCCTGGCCGAAATGCTCAAAGGAGGCGTGATCATGGACGTGGTCAACGCGGATCATGCCAGGATCGCGGAGGAGGCCGGCGCGTGCGCGGTCATGGCTCTCGAACGCGTACCCGCAGACATCCGAAAGGACGGCGGCGTGGCGCGCATGAGCGACCCGGAGATGATCCTTCAGATCATGAACACCGTCACGATACCCGTCATGGCGAAAGCCCGGATCGGGCATTTTGTGGAAGCTCAGATCCTGGAATCGCTGGGTGTGGATTTCATCGATGAGAGCGAAGTCCTGACGCCGGCGGACGAGGCGTATCACATCTACAAGCATGATTTCAAGATCCCGTTCGTGTGCGGCGCGACCAATCTCGGAGAGGCTTTGCGGAGGATCGGCGAAGGCGCGGCGATGATACGGACCAAAGGCGAAGCCGGAACGGGCAACGTGGTCGAAGCCGTCCGGCATATCCGGTCGATCGTCGGGCACATCCGCAAACTCACCGTGATGGGCGAGGACGAACTGATGACGGAATCAAAAAATATGGGCGCGCCGTATGAACTGGTCCGCTGGGTCGCGAAAAACGGACGCCTGCCGGTCCCCAATTTTTCAGCGGGAGGAGTCGCCACGCCTGCGGACGCAGCGCTGGTCATGCAGCTTGGCGCCGAAGCGGTGTTTGTCGGATCCGGGATTTTCAAATCCGGGAACCCCGCCAGGCGCGCCGAAGCGATCGTCAAGGCCGCAACGTATTTCCAGGACCCGCAAATCCTCGCGGAAGTCTCCAAAGGGCTCGGAGAGGCGATGGTAGGGATCAATATTTCCTCGCTGCCCGAAAGCGAACTGCTCGCCGGCCGGGGTTGGTAAATACCCTTGATTTTTTTACGGACGCATTTTCATAGAAGTCTGCGAAATCAAAATTCTGATGGATGCGCCGGCAATGAGGCCAAATTACTTGTAATGATCAGAAAGAACGGCGATGAAAAAACCAGTCATAGGTGTTCTGGCGCTTCAGGGCGATTTTGAGGCCCATCAGGGCATGCTCGACCGGATCGATGTGCCGAACATTCAGGTCCGGCTTCCCGATGACCTCCAGATCGTTCAGGGGCTGATCATTCCCGGCGGGGAAAGCACGACGCTCATCAAGCTGATTCAGGCGTTTGACCTAGCCGAGCCGATACGGCGTTTTGCGGCAGAAGGCGGTGCCGTTTACGGAACCTGCGCCGGAGCGATCCTGGTCGCCGCTGCCGTCGAGCACAACCGCCAGTTCAGTTTCGGTCTGATTGATATCACGGTGTCGAGGAACGGCTACGGACGGCAGGCGGACAGTTTTGAACGCAATATTCATTTTACCGGTCTCGAGTCCGCAACCTATCATGCCGTATTTATCCGCGCACCGAAAATCGTTGAAGCGGGAATTCACGTCACGGTTCTTGCGACTTTGGATGAAACCATCATCGCTGCAAGGCAGGACCGGGTTCTCGTTACGACGTTTCACCCCGAACTGACGGATGATCCGAGAATACATGAATATTTCGTAAATGAGTTTGTAAAACCTTAATAATTTTTCTGTGTGATCCGATTCTTGCGGAGTATATTTAAAATCTGAAATGCCTGCATGAGCAAAAAAAACAGACCGGACGAATCCTTCCGCAAGCGCGTCATTCATGTCGTGTCGCTCGGATGCCCGAAAAACCAGGTTGACTCGGAAAAATTAATCGGGCAGTTGTCCGGCCATGTCATGACTGATGATCCCCGGAAAGCCGATACCATCATCATCAACACCTGCGGATTCATTGATAGTGCGAAAGAGGAATCGGTCCGGGAGATTCTCGCCGCAGTGAAACTGAAGGATCAATCCGCAGAAGGCGGGAACCCGAAAGAGATCATCGTAATGGGATGTTTGTCGCAGCGGTACGGGATGGAATTGAAAAAGGAAATTCCTGAGGTGGACCGGTTCTATGGGGTGCGCGATACCCGGAAAATCGTCAGCGATCTCGGACATCAGGCCGCGGCATCGGAACGGCTTCAGAGGAAGCTCTTGAATCCCGGACATTTTGCCTACCTGAAAATTTCCGACGGTTGCAACCACCGCTGCGGATTCTGCGCCATACCCTCCATTCGCGGCCGGCTTGTCAGTGAAGACCCGGAAACGCTGATCGCAGAGGCCGGGCGCTTGGCCGAAACCGGAGTGAAAGAACTGATCCTGGTCTCACAGGACACCACCGCGTACGGATTTGACCGGATCCATGAGTTAAAAAGAGATAACCGCCCGTTAATCCGGCTTCTTGAAAAGCTTCATACAGTCAGTGGACTTAAGTGGATCCGGCTGATGTATTTTTACCCGACCCTGATTTCCGAAGACCTCCTGAAGGCGATGGGAGAATTGCCCAAAATCTGTCCGTACATCGATGTCCCCGTTCAGCACATTTCCGACAGGGTGCTGAAAAGGATGCGCCGCGGAACCCCGCCGGCCACCATTCGGCTGGCGCTGGAACGGATTCGCCGGTTCCTTCCCGGAGCAGCTGTACGTACGTCCGTGATCGTAGGCCATCCGGGTGAAACCCGGAAGGATTTCCTGGAGCTGTGCGCGTTTGTCCGTGATTTTCAGTTCGACCGGCTGGGGGTGTTTCCGTACTCAAAAGAGGACGGAACTTATTCATATCGTCTCAAACCTCAGGTTGCAGGAAAGATAAGGCAGGAAAGATTCGACGAACTGATGGCCCTTCAGCAGCCCGTTTCTTACCGGCTGAATCAGGAGAAGGTCGGCCGTACCATAAAAGTATTGGTTGACAGAAAAGAAGATAATACGTACTTTGGACGGACCGTTCATGATGCGCCCGAGATCGACCACGAAGTCATCATCAGCGAAGAACCGGGAATTTACACCGGTCAGTTTTCGGACATTGATATAACGGACGCGTACGAGTATGATCTGGTTGGCCGCCGGGCAGGGATGTTGAAAGAAATTAAAACGATAAGCAGGTCATTATGAGAAAAATATTTGCGGTTCTAACCCTTCTGATCCTGTTTCCGGACCCGGGAATGGGGCAACTGCAGACCGGCAAATCCGGAGGAGGGCCGGCTTTCTTCATCGATGCCGTCAATTTTGCATCGGCTGATACGGCCCGCGGGCGCCTGGAGGTTTTTGTGAAAATCGCCCACAGCGAGCTGGTGTTCATCAAACAAAACGACAAACAGTTTCGCGCACAGTATGAGATCGTATTCGCTTTATATGACAAAAAAAACAAACTGATCGAACGCGCGATCGAGGATAAAAGCCTGATCCTGCATTCCTATAACGAGACGGTTTCCGACACCCGGTTTCATTTCAGCCGTAAAACCTTCAATCTTCCTCCGGGAAGTTATGAAATGTCCGTCACCGTCACGGACAAAGAGACCGGTAATTTCGGGCAGCGCAAGACCGACGCTCCGGTCCGGATTTTCCGGGATAAGCCGGTAGCGGTCAGCGATCTGATCTTTGCCGACAAGATCCAGAAGGACACGGCCAACGACATCGTGAATATTGTACCCAACGTCTTCCGGAGTTTTGACAGCGAATATGAATCCTATCAGGTCTATTTTGAAATTTACAACAGCCGGTTTGCGTCGAAATTCAGGGACACTTCGCTGAACGGTTTTTCCGACAGCGAGAGCGTCCGGATCCGGTACAGGGTTATGGATAAGAACCAGAAAATCCTCGCCCAGGATTCCATGTCCAAGACGGTTCACCAGTACCAGACGTTTTCTTCGTTCTCGATCGACAAGACGCAGCTGACGTATGGCCGTTATATCCTTGAGGTCAGCGTCGCCAGAGGGGCCGACAGGGCTTCCTCCCGTTCCTTATTTGATGTGCGCTCCGCTAATTTCACCAACTGGGGCACATCGGGCGCGTTTGACCTGGACGCCGCCATCAAGCAGATGAGACACGTCGCCCGCAGCGTCAATCTGGGCAAAATCCTGAAAGGTACCCAGAAGGAAAAGGATCAGTTCTTCACCGATTTCTGGAAAGCGAAAGACCCGACGCCGGATACCGACCGGAACGAACTCATGGAAGAATATTACCGCCGGGTCAGTTACGCGAACCGTTATTTCACGTCCGGCTACAAGGAAGGCTGGGAAACCGACCGCGGCATGGTGTACGTGATCATGGATTCGCCCGACGGGATCGAGCGGTATCCTTTCGAGATGGACACCAAACCCTACGAAATCTGGTACTATTACGAAGCGAATCTCAAGCTGGTTTTTTTCGACAACTACGGATTCGACGATTACGAGCTTCATCCCACCAGCCGCCTTGAATTTGAAAATTACGTGTTTCAGCGCAGGCGATGAACCGGAGGCACTTTTTCATTACAGGCCTGCCCACGGTAGGAAAAACTACAGCGGTGCAGCGGATCATCCAGTCTTTACCGGGTCATTGGTCCGGTTTTATCACGGAGAATGTATTTCATCAGAACGTCAAACAGGGGATGAGGCTGAAATCGCTGAACGGCCTGTCGCTGGATATTCCCAAACAGCGCGGCCTGGCCGGTTCCTTTTCGGATTACATGCTGGATGTGCACGCTTTCGACCGGTTTTTTCTGCAGGCTTTTGAATCTCCGGAAAAAAACCGGCGGATGGTGATCGACGAACTCGGCCCGCTGTTCTGCCTGTCCGGGCTGTTTACGCTGAAAACAGGGGAGTGGCTGGATCAGTTCTGTTTTCTGGGCACGATCGCCCGCCGCGGGCATGCCCTGATTGAGGCCATTCACCGGAGGGCCGACGCGGAAATCGTCGCGGTCACATCTCACAACCGCGATGAGATCGTTCAGATGGCTGTAACCCATTTTACCAAACAGGAGAAATGACTTGAACGCCGGAGAAAATTTCCGATCGGGTTACGTCGCGATCATCGGAAAGCCCAACGCAGGCAAATCCACGCTGATGAACCAGATCCTGAATGTGAAACTGTCGATCGTGTCCGCTCGCCCGCAAACCACAAGGCGGCGCGTGATGGGCATTTGCAACCGGCCTGATGCGCAGGTCGTCTTCCTCGATACCCCGGGCATTCTCACCCCGAAGTATCCGCTCCAGGAAGCCATGATGAACATCATGCGCCAGGTCATGGAATCGGCCGACCTGATCCTTATGATTCTCGATTCTGCCGACAGGGACATTTACATTCCCGAACAGGTTTTGCAGTCTCTGCAGTCCGGCCGCTGCCCGGTGATCGCGGCTCTGAACAAAGTGGACATCGTTCCCAAGCATGAACTCCTGCCTAAGATCGCCGCCCTGGATGAATATCATTTGTTCAGGGAAATCATTCCGGTTTCCGCTCTCACGTCCGACGGGTTGGACCGCCTGATGGCCTGCATCCTGCAGAACCTGCCGGTTTCGCCTCCGTTTTATCCGCCGGATACCCTGACCGAACAGCCCGAGCGGTTCTTCGTCGGCGAGATCATACGCGAGAAAATCTTCGAATCCTATGAAAAAGAGGTCCCTTACTCGACCGAGGTCATGATCGAGGAATTCAGGGAACGGGAGGACAGGAAAGATTTTATCCGCGCGGTGATTTATGTGGAACGTCCGGGCCAGAAAGGAATCCTGATCGGTCACAAGGGACAGGCGCTGAAAAACATCGGGGAATTGGCGAGGAAGGATATTGAGCGGTTCCTGGACCGTCCGGTTTTTCTGGAGCTTTGGGTGAAGGTGAAAGAAAACTGGCGCAAGAACGGCGCGCTTCTGCGTTCGCTGGGATACAAATAATGGTGCGCCGGATCATCCTATGCCTGCTGACGGCCATCTTTTCATGCTCCGGCAAGAAACAACCGTCCGTCCCGGAAACAGCCCGCTGTTTCGCAGACGCGTTTTTTGTCTGCGCTGATTATGCGCTCGCGGAAACGCTGACGGACAGCATGGCCGCCGTGAAAATCAGGAATCATATCGCGTTTCAGCAAAACCGGCCTGTCGACAGCTCACTTCAGACCGACAACATTCGGGTGAATTTAATATTCTATGATTCCCTCGTCAGCGATTCAAACGCTTCGTATGATTTTCTGCTATTCTCTGCAGACCGGGATTACCGGATGTCAAGTCAGGATCATGGATTTGTCGTACTTGCCCGGCAGTTACGCATGGACTGGAAAGTCACTGATTTTGGATACCGGAATCCGGACAGAGAGAGATGAATTTATTGATAATAACATTTTTTTGTCCTACTCTTTGTCATGATAATACAGCGTCAGCCAAATCAACGGATCAGACATGATTAAAACCCGCTGTTTCATGGTTTTACTCGGCGTTATTCTGGGGACGGCGGTATTGCCTGCGCAGACCGTCAGCGATCCGGATCTCAAAAGGCTTGTCGGTCTCTGGCAGTCCGGCGACACCGATTCCCTGGAAAAAACGCTTCCGCTGTATCAGAAGAAATATTCCCATTCGCCCGAAGTCATGTATCTTACGGCTCTGTTCCATCCGGACGGGACGGAAGCGGTGAAGACGTATGATCATGTATTCCGGAAATATCCGGATCATCTTTTCGCCGAACACAGTCTTTTCAGGATCATCCAGTACCACGCGGCGCTGGGAACGTATCAGGCCGCGGAGAGCCATTATCTTCTGATGAGGAAAAACTATCCCGGATCCGGGCTTCTTGCGCGTGCGGCTCAGCTGCTTCCCGGCAATGAATCCGGTAAAACCGGCACGGTGCAGGGCGATACAGGCGCTGTGACGTACGCGCTCCAGGTCGGGGCCTTTTCCGCAAGAAGCAACGCCGAACAGCACGCGAAAACGCTCCGGGTAAAAGGATTGGCGGATGTCACCATCGGCGAGAAAACCGTAAACGGCAAAAAATTATTTACCGTTCTGATCGGTTCCTACGCCGATAAAGACCAGGCGTCGGCGGCCGGACAGAACCTGAAAAAAGAACATCGGATGGATTATTCCATCGTCATCAGGTGAAAAGCGGCAATCATGAGTTTTCCCAGACAAAAACGTTCGCGCGGGAACAGAGGAAAAACCCAACCGGATGATCCGGACAGGAATATCCGCGCTTTTTTCGCAATCGACTTTGATGCCCCCGTAAAAAAAGTCCTCCGGGAAATACAGGATCTCCTGAAGCCTCGTTTTTCGGGTTACAGGGTGAATTGGGTCAACCCCGCGCAGATTCACCTGACGCTCCGTTTTCTGGGGAATATTTCACAGGAGCAACTGGACGGGATTCCCGGGCATTGCTCATTCACAGGCTTCTGCAGACCGCTAACGGTAGGGATTGCCGGTTTCGGCTGTTTTCCGTCCTGCGAAGACCCTCGTGTGATCTGGGCGGGCTGCCTGTGCCCGGACGATTTATTTGTTCTTCAGAAAAAACTTGAAGACGCCGCCCGGACCGCCGGTATGGAACCGGAGAAAAAAAGATTCTCCCCTCATCTTACACTCGGCCGCGTCAGGGATTTCACGCCCCGTAACAACCCGGCCACCGCGATCGATGCCAAAGAAATCGGGCGTGAAATCAGTGAAATCTGCGGAGGAATCACTCAAAACGTGACTCATATCCGGCTGTACCGGAGCTTTCTCAGCCCTCAGGGCCCGGAATACAAGGTCCTGCACGAATTTTCTTTTTCCGAATAAAAATATTCCATCCGCGCCCGTTTTTTGTTATATTCCTTCAATAGCCCATTAACCGGAGATACGGAATGAATAAAACGTTTTATGTGATTTGCCTCATATTCGCCGCGGGGTGGCTTTGTTCCGCTGTTTCGCAAAACCGTTATAACGGATTTGTCATGGAGAAGGGAATGTCCGGAAAACTCTATGCCGAATGGATCATGCTCCTTCAGTATGACCTGTACTATCTCGGATACGGCGTGTATTTCGATAAATACGGCGGTGTGACCGGTGAATATCAGGAACAGTCCCAGCGTGCGGTGAAGGCTTTTCAGTCGGATCACGGCATGCTCGCCGACGGAGTGGTCGGGAAGAAAACCGCCGTAGCGATCGAAAAAGCGCTGGAGGAATCCGAACTGATGCAGAACTGGAAATCTTTCGATCCCATGCGCTACAGGGGACAGCGCCTCCGGAAGGGCGATATGGACGAACTTACTAGAAAATCTGTCACCCGGCTGAAATCCGACCTGAGCCTGCTGGGATATCCTGTCAGCGGAGATCCGTCGGGAGTGTTCGGCGACATCACCGAGAAAGCGCTGAAAGAATTCCAGGAAATCAACCTCCTTCCTTCCACAGGAATTCTCGATGACCGTACGGTGGTAACACTCGCCGAGAAAGTCTGTCTGCACCTGGTGCCGGGCGGCGAAAAATAATCACGGAATCCATGCGAATCCTGTCCCTGGAAATCGTAAAGCAGAAAAACCGGAAGACGGTTTTTTATCAGGTCAGGCTTGATGACGGCCGGGAAAAAACCGTTCAGGCGGATACCGTCCTCTTTTTCAGCCTCCATGCGGATGATGTGATGGCAGAGGATCAGTGGCAGTCCATCGTACTGTATGACGAGGAAAAAACGGTTCTGCAGTCCGCGCTGGACCTGATCTCGCGCCGCATACGCAGCGAAAAGGAACTTCGCGACCGGTTCATCCGCAAGGGTTTCTCCGAAACCGCCGTGGGCAGCGCGATTGCTCATCTTCGGGACCAGGGTTATCTGGATGACGGGCATTTTGCGCTTCTGTTCGCAAAACAAATAATGAAGAAAAAACCGGTCGGCGAAATCAAGTTACGATATGAACTCAGGAAAAAAGGCATCAGCGAAACGGTTGCTGAAAAAGTTTTATCGCAGATCACGGCTGATCAGGATGCGCAGGCAAAGCAAGCGGCATTAAAAAAAATGAAAACACTTAAAGATCAGGACCCGGATATCATTCGCCAGAAACTCTGGCGGTTTCTCGAACAGAGAGGTTTTACGGGTGAAATTATCCGGAAAACGGTTGATTCTGTAATTTGACAGGAAAAATCCGGGGGGATAAAAATTTTACTGCCGCCACTCGCCAGGCTATTTATATTCGTACTTGCGTTTAAGAATTATCTAATTTACATTTCAAGTGAGCATAAAATACAATCAGGCAATACGAAATATGGCCCATCCAATTGAGCATTGCGCCGGTTTTGACTGGGATGCTGGAAAAGCTTAAAAGAACCGGTACGGCACATAGCTAAGGGCGGAACGTTAAGTGCAACCCCGTTTTGAAAACACAAAACCAAAATCCTGTCCTCATACGTAAAAAGCGAAAGAATTTGTTCGAAAATATTTTAAACAAATTTTCCAAAGGAGACAAAATCATGAAAGCTGTCAATAAAAAAGTTAGCATGCTTTTATCCCTTTCATTAACCATTTTGTTTTTTTCAGGAAGCTGTCATGACAATGATGAGAGTAAAAATAAACAAATTGTAGTGGCTGATAACGCGAAATATATGGAAAAGGATGACTGGCAAGCCAGTATCGTTTCGATGGATTCTGCGTCACAGACTTTTGTTTTTGACAGTAATTTAGCGCCTTTTAATCTCGATACGGGAGATATCCTTGTTTCGGATGTAGGCGAAGGCGTGCTCAGGACCATCACTGAAATTAATCAAGTCAACGGACAATATACGGTTAAAACGTCGCAAGCCGCCATTACGGATTTAATTCAGGAAGGCAGCATTGAATTAGAAACCCCGCTTACGGTATCCGACATCAGAAGCATTGAATACAATTACGATGGTATTCAGCTTGATCCATCATGCTTAAAAAAACCCAATGAAACCCAATTCGCATGGAATATAAAATCGGTTTTATATGATCATGACGGAAATTCAGCGACTACTTCCGATCAGCTGAGACTTGAGGGCACATTAAATTGCGACTGGAATATTTTCGTAAAAATTGACATCAGCTTCTTTCAGGGGTTAAAAGAAGTCAATTGCGGTTTTTCATCTTCTGAAAATTTGAATTTACGATTGGTAGCCGGTCTGGAATACAGTCTTGAACGCAATATAACCTTATTCACTATTAACTTTACTCCAATAACAGTGATGGTCGGTCCCGTTCCGGTTGTTTTTACGCCTCAATTGAAAGTCAAAGCGGGTATTGACGGTTACGCGAATGCTTCGGTAACCAGCGAAATCAGCCAATCCCTGAGTTTTAATGCAGGCATGAAATATGTGAAAAACCAGGGATGGTCAACCTATAAGACTTTAAACAAATCTTTTAGTTTTACGCCTCCGCAATTAAATATGAATGTCGGGGCGGGATTTTTTATCAAGCCTGAACTTACAGTGAAGATATATGGTGTCGTCGGTCCTTATGCGAATATGAAGTTATACGGAAGAATTGAAGCGGATTTAATGCAAACCCCATGGTGGAAGATATATTGCGGCTTGAATATGGGAGCCGGAGCAAAAGCGGAGGTATTCAGCAAGGTGTTATTCGACATCAATGTATCCGATCTTCTTTCCTATGAAACCATAATCGCCCAGGCCGCCGTTCCCCCGGCAGTGGCGCCTACGGTCACAACGTCATCTGTTACAGGCATAACACCGACAACAGCCTCAGGAGGCGGTAATGTAACCGCGAAGGGCAGTTCATCCGTTACCGCCCGCGGCGTTTGCTGGAACACGTCGCAGAATCCGACAACGGCTAATGCAAAAACAACAAACGGAACAGGTACCGGATCGTTTACAAGTTCGATCACCGGGCTTTCACCGAACACGACGTATTATGTCAGGGCTTATGCCACAAACAGCGCGGGAACATCATACGGTTCACAGGTGAGTTTTAAGACTAACGCCGCTCCAGCCGCACCCACCGTAACGACCGCATCAATAGGTGATATTACCACGACCACAGCTTCCGGAGGAGGTAATGTAACTTCCGACGGAGGAGCATCCGTAACCGTCCGCGGAGTATGCTGGAGCGCATCACCGAATCCGACAACCGCAAATTCCAAGACAACGAACGGTACCGGCACCGGTTCGTTTACTAGTGCGATCACCGGGCTTTCACCGAACACGACATATTATGTCAGGGCTTACGCTACAAACAGCGCGGGTACAGGCTATGGCAGTCAGGTCAGTTTTACAAGCAACATCGCTGGCAGTGCGCCAACCGTAACGACCGTAAGCATAACGAATATTGACAGTACTACTGCTGCGGGCGGAGGCAATGTGATTTCAGACGGCGGCTTCTCGGTTACGGCGCGCGGCATTTGCTGGAGTGCTTCACAAAATCCTACGGTCTCAGACAATCATACGAATAACGGTTCAGGATCGGGCGCTTTTACCAGTGCAATGACAGGCTTATCTCCCGGTACGAAATATTATGTCAGGGCGTATGCCACAAACAGCGTCGGTACAAGCTATGGGAGCCAGGTAAGTTTTTCGACAACCACATCCCTTTTATTCGGCACATTCACCGATCCAAGGGACGGAAGGGTTTACAAAACCGTAACCTTAGGCACTCAGACCTGGATGGCTGAGAATTTGAATTTCAGGCCCTCCACAGGAAACTCGTGGTATTATAATAATGACTCAGCTGCCTATTCGGCCGCCTATGGCCGGTTGTATGACTGGAATACGGCTTTGGCCGTAGCGCCTCCCGGCTGGCACTTGCCGAGTGATGAGGAGTGGACGATATTGACCGCTTATCTTGGCGGCGAAAGTGTTGCCGGAGGCAAATTAAAAGAAACCGGAACGGTTCACTGGAATAGCCCAAATACAGGCGCAACGGACGAAATAAGCTTTACCGCGCTTCCCGGAGGTTACCGTTACTTCAACGGCGCATTTTTCAATATGGGCGGCAACGGTTACTGGTGGACTTCTTCGGACAACTACACCTCATTTGCGTGGTACCGTGAAATGAGCGATGGGAACGCTTATATGTACCGCAGCAGCAACAATAAGATTTACGGTTTCAGCATCAGGTGTGTCAGGGATTGAGTTTATATGACGATCGGACTCATTTGATTGTTTTATCTTTATCTTATCCGCCGGATGCGGGCAGGAAATTATTTTAAATTTTTGCATTAAAGTTTGAATACTCCGTCTGCGAATATTACTTGTGCTTAAAGGGTTTGCTGAGAAAGCAATCACATTGAAATGTAATAACAAAAAAGAAGAATGCAATAATGTCAACAAATATTAAACTCGCCATCCTCTGGCTGTTCATTTTCTTCGCTGTATTTATCTGGTCGGCGATCAACCCGCATGATTATTTCACATGGTTTCTGGAAGTGGCGCCGGCGCTGATCGGGCTTGCTTTGCTTGCGGTCACGTACCGTTCTTTCCGGTTCACCGTTCTGGCATACTGGCTCATGCTCATTCATGCTGTTATTCTCATGGTCGGCGGACATTATACCTACGCGGAGGTTCCTCTGTTCAACTGGATCAGGGATACATTTGAGCTCAGCCGGAACAACTATGATAAAGTCGGACATTTTGCGCAGGGTTTTATTCCGGCGATTATTGCCCGGGAAATTCTGATCCGAAAAACCCCGCTCAGGCCCGGAAAATGGCTGTTCTTCATCGTGGTCTCAATATGCCTCGCGATCAGCGCTTTTTATGAGCTGATCGAATGGTGGGTGGCCGTCGCCTCCGGCGATTCAGCCGATGCGTTCCTCGGAACGCAGGGATATGTCTGGGACACACAGTCGGATATGGCGTACGCACTGACCGGGGCGATCACCGCGCTAGTTCTCCTGGGAAGATATCATAACCGGATGCTGGAGCGAGAAGACTGTTTGAAGAAGATGTGAAACTTCCCAGTTCTGACATGAAATGGCTATCGGTTAACTTCATGGTAAACTGATAAGTTCGAAATGGATATTTGGGTATCTGAATCCTAAATGTTCAAGCAGGGAAGCGGCATATTCAAATTTCTACTTCCTGTAAATACTCTCCGCCAAGCCGATCAGTTCCTTGGACGGCATTCCTCCGGGATTGCAGAACGGATAACCCTGTTTGATCTTGTCCAAGTGCGGGCCTTTGAAATTCACGCGGCCGGCGGCCTGTTCAGTGATGAAGGTTTCATGCGTGAATATATCGTCCCATTTCAGCTGAAAATAATCACCGAAGATTTTCTCGCGGACTTTCAGAAAACCCGGCGCGCAATCCTGCGTACGTTTGATATTCCGCAGTGTGAATTTCATACCGCGGAGATCAGCCCAGCGTTCATCGTGCGGAGCGAAGGAACAGAACGAATCGATCCAGTCATACACGATATCAAGCATTTTTTCCCATCGGTGGATGCATTCCTTCCGGCGGATGATCTCCGGCTCGTGCTTCCATTCGATTTTTTGCCGCACCAGTCCGAACTCAAACGAGTCCGGTATGCCCAGCGATGACCGCTTCGCAAGTTCGTCGAACGCGGCGAGTTTCTCTTCGTGCATTTTGACATGCAATGGCAGGAACGATTTTTTTGCGAATTCGATTTCCTCGAGAATGACGTCGCGTACAACCACGGTGCCTTCCATGGCCTTGAACAGCCCGCGTTCCTCCGCGATGCGCAGGAACACCGGATATGACACGCCCGACTTGCCGGCGTCCACAAGTTCCTGTATGGGCTTGATCAGCGTGTCGCTGTACGGAACGTCTTTCAGGTTGATGATTGCGTCCTCGTAGGCTTTCAGCGTCATCGCGAGCAGGGAGGCGTCGTCCGTGCCGCCGGAGGCGGCTTGTTTCGCCAGCGCCGCGTACGCTTCGCCGTAATAATTGCTGAACCCGTTGTACAGGTTTTGCTTCACCATTTCGGCGTTGAACGACATGATGTCGCCCAGTTCATCGGCTAATTGTTCCATCCGGGCGAGCGTCGCCATCATGTTGTCGTAAGCCGGACCGGAGGCTTTCTTGTCCGTCAGGTCTTTCGCCATATTCCTGAACGTGTTCAGTATCGGATCAGTTAAGTTTTTATCGACCGGCATCAGAGTATCCCCCTGTAACGTTTATGTTGTTCGATCCTTTTTTTCAGCGTTTCGTCGGACATGTACGAAAGCTTACGGCGGTGGCGTTCCTCCCAGAGCAGGTCGTAGTTTAAATCCCAGTTCGGGTCCCATTTACGGGCGTTGGGCAGGGTTATTTCTTTCCACAGTTTACGGTATTCGGCGCGGCGTTCGTCCGGCCATTCCTGTTTCACTTCCCTGTGCCATTCATCCGGAATGTCCCCCGTCTCCCAGACCTCGATATTTTCCAATGAAGTAATATCCGACATGAACTGCTCCACCAGCAGATCGACGGATATCTTCACATTCACCTCATTGTTGATGTTACCGACCGTCTGCACTAATTCCGTGTCGCTGGTGAAAGAATCCGCCACCGAGAGAATTTTATCCGCGGACAGCCTGCGCACCGGTTCGTTGAGTTCGGTAAAATGTTTCTGCCGCGCCAGTTCCTGATCTTTGACAAGGGCGATGGCGCACTGAATATGCGGTTTGTCTTTTTCGACCGCTGTTTTAAATTCTTCCAGGGTTGGCACGCCGGAAATGATGCGTAGCATATTCTGCTCGGCTTTCAGCGAATTTTCGTAAATCGGGTTGTTTTCGTATTTCTTCACGCGAACCCGGTAATAATCGATGTACTCCTGGTGACGCTGGTCCATAATGATACATTCTTTATGTGTTACAGGTTTGTAATATGAAAAATACGAAAATCAATCCATTCATTCAATTTAAATGCAAAACATTCAAAAATTAAAAACAAATCAATATTTTTTCATTTACATTTAGCATTCATTAGGCATATATTACATTGTAATACTGAATAAACATGAAAAAATTGTTAGAACATCATTTCATTGTAAAAGGTATATCGATGCGAAATTATTTCATCTCTTTCACTGTGATCTGGATCACGTTTTTTATCTTCACGGACGCCCGGATTATGTCCCAGGCCGAAGACAAAAAAGTCACGATCGCTGTTCTGGATTTTACCCCCATATCGCAGATCACCCATGAGGACGCCGCGCTGCTGACGGAAAAATTCCGCCATGCCCTGATCCGGATGAACCGTTTCCAGGTCGTGGAACGCACCAAAATGGACGACATCCTGAAAGAGCAGGATTTTTCCATGACCGACAACTGCAACACCAACGAATGCGCCATCCAGGTCGGCCAATTGCTCGCGGCCGAAAAAATAGTCATGGGCAACATCGGGAAGATTGGAAGCACGTACTCCATTACCATCCGGACGGTCGATATCACCACGGGAAAGTCGGAGAATTCGGTGGATTATGAGCACAAGGGAAGCGCGGACGAACTGCTGGATATTTTCAGGAACATGGCCAACGAATTGTTCAATCCGGCGTCCGCCATAAATGACAAAATGCTGATCCTGAACGGGCCGTTGTCGACCGGGGATGTGAATGAATGCTATGCCCTGCTTGGAGGGATCAGGGACATCCGGGAAATCCAGGAATTGTCGGTTCAGGCCAATAAGCGCAAGTACCGTATCGTATACCAGGGAGGGAGCCTGTCCGTCCTGCGTAAGCATATCACGGATGTTTTTGCGAAAAATGATTACGATATCGCATTGACCCGGCAGGACGCGGATGTGCTGGAATTCGACATCGCAAGGAAATTCATAAGCCTTCCTCACTGGCCCATCAAAACAGTGACAGGAGTTTTTCTCGTATCGATCGGAACCGGTATTTACGGTATGATCGAATCGAAAAACGCATATCAGAAATTCAGGGATTCCAAAACGGTTCCGGATATGAATAAATACGAATCCCGGACAAGAAAATATGACAATATCACGATCGCGAGCGGTCTGACCGCCGGAGCCTCGGTTTTGTTTTATTACTTTTACCGCCAGATGTACAACAAATCACTGCCTGCCGCGGTATCTCTGAATGTTAAGGATAAAAGGAATATTTCGCTTTCACTGTCCGCGGAATTTTAATTAACTCCATGAAAGAACTACCCACAAAAGCCTCCGCATTTTTCCGGCTTTGCATACGGCCCGCGGTGTTCACGCTTCTGATTATTCTCCACGCGGGCTGCCACGATTTCAGCGAAGGACCGATACTGGACAATGAGATGATCGCCGATCCCGGGATCGCCGACATCACGGTCGACCAGCAGTATAATATTGTCATCCTGATGGGACGGAATTACAGCGATGACTGCGCCTTTGTGCTTGAGAGAAAAACCGGGCAGGGAAGATACATGGCGGTGAGTTATGAACGAAAAGGACTGTCTGCGCTCGTCGATTCCAAGATCAACAAAGAAACCGATAAAGATTACAAATACCGGTTCAAAGTGCTGAAAAATAACCAGAGTTCTGCTTATTCCAATGAGGTGTCTTTTGATTATACAAGCCGTTCACTGAACCAGCCAAAGGAGTTTCAATTGATCTCCGTGGAATACGCAGGCATCCAGCTGTACTGGCAGGATATGAGCCGTAATGAGGAAGGGTACAGGATTGAACGAAATGACGGCTCCGGTTTTGTCACGATCGCCACTCTTCTCACCGATAAAAAGGACTACATGGATACCGGCATTCCCGCCAACCCTTCCGTTCCTCTGAATCTGAGTTACCGTATCACCGCTTTTGACGAGACGCGCCAGTCCTTCCCGGTAACAGGTTCCATCCTGTATACAGGGATCGGCAGCCCTGTCAATCTCCGGTTTACCGGCACCGGAACCGGCACCTGCACTCTCGGATGGGAGGATAAAAGCCGAATCGAAACGGGGTATATCGTCGAAAGAAACATGAATAACGGCGGTTTTCTTGAAATCGCCGCGCTGGATTCAAACTGCACCTCTTACACAGATACAATCTCATATACGAACGAGTACATTTACCGTGTCAAAGCCGTATACCATTCTGCCTATTCCTCTTATTCCAATGAAGCGAATTACAGTTTTTACTACGGTTCCTTCGCCGATCCCCGGGACGGCAATATCTACAAAACCGTTACGATCGGTTCGCAGACATGGATGGCCGAAAACCTGAGATATGATATTCAGAATGAAACGCGATCCTGGTATTATAAGCATTCGCCGGGTTATGACACGCTGGGTAAATATTATGACTGGGAAACGGCCAAATCGGCCGCTCCGCCGGGCTGGCATTTGCCCGATTTCACGGAAATTGAAACCCTGATGAACAATTGCGGCGGCCCGGGCAATGAAGCCTTCAATCAGCTTATCGAAGGCGGCCGGTCAAAATTCAACATGAAACAAACCGGATACTATGAAGGAAAATTTTCATATTATGGATCTTTAGGCGCGATATGGTCAAGTACCCCGGCTGGTTATTACTGGTCTTACGCCTACTATCTGAGCTTTTACGGAGGCCTCGCCCGTAAAGACAGTGCGGGTATTTCTTATGGACTGCCCGTCCGCTGCATTAAGGATTGACCGCTGAACTATGAGTATTTATATGTTTAAGAAGCGAAATTATCTTGTATTTCTAATTTTCCTTTTAGCCGGTTCCTGCCATGATTTCTCGGAACACCCAATGAAGACGGACGAAGAGCTCGGCGATCCGGGGATCGCGGACATCACGGTAAATGACAGCTACGAACCCGTGCTGTGGCTTGAAGACCGGTACGGTCCGGACTGTGAACTCAGGGTGGAGCGGCAGGACGGGGACAGCGCATTCGCGGTCATTCCTTTCAGGACCGATGACTCATACCAAATCACCGATACGGCCATTGACAAGGAGGCAAGCCGGATCTGCGTGTACAGATACAGGGTATTCAAGAACGGCTACCAGACCGGATACTCAAACGAATATTCCTACTATTACAAGAGCCAGACACTGAACCGGCCTTCGGACCTGTATGTCGTTACACGGGAAAATCAGGGGATAGAGGTTCACTGGACCGACCATAGCCGCACGGAAGACGGATACATTCTTGAACGGAATGACGGCGCCTATTACAGGGAAATTGCCCGGCTCGGCGCGAACTCGGAATACTTTTTCGACAGCACCGTGATCATTCAGCCGTTGGCTCCGGTATCCTGCACATACCGCCTGACCGCGTACAGGGGCAGCAAACAAAGCATTCCGGTCCTTTTCCAGGTATCCAGCTGGGGGATCGGAGGCCCTTCGCAACTGCGCATCACACAGCCGTCCTTTTACATATGCGCGCTCAGCTGGAAGGATAATTCCTTCCTGGAAACCGGTTACGAGATCGAAAGAAAAACGGGAGGGAATGCCTTTTCTCAAATCAGGCTCCTGCCGCCCGGTGATACAGTTTTTACCGATACGCTGGATTATCCGGGGGATTATCACTATCGTGTCCGGGCCCTGTCAGGGACGATGTTTTCGAGTTATTCCAATGAGGCCGTTTTCCATTATCATGAAAAAAAGTTCATGGACCGACGGGACGGGAAATTTTATAAATTGGTGACGATCGGCAATCAGGTCTGGATGGCGGAAAACCTGAACTATGATACAGCCAACGGAACCGGATCCTGGTATTATAATGATTCTGCGGCCTATGATTCACTTGGACGATATTATAACTGGTACACGGCACGCAAAGCAGCGCCTCCCGGATGGCATCTTCCCAGTATGGATGAAATCAGTGCGTTATTGATTTACTTCAACAACAATACTTCTGCGGCATTTCAAAGCCTTGTCAGAGGGGGATCGTCCGGATTTGATTTTATCCCGGCAGGCCGCCGCAATGAATACGGAAGATTCGGGGGTTTACACAACCCAGGTTGGGAAACGGGAGGGATGTGGACGTCAAATCAGGGGTGTTTTATGGAATTTTTCAGATCCGGGCAAACAGGGTTGGTGGGCACAGATTGTTATTTAGAAGTCATCGCATATAATGTCCGCTGCATAAAGGATTAGGGGATGATGCTGATTTTTACAAATATTTTAATTGGCAAACGTTTTCCGTCCATCCGTTTTTTTTCGGCTTTCGCTGCAGCTATTTTCATCATCCCGGCGTGCCATGATTTCGCGGATCATCCCGCAAAAACCGATGATGATATTTCAGGCGATCAAGAAATACTGAATATTTCAGTCGACGCAAATTATAACATTGAACTGGAACTGGACCGGGAATACAGCGGGAAATGCGAGATCATACTGGAACGCCGCGCTGGAAGCGGCATTTATATGCCCGTGACTTTCAGGAGGCAAGGGTTGTCCCTGATTATCGATTCAAGCATCGATAAGGAATCTGACAAATTATACACCTACCGCTTTCATATCCGGAAAAATGATTTCACAACGGGCCTGTCCAATGAGCTTTCGTATAACTATATCAGTCAGATTTTATATCCGCCGGAATCATTACTGATCAATTCCGTAGAAAACCTGGGTATTGAATTGAGATGGACCGACAAGAGCCGGGTCGAGGAAGGTTACAGGATTGAAAGGGATACAGGCGTCGGATTTGCCCTGATCGCGACCCTTTCTTTTGACCAGGAATACTATTTTGACCAGGGCATACCGGTTCAGCCGGCAAATCCATTGACGCTGAATTACCGCATAACCGCGTTTAAAGGGTCTCGGCAGTCCCCCCTTGTCATCCAGCCTTTTTATTATTCGGGTCTCGGAAGCCCGACCGGCCTTCACGTTCAGGATTCAACCATTTACGGCTGCCTGATCCTCTGGAACGACAACAGCCTTGAGGAAAGCGGCTATGCGGTGGAAAGAAGAATGGGTCAGGGAAATTTCGCTGAAATCGGAACGGTCGCAGCCGGAGTGACGTCATACCGTGACACCCTGTCCGAGAAGGGTGAATACTGGTACAGGGTAAGGGCCCTCGCACCGGGTCGTTATTCGGGTTATTCCAATGCCGTCCGGTTCATCATCCCGGCCAATACATTTACCGATCCCCGTGACGGAAGGATATACAATTATGTGACCATCGGTTCGCAGGTGTGGATGGCCACAAACCTGGATTATGATACGCTGAACGGAACGGGATCGGCGTATTATCAGAACAGCGCGGGCAATAAAAAATTCGGGCGCTATTATACCTGGGCGCTGGCTAAACAGGTAGCGCCGCCGGGATGGCATCTGCCAAGTAAGGCAGAATGGCAGCTTCTTATCGATTATCTCAGCGCGTCGGGTGCGAATCCGTATTACGCGATGATGCCCGGCGGTTCAACGGGATTCAACCTGCAGCACTACGGCCTTGGGCCCGGATGGGCATACCTCGGGTACGATGCCTATTACTGGTCCTCCGATGCATCCGCTGGGGATCTCGCATGGTGTTTCGGCAGCTGGGTGGGATACAATAATGTGTTTATTTATGATAACTGGGGAAAAGGCGCCCTGCTGAATGTCCGGTGTATTAAGGACTGAAATTCAGTATCCGGCGGTCAGGCTGAAACAATTAACAGCCTGAATTATTTTGGCGCTATCTGAAAATTAAATCCCGATATCCCATTTTTTGAGTTCCTCGAGGAACTGGTAGTTGGTCATGTCGATATGAATGGGTGTGATCGCGACTTTCCCCCGTGCGACCGCGACATCGTCGATATCGTCCTCGGTATCGAGGTTCATTTTCTTTCCGGTGAGCCAGTAATAGGCGCGTCCGCTGAGGTCGAACCGCTGTTCGAAGAATTCCTCGTACCGTCCTTTTCCCTGGCGTGAGATTTCGACGCCCTTGATGTGCGATTTTTCGAGGGCCGGGACATTGATGTTCAGCAGGGTGTCTTTCGGAAGTCCGTTTTTCAGGACCTGCGATGCGGTTTTCGCGGTGAATTCGGCGGCGAAATCCATGTTGGCTTTGAGGTCGTGGCTGGTCAGTGAAGAAGCGATCGCCGGGATGCCCATGATCACGCCTTCGGTCGCCGCGGATACCGTACCGGAATACAGCACGTTGGTCGCGGTGTTGGAACCGTGGTTCACGCCGGAGACGATAATGTCCGGTTTTTTGCGCATCAGTTTCTTGATGGCGATCTTGACGCAGTCCGCCGGTGTGCCGGAGATCGCGAAGCCGTGGAACTTGTCGGGCCGGAAAAACTCGATCACCCGGATCGGTTCGTTCATGGTGATGGCGTGTCCTACGGCGCTGCGTTCCACGTGCGGGGCCACCACCGTTACCTCCCCGAGTTTCGTCAGTTCCTTGTACAGCGCGAACAAGCCGCTGGAATCAATCCCGTCGTCATTGGTGAGTAAAATGTGTTTCATGCCTGAATCCTGTTCATAATCGTGTTGGTGTATTTTGATCGTTAATTTTTCGCCGTATAGGAGTCAAAAAATGGCATCAGTTTTCCGAGCGTGTCTTTCAGTTCTTTTCTCGGCACGATCAGGTCGATGAAGCCGTGGTCGAGAAGGAATTCCGCGCGCTGGAATCCCGGGGGAAGGTCTTTTCCGGTGGCTTCCTTGATGACCCGCGGTCCGGCGAATCCTATCAGCGCTCCGGGTTCGGCGATGTTCAGGTCGCCCAGCATCGCGAAACTTGCTGTTACCCCGCCCGTGGTCGGATCGGTCATGATGGAAAAATAGGGCAAACGGGCTTCTTTCAGCAGCGCCAGTTTTGCGCTGGTTTTGGCCATCTGCATCAGGGAGAGGGCGCCTTCCATCATTCTAGCCCCGCCTGAGGCCGAAAGAATAATCAGCGGGCATTTCAGTTCGAGGGCCTTATCCGCCGCCCGGGATATTTTCTCGCCCACCACCGATCCCATGCTTCCGCCGATGAATCCGAAATCCATGACCGCAAGTACGATCCGCCGCCCGTGCAGTCTCCCGGAACCTGTCTGGACAGCGTCTTTCAGGCCTGTCTTCGCGATGGTCGCTTTCAGCCGGTCCGGATAGGGTTTTGTATCCGTAAACGATAACGGGTCCACGGACACCATTCCCACATTCAGGGGTTCAAAGGTTCCCGGGTCCGTCAGAAGCTCAATGTATTTTTTCGCGCTGATCCTGAAATGATGCCCGCACTTCAGGCAGACTTGCGCGTTCGCGGCAAGGTCCTTTTTAAAAAGCATTTCCCCGCATTCATCGCACTTGACCCAGACCCTCGGCAGCTCTTTCTTCCCGGTTTCTGTAACCGGCTGATCCGCCTGACGCTTGTACCAGCTCATTGTCCGGCCTCTTTCATTAAATCCAGATCCATCAGTATCGCGTCCTCAGTCTGCATGAACCCGTCATGGTAGTAATGCTTCCGGACGCCCACCCTGTAAAAATGGAAACGTTCGTACAGCCGGATCGCGTCATGATTTGATTTTCGTACTTCGAGCATGATCCTTGTGCATTTTTTTTCCAGCGCCTTCTGACGGATATGTCCCAAAAAAAAACCCGCAATACCCTTTTTCCGGTAATCGGGACTGACGGCGATGTTGGCCAAGTGACACTCATCTAATATAATCCATAAAACGGCATACGCAATGATTTTTTTACCGTATTCCGCCACCAGCGGAATGGAAATATCGGGATTGGCCAGTTCATCGAGAAAATGCTGCCGGCCCCAGGGAGAGGCGAAGGATGAGACTTCAATCAGCATCACATCGTGGATATCGTCATGCACCATCGGGCGGATGTTCAGCTGACCGGAAGAAAAATCAGGAAGCCCGTTCATGTCACATTTTTCCCAGGAATGGCAGGATATAGTCCGGCACAAGTTCGTCGGAATTCCGGTCTTTCCAGTCCGGATAGAGTTCAGCCGCGATACACCCGATGGATCCGATATCCGGGCACGGGGATGTCAGGCCGGGGATAAGAACGGTGTTTTGCAATTCAGCCGGGATATTGCAAAGGACGGTTTCCCTGTCGTCGCAAAGGATGACTGTCCGGGGATCCAGCATCCGGAGCCACTGATTTACGGAGAGTACGGACGTTTGGGATCGTTCGCCGTCCCCGTACCGGGTCACGAACCATTCGTTTTTTTTCGCGGCCGTAAGGACCAATACGGGCAGGGAAAATGTCCGGAAGGGATACGCGATCGCGTCATGCGTGGATACGGGTATGACCGGAATGCCTAAACCCAGCGCCAGTCCTTTCGCGACGGACAGGCCGATCCGAAGACCCGTGAAAGAACCCGGCCCGATGGATACCGCGGCCGCGTTCAGGTTTTCCTTTCCGAGTCCGGCATGTTCCAGAACATGACCGATCAGTCCGATCAGTTTTTCGGAATGCGTACGACGGTTTCTGACCGATGTCCGGGATAAAACGGAAATCTTTCCGATGTTACTTACGGCGACGCCGGCCTGGCATTCGTCTCCTGATGTATCGATGCACAGGAAATGGGCAGGATTCGGACGGGATGGATTCAAACTGTTCATCGTATACTCATGCAGTTGATGTTGTCATAGTACGGATTTCAACGGTCCTTGCGCCGTCATCGTTCACGGCCAGGCTGATGCGCCAGTATTGTTCGGGCAGGTTTTCCTCCAGTCGTTCGGCCCACTCGGCAAGGCAGACTGTATCCGGGTCGCCGCAGAACTCGTGAAATCCGGTTTCGCCGATTTCACGAAGGTTTGCGAGGCGGTAGAAATCAAAATGATGGATGTTCACCGGCCTGTCAATGCGTCCCTGATACTGGTTCAGGAGGACAAAGGTAGGACTGTTGACGGTTTCCGGTGAAACACCGAGACCCGCGCATATTCCCTTGATCATGACCGTTTTTCCGCATCCAAGGCCCCCGAAAAAAAGAACAATGTCGCCCGGTTTCAGGTTTTCCGAAAATCTTTGTCCGGCGGCAAGCGTTTCCTGCTCTGAAAAGGTTTTAATTGTTTCTGTCTGTTTTAGGGCATTCATCTCGGCCATTCTACAAATATTTTCAGGGTGTTTCAAGAAAAATCTGAACTGAAGGACCGGATCCGATGTTCTCTGCGGGCGCAAAAACCGTTCAGACGGTAAAGGGAATTGCGTTACTCCGGTTTGTCTTGATAAATTCGCTTTGATTGTTTAGATTTTTTCCTGATGAATCATGTTTCACTTTTTTCAGGAGCTCCCGATGCGCTTATTGCTGATCAGTAATTCGACGAATTTCGGCGGAAATTACCTTGACCACTGCGCCGATGAAATCAGAGACTTTCTCGGAACCATCAAGACGATCACATTCATTCCCTATGCCCTTCATGACTGGAACGGATATGTCGAGAAAACGCGCAGCCGGTACGCGCAAATGAGCATTACCGTCAAAGGCATACAGGAATACGCCGATCCCAAAACCGCAGTCCGGGAATCCGAAGCCATACACATCGGCGGAGGAAACACATTCCGGCTGCTCAAGCTCCTGTATGAATTTGACATCATCCCGCTGATCCGGGAGCGCGTCAGGCAGGGTATGCCCTATATCGGCGCCAGCGCCGGCACGAACGTCGCCACGGTCTCCATCCAAACCACCAACGACATGCCGATCACTTATCCGCCGTCATTCGAGGCGCTGCAGCTTGTACCCTTCAACATCAATCCGCATTATATCGATCCCGATCCGGGGTCCATGCATATGGGCGAGACGCGGGAACAACGAATCAGGGAATTCCACGAGATGAATGATACGGTCGTTGTCGGTCTCCGGGAAGGAACGTATCTTAGAATTGAAAACCAAATCATCACACTGAAAGGCCTGAAAGGCGCCCGGATATTCAGGAAAAACCAGGAACCCGAGGAAGTCCCGGTCATGTCCAAACTCGATTTTCTTCTGAACGCCTGATATCCGCTTTCAGATTGCCGGATGTCAGGGTAATTACAAACCGATGAATTTCATTGTCATGTTCGGGTTTTCATAAACAGATTTAATATATACGCCAATCATCGTTCTGGCCGTTCTATCGGAGAGAAAGTTGTCAACCCATCAGATGTATTTTTCCAAGAATATTCTTCATTATGACAGGAATAAGCTTTCCGGTTTGTCATTCATAACGGGCCGGATCCGGTTTATCGGCTTAATTCTTTTTATTTGTTCAGGAATTCTTTATCCGCAGGCTTCTATTCAGTATAAAACCCTGACTCTTGATTCCCTGGAGTCTTTTTCCAAAGGCCATCCCGAATATCCTGACATCCTCAATGAAATCGCCCAACGATACCTTGAAAAAAACACGGTCCATTCCCGGCGTCATGCGGCCAATATGATCCGGAAAGCCATTGATCTCAGCCCGAAAAACATTCCCTTTCGGATCACACTGATCAGGATCCTGAACGCTCAGGGTTACCACGACGCCGCACGGCGGGAATCGAAAAAACTCATCAACAATATTCCCGACCAGCTTACCCACGCGCTTAGTCTCGCTGAAGCATGTTATTACGCGGGATATACGTGCGAACTCGAGGGACTCCGTTACCTCAACATGAAAAGCAACCCCGGCAGCGGAGAACAAGCGCTTAATGACCACGTCGAACTGAATCTTTCCAAGTATGCCCATCAGTCATTTAAGGAAGCCGGCACGTATTATGAAAAAGCGATCACGCTGAACCTCAGGCATCTCGAAGCCCATCAGAGGCTAATCATGCTGTATTATGAAATCAAATCTTATCCTATGATGATCAGGCTCGCTGATCAATTAAAAACCCTTTATCCCCGGGACGCCATGACTTTCGCTCTTTCCGGCCTCGCGCATTATGCGGGCGGGCAATACATGCAGGCCGACCAGGACTACCGCCGCGCGCTCGAACTGATGGATGAAAACCAAGCTATGGGATACTATTCCATAGGTTACATCGTCGAATCTGATCAGACCGGTGATTATAAAACCGCAAAGCAGAATTATGAAACCCGCGTCCCCTGGATCGAACGGTTCTGGAACCGGAAAGATCCTGTTTACGGCACACCCTATAATGAACGCCAGCTGGAACACTATAACCGCATCACGTACGCGAACTGGCGCTTCGGCGTACGTTTTCAAAATCTCGACGGATGGAAAACAGAGCGAGGCATGATCTATATCCGTTACGGCAAACCTCCGGAACAATTCCGTATTCAGCCGGACGACCGGACTCTCGGAGGATGGGAAGTATGGATTTACCCCCGACACACTTTTTATTTCCGTGACGAGGCCGCCAGCGGTAAATTTTTGCTGGATAACCGGTCCATGATCACGTTATCCAGCGCCTATCGTGAGTCAGCCGATAAATTCAATTTTCCCTATCCCGAAATACCTTTGAATTCCAAAACATACCAGTTCCGTTCCGACAAGGGGTTAACCGACCTGTGGTTTTATACTGCCACCGACAGTTCTTCCTGCAGGCTTCAGCTGGACCACGGCGACAGCATCACGTTCAGGGGATTTTTACTGGACACACTCTATAAAACCATCCTGTCGCGGGAAGTCCGGTTCAACAGCCGGTCCTTTAATTCATTCGGAACCATGCTGTTTAATGCTTTTCCGCTTTCCCCTGTTCCGGCCGATACGATCAGCCATCCTTATGCCGTTGAAGTTGAATGGCCCTTACGGCGTTTTCTCTCAACGCACCGGGGTTATACCAGACTGAGTAGCTATTCTTCGGATACCCTGACGATCAGCGAAATTGTTTTATGCGAAACTCCGTCATCACAACACAGGGCCTCTTTGATTCCTAAAATGGATACAACTCTGGACCGGGGAAAACCGGTCTATCTGTATTTTGAAATCTACTATCTTACGCTCAATCAGCAGGGAAAGGCCGACTATTCAATCACTACAAGGTTACGGCCCTCCCAAAACCGATCTCTTTTCGGCGAGCTCCAGGAATGGCTCAATAAAAACCAAAAATCCGATGTCTCACAATCTTTTCTGGTGACCGCTAACAGCCGGTTTGACAACTATTCTCTCGGAATCGATATTTCAGACATTCCGGCAGGCGATTATGACCTGAACGTCTCGGTTATTGACCGCAACTCAGCAAAAACCACCCAAAGAATGATAAGGGTGTCGATCGAGGAATGATAGTCACTGCGACAAGATTCAGGGATTACTGTGAACGGATCGAATTCAGTCAATCGTTATTTTCTATTCGTCACGAAATCAGAAGCACATAACCCGACAAATAAATCTTTCTTTACATTTCGATATTCCGCACAACCCCGCAGAGCGGGACGGCACTTGTTTTTCCTGACGAACATCGGACATATCCTGATTTCTCATTTAACTCGGGACAAGTCCGTTCCGACAGCAAAGCAATCGATGCGGCAATTGCTTTTGTTTGTTCTTAATAAGATCTGCGTTCTCATAACACAGAAAACCGTTTCGAAGAGGCTGTTTTCAGTTGCTTCGAGTAAAGGATACCTACCACTCAATTTTAAAGCTCAGGTTCGGAATCATGGTCAGTTCCTCATGCTTGTCGATTTTTTCTGATTTGAAATTATACCGGTATCCTTCAAATTCTTTTCTCGCGAGCAAATTGATCATCTGTAATGACCAGACCATGGCGTATGATGATTTGTTAATCCGGTAGGACACCGACATGTCCACATAACGCAGGTCCGGTTTTCGTGACCGAAAGGCGCTCAATTCATCATACACGACATCCCTTTTTACCAGCGAAGCCTGTTCATCCAGCGGACTTATGCGGTCGCCGCCTGAGAAATTAACGCGGCCGTTGACGCTGAGAATTTTTCCGCTGCCGATCATCCATTCTTTTCCGCCAAGAATATTGATGACGTAACGCTTGTCATACCGCGAAGGACGTTCCTTACCGTCACCGCCGGTATATCGGGAATCGAAGAACGACAGCGTGAACAGGTAATAGTATCCTCCGGAAAGGAATTTTTCATACGTCACATCAACGCCGGCATTTCGTCCGCGGCCCTTATTCACCAGCGGTTCATTCATGAACCACGCGTCCTGATCCTGATTCTGGATTGAAAATGAACTGTCCCTGATAACCGGAACATCCGACAGCCATTGAACGTAGGGCTCGATCCTGATCCTTGAATTGTTCCCGAACATGTAATCATATCCCAGAACAAGATGACGCGCCTTAGCCTGCTTAAGATCTTTGTTAGGCTGGTACCATGTACCGCCTTCGCGCTGCCGTCTGGCAAGATAAATATTCAGCGGTTCAGTCTGACTATGAAGGCCAAACGCAAGGCTGAGCGACTGGTGTGCCGTGACATTCCATCGTGTTCCGAACCGCGGTTCAAATAACGTCTCGCCGTTAAGCGAAAGGTGGGAAGCATACATGCCCGCGTTTAAAGACCATGCCGGCGTCAGATCCGCTTTAAACTGGCTATACGCCTGAATCAGGTACGTTTTACCGTTCTCATCGGAAATCACCGACAACGGCTGCCCTGTTAAAGGCGCCTGCCGGATTGCGGAGGTGTAGTTCAGTTGATTCAGCGCCGCTCCGGTTTTGTTCGTGATCCGCTCGTTGAACTTATGATTAACCATGGAACTCCACGTCAGTTTCCACGTGTTGTTTCTGATTTTTTCCCTAAACGGCAGACTCAGGTCGGGAAGGATTTCGCGCACTTTCCACCGTAATCCGTCACCGGAAACGGCCAGCGTATTATTCATATAGGTTCTTGAACCCAATATTATGCGGTGCGACAAACCGAGTACGCCCATGAATGTTGTGAAGCCTGATTTTTCCTTGTCCTCCAGATAGACCCATTTTGACGAGTCCTTTTCAGCGTTCGCGCCGGAATAGTCATTCGCGCCCAGTCCCCATAATGAAAACGTTCCGGCATTAGAAAATGGAAAATTCAGTTTGAACGAAACGTCCTGATAGAATGTTCCGCCGGCGTCTTCGGGTAGCAGCGGTGTAAGCAACGATAATGTCGAATAACGGTAATTAAACAAATACGAATACGGTTTACCGGGGACAATCGGGCCTTCGGACGCAGCGTCAATTCCGATCGCGCCGAGCTGGAATGTATATTCCCGCTTGTCCTGGTTGCCGGACCGCAGGTTAAGGTCGAACACGCCCGATAACGCGTTGCCGTACTCCGCCGGGAAAGCGCCGGTGTAAAAATCCGAATTCGCGAGCACCTGGCTGCTCAGCGCCGTAATCCCCCCGGCGCCGAATGTTGTGAGATTAGCGAAATGACTGGGATTGGAGATCTGAATTCCTTCCATCTGCCACAACAATCCTTTGGGCGCGTTTCCTCGGATGACGATTCCGTTGCTGCTCAGGTTACCCGCCACGCCGGCCGTGGTCGACGCCAGCCGCGAGGGATCATCAAATCCTCCCGCGTAACGGTTCGCTTCCTCCACGCTCAGCATACGGCCGCCCGCCACCGCCATTGAATTCAGCGGTTTTTCCTTGCTGATTTCGGCGACAATCTCGATCTCATCCATTTTTACGGATGATTCTTTCAGGTTGATATTGATCACAACCTCTTTTCCGCTTCCGACAAGCACTTCTTTCATGATAAACGGATCATACCCGATATAATCAACCCGGATATCAAACCGTCCGACCGGCACATTCAATACTTTATATTTTCCGTTCAGATCGCTCGACGCACCCTTGAGCGGATTCGTTCCGAGAATAATAATGTTCGCGCCGGGCAAGGGCATCTGGCTGTCTTCGTCAATCACGGTACCTTTTACAGTCTGAGTCAGTGTCTGGGCTTCGGCATTCATGTTGATGACAATAATCAATAGCAGGTTCAGAAATAATGATTTCATGGTTCTTTCCTTTATTTTGTACAATGGAAATATAAGGTTTTTCTTACCGCCGGGCTATACTGATAAATCAGTATTATGTTAAAAAACCGTGCGCAATCTCTTTTCGGGCTCATAACTCTTTTTAAAACAGCGTCAATGATGACAGTTATGTTGACCGGATAATCATTATAAGATTATTAAATCATAACAGATTCAATTCATTTTTCGATTTACACTATTTTCATTGTCAATCATGAAGAAATGATTAAATTTGTTTAAGTATGGATTTATTTTCAAAACATGAACCGCCGCAGGATTCGACGCCGAAACCAAAAATTTATTCGGTCAATGAAATCACGAAGAAAATCAAGATTCTTCTTGAGGACAGTTTTTCATCCATCACCGTACGCGGTGAAATTTCCAATCTGACGAAGCATTCATCCGGGCATGTGTATTTCACGCTGAAAGATGAGATGGCTCAGATCAAGTGCGTGATCTGGCGGTCGACGGTACAGTCCATCCTGGCAGACATCCGTGAAGGCGTCAAAGTTCTTGTCCGCGGAAAAATCTCTCTTTATGAAAAAGGCGGTTATTACCAGATCACGGTCGCGCAGATCCAGCCGGAGGGATTCGGCGAGCTTCAGCTTGCGCTGGAACGCCTGAAAAGAAAGCTCTTCGCCGAAGGATTGTTCGATCCCGCGCACAAACAGCCTTTGCCGCCTTATCCGGCGTCGGTCGGAATCATAACTTCACCGACCGGTGCGGCGATCCGCGACATTGTCAGCGTTGCCCAGAGGCGTCAGCCGGGCATCAGCCTTGTTCTCGCGCCGGTGCGCGTGCAGGGCGACGGCGCCGCCGAGGAAATCGTGCAGGCCATCCGCGATTTCGCCGAATACCAGCGGGCAGACGTGATCATTCTCGGACGCGGAGGCGGCTCCATCGAGGACTTATGGGAGTTCAACGAGGAAATCGTCGCCCGCGCCATTTACGACTCACCGATCCCGATTGTCAGCGCGGTAGGCCATGAAATCGATTTTACGATCGCGGACCTGGTCGCCGACGTCCGCGCCGCCACGCCGTCCGCGGCCGCCGAACTCGTCGTTCCATCCGCCGAGGAGATGAGCCAGTACCTGCTGAATGTACGGTATACGCTCATTCAGCATGTCAGACAGCGCATCGAACTTGGACGCCACGCCGTGAAACAACTGCAGCACCGCTACGCGTTCAAACAACCCGAATCGGTCATCGCCCAGTACCGGCAGCAAACGGATGATTATGATCGGCGCCTGACAAGCACACTCGCGCATCATTTCGAACTTCAGAAACAACATGCCGAACACCTTCGGAAGCGGCTGGACATCCTCAATCCCCGGAACACGCTCATGCGGGGCTATACCCTGACTTTGCAGAACGGGCATGTCGTTTCATCCGCCCGGCTCATGCAGGACGACAAACCGGCCATCATACGGTTCTATGACGGAGAAACGGACGTTACCGTTCATGTTACGTCCGACCGGGAAAAACCTGAACCTGAAAAATAAAATTATCTTTCAAACGTCCGGTTTCTTCTTTATATTGTTTCCGCATTTAAATTTATCACGAGGATTCTTCATGAATTACTTTATGTTATTTTTTCTGATGTTTCATTTTTCCGTTTTGGCCCGGGTTGCGGCCCAGTTTGACCGGTCGGGCGCGGGAAGCAATGAAAAAGCGCATAAACATTCCGTTATGGCCGAGTTCCCGCTATGGAATAACGACGCCGGTCTGGGAGTCACGTACCGTAAATCGTTCTTGCACGACAAATTTCTGGGATTCACGGTCTCGTTTTTCGCACGGCCCTTCGGAAAAGACATCCTGCTGAAAGTCGGACCGAGGTATTATTTTCAGCTCAAGGAATTCCGGTACATTCTGGCGGGCGGATTCGACAAAAAATTCTGGGTCAACAATAAAATCGACATGTTTCTCGGCGCGGCGATGGGACTGAGTTTTGTCAATTACCGCGGAGCCATCGACGGAGGGGAATGGAAAGGATACGACATTGAAAAAAAACAGGGGCTGACGCCGATTGTCCGTGCGGGCGTATCGTATAAAATCAACCGCATCGCCTTCATCCGCGCGGGTTACCAGTACACGGATATGAAAACCGTTGACGGCCACAGGATCCTGATTTCGGCAGGAGGACAACTATGATAAAATCAAAACTCACATGGTGTACGGCGCTTTTCGTTTTGCTGGGAACCGCCTCGGGATGCGAATGGCTTGAGGAAGCGGCAGACCGCGGACCTGCACCGAGCGATTGCGTAGAGCAGCCGTTTGAAACCGGACTGCTCATTATTCGTTCCACTCTGAACTCAGAGAACGACAGCGTCCCAATCCATGTTTTTTTCGGCGATCTTGAAAATGACCAGCTGGACACCTTTTTTTACGCAAGATCAACAATGAAATCGCTGATCCGCCCGCTGGGTGAATATTCCGTTGTCGCCGAATATCTCAGGGGAAATGACACCATCGTTGTTTTCGACGGAGACGATATTGACACCGATGAAACTGAATACAGCGATAAATCCTGCTGGGAACTTGACAATGCGCATGTCGACGTCCGGCTTAAATTCTGAGAACCTTAACCTCGGAGGCGCGGAGGTTGCACAGAGGCAACAAAATCCTTATCCCTACAAAACCAAAAACATATAAAAAATTATAAATAATTTTTTTTATCAAATTTATGCCTGTCCCCGACACAGCCGGGTTGTTTCGTCAGGAAAAACAAACTCTTTTACGTTCTCAGCGGTTTTGGCAACAACCGTAATTTAAATAAAATGAAAACTACAATCGAAATATCAATACTCATCATCCAATATACAACTGATGCAATTTGACCTGTACGAACTGATCGGTTTTGTTTCCGGCGTTATATGCGTTTATCTTGTCGTTAAACAGAACATCTGGAACTGGCCGGTCGCTCTGATCAACGCTTTCTTTTATATCATCGTTTTTTACCAGGCGCGGTTGTACGCCGATATGGGATTACAGGGGATTTATATTATACTCAGCGTTTACGGATGGTATGAATGGCTTCACGGCGGCCAGGATCACGGCAGGCTTTCCGTCAGCCGGATCCGGATTCAGGAAGGAATCGCCCTCGGCGTCATCGCCGCCGGTTCAACAGCAGGTCTGGGTTATGTCCTTCATAATTTTACTAACGCCGATCTTCCTTACTGGGACGCCCTTACGACCGTGGTCAGTTTATGCGCGCAATTCCTGATGGCCCGGAAAAAAATCGAAAGCTGGATACTCTGGATTTCAGTTGATATTATCTATATCGGAATGTATTATTACAAAGTTTTGTATCTGACGATGATTCTTTACGCCATTTTCCTGATTTTGGCCGTCATGGGTTATCTGGCCTGGCGGACATCACTGCGGAAACTTATCCCGGCATTTAAATAAACTCAACCGAAAGCCGTACACACATGAAACCCTTTATTGAAACCTTGAAAACCCTTTTTTTCCGATGGACAGGCCTGCTGCTCGCCGCCGCTCTAGTGTTTGTCGGGTATAGTCTCTACCTGCTTCAGAGCGTCAATGACAGTCAGGACGAAATGGGTGACTGTGTGATCATGATCAACCGGCTCAATGACCTCGAAAAATCCGTCCGTGATCTTGATAACGTATTAGCCGGAGACTTGAAGGACATCGACCTTGGAACGCTGATCGCGCAATGGGAAAACGCAAAATCGCAGTATGATACCGCCCGGACGCAAATCAGAAAAACCGATCCCGTATATTCTCTCGTACAGCGTCATCTTTCAAGCGCGGATTCGGTGGTCGCCATGGTGCATCAGTCCTTCAACGACCAGCTCAGCTTATTGCAGGGAGAATCCGCATCCGGGCCGATTACCGGAATAAGAAAAAGCATCAGTACCGGTGTGGATTATATCAAGCAAAGCGTGGTGTCCGTCCGCGGCCGGTCCAGGGAACTTTCAATCAGCCTGGCCGACAAATGGACCCGGCTGAATCTGATGGTCGTCCTTTCGTGTTTTCTTGCTGTCATTACCGTCGTGCTGACGAGCCTGTATTACAAAAAAGCCGGTGATTACCAAACGACAGAAAAAAAACTGAATAAAATGCGTTCCGAACTGGAACTGATAAACAGCCAGCGCCACACCATTCTGGAGAATATTATCGGGCAGATGTCCGAGATCGTCCGGCAGCTGACGCAGGTGACCGATCAGCAGACCGAGGCGCTTCAGGAACAGTCCGTAGCGATCAACCAGACCTCGACGACGGCGCAGGAAATATCGGTGACCTCGCAGCAATCCACGCTCAAGGCTGAAATGGTGGCCGGCAACGCCGAATCCAGCATGGCGTCCACGCAGAAAAGCAAGGCCAGCGTCGACACGGCAATCACGGCACTGAGCGAGATCCATAAAAACAGCCAGACGACCATCGATCATTTCCGTTTTTTACATGAAAAAATGCGGCTCATCGAATCGATCAGCATTTCAGTGAAGGATATCGCAAAAAAAACCAACATTCTCGCGCTGAACGCGGGTATCGAGGCTTTCAAGGCGGGGGATATGGGCAAAGGCCTGACGGTGGTCGCCAACGAAGTGCGTTCGCTCGCCGAGCGGAGCCAGTCGGCCGCCACTGAGATCAACGACCTCGTCCTTGAGATCCAGACCGCGGCCATGAATACACAGCAGTCCATCCAGGACGGATACAACTCGATTGAGCAAAGCATGCAGGACATCAATGAGGCCGGAAAAACCATGGAACAAACCCTGGATCTCCTGACCGAGAACGACACCTACGCGAAGGAAATCCTGGTGGATAACAAGCAGCAGGCCATCGGCATCGAACAGCTCACGCAGGCGCTGGACAGCATCAACGGGGTCGTCAAGCAGATCGTCCTGAATACGGAAAATATCCGCGGAACGGTTCAGTCGGCGGAAGCGCTGACGGCGGACCTGAAGCAGATGCTTCAGGATATCTCGGAATGCGGCGAAGAGTCCCGGGAAAACAATAGCCCCGCAGGATCATGATCGGTTATTCCGACATCGACCGCGCATACCGGAAGCTGAAACCCGTCATTCACCGGACACCGGTGCATACGTCGTCATCCCTGAACCTGATGACGGGCAATGAACTTTTTTTCAAATGCGAGAATTTTCAGAAAATCGGCGCCTTTAAGATCCGGGGCGCGTACAATAAAATCAGTTCATTGACTGAAGAACAGCTCCGGCGCGGCGTGGTTGCCTATTCGTCCGGAAATCACGCACAGGGGGTCGCGCTGGCCGCTCGAATGCTGAAAACGCATGCTAAAATCGTGATGCCGGATAACGCTCCGAAACCTAAAGTGGAAGCGACAAGGGCGTACGGCGGGGAAATCGTCTTTTACAACTACATGACTGAAGACCGGGAAGCCATCGGAAATGCGATTGCTGAAACGGAAGGCCGGACGATCGTCCCGCCGTTCAACGACGAATTCATCATGGCCGGGCAGGGAACTCTCGGGGTGGAACTGGCCGAACAGGTGCCGTCTCCCGGTTATGTGTTTTTCCCGGTCGGCGGAGGCGGACTGATATCGGGCAACGCCGTGGCGATGAAGCATCTTGTTCCAGGCGTAACGGTCATCGGCGTGGAAACGGAAACGGCAAACGATGTTTGCCGGTCGTTTCAGCAGGGCAGGATCGTAAAGATCCCCCCCCCGAAAACCATTGCCGACGGGATGCGTACGCCTGCGCCCGGAACGCTGACCTTTCCCGTTATCATGGAGAAAGTGGACCGTATGCTGACGGTCACGGATGAAGAGGTCATCGAAGCCATGCGGATGATTTACACCCGGCTGAAGATCATCGCGGAACCGACCGCCGCCGTTCCTTTTGCCGCAGTCCTGAAAAACGAGCTTGAACTCAAAGGCAAACGCATCGCCATCGTGCTGAGCGGCGGGAATATAGATTTGGATGATTTTTTCAGTCTGCTGAAGGCGAAAATTCTGTAGCGACAGGTCGCCGGCGAACACCCGCAGTGAGATCCCGAAACGGTAAAATCCGCCGGTCGGACTGAAACGGGTGACAGTCAGAAACGAATATCGGTCATTTCCAGGAAAACATTTACAAACCGTTCCAGGCCCCGGCGGTCATCGTCGTCAAACCTCGATAGGCGAGGGCTGTCGATATCCAGCAGGCCATACAGGATTTCCTTCCGGATCAGCGGCACGACGATTTCCGATTGGGAATCGCTGTCACAGGCTATGTGTCCCGGAAAGTCATGGACATTCCGGACAACGATGGTCTCGCGCCGCAGAGCCGCTGTTCCGCAAACCCCGCGGCCCATCGCGATCCGCACGCATGCCGGTTTACCTTGAAACGGGCCGACCACCAGTTCTCCGTTTTTCAGGAAATAAAACCCGGCCCAGTTGATTTCCGGCAGAGTATAAAAGAGAAGGGAACTCGCGTTCGCTGAGTTCACGATGCAGTCGGATTCACCGCCAATAAGTGCCTGAAGGTCTTTCGCAAGATGTTCATACAGCTCGCTTTTGGATACCGGCAGCGGATCTTTCTTTCCTTGCAGCATGTCTCTGGTCTTTCGTTTTTTGTCAGATGTTCGTGATTTCCTCTTCCAGCAGCTGGTGACGGTGAATGAGGGCGTAATCGCCTTTGAGCCGGATCAGTTCTTCGTGCGTTCCCTGTTCGCTGATCCGTCCGCCGTCGAGATAGAGGATCAGGTCGGCGTGCTGAATCGTCCGGATGCGGTGGCTGACCATCAGCGTTGTCCGGTCGCTCATAAGTTGCCGCAGGCCGGACAGTATGGAGTCCTCGGTCTGCGTGTCCACGCTGGACAGGGCGTCGTCGAGGATGAGTATGGGCGGCCTGCGGATGACCGCGCGTGCTATTGCCAGACGCTGCTTCTGCCCGCCGGACAGGGTAATGCCCCGTTCGCCGATCACCGTTTCGTACCGGTCCGGAAATTCCATGACCGAATCATGGATCCGGGCCAGTTCCGCCGCCCATTCGATGTCCTGATCCGTCGCTTCCGGGTTGCCGAAGAGTATGTTCTGGCGTATCGTATCCGAAAACAGAAACGGGTCCTGCGGAACCATGCCTATGGATGATCGCAGCGTCAGGAGAGGAAATTCGTGAATTTCGCGGTCATCGATAAAGAGCCGGTTTTCAGGGAGCACATACAGCCGGGGTATCAGGCTGACGAGAGTGCTTTTGCCGGATCCGGTCAGTCCGACGATCCCGACGGTCATGCCGGGTTCGATCTTCAGGCTGATATCCAGCAGCGCAGGCCGGTCATGATAGGAAAATGTAAGGTTCCTGAACTCGATGCGCCCCTTGATAGTTCTGACTGACGAATCCGGGTTGTTGTCGGCGATCGCAGGCGGTGTGTTTAAAATGTCGTTCATCCGCTTCACGGACGCCGAACCGCGCTGGAATATATTGATCACCCACCCCAGCGCGAACATCGGCCAGATAAGCATGGCCAGATAAAAACTGAATGCGGTGAAATCGCCCAGGGATATACGCCGGTCCATTACCAATGAGCCCCCGTACCACAGCAGTGCGGCGATGCTCAGTCCGATGGTCACGATCACACTGGACATCATCAGTCCGCGGACCCGAACCATCGATAAGTTGGTCAGGATGTATTCCCGGTTCAGGTCGTCAAAACGCTCGTCGTGGATCTTTTCCAGCGCGAAGGCCTTGATGATGCGGATTCCGGAAAAGGTTTCCTGGGCCCGCGCGCTGATGTCCGACAGCTTTTCCTGCACCGCCTGCGCACGTCTGTGCATGACGGTTGCAAGCCGGTTCACGCCAAGCGACAGCACCAGAAGGGGCAGAAACACGATTACCGTAAGCCATCCGTCGATGGCGGTCATCATCGGTACGACAAACGCGAAAGAAACCAGCATGTTCGCGGTATACATGATCCCCGGGCCGAGGACTTCCCGGGCGTTGGCCAGGTCATTGGAGGCCCGGCTCATCATATCTCCCGTGCGGGCGTACTGGAAATAGCCGACGTGCAGTTTCTGAAGATGACTGAAAAAATCATTCCTGAAATCGTATTCGATTTTCCTCGACGCGACGATCATGGTCCGGCGCATGCCGAAAAGGAAAATACCGTGCAGACATTCGAGCGCGATATAAACCGTAATGCTGGCCGTCATCAGGCTGAGTCCCAGATTCTGCAGAAGAGGATGAAGAATGTATTCCATAAAAAAGGGCAGGGGAGCTGTCTCCGCGGATGAAAGGCTGTCGATCGCGGTTTTTACCACCTGGGGACTCACGGACTGGAAAAGATTCTTGCATACCACGAATAAGAAGCCTGCCAGAAAATATCCGCGGTACGAACGGATGTAAGGCAAAAGACGTTTCAGCATGACCGGATAGAATTAACGGTAGAGTTGATGGGTCTGAATATATTCAGCGACACAATCCGGGATCATGTACTTCACCGAACGGCCGGTTTTCAGCCGTTCCCGGATCATCGAGGAGGAAAGATCGATGAGCGGAAGATTCAGGATCACGGATTTTTCCCTCAGCGGTCCGGCGGCTGTTCCGGAATCCCAGTCTTTCCGGGGATATACGGCCGGCGTGGACAATTCCAGAATCCCTTCGGGATCTTTCCACTGGCTGAAATGAACGAATGAGTCTCCGCCGATCATGAGATAATAACGGTTTTGCGGGTAGGTTGCCGCGAGCAGACGGAGCGTTTGCACCGTAAAGGAAGGTACGGACAGGTTTTCTTCGATGCGGTTCACGGATAGTTTCGGGTTTCCCGAAACGGCCATTTCCAGCATCGCGGCGCGGTGGATAAAAGGCGTGATGACCTGTTCCGGCTTATGGGGAGGCTGCGAGGCCGGAACAAAACAAACCTCGTCCAGAGCAAGCTCCTCCAGGGTCAGCTCGGAAATGATCAGGTGACCCAGATGAACCGGATCAAATGTTCCGCCGAATAGGCCGATATTCATCTTTTTTACGGTTTCTGAATATGAATGAGATGATTATTCCTTGTCCGATGAACCGGCCGGCTTATGCCGGGCTTCCGCTTTCCGGATGCTTTCGGACAGGTCCAGTGTTTTCGTGACCAGTTTCCGGTCCAGCGGATAGAGTTCGGTGATTTTCTGAAGGGTCAGCTTCGCCTTTTCAAACTGGTTCAGACGAAAAAAACAGTATCCTTTCCAGTACATGGACTGGGGCGTATAAGGTGTATCATAGAAATTATTGATGACAAAATCGTAATACGCGATGGCGGCCTCATACTCGCTGACTTTCCGGTAGGTCTGGGCGTTTTCAAATTCCTTTCGCGCCAGCTTATGGTGAACAAGCTTATACAGCGAGTCGACTTCCGGTTTTTTTGCGCTTTTCGGGTAAAGGTCCATGAAGTTCTGTATGGCGTTCAGAGCCTCGTAGGTGAATTTCTGGTCCAGCGCATAACCGGGGGACAGCTTATAATAACAGATCGCGATCTGGTACATGGCCGGTTCGATAAATTCACTCCGGGGATAAGAACTGATCAGCCGGTCGTATTCCGACGCGGCGGTCACAAAATCTTTCTGGAAAAAATAGGTTTCAGCGAGGTAGAATTGCGCGTCGTCGGCGATGTCGGAGCCGCTGTATTTATAGGTGATGACCGTGAACTGCTCCTGCGCTTTGATGTAGTCCTTTTTCCTGAACATTTTCATGGCGTATTCAAAATGTTCTTTGGAAGTCATGTACGCCGTTACGTCTTTCCTGGAGCACGCGAGTCCGGTCAGGATCGTCAGGGCTGTTAGGTACCAGAAACATTTCTTCAGTAAAATCATGTTCTCCCTTTAAAGGTGGCAAGCGATAACAATTCATAGGAAGCGTCGCGGCGGACCGCAATCATTTCACGCTCACCTATGGAAGCCCATCCGTCGCCGGGCTCCACCGGTTCCGATGTGATCATGAGTCCGTTCCGGACTCCTTCATAAAAACCGAGCCAATATAGCACTTTTGTCGCAATTAAAAAATGTTTTGTTAAAAAAATGAAATTCAGCTCGGGAGGGTATTCTGCTCCCGCCTCATCGGCTAACTGTTCCGCTGTTGCGATCGTCTGTGCAAGCGCGAGCCGGAAAGACTGAAGGTTTTCTGAGTCCGGGGAATCCCCGCGGAGCAAATGATGCAGAAAAAGGTACATCAGGTATTCGGAATCCGTCCTTCCAAGAATGCCGTCCCGGAAGTGCGCCGGCAGCCGTCCGATCGCCTGATTTCGGACTTTTTCAAACCGGTCAATCGTTCCGTTATGGGCGAAGATCAGTTGGTTATTAAAAAGGAACGGATGTGTGTTTTCGCAGGACAAGCCTCCCGCTGAAGCGCGGCGGATATGCAATAACATCCGCCGGTAAGGCTTTTCAGCCATTTCGGGAAACAGGGGATCTGTGGCCGGCTTCGTCAGGCGCTTGACGATTTCGGGACGGTCATTCCAGATTCCGTATCCCCATCCGGCGTCATTGGGTTTTTGAGACTGCCGGTCCCGCAGGCTCTGTGCCCGTATCGAATGGGAGGCATACAAAATCGGATGGGACAACTGTTCTTCTGAGGCGGAAACGAATCCGAGAAGGCGGCACACGGTCAGTCCTTCGCTGTCTGGCTGAGTTCAAATGTGTGTTTCAGGAATACCTTGAATTTTTCTGAATTGACGATGCGGTCGTACTCGATCTTGATGATGCTTGCCGGCTTACGGTGCGTATTCAGCTGGAATTCCAGCTTTTCCAGGGGGGAGAGATACTTGTTCTGCAGGATCTGGATATGGTCCTTGTATTCATGGAGGTGTTTCACGTCCGTCTTGAGGTCCTCGATGATTTTGTCGATGACCGCGCAGGTTTTGGTGAGCGACAGGTTCAGCTGCTGTTTGGTCTGCTCGAGTTCGCCTTTATAATACTGCCAGTCGTTGGAAAATGTGGCTTCGGCGAAGAGGAAGGCCTTAGCGACGTATTCCTGGAACCGGGTGTCGTGCATCAGCGCGTAAAACTCCGTACGGACCTGCGGCGCGGATTTCTTTCCGCCCTCGAGGCTGTCCTTGTTGTCGGTGATGGCGAAGAAATCGTCGTCGCGCAGCTTGCTGATGATCTCCTCGTGAGCGGGATTCTTGTCCTCAGCGAGCGCCTGGAGGATTTTGCTGAGAAAGAGGTAATATTCATCGATGAGGGGCGCGATTTCCTGTTTGGCGCGGATCTGCGAGTTTTCAAAATGACGCCATCCGATGGCGTCCTGCACCAGTGCGAGGATGAGGTTCAGAGCCCGCTGCAGGTGGCGTGGATATTCGGGCTTGTCAAAACGGCGGGTCACCAGGTACACCGCGTAATTCTTGATGTCAAGGAGCGTTTCTACCACGCTGCCATCCTCCTCGGCTTTCAGCAGGATGGATTCGGGGATGATGTTCTTTTCCACGGCTTCCTTTTCGATCATCCGGATGGACTGGACCTGGAAAAGCGTCTTGATTTTGGGTTCGGCGTATGCGGCGCTGAAAGAGGCCGGATCGTCCTGCCCGCGCGTAATGGTGCCGGCCCTGACGTATTCCCCGACCGCGATGCTGAGTTCGGTGTCGTTGATCATGTCCATGATCCGGAAAATATTATCCCGGGTCAGTTCGATCATCTCGTTCTGGATCATCGCCTCGACCTGGTTCATGGTCATGAATGCCCGTTCGGCCTTGTTGAAAAAACCGATCCGTTTCCGAAGCTCGCTGAAATGATCGACCTGAAGCGAAAAGGAATCCTCGTTTTCCCGCAATTCGGGCGGAAGCCTGTGATGGTTCAATGAAACGTAATCAAGGCTCATGTTCAGGAATTCGGGGTTGATCCCGAACAGGCTCATGAGGCGGGCGGACAGGTAACGGGACGCGAGAGCGGCTTTCTTGACATCGGGGTCGTCTTCCTTGAGGACGCTTTTGTCGATACAGGGGAGTTCGTGCTGGAAAAAATCCACCACCTTGTGATACCGTTCGTTCTTGATGTCCAGCTCGCCGATGAGTTCCACGAATTCGTACACTTCCTTGATCTGGAACCCTTTGACCCGGAAGATCATTGAGGTGAGGTACTGCGTTTCCCGGGCCACTTCCACGAGTTTCGACGCCTCGTGCAGCGATTCGTCCGGGTTGTCGAGTCGGCGGGCGAAGGAAATGGACGCGATCGTCTGATCGGCGATGTTGTCGGTCATGAGAATGCCGTGCACCGATGTTTTCAGCGTTTCGTCCAGCGTAGTCCTGAGCTTTTCCTCATACTGGCTCAGCGAGATGTTGATCTCCAGTTCATTGATGAGCTTCAGCCATTCCAGTTTCTCGGTTTTGGATCCGAGGTCGATGTCCAGGTTGCCTTCGAGGGTGTCCTTGAGGATCTGGTCCAGGATGCGGAACTGGCGGCGTATGTTGTTGGACTGTGAAAGGCGGTTGATGATGATGCCCTCGATAGTCTCGTTCGGGTATCCCAATGCGGCGAGTTTGTTCTGCAACTTCGAAAGCAGAAACAGGTTGATCAGGTCTTTCATGCTGATGGACTCGCTTTTACGCATCGTCTCATCGCGCTTCATGGCCTCGGCCAGGAGGTTTACCATAAATACGGTTTTCACGGTCTCGTCGGAATTCAGGTCTGTGCTGTCGATGATTTCGGTCAGGTGCACAAAGGTCTCGGTGTCGCGGATCTTCCTGTCAAAAAGGTCTTTCATTTCCTTGGTGCGGACCTGCCGGCTTTTCTCGGAAACAGATTTTTCAAGGACGATGTTAATAATGCCGTTTTCCACGGAATTGGCGAGAAGATCGTCCACCTTTCCGTCAAAAATCGGTATCGAGAAGTTGGAGGATTTGTTGATAAGCAGGGTCAGCAGAAGGTTGATCACTTCCGGGGCGACCTTCTGTTCTGTGAGCAGGATTTCCATCTTGGTCAGGGCCGTGATGTCCTCGATCTGGCTGATCAGGATGTTTTTTCCGGATTTTTTCTTCTTGGCGGTTTCTTCGTGTATCCGGTCGATGATCGCCGTGATTTCAATGTCCCGGAAACGGCTGATCTTCTGCTGGTATTGCTCGATCTGATCGTCGCTGATCTTGCCGGGAAAATCGGGGGATAATATCAGCTGAACCAGTTTCGCCTGCATATCGGAGGATGGTCTTGGATTAAACATAATGAGTCCGGGAAAAGTGGTTATAGAGTGGTTCGGTCATCGTAGGGCAAATTACCTTGAATATTGAACGATGCGGTATCCTTTTTTGGGCAGTTTTGGAAGTTCCGCGGTTAGAAGATCCAGCACCGACTTTTTCTCGTAAAACAGGATCAGGCTGCGGTCAGGGGCTTTCCGGAGGGTTGTGTAGAACTCGCCGGCCATGGCCGAGTCATAGAGGTCGGCGGCTTCAAAACGGATAATGGTTTTCAGGTCGGGAATGCGGGGAATGACTGCCTTGCCGGCCCGGCGTGCTTCATGCGTGATGATTTTGGAATATTCCTGTCCCTTAGGGACCACCAGCGTAATGCTTTCCGGAATCCCGATAAAAGCTCGGGTCATGTCGTCATACGTCAGCCCGAATCCGCTGACCAGGATGGAAAGAGACTTGGATTCCGCCGCAAGCTTCCGGTTCACCATCAATTGCAGATGTTCGTAAATCCTGGAGTCTCTTCCGATGTCAGCGGTCAGGTCGCCCGTTTTCAGGCTTTCCTGAACGTTATAGATTTCCCACCCGAATCGGTCCGCGTATTCCTTCAGATCCGTGTTGAAAAGGGTAACGGGAAAGTCCGGGTGGACTTGCACGACCTTGCGGTTGTAAATCCGGTTATCGTACTGAACCGGGTCGTTTTTAATCCGGGCGGGCAAGAGGCCGTAATCCTCAGCGAGAAGCGAATCGATGGCCCGGTCGAATGCCGTGTATTCTTTCAGGGATTCCCCGGACACTCCGATCGGCATCCCTGATTTCGAGGAGGACATCCATTCGGTGTTTGTGCCCCGGTTACCCGGAGCGGCCCTGTGGAAAGAAATCCACAGGTGCAGGACGCATAAAAAAAGCGCCGCAATGAAAAGAACCTTTACTTGCTGTGTTTTGCGGAGAGTCATGACCTGGACGGGCGTTTACGGAATGGTTTACGTCTGGTGGGCATCTTATCCGCACCTTTTTAATCGTTCGTGCTGGGTGGCTTTGAACGTCCACCGCATCAGGTCTTCATAGGTTTTGGTCATCATGATTTTCCTCCGGTGCATGACAATTCTCGCGACATCGATCGCTTTCTCAAGGTGATACTCCTCAGCCGCGGGGACGTTGACCCAGGTGAAGGATGGGATGTACTTGGACGGGAAACCGCCGCCGAAAATATTTGAGGATACTCCCGCGACCGTTCCGGTGTTGAACATCGTGTTGATGCCGCTCTTGGAATGGTCGCCCATGGTCAGCCCGACGAACATGGAACCGGTATCGATTTCCTGCCCGTTGACCGTTGCCCGGACGTGCCCGTAATTGTTCTTCAGGTCGCTGGTGTTGGTGTCGGCGCCGAGGTTGCACCATTCGGCGATCACCGAATGACCGACGAACCCGTCGTGCTGCTTGTTGCTGTAAGCCTGGAAAATCGAGCCTTCGACTTCGCCGCCGATCTTGCACACGGGGCCGATCGATGTCCCGCCGTAAATCTTGGCGCCGATTTTGATGACCGACCCGTCGCCGATGAAGCAGGGTCCTTCGATCACCGCATGGGGCATGATGGTCACGCGTTCCCCGATGATCACGGGGCCGGATTCCGCATCGATCACTGCGCCGGGCCTGATGACGGATCCTTCGCCGATACTTATGGATGATGGATTCAGGAGGATCGAGCCCTGGTCACAGCGGCCCTTGTGATGCCTGGGCGCAAGGGAAAAATCTCCTGTAATGGCCGCCGCGTTGTGACGCACCAGGTCCCAGGGATACACCGCGTGCGCCGGTTCGGCGGTTTTTTGCGCCGACGGTAAACCGTTCCGGAACGCGATGGTTTTACTGTCGCAGATCCAGGTCGCATCCGGTTCGCTGCGGATCATGTCCGCCAGGGAGGGAGTCATGATCACACTGCCGTTGATGAACAGGCAGTCTTCGGGAGGCGCCGTATTGACCGGAATGTCCGGATTCTGTTCGTGAACGATCGGGACCAGCGGGTCGCGGCATTTCAGGTAGAGTTTCGTTCCGGGAAAATAATGCTGGATGCGTTCTCTGAACGTGAATGCCCCGCAGCGGAGGTCAAACACGGGCCGCAGATACGTCAGGGGCTGAAGCCACCGGGCCTGGTCATCCTCGAAAATGCATATGGAACGGATGGGAGTCATATAAGTCCTGGGGTAAGGGTTACGAGAATCCAAGCTTGCTCAGGTCCTGCCCGGTGGTGTGAAGGAACTGCAACGGATCATGAATACCGAAATGCTCGCGGGATAAAAAGGGTTCTCCGTATTTTTTGTCGATCAGCGATCCGTAATGCCGCGCCTTTGTCTCGATCGTCTGCAGGAAATCCGGTGTGCTGATGTGGGTCGGCGGTTCGTCGCTTTTGTATTCCGGGTTGTGGAACTGCGAAGCATAGGCTTCTACGGCCTTCATTTTCAGATGGAACGTATCGGTGATATCGACGATGAACGGGAATCCGTGTTCGCGGGCGTATTCATACCGGGCGCGGCAATACACGATCCTTTTGGGCCGGAACGCTTCCTGTTTTTCCCCGCCGGACAGGGTTTCGATTTTGCGAAGTCCGCTGTAGAACGCGGCTTCACGGCACAGATGGCTCGCCCGCCCGTGATCCGGATGCCGGTCTTCCCAGTATGGGATGAAAATGATCTCCGGCTGATGCCGGCGCAGGATTTCGATGATCCCGATCTGATTCTCGCGGGTATTTTCGATATTGGTATCGGGTAGGTGCAGATTTACCCTGACCGTGATGCCCAGGATCTTACCGGCGTTTTCCGCCTCCTGATCACGAAGATCACCGCTGCCTCGGGTTCCGGCCTCGCCGTGCGTAAGGTCGACGATTCCTATCCGGTATCCAAGTCCGGTCAGCCTTGCGACCGTGCCCCCGGCGGTCAGTTCGACGTCATCCGGATGCGCGCCGAAAAACATTGCTTCACATTTCATCCGCTCACCTTTGTTAACCGGTCAATGTATGAAAAACAAAAAAGACTTGCAAGAGAGGCGTTGGAATTTTATTCAGCGGAGCATCTTAAGGAAAATCAAGGCCGGGCCGGATGAATTATGCAATCAGAGATTTGGTTCTCAGGGCGGAATGGAATCAACGCCCGCTTTCCGGGAATCGGTTCGGTTACCTCGCATGCATCATGATGCACTCATCCGCCGTCCAGACGAAAGGATGAGCTCTTAAAAATTTCAGAACGGCCTCATTCGATGCTCCCGGCTGAATCCAGACGAACATGAAACGGTTTTTGATGCATTCCTCCAGAACCCGGAGCGTGACTTCAGGCTGTGTGACGAAATTGATCATGTCCGGGCTTACGGGCAAATCCGACACGGACGCGTAGCACGGATCTCCATGAACTTCGGTTCTGGAGGGATTGACGGCCAGGACACGGTATCCTTTCTGTTTCAGGTTCCGGTAGATGACGGATCCGTATTTATAATGACTGTCCGTCGCACCGACGACTGCGATAAAAGAGGTCCGGGTTGAAAGTATCTGCTGCAACGGAACCGGCATGGCTCAGGGTCCTTTCATTTTCTCAATGTTCCAGATACTGATCCGGTCATAATTCAGCAGAGCGACCCTGTTTTGCAAGGACATGAAACAGAGGCTTCCGGGCAATGTGAACATAAGCGTCATGCCTGTATCATCAGGATAAAAAGTCTGAACCGCCTGATGCGGGTCTGTCGCGTAAACGGTCAGAACGGATCGGAAGTAAGATCTTTCATAATGGGCAAAGTAACGTCCGTCCGGGCTGATCTGCATTTCATGACCGCGGATCAGGCCTGACTGGGCCTCAGGAACATCGCCGTTAAGAACCGGGGCACTGTTCTGAATACCAAAAATATTCCATTCGCGTCCGGTTCGCCAGAAAATGAATTTTCCGGGGTTATCGGTCTGAACCGAGTGAACCGTTCCCCTCGCGAAAAACGTTTTGACGGTTTCCTTTTTCAGGAGGTCATAAACCGTCATGGCGGAATCGTCTTTTGCGCTGTAGATCAGTATTTCCGGTACGGAATCGATCGCGCAGAATCCGATAGCGCCGATTTTTTGCGTATGCAGGATCCGGTTTTTATGTTCCGTACATCTCAGGATTGTAAGTTCCGATTTATTTTTATTGTGTATCACGGCCAGGATTGACTGATCCGAAGAAGGTTTGATATCCATCACTTCTCCTTCGGGTAACGGTCCCGCGGAACTCAGTTGCCAGTTATTTGTATTCCACCAGTACCCTTTATTTTCCAGCATGCTCAGAACGAAGAGCCGCTGATCGTCAGCGGTGAACAGCATCCGGCATCCGGCGATCAGATGCGTTTTCCGAGAAACAGGCTTAAGCGTATCGAAAAGAACGGTATGAACAGGATTTCCCTGCACGGCGTCCCGGATGACAAGCCGGTCCCGTAATGCAACCGCGATGTGTTTTTGCGTATGACCCGGTGCAAAACCCTGAATGGCCGAGGATTCACGGATATCAAGGTCGGCAGAGGTTATTTTTTGCACTTCTACGGAGGAGATGTTTCCTTTCGGCCCGGCCGTATAAATCAGGGCGATCAGTCCGCCGATCAGGAACAAAGCGATCAATATCAGCAATGCCGTTTTGGATTTTCTGATCTCGGCCTGCTCCTGGTGGGAAAGAATTTGCCCTTCCGGCCGGCCGGTGTGGATTTCCGGATGAAGCAGCCGCTGTTTCGCCGAAGACGCGCTTTTTAAACGGTTCGGCAGGGATGGTTCGGTCATGTCCTTCAGGAGCGACCTGACGTGAAACGGCAACCCGTCGAGTTCGTTCCGGATTTCCACGCGGCCCAGTTCGGGATTGACCATCTGAAACGGGTCCTTATGGGAAGCGAATGCGACAAACGACATTCCCAGGCTGAACATATCCGAGCCTGGTTCCGTGTGGCCGAGGTATTGTTCCGGAGGCATATACCCGAACGTGCCGATCACCGTGCTTCCCCTTGCGGAATGCGGATTCACGGCTTCCTTCACCGAGCCGAAATCCACAAGGAAAATCCGGTCATCCTGCAAAATCATGTTTTTCGGTGTAATGTCGCGGTGAATGACCGCAGGTACCAGCGCGTGAAGGTATTCCAGGATTTCCAGTGCCTGTCTGAGATACTGGTTGAAACGGTCCGGTTCCGCCGGAAGACGCCTGTCGATCCAGTCCTGCATGGTCCGGCCCTCAATAAAGGTCTGCACGAGATTGAAATGCCGGTTCTTTTCCGATACGAAATAATCGATGTACGACGGGATGTTCGGATGATTCAGCTGGCGGAGGATTTCGGCCTCCCGTTCAAAGAGTTCCAGCGCTTTCCAGCCGCTCACCGTTTCCAGCCTCAGTTGCTTGAGGATGCACTGTTCTCCGCTGTTCCGGCTGACGGCGAGATAAGTGATGCCCATGCCGCCCCGTGCGTATTCCCTTACAATGCGGTACTCGTCCGTGGCTGATTTCAGTGCATCCGGAATCATGGCTTGACTTTCAAAATTTGGTATCCGGCTGCTTTTTTCAGTCGGTTCATGATCGCGGACCCGAAACCCTTTTCAGGAATGCTTTCGGACAGGATGAGGTCGACGCCGAGCCGGTTGAACTGACGCAGCGCCTTGAAAAGATTGCGCCCGATCTCGCGAGGTGTCGAACCGATATAAATTACTTCCGCTTTACGGTACCGGTGGTTGAGTTGCGTGGTCAGGATTCCCGTTTTAAGATTTTTCCGTGTATTGAGCAAGCAGATATCCGCGATTCTCCGGTGGACATGCCTTTGAAGTCCCTGTACGATAATGAGTTTTGCGTCCGGTGCGTAGTGTCTGTATTTCATGCCGGGGGATTTGGGCTGCTTCTGCGGTTGCGCGCCATCGGAGGAATGGTATGAGCGTACGGGTCCGATGCGTCGGCGGATTTGTTTTTCGGTGATGATGCCCGGCCGAAGGATAGCCGGGGGATCAATGGTCATATCCAGCACCGTAGACTCGATCCCGACGCGGGTTTCTCCGGCGTCGATTACGGCTTCAATAAGGCCGTCCAGGTCCTCCAGGACGTGTTCCGCGGAAGTGGGGCTGGGTCTGCCGGACCGGTTCGCCGACGGGGCGGCGACGGGTATGCGCGCGGAACGGATCAGTTTCAGCGCGATGTTGCTTGCCGGCATGCGGACGGCGACCGTGGACATTCCGCACGAAACGATATCCGGAACGATATCCGATTTATGAAGGATCAGCGTCAGCGGGCCGGGCCAGAATTCCCGGATCAGGCGCAGCGTTCGGGCGGACACATCTGTCGTGTAAAGGCGGAGGTCCTTTTTATATCCGATATGAATGATCAGCGGGTTGTCCGCGGGGCGGTTTTTTGCCCGGAATATTTTTCTGACCGCATTCGGATCAAGTGCGTTCGCGCCAAGCCCGTATACCGTTTCCGTAGGGAATGCTACCAGTCCTCCGCTGCGGAGGATGAGCCCGGCTTCTTGCGTAGCCTGCCGACATTCTTTCGGTTTCCGGATAAAAATACGTTTGGTTTTCAATAAAAAAATCCGGTTATGGTTTTCTGTTCATGAACGAACCCATTATAGCGATTTTTTTAATGATAAACATTGAAAACTTAATTATGCTCACGGCTCAGGTGCGGGGGTTTTGGCGTGATTTCACGGCGGCCGGAACAGAATGCGATCAAAAAATATGGATATCTTCATATCCTTTGGTTTTTTTAAGAGGTATTTATTGTTTTCCGGAAAATCGTATGGAAACGGACGGAAATGGAATATTATTCAGGTTGACACGTTAAATGGCAATAAGCAAGGACAAAAAAGTTAAAATCAAAACCGGAATCTGGATTCAAATTTACATAACCACATTCATTTCATACGGACATCAGCACATTTGTATCATTCATCATTTAAACAAACAAGGAGACGAAAGATGAACAACCTGACAGGAAAACAATTCCGTTTGATGGGCTTAACGGCGCTCATGTCGTTATCACTCGTGTGGTACGGATGCAGCAGTTCGGAGAACGCTGTACAAAGCGATTCAGGCGGCAAAGAGGAAAAAGTCGTCAAAGATGAAAAAATCGTTCAGACGGATAAAGACGACAAGGAAGTGAAGAAGGACAAGACGGAGAAATCCGCGGCGAAGAAAGAAAAGAAAGAAAAAGAAGTGAAGTTTGAAAAAACCGGAACTTCCGCAGACGCTTTTCTGAAGTCCGCTTTCGATCTGCATAAAAGTATGAAAGATTTCAATAAAAGTTATGATGATACTAAATTATATATCCATCTCCTGCTGAGCAATCCCACGGAGTTGATTGGTAAGGACGTCGCGGCGGCGGTTGGCGCGGCTCGTGACGCGGGAAGCGTACCGGCGAACCTGCAGATCAGCGACCTCAGCGGGCTGTTCGACAGCAAGAAGGACGCTCTGAAAGACCTGAAAGACGCGGCGGTGAAGAACAGTATCACTGAACTGGTCACCGGCTTCAAAACTATGATTACTTCGCTCGGTTCAGTACCCGGCGACGCGGTGAAACTCATCAACGAAGGTAAGGAACTGCCCGATAAGCTCAAAGCCGAAATGACCGGCATGAAAGCGGCGAAACTGCCCGGCGTCGTCAAGAAAGTCGCCGACTCTTCCAAGGAACTGACCGGCTGCTCCGAAGAAGCACCGAAAATGGTGACGAACTTTACGGAAATCGCGGCTTTACTGGATAAGATTGTAAAGCTGATGTAATAAGTAAAAGCATTCAAAGAAAAACTCCGGGACGAATGGTTCCGGAGTTTTTTTATATCAATACCTGTATTCCACACCCGCCGTGATGGGTGAAGCAAGTTTACGGCCATGAGCGCGGATCTCGGCGTATTGTATGCGAAGCTCAGAGTCAATCTTGGTACGCAACAACCGTTTTGAGGATAACAAAATACCCGCGCCGTAACGACTGCCGATGTTTCTTTCACCGTTCTTATGCGCGAGATTAGCCGTAACTGTACTGACGCTGAGGCATTCCAAAAGAACACATTCCAAACCAATACTGAAATGATCGTACGGACGGATCGGAATGTTCCAATACGACGCGTTGAACGCCAGGGAAAACGGTTTATCCGACCCTAAATAATTTTCTTCCGATGATACCATCACACGGTAGGTTCCGCCGGCACGGAAGGATTCCGGGATGTTAAACGGCTCACCCGGTACGTTCACAAATTTCGTTCCCGCGGAATCAATGAGCATCACTCGACTTGGACCGTATTTCGGTTTTTTTGATACGAGAATATCTGAAGCGCAGAACGCTACAGTGACTTCTTCTGATATCATATCCCTGTCGATCAGTTTAACCGATCTTCGTGTTAACGCTCCTAAATCCATAGTAAAAGCCGATGCGGAGACTTTATCCAATTTGCCATATAGCCGTTTGACTGTGAATCCCGCTGTGATTTGCTTAAATGAATTAGCATAACTGATTCCGGTGGCCGACTCTTTGTTATAATAGAATTCTCCTGTTCCTTCAGGATGATCGATGGTCGTTATTTCAAATTTATCCAGTGATATATTTCTGTAAAAAACCGCGAATGATCCAAAACGGGAATGGCCGTAGCCTAAAGTTAGCGCGTGATAGCCTAAGCCGTAGCCATAATCATCGTCATCGTAATTGATTCCGAATCCGCATTTTTGTCCGATCAGAGCAGGATTCCAGTAATAGCTGTTCCAGTCGTTACCCGCGGCGACAAGGTTGCCGAAACTATACGAACGCGCGTCTGTAAAGGCAAGAACGGACGGAAACCCGTAAGTGGTTTCTTTTTTCTCCCCGGCAAAAAGTGAAGCAAACGGTAATAATAAAAACAAAATAAATGAAATCAATGGTTTCATATCTTTGTCACTACGTTTTGAAAAGTTAATCATCATCATTTTGAATTCAAATAGCTCTCCGGAACCGGAAGATCATGCAGCCTGAAAAAAGTTAACTGATCGAAATAGCCGCGCTGGGAAACGATTTTTTCGTTTTGAATCTGAAAGATACCGCAGCCTCTTAATCCAAGAGGATCAGACCATTCCAGTACAGCCCAATCACCGGATTCGATTAAATTTTCTGTCCGGCAATTCATTTTTGCCCTGCAGAATTCGGTTTCAAAAAATGCGCGGATCGCTTGCCGGCCGTACAGGGGCTCTGTGACGACCTGATGGTTAACGGCGTTATCTTCGTAGAGTTCCATTAAGCCGTCAATATCAGATTTATTGAACCGCTGCACCCATACTTCGACTATTTGTTTCGGGGACATAGTTTTCTGTTGCTTTTGATCCGCCTCCATGACATTCGATGAATTATAGTATGGTTGTTTGCAAATGCAGATGGAACCATTCTTCGGAACTTTTACATTCGGAGTCTGCGTTCGTTTTTTTCGCGATCTTTTCCTGCGCGTTGTGTATGGCTTTCGCGACGAACGGGTGCGAGATGATCTCATTTTCGTTCATGCCCAGTTGTTTCATCATTCCGGTGATACGCTCTCCTCCGAATACTTTCATCAGAGGCTCGTCGAGCGACGACCACGCGATGAACTGAAACTTAATCGAGGCGATATCCGACAACGCGAGAATCTCATCGTCTCTGTCGGGAATCGGATAATGTTCCATCAGGTGCACATCCCCTGAAATAGACTGTTCAGGGACAGGATTTGCGGCATATCCGCGTAAATCTGATGATTTGATAAGATTCACAACCGGCGATATCGCTGATAATCCCGTGAGCCAGTACGCGTTGTTTTGTTCCCGGTAAGGGATTTTATACTGATCGAGCCATTCAACCGCCGTGTCGCGGTTATGCCTGAAATGATATGCCAGTATCGTGATGCGTCCGCCGGAAATTGATCTGCGCAAGGCCGACATCATGTTCTCCTCTTTAGCCTTTTCATTCGCGCAGACATTCTCGGTGAATTCAGGTTTTTTCTTCAGGTATGAAAACAATCCCACGTAGGTTCTCCGGAATCAGTGATATGTACTATGCGGTTGCCTGATTGAAAGCTACCAGATTTTTCTTTGAAAGTCAAATCGAAGAACGGTTAATCGGTTTAATTAATAAATAATCTCAACGTTCGAGTAAACCGATTCAATCGTATCCTGTGTCGTTGGTGTTTTCCCTTTTTCGTAACCCATGTCCGTGAGCCGTACGTATTTGTAATTGCTAATGCCCGCTTTATCCATCACTTTTTTTCCGCAGTCATCCGAACAGCCGTCGATGACGAGCACGTTGGATTTCTTAAACGATTCTATTTTTTCCTGATTACCGGATGCGACGAGCGCGAGACAGCTCATTTTGCGGACTTTGTGACGTGAAAGTTTCCGTGCGACCTGATCGGAAACATATCCGACATCGGACGCGCCGGAGCAAGTCAGGACAATATATTCACCTTCACCGCACGCGCAGGATGGTTTGTTTTCCATGAAAAATACCTATTAAAAAGTTTATTTTCACCGACAAGCTCGCAAGAGCCCAAAGGATATTCTAAAAACAATATCAATTCATACCTTTGCGTACTTTGCGGTCTTCGCGGTGAGTTAATTCATCAACATTCCGAAGATCATCCCGCTGATCGTCGCCATCACGATCACCAGCGAAACATACACCACCGTTTTCTGCGTACCCATCACGCTTCGGATGACAATCATATTGGGCAATGACAGCGCCGGACCGGCTAATAACAAAGCCAGCGCGGGACCTTGACCCATGCCGCTGTTTAATAAGCCCTGTACGATCGGCACTTCGGTTAACGTCGCGAAATACATGAACGCGCCGACCACCGAGGCGAAGAAATTCGCGACTATCGAATTCCCTCCGACGAGCCCTGAAATCCATTCATTGGGAATCACTCCGGCGATGGTTTTTCCGTCATGCGTTGAGCCGAGCAGGAATCCGGCCGTCACAACGCCGATCGCGAGCAACGGAAGAATCTGTTTGGCGAAAGTCCAAGTTGAAAATGTCCATTCACGGTTATCGCCTCCGCTCAACAGCGTTATGACCGAAAGACCGGCGATACCGACAACCATAGGAATTAAAGGCGAGGGAGAGACTATGCCGGCAACGGCCGTCATTACGGCGGCAATGAACACGTGCCACCATTTGATTTTTAATATTGTGATAAGTGAAACGGCAAGCAACAGCGAGAAGAATCCGGTGATATACCATTTGAAAGACCAGAT
>CAYPIY010000006.1:0-327743 GCA_964410965.1 uncultured Bacteroidota bacterium | reverse complement strand
GAACGCTGTTTCGCGAAACCTTTCTGCGCTAACACCATCGTAATCGCCGCCGTCAATGTGGTCTTGCCGTGATCCACATGTCCGATCGTGCCGATGTTGATGTGGGGCTTCGTGCGTTGAAATTTCTCTTTTGCCATGAGTGACTACTCCTTATGTATGGTCTTGTCTGTTCATATATTCTAATTCCGTTTTTTTTGAGCCTGAGATCGGAATTGAACCGATGACCTCGTCCTTACCAAGGACGCGCTCTAACCAACTGAGCTACACAGGCTTTACAGTTCATAATCTCAAAAAACATTTTGTTCCTCTGAAGGAACATCTTTTCTTGAGCGAGAGACGAGGCTCGAACTCGCAACATCCTGCTTGGAAGGCAGGTACTCTACCAATTGAGTTACTCTCGCTTTGCCTTTTTAAATATAAAAACAGTACTGCATTATATTAAAAAGCTAAGCAATATAGTTTAAATTAAAAATATTGTCAAGATTTTTTTAATTATTTTGTTATTTATTAAGGATTAAGATTTCAAATAAAAAAAGGCAGGCAATAGCCTGCCTTTTCTGGGGAAAAATGATTTATTGCTTTACAGAAACGGACTCGACTTTAAACTGAACGGAAGATTCTGTTTCATTCAAGAAATAGATACCAAGACTTAAGTCATCAGGGAATGCCGTTTCAAAAATACCGGTTTCGATCCATTCTCCGGCAATGGTGCTGAAATAGGAAGTAAAAGTATAATCTTTTTTCACAAGTTTCAGATAAATAAAACCCTTCGGCGTATCGATATTCTTTTCCGATGCCGGAAGTTCTACTTCCTTATCCGAACCTTTCATATAAAAATAAGTTCCGTTGTACAAAACAAATGTCCTGACATTGCTTTTTCCCTTATGCGCAGAGAGTCCGAAACCCGCACTGTAATATTTCGACCAGTCGCAACTCACTTGTGCCTCGATTTCGAAGTTGCCCCGGACATTCTGCAATTCAATTCTGGGAGCGCTATTGTTTTCGTCTTCCGGCACAAACGCTTCGCCGGTACCGGCTGTTACAATCAGGCTTTTTCCTAAAAATTCACACTTTGAATTCCCGTCCTGGTCTACCCATTTGAATTCACCCAGTGTTTTATCGCCACCGATCAGATTACGGGTCTTAGCCGGTTGTTTATCATTTATGGTTTTGGTATGGTCATCGGTCACACCTTCGAGAGTCCCGCCCGATTTATCCGCATCTTCTGTCTCGCTGTCCATAGAGTCATCTTCTTCTGCGCGAATAATGATGATATCCGGATCTTTGTTCATATCATTCAGCATTTTTGTCGCATCTAAAGCGCTGGCTTTGGCCTTAAGCAGGTTTTTCTGGACCGCATAATTTTTATCAATCGATTCTATGGGCAACAATCCGAGACAGTATGTATATTTCGAAGCCGGATCAAGCCAATACGCTTCAAAACGTAATGAGGCTATAGCTTTTTTGATATCCTTTTCGCTGTACTTGTTTTTTAATATTTTCTGAATCCCTTTGCTCACTTTTTTTTGAGATTTTTCCCGGGCTTTATCGGGCTTGCTGTCTTTGGCAATCCCGATAGCAACAAAATTTTCATAAGCATATGAACCCGGATTATCCACCCAAGCCGGTTTCTGACCATAACTATTCGGAATAATGAATAGAAAGAGAGCAAAAGCGGTGAAATACTTCATACGATCAAGTTCCTTTCTGTAAAGTGGTTTTTTGTCTTTTACAATTTTTAAAAACTATTCTTCATCTTCAGATGTGACAATGATATCATCTTTAAATTTGGTATTTAAGTCTTCAGTAGCGTCCAAAGCGCTGGCTTTTGCCTTTTCAAAATTTTTCTTGATTGCGAATTGTTTATCGATTGCTTCTTTCGGCATCAGGGCCAGGCAATAGTAATAACCGTTGACCGGATCCTGCCAGTAAGCTTCATATCGGACAGAGGGCATGGCTTTTTTCACCTCATCTTTCTTGTATTTTCCTTTCAGCATTTTTTCCATGCCTTTGGTGGCTTTTTTTTCTGATTTCTCCCTGGCTTTGTCGACTTTTTTGTCTTTTGCAATTCCAATCGAAACAAAATACTCGTTTGCGTAGGTACCAGGGTTATCTACCCATTCAGGTTTTTGAGCGAAAGAATCTAATCCGCTTAACATCATAATAATAGCAAATAAAGTCAGTGTTTTCATGAGTTTCTCCTTAATGGTTAATTAATAATGCTATATATCACTTATCAAAGTATGAAGTAAATAAAGAAATTAATTTTTTTGCTTCTAGTTCATTTAATGCTTCCGCAATTACACGGATAATAGGTTCGGTATTCGATTTTCGGATTTGTACCCATGAGCGGCCGAAATTGATTTTTATTCCGTCCGTTTCGTCAATATGCTGCTTTTTGAAGTCCTTTTTGATTTTCTGTATAATTTTTTCTGTATCTATGCCCTTAACATCGATTTTGCTTTTGATCATATTGAATTCTGGTAAATCAGCTTTAAGAACAGAGACAGGTTTTTGAGCTGAAACAAGGGACTGAAGCGTTAGGACAATTCCCGTTACTGCATCCCTGCCTAAATGCAGTTCCGGAAGAATGATACCTCCGTTGCCCTCTCCCCCAATGACTGCATGAATATCCTTCATTTTCGTGGACACGTGGATTTCACCGATTTTAGTCCGGTATACCTGACTTCCGTACTTCTCAGCAATTAAGTCTATAACCGACGAAGTGGATGCGTTGACGACGACAGGCCCGGGATTCTTCGATAAAACGTAATCTGCGGCTAGTGCAAGCGTATATTCCTCGCCGAGAGGAATCCCCTTTTCAGATACAATTGCGAGTCTGTCTACATCCGGATCGACGGCAAATCCGACATCCGCCTTGTTTTCAAGCACAGCCTCCTGAAGGGTATGAAGATTTTCGGCCGAGGGTTCCGGATTCCTTGGAAAAATTCCATGCGGCTGTTCATTTACTGTTATGACCTCGCAATTCAGTTCACGAAGGAGACGCGGCACAATTAATCCACCGGCTCCGTTAATGCAGTCAACCGCCACCCTGAAACGGCGCTCACGAATCCGTTCTGAGTCCAGATAGTCCAGTTCAAGGATGTGTCCGATATGATTCTGAATGGCATAATCATAATATTCGACTTTACCTAAACGATCCCAACCGACATAATGGATCATGTTTTCACTGATAAGCTCATATACATCGCGGGCCTGGGGTTCTGTCAGGAACATTCCGTTGGGACCGATGAGTTTAAGAGCGTTCCATTCAACCGGGTTGTGACTTGCGGTAATTGCGATCCCTCCATGAGCTTTCAGGTCCCGAACAGCGATCTCTACTGTTGGCGTGGGAACAATCCCGACATCGATGATTTTACAGCCTGTTGCCATAAGTCCGGCTATGACGGATGTACGGACCATTTCTCCGCTGACTCTGGAGTCCCGGCCGATAACGATTTTACCGGCGTTGGACCATGTGCCGAAAGCCGATGCGTATCTTGTGATCACTTCAGGGAAAAATCCTTTGCCTATCACCCCTCGTATGCCCGATACACTAACCATGAGAGGTGCCGTATCAGTGACGGTGGGGTCAGCGGCGGTTTTCTTTGGTTTTCTTGCATTAGAAACAACCGGGCCGCCGGTCATTATTTTTTTCAGCCGGCCGGATGTTGAAATTTTTATGTTTTTCACCTGCAGAACGCCGGTCTTTAATTTTTTTATTTTTTCCGGCTCATTTTTCCGTTCTTTTTTCATAGCCCATCCGTTTTATTTTATCAATTCAAATATTTTGTTTAGCGCATCATTCTTCTTGCTTAAGTCTTTAGCCCCTGCCGTAGCCAGATGAGGTCGTCCGCCGCCGCTTCCGCCCGCCACTTTGGCGATTTCCCGGATCAGATTTCCGGCCTGATATGTTTTGACCAGGTCATCGGTTACCACGCACACGAACATAATCTGACCGTTTACTTCCGAAGCAAGCAGGCCTATTCCGGATTTGATTTTTTCGCGTAATTTATCCCCGAGATCTTTCATTTCAACCCCGACAGGAAGGGTAATAGATTCGGAAACAACTTTGAATTCATGGACTGTTTTCGCGCGATTGACCATTTCTTCCAGAATATATGCCTGTAACTGAAGCTGGGCCTCGGATAATGTTTTCTCAAGCCTTTTATTTTCGCTGAATAAGGATTCAATTTTTGAAACCACATCTTCAGTCTTGCTGGAAAACATGTTCCGTACCTCATCCAGAATCTGGCGTTCGTTCCGGGTCATGGCATCGGCGGTATCGCCTGTAGTTGCTTCGATTCTCCGCAACCCAGAAGCGACGCTTGTTTCCATGATAATCCGGAACAGGCCGATTTCACCTGTGGATCTTACGTGCGTACCTCCGCAGAATTCCTTGCTGAAATCACCGAACTGAACGACATTTACTTTTTCACCGTATTTGTCCCCGAAAAACGACAGCGCTCCGATTTCTCTGGCTTTATCAATCGGAATTTCCCTGTGATGCTGAAGAGGAGTGTTCTCGCGGATTTTCTCATTGACCATTCGTTCTACCTCGAACACCTGGTCGGCTGTCAGTTTCTCGAAATGGGTGTAATCGAATCGCAAGCGGTAAGGCTCTACGACCGAACCCGACTGCTGAACATGTTCGCCGAGAACTTTCCGCAGGGCCGAGTGCAACAGATGGGTTGCGGAATGATTTCTAATGATTTTTTTCCGAAGGTCAGCAGAAACAAAAAGCCGGATTGTCTGATCATTTTCAATAGAAATTCCGCCCGAATCATCGGCGAAATGAACGATATCGTCTCCGATTTTCTGAGTGTCCCATATTTCAATCGTTTGCCCGCTGATGATTGCCGTTCCTTTGTCGCCGACCTGGCCTCCGGATTCTCCGTAGAAAGGTGTCTGGTCGGTCACGAACTGAAGCAGATTACCGTTACGGCTGTATTTGACAATTCTGGCTTCGCATTCCATTGAATCATATCCCAGAAACCGGTTGCGCGGTATATCCTGAACGGTCTGCCATGAAATTTCCGATGCGACAAATTTTTTCTTTCCTTCTTCACGCGATCTTTGCTTCTGTTTCTTCATTTCTTCATGGGCGGCGTTTTCATCAATGGATAACCTGCGTTCTTCGGCCATGATACGGGTCAAATCAAAAGGGAATCCGAATGTATCATATAATTTAAATACCTGCTCTCCCGGTATTATTGACTGCCCTTTTTTCACCACTTGTCCGGCAATATCCTCAAAAACCTCGATGCCGCGGTCGAGTGTACGGTTGAAGTTTTCTTCCTCTGTTTTGATGACCTTTTCTGTGTATTCCTTACGGTTTCTGATCTCCGGAAAAGCGTCACCCATGGATTGAACCACGTTCTGCACTAATTTAAAAATAAACGGATCGTGAAGACCGAGTTTACGTCCATACATCGCGGCCCGGCGTAAAATGCGACGTAGAACGTAGCCACGCCCCTCATTTCCAGGTATGGCGCCATCGGTTACCGAGAAAGTAAGCATCCGCACATGATCCGCAATAACGCGGAACGCGGCCTGTTGAATATGACCTCCGTAATTCTGATTGGATACCCGTTCAATTCCATTTATGATATCACAGAAAATGTCAATGTCATAATTTGAGGATTTATTCTGCAAAACCCGGGTGATTCGCTCAAACCCCGCACCGGTGTCAACATGTTTAGAAGGAAGAATCTTCAGAGAACCGTCCGCCTGCCGATTGAACTGAATAAATACAAGATTCCATAATTCGATGACTTCATGCGAACCGGCATTCACTAGTTTGCACCCGTTGCCATCCGGTGTAAGGTCAATATGAATTTCTGAACATGGACCGCAGGGCCCCGTATCACCCATTTCCCAGAAGTTGTCTTTTTCGGCAAAACGCAGAACGTGATCCGGGGATATATCCGTAACTTTTTTCCATAATTCAAAAGATTCATCATCGTCTTTATATACGGTTGCATATAAACGGCTTTTTGGCAATTGCCAGATTCTGGTGAATAACTCCCACGCCCATCCAATCGCTTCTTTCTTGTAATAATCGCCGAATGACCAGTTGCCCAGCATTTCGAAAAAAGTATGATGATAGGTATCGTGACCAACTTCTTCCAGATCGTTGTGCTTGCCGCTGACGCGAATACATTTCTGGGAATTCACGGCCCGGCGATAAGAAGGTTTAGCGGTTTCAAGAAAAATCGGTTTAAACTGATTCATCCCTGCATTAGCAAACAAAAGAGTCGGGTCATCCGAAGGCACAACAGGACTTGACGGAACAAACTGATGCCCCTGCTTTTTGAAATATTCGATAAACTGATTTCTTATTTGTCCTGAACTAATCGTTGTCATTAGTAAAAACACTCCGCTCTGTTATTTTTTTATTTAACTCTATTCCATGGACCATTTGTTTTTCCAGATATCATAACCTTCGCCGGGAATGAGACGTTTTCTGCCCAAACGATTTTCACGGATAAGCCGACCGGATCTTTTAACAAAATACTTATAATTAATCAATCGGTTACAGCTTTCGCTGAAGGGATGATCGACAGCCCATGTATTTGAATTAACGTAATTCATCAGTATAGCTTTATCGGTATCCCAGTTTCCTAATTCGGGACAGTCACCGGTCAGGTATATATTTTCACCGAATTCAGTTTTATAACCGTTTAACTGAAAATGAATTATTGTCTTACCTTCGACCGGTTCAGATAAAAATTCATAAACGCGGAAATCGTTCTTTTGCAGTTTGAATTCAGCATTCATGTTTTTTACCGTAATCGTATTTTCAGAAAGGATATCTTTGAATACGCCATCAGGTAAAGGACAATCCGATATTTCAACCGACAAAGGTTCTCCTTTGTTAACAGCCACGATCACGCTGTTCCCCATATAGCTTCTCGAAAAAACGTACTGATTAGTCGTTACCACGTGATGGCATGTTTTTCCTTTCTGGATAGCTGGATTTCTCTTCCGGAGCGCGGCTAAGTTTGAAATATTCCTGTACACACTTGTATCCTGTGACCATGTTTCCATCATGGGACGGTTGTACGGATCATTACCTCCGTTTGTATCGTTGTGGAGAAATTGCTCACTTCCATAATATATACAGGGTATTCCGCGTGCTGTCAAGATCAGATTTATCGCAAGTCTGAATTTATCGGGGTCATCGCAGACGGATAAAAATCTCGGCATATCGTGATTATCGACAAACGTGATCAGTTCGTTAGCGGAATTGAAATCGCCGTCACGGTTGATGACATTCACAATCTCAAGAAATCCCTGGTAATAATTCTTTCCAAGAACATTTTCGATGGCCTGCTGCAGTGAAAAATCAATGATAGACATTCCGCTTCGGTTGGCCAGTTCCACAGATTTATCGTCATTGCAACCTCCCTGGAACCACTCCCCGAAAGCGAAAAGATCAGGCTTAATGGTTTTCATATCGGTTATGAATTCCTGCCAGAACCAGATCGGCATATGACGGACGGTATCGATCCTAAGCGCATCGACTCCCTTCGAAAGCCACAGCCGGATCGCGTGCTTGATGTAACTCCGGAAGGCATGACTTTCTTCATTGAAATCCGATAAGCCGCAAAGATCATTGTTCTGTACATGCTCGAGATCGCTCCAATTCTGTATCCCTCCGACACGATGGTACCAGTTATTACTTTCGTCATAACATGCAATGGGCTTTCCATCATCAAAGAGTTCACCTCTTCCACCGGCAACATGGGGATTGGAATGATTGCAGACAATATCCAGAATGAGTTTCATTCCTCGCCTGTGCATTTCGGAGACCAATTCGTCGAAAATCGTCTGATTGGATTCGAAAACCCTTACATCTTCTGGGCGGTCTACCAGATGTTCATCCAGGCGCTTGAAATCCTTTGCCCAATACCCGTGATAGGGCGCCATTTTGATTCCGTCCGGGGAAATGACATGATCAATCTGATCGAAAACAGGCGTTATCCATATTGCGTTTATTCCCATGCTCTGCAGATAATCCAGTTTATGAATGATACCCCGGATATCGCCTCCCCAGTATTTCCACCAGTCTGTCCGGGCCGGATCATACATCTCAGGATTTCCGCAAAGGTTATTCTTTTGATTGCCGTCAAAAAAGCGGTCAATTAATATGAAATAAATCGTATTTTGTCTGAATTCATGCATGGTTATTTGAGTCCGATCTTGAGATATGTGTTTTGCAAATCATTGTACAGACGTTCACGTCGGTCATATAACCGTTTCAGCTGACGCGGTTTGTGTTTTGTAACGGCATAGGCCGTGAGGATCGGCAGGTAAATGGTTGCATCGCCATAGCAAACCACGGTATCGGGAAGCATTTCGGGGTCGACCTTGCCCCAGCTGACTGCTTCGGATGGTGTAGCACCGGACAAGCCTCCGGTATCCGGCCTTGCATCCGTTAACTGCAGAAAGTAATCATGTCCCGATTCCTCGATACCGAGGACTTCTTGAATCTGGGGTTCTGTCTGAAGCATGAAATTTTTCGGCGAACCGCCCCCGACGATGAATACAGCGCTTTTCCCTCCCTGTGATTTGGCCTGCCAAACAATGGACGCCGTTTCATTGACATCAAGATTCGGATCGATGCTGAGTTTGTTTCCACGCATGGACATCGCGGCGATGTTCATGCCGATCGAACTATCACCCGGGGATGAAGTATATAGAGGCACACCGCACTGATAGGCCGCCGAAAGGATACTGACATTTTTCAGCCCCAGCGCTTTTTCCCTTCCGTATACGTATTTCCCAACCAGATGATGGAACTCCGCGGAACTCATCCTTTTCTGAAATTCCGGCGACTGGATGATCTGTCTGTAAAATGCGTCGGTAGACAACAGCACAGAATAGTCAAAGACAATATCATAAATGCGGACCACACCGTCTCTGTGAAGCCGGACATCATCCATGAACGGCGAGCCCTGATGGAGGTCGCAGCCGATGGCGAAATGGGTATCGTGATACAATATCGCTCCGGTTGTAATGATCCAGTCAATAAATCCAGACTGAACCAGCGGAACGATGCACGATATGCCGATCCCGGCGGGACTCAGAGCGCCGGTCATGGACATGCCTACGGTCACATCTTTTTCGAGCATTCGCGATGAAAACAAATGGCAGGCTTCCTTCAGGCGAGCGCTGTTGTACGCCGCAAATACCTCATCCACAAGCGTTGTGATCGTCGTTTTCTGACTGATCGGCTTCGGCAAGATTCTGGGGCCGGATAAAAAAACACTTTTCTTCTGTTTCAGTTTCTGTTTCAGCAAACGACCCGATGGCCGGGTCGTCTTTTTTTTGTTTTTACTTTTATTGTCGGACATTTTACTCTCTTGAAAAGTCAATGTTAAAAGTATTTGATTATAACAAATAATGTTAAGATATTCTATAAAAATTTAATATTTTTCTTTTCCTGACGATGATAAAAAAACACATATTCTTCATTTGGATTGCATTCCCGGCGTTGGTGTACGGCCAAATCCGGTATAATCCCTCGCCCACCGGCATCTATGGCGACAGAATTTTCATTTTCTTCAATGGTTCGGTGGATACGACCGCCGCATTGCCGGGAAATAAGGCCAACGGGCTTGAAAATCTTGAGCAGCGGGCTATTGATGCGGTCAACGCAGCATCTTCAAGTCTGGACATCGCCGCTTATGAGCTGACAAGTCTGAACCTGGTGGTAGCCCTTTGCCGAGCACATGAACGAGGTGTCAGGGTCCGCATCATTTTTGACGACAAGGCTACCCCGGGTAACAATCCAAGCCTGTGGAAAAACGCAAGAAAATTACTGGATAAATATAATGTACCGTTTATGAGCGATGCGGGATGGCCTGTAGTAAAAGACAAAAGAAATTTCCTGAAAGGGTACCGCGGTCAGATGCACAATAAATTTATCGTGTCCGATTACTTGTCCCCTGATTCCACCGACGATTTTATCCTCACCGGTTCCTACAACTACACGATAACCGGCCTTGTCAGTATGCAGAATTTAGTAAAAATTCAGAGCCGGGCACTGGCTGCCGCTTTTACAAAGGAATTCGAGATCATGTGGGGCAGCGATACTGTGTTTCCCGATACAGCTCGGGCTGCGTTTCACCAGTATAAAAGTGATGTTACTGCAGGAACGATCACCGATCTTCATCTTCAGGACAAGATTGGTATATATTTTACGCCTATGAATAAATCCAAAACCAGGCCGAATTTTCTTCAGGTTTTGGCTGATCTTGTTTCCAAAGAAGCCCAGCATGACATCCGGATGTGCGCGTTTTCATTCAGCACAAACATTGAAGTGGATGATGCCCTCCGGGAAAAACATGAGCTTCGGGAAGATTTCGACCTGAAAGCGGTATTCGAACCTTCGCTTGGTAAACAGAAGTGGAGTCTGTACAGGGCCATGACACGTGACAGTTTATCAAAACGCCCGTGGAACAAACCGGCTGACGCACTCCTTTCTTTTGAAGACAGGCACTTGCACCATAAATACATCATAATCGACGCAGAGAATCCTGATACGAACGATATTCCGGTCGTAATTACGGGTTCCCTCAATTTCAGCAATAACGCGAATGAGATCAACGATGAAAATTTTCTTGTAATCCGCGACCGACTAGTGGCCAATCAGTACCTGCAGGAGTTTTATGCCCGTTATTATCGTGCGAAACAGCATGCCGGGAAAAAACTACCGGTACAGGTTGAGGAAAAAGACCATGAGGATGAAGAATCTGAAGATTGATTCAGGGTCTACTTCTTGGTAAAAAATTTTCATTCAAATCAAATTGGTGTTTTGTTTATCAACCAAGTCCCATTCCTTTATATTTCCCGTTATTCAATTTAGAATCCAAAATTTCGTCAAAATAAAGGCTGTCATGTTCTGACAGCCATTAAAAACAGAATTTTTTCAAAACGGATTAATCGCTTATGCAAGCCCGTTTTGAGAAGCGATTTACATGAGTCAAATCGTTGATAATACTTTCTTAATCGTTACAAATCCCTCATCGATTTCAGATTGAGTAATATTCAGGGCCGGACGGATTCGGATTGATTTTTCACCGCATTTCAAGAGAAAGAGACCCATATCAAAGGACTGATTAATTACTTTGTCTCTTAATTCGGGATTGGGCATATCCCAGGCGCACATCAGCCCTCGTCCTCTCGGATTCGTCACCGATGGATATGTTTTTGCAAGTTCCTGCATGTTGTTCAGGAAATACTTGCCCATTTCGTATGCATTATCCACCAGGTTTTCCTCCCTGATGATTTTGAGATACCATGTCGAGCGGTACATATCAGCAAGATTACCGCCCCAGGTGGAGTTGATACGGCTAGATTTGGCGAAAACGTGCTCAGTGACTTCTTCCACCCGTTTTCCCGCGAGGATACCGCAAACCTGCATCTTCTTGCCGAACGCAAGAATATCCGGTTTCACGCCGATACCCTGATGTGCCCAGAATGTTCCCGTCAGACCTACCCCTGTCTGCACCTCATCGAAAATGAGCATGATTTCGTGCTCGTCGCAAATATCGCGAAAGGCCTGAAGAAACTCCTTCCGGAAATGATTATCCCCTCCCTCAGCCTGTATGGGTTCGATAATGACTGAAGCGATCCGTTCGCCGTCTTTTTTCACGGCTTCTTTCACGGACCGGATGACCTTTTGTTCCGCCTGTATGAGTTCCTTTTCGGTTTCCGGCGTAATCGGAAAAACCATATGCGGATTGTCTGCCCGTATCCAGTTGAATTTCGGGAAATAAGCGATTTTATCCCTCAGAGTATTTGTCAGTGACATCGTGTAACCGCTTCGTCCGTGAAACGCCTGGCGAAAATGAATGACTTTTAAAGTATTCACATAAGCATCTTCTTCCTCAACCGATTTGAAGCCATTGGGAAACCTTTTACGGACTTTCCAGTCAAAAGCTGTCTTGAGAGCGTTTTCCACGGCAAGTGCACCGCCGGAGATCAGAAACAAATGAGGCAGATAGTCCGGAATTCCGGATTTGCTGAACATATCAACGAAATCGGCCATGATAATCGTATATATATCCGAATTGGAAGGATTATTAGTGGCCGCTTCAACCAACCCTTCCCTGAACTCATCTGTCATCATTTTTGGATGATTCATGCCGATTGGCGAGGAAGCGAAAAATGAAAAAAAATCAAGGAAGGACTTACCTGTCCGGGCATCATACAGTCTGGATCCCTTGCTTTTCTTCGTATCCAGAACAAAGTCATACCCGTCCACCAGCATATGTCTGGCTAATGAATGATGGACCTCTGCGGCAGGAATGTGTTGTAAAGTCATAATGTTCTCCTGAATAAAATTGTAAATTGACAAAAGATCAGGCAAAACATCTCATACGCGCCACTCAGGTTTCAAAAGGCATTGACGCCTCTGCATAGATACTACATCCTGAAACAATCTCCAGCGGGAGCATTTTTTATAATTAATCATACATAACGCGTTTAGAGATTCCGGTTAATCCTGTTTTTAATTGTATCGCTTGCCATGACTTTCTTAAACAGTAATCCGATGAAGAATATTATCGCTCCGATAATGATCCCGAATATGCTGAAATTTCTGAAAATACTTAAAAACAGGATTATCATACCGATAATGGTCCATAACCACCATAATTTAACAATCCATAAGAGTCCCATAACGCCTCCTAATATAAGAATTAAAAGTTTGTTCCGCCCTTGATTGTTTTGTCCAGGACAAATTCCCTTTTCACTATCTTGTAAATATAGGTAGTTTGCTGGACATCGCCGTCTTCCGTTTCGGGATAGATGACCTCATCAATGCGAAGTGAATAATTGTCCGAATTTTTAGAACGGAATATAGAAAAATTATGCGAGGATAATAGACCTCCCCCAGAATGATAACAGAACCACTCTGAAAGTTTCCCCTTTTCGGACAGCGAAAAGCTGAAAATCTTGCATACTCGTTTGTAATCCCGGTCCTGAACAACGGAATAGATTTCTGAAAACCCATCGTTATTCATGTCGATAACTTTTACATCATTTATCCCTCCGCCCATACATCGGTTTAACACCTGACAGTTCCATTCGTCGGATGAGAGAAGATATGCCATTACGACATAATAGGACTGACCTGACAACGAACCGGAAACAATATATTCGTTTTCACCATCCTGATTCAGATCGGTGTAGAATGCTTCATACATGGAAAATCGGTAAGCGTGATAATCGGGATTGAGCATCACGGAATAATGTTCCAGCGCATCCTTCAGGGCATCACGGATAAAAGTTTCTTCCGTCAGTTCATAAGGCGCCGGAACATTTCGGCTGATGGCCGGACCGGTACTTAAACCCATCAATAATGAGAAAAAAGGAATCAACAAAGTGAATGAATCGCAGGACTTGAACATCAGTTTCCTTCTGCACTCAAAACTGTTATTGTTCCAGCAGTTGGAGTTGGTTACCGTCCGGATCAATGATCATTGCGACCCTTCCAAACTCAAGATCGGTCACTTCCTGGGTAAACTTGATATTTTTTGATTTCAGGAGGCCGACTGTTTTGTCAATATCCTCTACTTCGAACTGGATCAGAAACCCGTTTTTCCTGAAATCTTTAGGTGTCGGGCTTTTTTCCCCGCCTTTTTCCACCGCCAGGATTGTGCCCTCAGTATTGAACTGAGCAAAACCATCTTCCTGATAAGTCACATCAAGACCTAGACCGTCACGGTAAAATGAGACGGAACGTGCGAAGTCGGATACATAAATACTGACGTATTTAATGTTGGTAATCAATTTGGGCATACATCAAACTCCTGTATATATGATGGTTTTGCGCCGGGTCACGATTTCTCATTTCCGGCTGAACTTATTTTAGACACGGAACGATGACTTTTCCGACCGTACCCGAAGGAAATCCGGTCTTCAGTATCGTCGAAAGCGTAGGTGCGATATCGGCGGGTGATGTTTTGCCATAGTACCGACCGGAACGAATCCAGTTTTCACCTGCCCATAACATCGGAACATGCGTATCATAGGCATACCATTGTCCATGTTCAGATCCCTTGCCTTTGTAGAACCAGATTTGAAAAGGATTCAGCAGAAAAAACAAGTCCCCTGTCCTTGCGGGATGAAAACTTCGCAGAACCTGGCGGCTGATATCGTCATCCGGTACATTTCCATAAAGCATTTCATGAAATGTATATACCCGGAAAATTCCTTTCCATTGCTCTTCAATAATGACTTTCTTAATATAATTTTCGGCTTCAATTTTATCAATGTTTTTTTCTTTCAGGATGGCGGGATCGAAATAAAAATTAGGTTCTTCCGCGATCACATAACCTGACGCTTTTCCGGGTGCACCGTAGCGTGAGACCATCAGGGTGTTGATCCTGGCCTTGATCGAATCCCTGTCAACGTGGCTGAGCGGAAAACCTTTTTTTCCCACCATTCTGGGAATCGGGGCAATGCCATGATCCGATGTCAGAACGATCAGCGTCTGGTCAAGTCCGACAGCCCGATCGACCATCCAGAAAAGGGAGTCAAGATACACGTCGAGTCTGAGAATATAATCCATGGTTTCCCGGCTGAACGGACCGTACTCATGCCCGATATAATCCCCCGGTGAATAACTGAGACACAATAAATCCGTGACCGTATCCTGACCAAGCGTTTCCTTAGTTAATAGAACACGAACAAAATCGTTTATGGCTTCAACGCCGTATGGGGATGTCCTAAGCGCCTGGTAATAGGATTTATCCGGTTTTTTTCCTGCACCGATCAGGTGAGGAAAAACGGATCCCATATTATGCTGAACATCGTAATAATTCAATAAATCCGGATCAATTGCCGGATACAATGATGTATCTTTTAGAAGTGGCCAGGACTTACCGAACCATTTGTCCAGCGGTTTTGATTTATTAAAAGCGGATACCCACGCCGGATAAGTTTCCATATAATGCCTTGTACTCACCCATCGGCCATCAGCGATATCCATCCAGTAAACGCCGTCGGCCATTCGGCCAGCCATAAGAATTGCGGCCCGGTCTTTGTTGGATATGCTGTAAACTTTCCCCTTTCCGCCTGTATGCATTTTTAGTTCGTCGCCGATGGTTGACCCCATCAGGTACTGTGGGGAGCGACCGTAACGGCTCTTTTTCACTTCACTTCCCGGTTCCGTTCCGATACTGTCTTCAACGGCATAAACAATTTTACCCGCTGTTCGTTCATACCAGTCGTTAGAAATGATGCCGTGAACAAAGGGATACGTTCCGGTCGACATTGTTGCGTGACCCACGGCAGTATAGAGCGTTGCGTGTTCATAGCGGCAGTCCGTAAAGACGGCGCCTTTATCGAGCAATCGCCTGAATCCTCCATTTCCAAAGTAGGATTCGTAACGGGTCAGATTTTCATATCTGAACTGATCGACGCAGATAAAAAGAACCAGTTTTGGCGCTGGAACATTATTATTAGATTGTGAAAAAAGCGGCGACTGTAATGTAAAAACAGGAAGTGAGAAACATATCACAGCAAAATAGGCAGAGATTAATTTACTGATTTTTATTATCATTTCAAATTATTTCACTATCTTTTTATAGGTGAATACAATGTAAATTGAAGGGGTAAATCTTGATTTAAAATGTCCGGGGAAGGATGAGTCAGCCATAGAAAGGATCAAAATCATTTAATTTTCCCATACATAACTAACGGCCTGACCGGGTGTTTCCTCGACCTGAACTGACACGGAAATCATAGATTGGTAAAACCGGTCAGAGCGAAGGTCATCGCCGAACAAACTTTTAACTTTTTTTACCAGTGCTTCGCAAATGTATTTAGCGAGACATTCTACTGTGACATTGGGCATCTGTAGAATTTCCACATCTTCGCAGGGCAGGCTGTAATGCTTTACGAAACCGGCGCCGTTAAACTGAATCATGAACTGGTCCTGTTGCTTGGCAATGCTTAGAAACGGGGCATCTGCTGGTATCAGCACTTTCTCATTGAGGTCATCGCAGAGAACTTTCACAATTTTCTTCAGCTGCCGAAACTCAATGACAAACCCATTGTCAATCTCGCGGGATTCAACTTTTACCTCAACCCTGTAATTATGACCGTGAAGGCATTCCAGTTCACTGTCGTTGAAAATCGTAAAATGAGCCGAACTGAACTTAAAATATTCCTTTGAAAGAGTTAAAATAAACCTGGACATCCGTATTCTTTCTCCATGAAAAGGCTGCCAAACCAATCTGACGGAAGATGTAAAAAAAAAACTTCATTTGCAATTGAATTATGAAAATGATTTGTACTAATTACAACTGAATTACAACGCTGTAAATCTTACCGAATGCTCCTGAGGCCTAACTGAATTTCAAATATTTTTCATTGCTTTATTTTTCAAAAAACCATAGCTTCAGGAGATAAACTTATAAACCAAAAATAATAACATTATGACTTCATCCCATGAACTTTCTTCGGTCTTAAAACATCAAAACCTTACAAGTCAAGGCGCCTTGCTGATACAGGACGCTTTTACTCAGGAAAGTAACAGGCACGGAATAATCGATTCTGATTTCCTCAATACCATGTCCGAGGTGCTTTTGAAAAAGACCGGCGATGGCAGTGACATCATCTGGTACGAAACAGGAAAAAAATGGGGCGAAATTTATTACGAATCCATTTCCTCCCATTGTGAAAGAGATTCGCAAGACACTGATTTGAGACCCCAGGATTTTCTAAAAGATGACGTGATCGAAAACCTGAACACCAACTTCAGTTATATGGGAATCGGACAATTCAGGCTCATTGAGGGAAACAAATATTATGTCATCGAACTGAAAAATCCATTCTTTCTTTCTCCCTCTTTGACCGCTCAGGATAACCTCATCGTCATGATGGCTGGTTTTTTCGCGGTATGGTTCAGCCGGTTTTCAGAAAAAACCCTTGAATGTATCCCTTTCAATCCGGGTGACCAGCCGGATGTGTTGCGATTCGCAATCAGTACCGAAACAGTTATAGGTGAGTTATTGAACTTGGTTATGCAGAAGAAACCGTTTGCTGAGATCGCTGAATTGTATCATAATCAGCATATGCTCTAAACCTCAAAAAATTGATTCCATGGGATTTATTTTCAGTATAGCAAGCCAGAAGGGTGGTGTCGGTAAAACCACAACAGCCGCTCAACTTGGTATTGCTCTGGCCGAAAAGGGAAAAAACACGCTGATAATTGACGCCGATCCGCAAGGAGGTCTGATGAACGTCTTTCAGCCCTTTACGCCGGATTGTTTTTCAGGTGACTCAGCCGAGCACGGATTGTATGACGTTTTTTGCGGCAAAGCCGAACTGTCTGACATCACCAAACCGACGCTATGGAATACCCTTCAACATATTCAGCCTGGGGTCAACGGTGAAACCTCCGCCTTAAAGGCTTTTGAAGATGCACAACAGGCCGAGGGCCTTCTTAAAGAAGCCCTTCGTCAGGCTGTTACCCAGTACGATGTCATTCTTATCGATTGTCCTCCTGGAATGGGCGTTGTCGTAACCAGTGCTCTGAATGCATCCGATTATATCATGATCCCAGTGCAATGCGAACCCCTGAGCCTGAGAACCTTCCCGATTTTCATCCGGTATCTCATCAACCTGAAAAATACCCGGCAGATTGATTTCGAACTATCCGGCATTCTTATGACTATGGCCGATGAAAACGATCCTTCCTCAAAAAACGTGATCAGTCAGATCCGCAATTATTTTGATTCCGGTTCCATCTTTCAGTCCGTAATTCCAAGAGATCCGGCCCTTAATCAGATTTTTACAGACCCGCTTCGGGTCCACGAGATTTATCACGAACTGACTTCCAGCTCTCCGGGAATCCGTGAATACCAACGGCTTGGAGCTGATCTTATAAGGCAATATCAACTATAAAAAATGGTGAAGCCATGATCCAGACTGTTCCCCAGAAAGAAGAAAAATTCACTGACCTGATCCTCCCTGAATCCTATATTCAGTATTCCCCTGTGAATGCGGATATCACCGGTTTCAGCGGGAGTCGACTGATAATTTTTGACCGTCAATGGCTAAGATCAACAGACGCCGTAATTCGGCAACGCTACCCACGGGAAGCGGATTCCATCTGGCATATGACAGGACTGGAATGGGGACGGCACTCTTACGGGCTCATCGAAAAACTCGCAAAAATCGTTTTTCCGAATCTGACTCATATACAGGATCTGGGCATGGAACAATTTCAGAACTTATTCACCAATCACATGGCCATGTACGGTTGGGGCAATTTTGAACTCAAACGGCGGGACCAGTTCCTGTTTGTGGATTTGTACGATTCCCTTGCTGTGGATTGTTTAAAAGATCACGCTTCCGTAATCCAGGCCACGCAGAAAACCTTATGTTTCCTATATGCCGGTTTTTTCGCTGGAATTTTCAGCAGCCTGTCCAAAATGGATCTGGGCTGTATTGAAATAACATGCCAGGTCTGCGGTTATGAACATTGCTCGTTTCTTCTTGATAATCAGGATACCATAGCAATGGTTGAAAGGTCTGTACAGAAAGGCCTATCACCTCTCGACTCATTTGAATTGCTGAAAAAGGAATTATCTGCATAAAAAAGTGAAACGGAGTAATCCCATGATCATAAATAATCAGCAGGAAAGTGTTTTTCCGGAGACGCACTTTGCATCCAGGCTCATGAATGATTTCACCGGATTAGTACGCCGGCAAAAACGGGAGCTACATAAGACAATAGCCTCCAAGGCCGCAACTTCGTTTTTTGATAAGTCGGTGTTAACGATCACGGAATTTTTTGAACCCATCGGATTTGACCTGCGGATTCCAGCTCCGGTTCAGCCCCCGGTCGGCAGCATAAAGGAATTTTTCGACCTTTCTTTCGGAACCAAGAGCCCGAAAAATAATAAGAAAATTGGGCATGCGGATATGAAATACCGGAGGGAAACAGAAGCGAAAGCTGCTTTGCCACTGACCATTAAAAGATTTTTCGAACCCTTATAATATTAATATATTCAAAACCATGTCTACACAAGGTTAAGTTCCGATCTGACAAACTTATCGCTTAAGTTGGGCTCTCATCCCGGAGGTTTGCATTATTTACAGCGTTTTCAGCACTTCCATGGCCTTATTCAGGTCAGGAAGGTCTTCCACTTTCGGCACATACTCGGCATGGCGAATAATGTTGTCCTTATCAACGATGAATATTCCTCGACCAAGAATCTGCCATTCTTTGATTAATATGCCATAATTCATGCCAAAAGATTTTTCGGCGTAATCGGATGCCATTTTAACTTTCGATTCACCTTTCAATTGTATCGTGCAGAACCTGTTCTGTGCAGTCGGGAGATCCATACTTATTGTCATGATTTCGACATGATCACCCAATTTGAGAGCTTCTTCGTTGAATTTGATCGTTTGTGTTTCACAAACAGGCGTATCGAGCGATGGAACGACGTTGAAAACTCGAACTTTACCTTTTCCCGAATCCAGTGTGATCAACGACTTTTCATCAAGGCCACCCCGAATTCTGAAATCGGGCGCTTTTTGTCCTACCGTTACAGCTTCTCCGATCAAAGTCAGCGGATTACCTTTAAAATTCAAAATTCCGATGCGTTCTTTCATATACATGCTCTCCAAAAAAATTAATAAATTCAAATCTTTCATATTCTATAATGAAAATAATTAAAAAATATTTCAACTTTTCAAGGCTTATCTCTGATTACCAGGAGGATCAAATAACCCTAAATGAATTTTTCTTGATATCAATATGGTAAATTCATAAATTATCTTTTAATATAAAAGGAGGTTCCATGAAATTCAGGATATGGGTATTTTTAAAGTGCTTCATTTTGTTTCAAATCATTTCCTGCAAAACAGACAATGAACGCACAACGGCCATTTCAGAACTTATTCAAACCGAAACGAGATTCAGTCAGTATGCCGCAGAACATGGCACTTCGGAAGCCTTTCGAACCTTTATGGCAGACAGCGCTGTCATGTTCAGGATTCATCCTGTTAAGGGCCGCGACAGCATCATGTCAAAATTATTTTCCAAACCCAGCAAAACCAGATTGTCCTGGTATCCTATGTTTGCGGATGTATCCAAGTCCTGCGACCTGGGATATACCTACGGCCCCTATGAGCGTGTAATTCAGGATTCAGCAAAAGGAGAAAAGAAATTCTTCGGATATTTCATGACTGTCTGGCAAAAACAGCAAGACGGACAATGGAAATTCGTGCTGGATACCGGAACCGAACCCTTGCCCGCGAAACCCCAAAAAGATATGGATGGTAAATAAATCCCATTGGTTCTTCCTTTCATCCGATATTTCCTAAACTCTGAAGTTTCGCCAGCAATATATTCGCGATGAGCGGATCCGAAAGATTAGCCGTAAACCCTGTATCGAGAAGAAGGATTTTACTATAACATTGCCCGTACTCACCCATTTGCAGGTAGGAGGCTGCCTGAATCCATATCAGATCACGGTACGTTATTCTTGGGTCATGGCTAAAGACATATTCAGGCTCCGCTGTCAGGACAAGGTTTGCTTTACTGATGGCTCCGTTTAAATCTTCCTGCGCCCAGAGCAAAAATGTCCAGCCGGCAATGCCATCCGGATTATTTCCAGACCGCGAAAAATATAATCCGGCGCCAGAGAGGTTTTTCAGGCGCAGTTCACACCATCCGGCTCCAGCATAGGCTTCGAGACTGTCCTTTTTAACCGTAAATTTCTTGAATATTGTCAGGGCTTTAGTGTATTTTGAGACGGAAAAATATTTCCAGGCCGTATTCAGATTTGCTTTTTCATCCTTGTCACAGCCCTGAAAAAAAATGCATGCTAAAATGATTATTAGCAATTTGTGTGTGATGTGTTTCATCCTCTTTTCTCCGGTTTATATCATTTGATACTATTTTAAGTAGATCATTTTTTTAACTAATATCATCGGCCCCGATTTGAGTCTGTAAAGATACACGCCGGAACTGACCGGAATATTGAACTGATTCGTACCGTCCCAGGATACCTGGTAAAAACCGGCCTGCTGACCGGTTTGGACCAGGGTTCTCACGCATTGCCCAAGAATGTTATATATCGAAAGCTCAACATCCCCGTCTTCCGATAATTGATACCGGATCATCGTATTCGGATTGAAGGGATTCGGGTAATTTTGTTCAAGTGCGGTTTCCGATGGGAAAACGACTTGTTCCGGATTATAGAAGACCGCGATTACCGGAAATACCAGCATATCGTTACCGGATTTACAAATCTGACGGAGATCAAGAATTGCCGACACTTTTCCATTTGATCCATAACCGCCCATAAAAAACCATTGACTGCCGGAACGGAAATAGAAGCCGATTTGTCCCTCATGAACATCTGCATGCTTTTCTTTCAGCCTGTCGATAACTTCACGGCCGTAATTCATTTCTACCTGCAGGCGGCTATCTTTATTTTTCAGGGCCAGAATATCCAGCTCTAAATCTACCGGAACAAGATGTCCGGCCTCAAGGTCATCCTGATTATTTCGTAGAATAATATAGCCGTCCGCGGAACCCGGCTTGAATCGGTACTTTCCGAACAAGGTATTTTTTGACAGCAGCAGCGCGGTATAAGATGTATCTATAGTGGTTTTGTTCATACAGAGATCCCATGCTTCCACGTGAAGATTTAAAGTCCCGTTTGTCTGAATCAGAAAATTGCCAAAATGCAGGGAGCCTCTTTTCTGCATGGTCAGTTGCTGTGAATTTATGTTAATCGACAGAGAATCCAACGATTCATTCCCTCCTATGCCCAATCGGAAAACATTCACCGCTTCAGAAACCAGCGCGCCTATAGTCAGTTCCGGGATCTGATTATCAAAAATGATATCCGCGTAGGTTTGAGGAGCCGGCCAGACGTGTCCGTCAGGCCAGTAAGCGTTGTAACGTGCTGAAGAAGCATCGAATGAATATAAATACATGCCGGCCGAACCGGAAAAAGGCTTGAGCGGGCTGGTCTGAAGATTGATACATACCTCATATTCCATATGCCCGTTGTTCAACTGCACAGCTGCAGTAACTCCGGTTGGATTATCAACCGCGGCTGCAAAAAACAGGTTGTCCGGATAAGTTCCGGTGATTTCCCGGTACTGTATTTTTGTTGCCCCATTATAGCTCATGATCCAAAGATTCCCTTCTCCGGCATCCCATACGTCATCATTGTCCTTATCAAAATAGATTCCGATCTGGTCATAATTCTGTCTTGAAAGATCCGCCATATCCTTTATAGCGATATATAATAAATTTCCGTTACGTACCATAAAAGCGGATGCATTTTGTCCGGGCGGATCATTCAGATACCCGGATGTGTTGGTAATATTAATTTCGGCCGCGTCAATCCACTCCGGGCCGTTGATGACTCCGTCGATCAAGGGTTGACCGGATGAACAGGGCACGTTAATCAACAAACCCAATTCACTGCAAATCGCAGATACCTCCCCTGAATAATCGCTTTCCACTCCGTCTATCATTGCCGTGACCCTGTAGAAATAATTGACTCCAGCGCTCAGGTTCGTATCCACAAAATCTTTTCTGTTGGTCGTGCCGGACAGCGAGTACGTCCCACCCGAGCCCGTTTTCCGGTATACTCTGTATTCTTCTGCAGATAATGAGGAAGATTGCAGTGTGTTTTTATCAGAACGGAATATTTCCAGCCCCATTATTTGCTCATTGTCGGACAAAGATGTTCCATTCGGATCGCGCCAGTTAAGCGGGATGCATTTTTTGAAATCTGATCCGGCAATAAGGTGTGTTGGCGCGAGAGGTTTCCAAATGGTGAAATCCGCGTTGCTGGCATCGTTCAGAGTTGTGTTGGATACGTCAGATATCCGGACACGAGCGGCGATGGTTGATATATTTGGAAGGGTCCAGGTATACTGGCCGTCATTCGCCGTACTGGAAATGATACTGGTCCAGGAGAAACCACTGTTGGTTGAATATTCGATTTTCACGTTTGAGATCAGCCCCGTACTTGTCCATGCGATGCTTTGAGCCGTTCCCGCCAGCCAATATTCACCGCCGTTCGGGGATGTAACGGTAACAGTGCCGGATGAAGCCGGAATAAATCTGTAAATCGTACCGTTTGCAGGAAAATTTGCTGCAGAAGTCAGGGTGCTATTACCTGTTGTCATGGAGCCTGTTTTTCCGTCGATAAAATCACCGGAACCTCCTGTGTTTCCCTTGATTCCAATTGAAGCGGAACTTCCGGAAGCGCCCGGACTGCCCGACTTGGATCCGTAACATAATTCGATGGTATTTGAAGATTCATATAATTTTATCTGAAAATTCATCCGGATACTGGCTCCGGTGTAATAGTCAATATAGCCGGCAAACTGTACGATAAAAACACGGTTCGGCAAGGTTCCTGTTGATGTGTAACTGATTGTTCCGGTTCCGTCGTCTTTCAGATCATCCCACCAAGGCGAGATGACATTTAAAGGTATATCGGCAGTAAAAAGATTTTCATTATTATACTCTGAGGTTCCTGCACCAAAACCGATGTATCCGTTTGTAGAAATATAAACTGAATTATAAATATTTTCAGCATATGTAAATCCAAAAGGAATACTTATTTCGGTGTACGCGTCATCGGCTCCGTCCAATTCCGTGATAATCGTGCCTGTAATCGAGCTGTATACTCCGGTCGACTGCGACCATGTATAATCTAAATTGGATACGGAAGCGGAGATGGTAAAATTGCCGTCGCTTACGTCATTTGTAGAAGCATTTGAAGCGTCAGAAACTCTGATTCGGCCGGTTGTCGTAGCGATATTCGGAACCGTCCATAAATAAGAACCATCGTTCACAGTGTTTGAAATGATGTTGATCCATGATGAACCGCTATTCGTCGAATATTCGATTTTGACGTTCAAAATCGTACCCGTATTTGTCCATGTGATGGTATGAGCACTTGCGGCTGCCCAACTCTCCCCTCCGTTGGGTGAAGTGACGGTTAGGGAATTTGAAGAACCCGCCGGAAGAGGGCTTTGCCATAATCCCCTTCCATAGGTTCCCGCTCTTAGTTTTGAATTTGCAGGGATAGTATTATCATAATAAATGTCGAGGTCTGTTATAACTACTTTTGGCAGATTGTTATTGTATGACTGCCAAATGCCGGTTCCTGTCCGCATATACACGCCCCGGTCAGTCCCGGCATAAAGTTCCGTCGATGCCGAATTTTGCTTATTCTGTATGATGCACATGACGGGAAGGTTCGGTAAACCGTTTGAAATGTTTGTCCATGAACTTCCCCCGTTGGTCGTTTCATAAACCCGCTGATTATTATATCCGCCTAAAGATACCCAAACGGTATTCGGATTGTTATGTTTGACGGCAATGCACGTGATTGAGTTAGTGCTCACGGGTAATAATCCTGTGATGTCAGACCAGCCGGCCCCCCCGTTTGTGGTGCGCCAAATCTGGTTGGGGTCTGAAACATAAATAAACTGGTTGTTAGAAGGGGCAACGGCAAGAGCTCTGAGTTTACTGGATGTATTGATTGCAGATATTTTTGTCCAGTCAGTTCCTCTGTTGGTAGATTTCCAAACATCAGCATATCCAGCGTAAATAATTTGGTTGTTCGAGGGATCGATTGTCATCGGCGTTAACCAATGTCCCGTTCCCGCGGAAGAGGGAGTCATTGTATAAGAACCAGTCCAATGATTTGTCGTTCGATATAGTTCGCCGTAAACGTATGACGCATACTGGACATTTATATCGGTATAATCCACTATACAATCCATTCCATCCCCGCCAGTTACATCGCTCCAGGTACTCCCCGATTTAAGTTTTGAACCGTTATCCTGCAAACCGCATAATATTTCATCACTGCCGGTTTGCCCCGTGGAAATCCTGTAAATCTGACTGCTGACTATACCGTTTGTCAAATCGATCCAGCCGCTACCACCGTTAGTGGTTTTGTATATTCCTCCATCGTTTGCTTCAAACAGAATATTTGTTCCGGGCTGATATGCCAGCATGTGCTGATCGGCATGTACTTCCGGTGCACCGTTTTTATTATAAACATAGTAGGATGTCCAGCAATTAATGCAGTACCACGAACTCCCCCCGTTTGTTGATTTATGGGTGTTTACGCCTCCAATGAAGATTATGCTTGTATCTGTCGGTGAGACAGCGATAGCCAGGTCATAACTCCCCTGCCCTGTATTATTTCCATATCCATCACTATAAGAACCCAACAATGCTTTGTTTGCGGCGCCAGTATAACGCGTTGTAAAGGATGTTCCACTGTTGGCAGATTTACAGATAGCCGACAAACCGCTTGATGTATTGCAAACAATTACAAACAAACAATTAGGGTCAGCCGGGGTAACCGCCATGTCAACACGCCAGTCAGAAGCTGCAAATGTCTTAATGTTTGTCCAGTTCGTGCCGCCGTTCGTTGTTCGATATATAACCGGCGTTGAGTAGTAATCCATAGTAGAGGCGTATAAAGTATTAGGGTCTCCGGGTTTGATTTCCATATCAATAAAATTTCCAGAATTCAGCAGTGTCCAGCTTGTACCGCTGTTTACTGACTTATAAATACCCACCGAAGTTGCGGCCCATAAGACATTTGTATTTGTCGGGTGAATGATGATACGAGATACTGTACGTTTCTGGTCAACCGTAAATGCCAAACCGGTTTCAAACCATGAAGAACCACCATCAGTTGACTTTAATACTCCCATGCTTTCATTATCGTGATATTGTCCCCCGCCCAGACTCCACACGCTTCCGCCGTCCTTATCGCCGGTTGCAACATACAACGTGTTTGATGTTGAATAATCCGATGGCACGCCGATATCGCTGACGCCCAGAACAACATTATTATCTGTTAACGTTATCCAGGAAGTTCCTCCATTTGTTGTTTTCCATAGTCCCCCGGAAGCAGCTCCAACCCAGAATGTATTTGAATTTATTGGATGAAAACTGACGCAATTCAGCCGGCCTATTCCCGCATATCCGCCGTCTGATGATACCGGACCCAAGCTTGTCCAGTTGCTGCTCATGTGCTCTGAAAAAGGATTCAGTTCTTTATATTTCCGGTATTCATCCGCCGTCGAGGTTTTCGGAAACTCACCGGTACTTTGATTAATCCTGGATTCCCAGTAATAGGCCCAGCGGTTAAATATCTTCCATCCATGGGCTTTCGTCTTTATTCCGTTTTCAATATAATACCCGTTTACAACGTTGAATGGAGCCCAGTATTTATCAAACGCTTTTCGAATCTCAAAAAAATTATTTTCTTTCCCTGCCGGAATGTTTTTCATCCATTCCTGGGCCTGAAGGTGAGATATCGATAAAACAACACTTAGCCATAGCAAAAATAATATATTATGCTTCATAATTTACTCTCCGGATTATTATGAAAATAATCAACCTATATAATAAAGCTAATTGACATCAGAACTGAAAGAATCTCACATGAGATTCAGATATGTTTACAATTAGGAAAATGTAATTTAATTACGAATGAAAAACAAGAAAAAATCACTATCAATTATCAATTCAATTATCGCATGATATAAATTTTATAAATCCACGCCAGTATCATGCTAACCAGCAATATCATCTGGATCCGATCGAGATGCCGGGAATCTAAAACTGCGCTGAACGGCAAACGCAGGAGAAGTGCGGCGACGCTCAGGCCCGCTGCGATGAAAAACACAAGAAACAACATCACTCCGAAAGGCTGGACCAGAAAAGCATCTGTGACACGCCCGTGCAGGATCAGCGTAAACGCTGTTGTTAATCCGCAGGAAGGACAGGGATAACCTGTGATTATCAGAAAACCGCATGGCGGAAGGCCAAGTTCCTCGTGGGTACCAATCCCGCAGGATGATGGTGTCAGGGATAGGCCCACTAAAACAACAGCAAAAAAAACGACGATAATAATGAGATATGGCAGAGCCGAGAAAACGTGCTTCGTCCCGTCAAAAACAGACTCTTGTGCCCCCCCCGATGTTTTCTGTTTCATACTAAGTTGAGGTTTTAATCGTTGATTTCAGGTTTTCAAAGGCAATTTCTACGTCAAATTTCAAGTCCATTACAATATTTGGAATGGTCTTGAACTCATCGATTGATGTCCTGACTTCTTCATAATACTGCTCGATAGTGTGAAACTTAACTCGCTTTCTCTTTTCAAGGTCATCGATCCGGTGATTCCATTCGATGATCTGGGAAGAATGCTCCTCAATCATTTTCCGTATTCTCATGATTCTCTGCATGACTTTATCCTTGATTTCCGGCGGTGTGGCAAGGTGCCTCAGCATGCGGAGCATGATTTTCAGGGATAACTCATCGTCTTCAAGAATCCGGGTATAGATTTCAGCCCGGAGCGTGGGCAGTAAGGAAATATCGCCCAAAACTTCCATCAGTTTCTCAGAATTGACTTTCAGAAGGATATGAATCGCGCGACGGCGGACCGAAGGGACATTACAGACAACAACTTTAGCCAGCATTTCCGTAGCGATTTCCTCATTGGTATCTGGATTTTTCGCCTCCTCCAGAATCGCTCGCAGGTTGAGTTCGGTCAGTACCGCCATCGCGTCACTGCTACCATCTTTGGCAAGCTTGAAAAGCAGCGGGCGTGTGATCCTGGCATTCTTCAGTGCGACCAAACTAATTCCATGCTCCGCACCTTCAGTAACAATCGTTTTCAGTACGGAGGCGAATTGACCCTTTTCCGTTTCACTAAATGTTACTGTTTCAGTCGATGAATCGAGGAAAATATCCATTTAACTAATTATTAAAATAAAAATATATATATAGAATCCGTCATTTTGTTAGTTTGATTGTAAAATGCACTGTCGTTCCCTCACCGATCGTGCTTTCAACCCATATTTTTCCTTTATGCGCTTCAACAATCGCTTTGCAAATCGCAAGTCCGAGTCCTATCCCTCCCCCGGATGCGGAGTCATCACTTGAAAAAACGCCGCCCTGTCTTTTGTATTTATCAAAAATGAGCGGGATTTCTTCTTCCGGAATTCCGACACCGGTATCCCGGACCGTAAAACGAATGTCCGCTTCTTTTTGCGGGTCTGGCACGGCCTGAATGTATATTTCTCCTCCGTTCGGCGTAAACTTAATGCTGTTTGTGATAAGGTTGTTCAACACCTGGACGATTTTCTCATGATCAAAATATGCCGATAATTCCTCATCCTCCATCTCGGAAATGAGTACCAGGTCCTTTTGCTGGGCCAGTATCTGTATGTTTTTAACGGCCTCATCGATTGCGTTCTTAACGATATTTTCCTCCGGAAATATTTCCAGCGTTCCCGAATCGATCTTGGAAACATCGAGGATATCGTTGATAAAACTTAAAAGGCGCCGGTTATTCATCATCAGGTTACCCAGGATCTCCTTTTGGTCCTCGGTGATGGGGTCTACATATTCATTGTACAGGGCTTCCACAAAACTCTGATTGGCAATGATCGGGGCACGCAGGTCGTTAACGATGGTAGACGTAAAATTATTTTTAATCCGTTCAATTTCCTCAAGTTTGGAAATATACCGGATGGTCAGAACCATTTCTCGTGCGATCAGCTGCATGAGCTTGTAGATATCCTTGTTATAGGCGAAAGTATCGGGAGTAAACACTGAAACGGATCCGATCACTTCCATGTCATCGTAAAGAGGTACGATCATGGATGAATTGAAAACCGGCTGGCCTTCCTCTTTGATCAATTCCCCGTTCAGCATCTCCCTTCGGACGTTACGTACCATACCGAGCCGCACGCGTTCGGGATTGAATTCCTGTTCCAGTATCAGATTATACATTCCGTCCACGAAAGCCTGTGTGACCGGCTTCTGGATGTCGGCGATGAAATGGATTTCGTTATAGGCGAACAGCGTCACAGAGGAAGCACTGTATTCGATGATCTGCTCAAAGAGCTCATAGAACTTTCTGAACATTTCCGTCCGGTTGTAAGCATAACGCGATAGATCGCGCATCCGGTTTGATACCGTCGATTCATACAGCAGACGTTCAAGGATGCGGTTGATTTTCGATTTGACGTTTTCCACACCGTCTTCTGTGGCCGCCAAATCATACCGTTCTTCTTCGCGGGCGGAATAAGTTACGGTCTGGGGGCGGGTCTGCTCGCGTAGCAGTTTTTCGACTTCGCTGAGCAGAACCGATGTGTCGGTTGATTTGGTCACAAAACTGTTGGCACCGGCTTCGATCCCCCAGAACCGGTCCTGCTGCTGTCCCAGACTTGTAAGAAGAATGATCGGAATATGCGCGCGGGACGGATCATCTTTTACGAGACGACAGAATTGATACCCGTTTAGCTCCGGCATGATGATATCACTGACGATCAACTCCGGATTCTCCGTTTCCACGAGGTTCATACCCTCTACACCGTTTTTTGCGCTGATAACCCGGTATCCGGCCTTGGTCAGGGCCATTTTGTACATGATCAGCTGGGTTGCGCTGTCATCGACGACTAGAACTTTTTCTTTTGCCACAGGCTTGCTCTCGTTTGATTATACGGAAACATTCACATCCATTTTCAATGCGCTCATGATTTCATATCCCATTTTATCGATGGACACAACTTTGTCGATGGCCCCTATTTCAATGGCCTCTTTGGGCATTCCGAAAACGACGCAGGTTTCCGGGCTTTGAGCGAGGGTTACGCCTCCCTGATCCTTGATCGCTTTCATACCGTCGGCTCCGTCGCGTCCCATACCCGTAAGAATGACTCCCATTAAGGCCGATTTGAATATTTTAGCGGCAGATTCCATCATCAGAGTCGCACAGGGCCTTAATCCGCCTACGGGCATCGATTTACTGAGCCGGATCACGCCACCCGGGTCAATCAGCGTGTGATAAGCGTCGGGCGCAACATATACATTTCCGGGCATCATAGTTTCCCCTCTCTCGGCTGTACGGATGGTAATGGCGCATTCTTTATTCAGCCAGTCCACGAAACCCTGCCCGAAACCTTCGCATATATGCTGGACAATGACGATCGGAACGGGGAAATTTGCCGGCAGGGGTTTCAGCGTTTTAAGAAGAGCCGAAGGACCGCCGGTAGATGAAGCGACCGCCACCAGTTCAACGGGTTTTCGGGGAATAATACTGGCGTTCAGCAGCTGCTTCCGTACCGAATATTCCTCACGTTTTTTGGATTCCTTGAAATTCTGCTGCGGTTCACAATTTAACAGGGCAGAAGCCTGCTGACCCGGAGAAACCTTGACTTCCTGCGTATCCGAGGAAAAGGGTTTGTTATTCCTGGAAAAATCCTTTGACCGCATCACCCCGGCTGACATATGATGAAACACCTTGACGCCTGCCAGGGTTTTAACTTTTTTGATCAGGTCCTTGCCAATATACTCGTAATCCATGGCCAGGTTGCCCTTCGGCTTTTCGACGATATCCAGCGCACCGGCCCGTATGGCGTTGAACGCTACACTCAGGTCGTCCTTTCCTACGGATGCACTGATTACAAGAATTGGCGTCGGACACTGCATCATGATCTGCTTGGTCGCCTCAAAACCGTCCATGATGGGCATGCGGATATCCATGGTTACTATGTCCGGCCGCAATAGCTTCACTTTCTCAACAGCTTCTTTGCCGTTGCGCGCCGTACCGATGACCTGGCAGGTTTCGTCAGTGGCGAAAATCTTCTGTAAGATCATCGCAACCGTGAGTGAATCTTCCGCTATCAGTATCCGCACCATATACTTCTCTTAAAGTAAGCGTTCTATGGTTTCGAGCAAATTAGACTGGTCGAACGAGCCCTTGACGATATAAGCGTTCGCGCCGACTTCAATGCCCCGCCGCTTGTCTTTTTCAGCTTCCAGCGATGTGCATAAAATAAACGGGATATCGGGCGTTTTAAACTCCCTTCTGACTTTTTCTGCAAATTCAAACCCGTTCATGACCGGCATCTCAACATCACTGACGATAATGTCAAAAGCGCCGTCCACCAGCTTGTTAAACCCTTCCGCCCCGTTAGTAGCGGTTGTCACGTGATATCCCGCCGACTCCAGGATGTTTTTTTCCAGTGTACGGGTGGTGATAGAATCGTCAACCACAAGAACGCGTTTTTTCACGAGATCCCGCTGGCGGCGTTCCCTGAATACGAATTTGGAAGCCGCGCCCTGCACCGTCTTGACAAGGTCCATCGGATTTAAAATTATTGAAATGCGCCCGTCTCCGAGAATAGTGCAGCCGGCAACATTACGAACCCGTCGTAGCTGCTGTCCCAGATTTTTTACAACGACTTCCTGTTCATCCAGGAGTTTATCGATCAGGAAAGCGACTCTCCGGCTTCCGGTATTAAAAACTACGGCCGGGACCTTATTGCTTTCGATTTTCGTAAGATGAACGCGGGAGCTTTTGTCGCTATGAATGATTTTATGTAGCCCTTTTTGCTTCAGCCGTTGCTTGATATTTCCCAGGTAATCCTCAAGTTTAAACAACGGTACGGGCTTGTCCTGCACAAGAATGAAAGGATTATTTCCGCTCGAATACAGTTCTTCCTCTGTCAGGCGGAGTGTGCGTTCGATGTAATCTATGGGAATCGAGTATGTTTCTCCGGCAACTTCTATAATCAGCACATGTGTGGTCGCAAGGGTCAGCGGTAATTTCACGATAAAACGGGTTCCTTTACCCTTTTCGGAAAAAGTTTCGATCGTCCCCTTGATCTTTTCAACATTCGCTTTGACAATATCCAGTCCGACCCCTCGTCCTGAAATATCCGTTATGATTTTAGCCGTACTGAATCCCGAATGAAAAATCAGGCCGATCAGTTCATGCTTCGAAACGTCCGTAAGCTGTTCACGCTTAATATATCCTTTTTTCACGGCAATTTGAGCAATCCGGTCAGTATCAATCCCTCTTCCGTCATCATTGATCTCGACCTGAACCATATTTCCCACATACCCTGCCTTCAGAGTGATCGTTCCTTCCGCGGACTTTCCCCCGTTCTCACGGTCATCGGGCAATTCAATACCGTGATCAACCGAATTCCGGATAAGATGAATCAGAGGATCCTTGAGCTCTTCCAGAACCTTTTTATCCACGCGTGTATCCCCCCCGATGATCACGAGTCTTGCTTTTTTATTCTGTGTTTTGCATATATCCCTGACCATTCGTGGATACAGGTCAAACAGTGTGGACATCGGGATCAGGCGGATAATTCTCAGGTTATCCTGTATATCGTTAACAATGGTACCTATCCTGATATTATCCTCATTCTGCTTGTCGAAAATATCATTCAGGCTGTCACTGATCCGGCCTAGTTTATCAACGGATTGTTCAAATGTACCGAGTACATTTTTAATCTCATAAGGCTGAATCCAGTTGCTCCTGAGCAGCATGAGCGCCGTATCGTCATGGGCCTGACGCTGGGATTCCATATTTGTAAGTTTATTCTTCAAGATTTCATGGGTTGATTTGATTCTGTCGTGAATCTGCTGCCACTCACTAATGAAATCGATGGATTTTTTTATGTCAATCAGTCTTTGCTGGGTTTTGATCCTTGAAGTCACCAACTCACTGACCTGATTCATTAAATCATCCATTCTGCGTGTGGGTACCCTGATAAAAGCGTTATCATCCGTTGCTTGTGAGGTTTTCTCATCCCGGGTTTCAGATTCAGAAGCATCGGTTTCTTCGGTCTCCGCTGTTGCTTCGGTCTGTTTTTGGGCAATATGAATTATGGTTTCTTCCGGGACGACAGGCATTACTTCATCCGGTTTAACATCATCGGCCACTGTAGTTGCAGCCGTAGTTTTCTTCTCTTCAACAGGTTTCTGAACGGTTGTCTTTTCAGAGGAAGCAATTGCCGTGATATCCGCCAGCCTTGCGCATACCGATTCAATGTTTATTTCCTGATCAGAGCCCTCCTGTGATATCTGCTCGATAATGCGGGAGATCAAATCCACCCCCTCATAAATGCCGTCGAAATCAGCCGGTGTCAGCTGAATACGGCCACTGCGGATCAATCCGAAAATATCCTCAATTTTATGAGCAATGGCCTCGATTTTGGAGAAACCCATCATCCTTGCCGCGCCTTTGATACTGTGCGCCGTTCTGAACAATTCGTCCAGCATGTCCTTTGAGTCCGGCTTTTCTTCAAGGCTGAGAAGCCCCTTGTTCAGGTTCTTCAGGTGTTCCTCGCTTTCGATCCTGAAGATCGACATCATTTCCTTGAGCTCTTCTTTATTCAGCTCCATAATGTATGCCTTTAGATTGGTCTCTGCATAATGAGATGAAACCCGTATTAATCCGTTTTAAACTGATGGTTTTTACTGATGACTTCATCCAGTTCTTTTGTCAGGTCAAGGACAGAGTCAATTGCGCTCTGGGTCTGATTGGTTCCGGTGGCAACCTGCTTCACGACATCGTTGATATTGGCCATAGCGAGAGTGATCTGCTCTATACCGATGGTCTGCTGCTTGCTTCCGACAAGTATCTGCTGTGCATACCCGACATTTTCTTCCAGACTCTGGATGCTTTCGTCCATCAACCGCCCGGCTTCGCGGATTTTGTCTACGCCGATGTCCACCCGTTTTGATCCTTCCTCGGTCGCCATGACTGTGGAATTGGTCGCGTTCTGGATTTGAGTGATTAGGTCACGGATTCTCAGGGCGGCTTCCTTGCTTTTTTCCGCAAGTTTCCGCACTTCCATTGCGACGACGCTGAATCCCTTGCCTGATTCTCCGGCTTTGCTGGCTTCAATGGCGGCGTTAAGCGCCAGCATGTTCGTCTGTTCGGCTATGTCATTGACGGTGGTAGTAATGATCCCGATTTGCTGGGTTTTCTCGCTCAGATCAAGGGTCTGCTCGGCAATGCGCTCGACCCGCTTACGGATCTCATTCATTTCTTCCACGGTTCCGTCCACGGCCTGTTTTCCTCTGCTGGTCACTTCCATGCTCCGTTCGGCGCTTTCCACCACAAACTGTGCTTTTTCCGTGGTTTGATGAGAAGTGGTCGCCAACTCCTGCGTCGTGGTGGTGGTTTGGTTCAGCGCCGAGGACTGTTCACTCATCCCCGCAGCTTGCTCATTGATTGTAGCCGTCAGTTCCTGCACAATCGGGGAAAGTCTCGTGATAACCTCCTGAAGTGTAATGCGGAAATATTCAAGGCTGGAAAGCATATCATTGAACTTGTTTTCATAATCGATCATTTCAGCCATCAGCCCCATTTTCAGACGAACGGTATAATCTTTCTGCGAAACGCGGTTGATGACCTTTTCCATCTGCAGTACAGGAATGATCGTTTTCCTGAAAAACAAGATGCAGAAAATGAGACAGCTGATAAAACCCAGGCTGTAAATCAGGGTCCAAGCCAAAACCGAATCTGCGTAATAGCCTGTCAAAAAACAGCAAAACAGAGTCACAAAAAGAAACGGCGCTGAACGCAGCGACAACTGCAGAACGTATTTTTTCTTTTCAAGAAAAAAATACATCAGGAAAACAGCTGCCGGAAAGGCCAGCAACAGGGATAAAAAATAGAGAACGGGAATTAATTCCATGGCAACCTCACAGCGTATTATACTTCTTCATTGATCACTAATTTTGAATGGGAAATAAACCCTTCCCAGTTGATCACGGTTGCGATTTTCTGGTTGTACAGGATAAATCCGCTGACATAGCCGGATTCGATATTCTTCATTCCTGTAGCCGAATGTTTAATATCAGATTTTCTTACTGACTGGCGTTCCAGAACGGAATCCACAAGCACACAGGCATGAAAATCCCTCGAGGCAACAATGATCAGCATGCTGGCATCCGTCACGGACTGATCCTCGGTGTTGAAAAAATTCCGGATGTCAAGCACGGAATAGATATTTCCTCGTATGGTGCAAATCCCGAGAATATAATCGGGTGTGCAGGGAACGGGCGTAATTTCCGTGAGGGTCCGGATTTCATCAATATGCAGTGCATCCAGCGCAAAATAATCCGAACCAAGCTGAAAGATCACCAGTTCAATTTTTTCTCCCGTTTCTTTCTCCGCCTGATGCTGACCCAGGATATTTGCCCTTCTTTCAAGGATCTCCGCTTCACCGACCCGGATCTGTTCTCCGGCTATAATTCCTGCCAGTTGCTGATGGGCTTGTATCCATGTCTCTCCGATTTCCTTATGAAGCATCCTGTAAAAAGGGCATCCGGTTACGCAAATCTTGATCTTCTCGTGGAATTCACCCATGTCTTCGCCAAAACAGAAAGTCCGGTCATAGAGATAGCAGTGACGCCCGGCTTTTTGCTGAAACACCTCGCATTGTTGTTCGACACCACACTGCACTAAGTCCCAGCAACTAACATTGTCCGGAATAAAAGCCCCGGCAATCCTTTCATTGATCTCGGCGATTCTTTTGGATGTTATTGCCGAAAAACAGGAATGATTCTTTTTTTTGTCATTCTGGTCTGATTGACTCATTGGTAATTTCCTGCCTGTTTACCCTCTAATGGTTCGGTTTAATTACGTATCCCACATTTTGACCATCATGCCCAGTTCACGGGCGTTAAGGTCATCCAGAATACCTACACGGGTTTCCGGATCAAATCCTCTCAGGATTTTATCGGTTTGTTTCAGATACTTACGGCCCTGAACGGTATCTCCCAGTTTAAAGTAATTCACAGCGAGTTCATAGTATCCGGCCACAAAGTTCATGTTGATGTAGATGGCCTTTTTCAGCATTTTAATCGAATCGTCAAATGCGTTTTCCTCCTTGAAAATCAGTCCCAGCAGATAATACGCTTCAATCAGGAGTGAGTCTTTTTCAATCGCAAGGTAACAATATTTCTTTGCGTCTTCGATGCGGTCAAGATTCGCATTGATATGTGCAATCATATAATGGCCGCGGCCGTTCGAAGGAAACTGGGCAATCAGTTTTTTAAATATCTTTTCGGCTTCTTCAAATTGTTTTTTCTGGAATTGATCAATACCCTCTCCGAAAAGCATGAATTCCTGACTTTGGAAGTCTCTTCCCTTTATTTCTGCGGTCTCGTCCGCATCGGCTTTCGGTGCAGGGGTTTCGGATTTTTCCTTGGGGACATTTTCGGTTGCTTTTTTCGGGACTTCAGAGATTTTCTTCTTTTTTGATTCCTCCCGGGCGATTTCTTCTGTATCATGCGTGTTCGAAAGCTTGTCGATCTGGGTCTGAAGTTTTGCGAGATTCGAGGTCACATCACCGGATGGCTGAAAACGTCGACCACTGAACATTTCCTCTCTTGTCCGTATTCCGGTTTTGTACTGCATTTCTTTTTTTGCGGATGCATCTTTTCTGTAAATGACAGCGTCCGGAAAAATCTCAGCGATGTACTGGTCATAGATCAGGCTGCTGGGTTCTGCATGGCCGACTGCGAGATAACTTTTATCCTTGAGACACCTGTAAAAACGGTTGATAACCTTGATGGTGGTCTCCGCCTCAAAATAGATTGTTACGTTCCGGCAGAAAATAATGTCCAGATCAACCGTCTCATTCTGCAGCGAAGGGTAACAGTCGTCCACAAGATTCAGATACTCAAATCGGACCATTTTCCTGATTGCGGAATCGATATAATACAGTCCCTCTTTTTTCCGGAAATATTTCTCCTTGTAAAAATCATTGATACTTCGGAGCGACCATGGGCGATACACGGCTTCCCGAGCGTATTCCAGTGAATTGATATTGATATCCGTACCGACTATCTGAAGTTTCCATTCTGCCAAATCGGGCAGTATATGATCCAGGACCATTGCAATGGTATAGGGTTCTTCTCCCGTGGAACACCCCGCGCTCCAGATGCGAAGTGTCTTGTCGTGCTGATGTGAACGGATCAGCCTTGGAAGGATTTGCTTTTCAAGGACATCGAAATGCCTGAAAAAATAAGTCTCCCCGACCGTTAAAAAAGACACCAGAGTTTTAAAAAGAGTTGAGCTGCTTGGCTCACCCGCCAGAGTATCATAATATGCATTGGTATTGGGAAAGCCGGAGTAGTGAAACGCCTTCAGCACTCCGGTTTTAAGATCACTCCGTTTTTTTTCATTAAAATAGATTCCGCTTTTCAAACGTACTAAATCCCTGAACCGGATAAAATCCTGGTCAGAAAACTCAGCTTCACGCGTTACCATCTGAAGCTGGGCGGCTGGTTTGGATTTGCTATTCAACTGCGGATTGTTCATTGACCTGCTCTTTAAACCATGACTGTTCTTGATCTGTTAAGATGCTTTTAATGTCGATCAGCGTGATCCATTGTTCACGTAAAACGACCATGCCGCTGATATATTTACTATTCAGGACTACGTCCGGCTGAATATTTCTTGATATCATATCCGGATGAACATCGATCACTTCAGAAACATGGTCAACCAGTAGCCCGACGAGTAAGTTTTCCATTTTCACAACAATGATCCTGGTTTTTGCTGTGATCATTGTTTTTCCAAGGCCCGCCCGTACCTGAAAATCAACGACCGGCAGCATGGTTCCCCTGAGATTGATTACTCCGGTTACAAACGGCGGCAGTTCTGAAACAGAATGCATGGAAACCATTCTCAGAATTTCCTTAATGTGCTTCAGATGAATTGCGTATGACCGTTCTCCGGTTATAAAGAAAAGATATTTTTCCGTTAAGAGGTTTTCCATAATATCATGCCGTTATATTTGTTTCATCCGTTTCCTTAATTGTTCCCTGAAGACACGGGAGATTCTTTCCAGTGCACAGCTTCGGAAAATTCACGAATCAGTGACAGCGACTGATCCTGCTCAAGGATGTTTCCTGTGACGATAAAAGCCGCACCGGCCTCTACTTTTTTCCTGGCGTCTTCTGGTGTGCGTAATCCTCCGCCCACAATGACGGGAATACTGATATAGCCCGTTACGGCTTCGATCATCCCTTCAGGTACGCTGTATATGGCTCCGCTACCCGCTTCGAGATAGATCATCTTCATCCCCAGATATTCCCCGGCCATGGCATGAGCGACAGCGATATCGTTCTTATCACGTGGAATGGGCATAGAATGACTCATGAATTCCGCAGAAGTCGTTTTACCGGATTCAATCAGCATATATCCGGTCGGTATTGCTTCCAAACCCATTTTGCGTATAATCGGCGCTCCGAGAACCTGCGCGCCGATAAGATATTCAGGATTCCTCCCGCTGATCAGCGATAAAAAAAGAACCGCATCCGCGTACTCGGACAACTGGATCGTGCTGCCCGGAAAAATAATCACCGGAATATCGTAATCACGCTTGATCGTCTGGATCGTGGAATTGAAGCGGTTCGAAAGGAGCAGACTGCTGCCGACAAATATGGCATCTACACCGCTCTCTGCGCAGGTTTCCACTGTTTGCAGTGTTTCTGCCTCTGTCCGCTTGTCAGGATCGATCAGCACGATATAACCGGAACCTTTGCGGTTCCTGATCTGAAGCAGTTTTTCGTATGCGGTCATTCTTAAACCCGGTTAATTATTGTGATCTTTCAGTTTAAAGCGCGCCACAAGGGATTTTAACTGCTTGGTCCGGCCCGCAAGTTCTTCCGTCTCGATGTTGATTTTCTTGATTTCCTCAGCGGTTGACTTGGCGATCGTGGCGATGTTTTCGATATTATTCGAGATTTCTTCTGCAGTTCGGTTCTGCTCCTGCGATGAGCTCGAGATGCTGGTGATCATTTCCATGACCTGATTGTTCGCCTGAAGAATATCGCTGAAGGCTTCCACGGTCTTGTTGCCGAGTTCCCTGCCCCGCTCTACTTCTTTTGTACCGCGTTCCATGGAACGGATGGCGTTGGCCATGGCTTTCTGGATCGTTTCAATCAGCTGCTGAATTTCGGTTGTGGACTGGTTGGTCCTCTCGGCGAGTTTTTTAATTTCATCCGCGACAACAGCGAAACCCTTTCCATATTCACCAGCCGTGGCCGCCTCGATAGCCGCATTGAGCGACAGCAGATTGATCTGATCGGTAATATCGTTGATGACTTCAAGAACGCGTCCGATCTGTGCGGTGGTTTTGCCCAGTTCCAGAATGGTCTGGGCCGACTCGCTGACCACAGTCGAAATTTTCTCGTATCCTTTTTTTGTGTCATTGACGACATACCGTCCTATGCGAACGGCTTCATGTGCGGACTTGGTCAGTTCGACGGCATCATTCGTATTGGACGAATTCTGGACAATCGTCGCCGACATCTCTTCCGCCGCTACCGCGACTACGGTGGCTTTATTCGACTGAAGCTCCGCGCCGTCGGCAACATGCGACGCATTGGAATTGATCATAACCACCGAATTGTTGATTTGTTCGGTTGTCACTGCGATCCGCCTGATCATTTCCTGCAATTTGGCCACAAACGCATTAAACACCTCGGCCAGTTCGGCAATTTCGTCCTTGGTATGGACTTCGATTCGTTTGGTCAGGTCACCCTCGCCTTCAGAGATATCTTTCAGGCGTTCGATGATGGTAGTAATGGGATTGATGAACATCTTGCTGAGGGCAAAAGCAGCACCGATTCCACCGGCAACCACAAAAACAAAAAGAACCAGACTAAATATGATCTGATCTCTTAATTCCGAATAAATCGGATCCGTTGAGGTGCCCAGAATCAGTGTGCCTATCTCATTGCCGACGTTATTCACGACCGGAAGAATAAAACAAAGATCGCCTTCTCCCTCGAAGATGTAGTTTTTCTGCTTATTGGTTTTCCATGTTTTGATCTCCTGCTCCAGAAACGCATGAATCCTTTTTTCGTCTTTTCCCTCGCGAATGTACGCTAAGAACACCTTCCCGTCTACATCATATGAAATAATAAAATCAAGATTCGTTTTTACCGCTGAATAAGCATCGTTGACGGATGCTTTATCCCCGAAATCGAGTCCCGGAGCGATGCTTTTACTTGTGATTTCTCCCTCCCGGATGAGAAAATTTTCCTGCATCGTAACGGAAGATGAATACATTTTTATCGTGAATATCACCGTCACCAGCACAATAAAAGACGCGGCAAACGAGGCCATGGTCCATATCAGCTTTGACCGCAAATTCATATTCAGGAAATATTGAAACATAGCTTACTCCATCCGGCAAGAAATTGATGGTTAAGTTAACATTAATAATTTTCTTCTAAAAAAGAAGCAGACTCGTGAACGGAAACCGGAATGAGTTGCTGGCCGTCCGGATGACTCTGACTGACAAGGTTTTTCCGAATATTGACGCTTTCCTGTTCCAGCCATAATCGCGTTCGTTCCTTTTCGGAAATTTCTTCTTCGGTTAATAATGCCGGTGTAATATTCCATCGCGTTCGCAGGGGAACGGATATTTTCTTATTATCCGCCGCCGTTACCGGTATGGATTGTTTATCATTCGATTCCTCACCGGAAAGTGTTCGGCTGCCGGAGCCGGTTGGTTCTGACAGAAAAAATACAAAAGACACGGCTAATAAGCAAATACAAAATGCCGTAACCACATTAGTTAACCGGCGTTCAGCCAGCCATTTTCTTGCAACTTCATCGTCAATCGTTTTGCCGGTTTTCACCAGCGGATCGCTAGTGATTTCCCATCCCGGCATAGGTTCTGTGGAAAACTCGCCCGTGCTTTCATCCGTTTGTGAATGCATCAGAACAGCGTGTCTTCGGATCCATTTCCCGGAACGCTGAAGAGTATCACGAATTTGACGAGCGACTGGTTCATGTGGATGTTCAATAAAAGGAGGAGGCAGATGATGGTCAGAAGAAACATATTCAATTTTTTTCAGAATCATGTTGTATTGCCGGGCAACTGCTTGCTCATCGAGACCAAGAATCTTCGCGTATTGCCTCAGGTATCCCTGGATCAGAACGCTCGACGCAAAACCAAACTCACCGCGTTCGATGCACTCGAGATATAAGACAGGTATTCGAGTGCTGGATGAAACGCTATCCAGGGTAATCCCCGTCTTTTCCCGGGAAGATTTTAAAAATGAGGAAAAATCGGCGTAATAATTAAGGCTCATTTTACATTAAGGGTGGTGATTAAAATAGGCAAACAAAGTCTGATACATGCTTGTCACCGGCAGCCCAACGACATTATAAAAATCTCCATCGATATGATCGATGAAAACCGCGCTGCCGTCCTGTATGCCGTAAGCACCCGCTTTGTCCATCGGCGAACCCGTGGCGATATAAGCATCCACTTCTTCCCTGTCCAATATCCGGAAAGTCACATCCGTGCGTGAAAAATCGATAACGGATATTTTTCTGTTCTCATGAATCAGGCAGTACGCAGTATAGACCTGATGGGTCCTGCCGCTGAGCAGCATCAGCATCTTAGCCGCATCGTCAGGGGCCATAGGTTTACCCAGGATATGTTGATCCAGAACAACTATCGTATCGGCGCCCAGCACAATCTGGTCCTGAAAAATCGCGGAAACAGCTTTTGCTTTCTTTTCTGCAAGTTCTTTCGCAATATCGACCGGATCCGAAGAGTTGTAGGTTTCTTCGACCCGGCTCGGATGGACCAGGAAATCAAAACCGACCTGCCTGAGAATGGCTGCCCTCCTGGGCGATTCCGAAGCCAGAATGAGTGTTCCGAATTTTTTCTTTAAATATTTCATGGCAAAGGCAGGGTTCCTTACTATGCAAGTTCCGTAAAATATACATGAAACATGAACCCGATACAAGTGTTTTTTTCTGCTTTCGGATGATGAAAAACAAAAACAATGCCTGATTCGAAATTGAAAATAATTCTTGATATTCTGACCAACTTTGCATTAACTTCTTCTGTGATTCTGGAACCAAAAGAAAAATCTGAGGTTTTTATGATTACCCGTTCAGACAAAGCCAGTTCTGATGTAATGCTTCCGGTATTAGGTTATGTAGCCGCAGGCAGGCCCTCCTTTTCCGAAACAGTTCCCATGGGAGAAGTATCCTGGCAAAACGATCAGCCCCGCAGCTTGTCCTCGCAGTATTTTGCACTCCGCGTAACCGGCGACAGCATGACGGAAGACGGAATATTCGACGGAAATTTCCTTGTTGTAAAATTCGGAACCGGATTTTCCAACGGAGATATTGTGATCGCTTACGTCAATGAAGAGCCCACTGTAAAAAGAATTTACCGCAGAGGCAATCAGGTAGTTCTTCAACCCGCCAACAGCGCTTATGAACCGATCGAAGTCAGCCTGGCGCATACTCCGTTCCGCATCGGCGGGCAGGTTATCGATGTCATACGTAACTGAAAACCAAAAATGAGAACTTTCATGAAAATCCGATAACCCTATCGGATTTTTTTTTCAAGAAACCATGAAAATCCTTTTAGCCCAAATCAACACACGCTTAGGCGATTTCAAGAATAATACGGAAAAGATAATTTATCAAATACGGGAAGGACGGCGCTGTAAAGCGGATTTAGTTGTCTTTCCCGAGCTTTCGGTTATAGGATACCCGCCGGAAGATTTAGTGGAAAAAAAAACATTTATCGATAAAAACCTGCAAACTTTGGATACGATCACAGCGGAAACCCATGGAATAGCCGTTATCTGCGGATATGTGGACCGAAACTCTGCTTACCAGGGAAATAGTCTGTTCAATGCAGCGGCTTTTATAAAGGACGGAGCCCTTATCGGGAAGCAATGCAAGACTCTACTTCCCAATTACGACGTATTTGACGAACGCCGACACTTTGAACCCTGCCGGGGACAACATCTTTTTCAACTGAACAACCGCAGCATCGGAATTACCATATGCGAAGATGCATGGAATGACAAGGATTTCTGGCAAAAACGACTTTACGAAAAAGACCCAGTTGAATCGCTAATGAAGTCCGGAGCAGACATTATCGTCAACATTTCCGCATCCCCGTTCCATATCAATAAACCGGACCTGAGGTTACAAATGTTCCGTTCAATCTGCCGGAAATATAAGATTCCAGCGGTAATGGTAAATCTTGTCGGAGGAAATGACAGCCTGGTCTTTGACGGATCCAGTTTCGGACTCAACGTGGATGGACAGGTGATCGGCGCGGCAAAATCATTTTCGGAGGATTCCGTTTTGATCGACACGGAAACAAACCCAGCAGCCGATGATCCTTTTCATATGGCCGAGGAGGAACAGGTATTCCGTGCGCTGGTGCTGGGACTGAAAGATTATCTTGGCAAATGCGGGTTCCACCGCTGCCTGATCGGACTGAGCGGAGGCATCGATTCAGCCCTGGTCGCAGCGATCGCCGCGGAAGCTCTCGGACCGGATCACGTCACGGGCGTAGCCATGCCGTCGAGGTTTTCCTCAGCTCACAGCCTTGAAGACGCCAGGAAACTCGCGGAAAATCTTGGTATCCGGTTTCATGTCATCCCTATCGAACCCCTGTACCAGGGATACCTGGATACCCTGAAACCCTTTTTCGGAAATGCCGAGGAGGACATCACTGAAGAAAACATCCAGGCACGGATACGTGGGAATTACCTCATGGCCCTCTCCAACAAAACGGGCGCGATGGTACTCAGTACAGGCAATAAATCCGAGCTCGCCGTCGGATACTGCACCATATACGGTGACATGTGCGGAGGCCTATCGGTGATCAGCGACGTTCCCAAAACCATGGTGTACCGCATCTCCGAATGGCTGAACCATAAAAAGGAAATCATTCCTCACAGCACGCTGACCAAGCCGCCATCAGCCGAACTCAGGCCGGGCCAGACGGACCAGGACAGTCTGCCCCCATACGAAATTCTGGACGGAATCATCAAAGCTTACATTGAAGAATCAAAGGAATTAGACGATATCGTAAAATCAGGTTACGAGAAAGAGACGGTTGAAAGAATTCTGAGGCTGATTGACCGGAACGAATACAAACGCCGCCAGTCCGCACCGGGCCTTCGTGTCACGACAAAAGCGTTCGGATTCGGCCGGCGTATTCCCATCGCGCAGGGATGGAGATAATATCACTAATGCTTTTCGGATGTACCGGATTGATCATCAAATACTTTCTTAATTTTTTCCTTCAGGCTGGTGGGAATATCAGTAACGGACTGGCCTCCCTTGATCCTGATCACCTGAATCAGTTTTTTCTCAAACTGAACCATCGTCTGGCATGACAGACACTGGCCGATATGTTCCCTGAATTCCTGAAGCTGACCAATGTCCATCTGACCCTCGATAAACGCGTACACGCGGCGGTTCACTTCCTGACAAATGGTATTTTCGGAATGCGCATGTTCCCTCTTATCCTGTCCTTGAACCTCTAGCATATATGACCTTTCAAGATAATTGCGTTAATTGTTGACGTAGCCGTATTCCACCGCATATTCCCAGAGTTCTTTCTGAAGAATTTTCCGGCCTCTGAACAGTCTTGACATAACCGTACCCACTGGAATTTCAAGGATATCCGCTGCTTCCTGATAGGAGAAACCCTCCACATCCACAAGCATGACCACATCCCTGAACTGATCCGGAAGATCATCAATCGCATTCTGGATGTCTTTCGCAAGAAAACGGTCGAGGATCGATGCCGGCGAGTCGGAAAGGGAGGTTGCACGGCTGTGAACCTGATTGTACAAGGAAAACTCCTCGATGTCCTCATAGGCGGCAGCAGCCGGATTGCGGGAATTCTTCCGGTACTGTGAAATATGTGTGTTTACGAGAATCTTGAAAAGCCACGCTTTCATGTTTGTACCGGGCTCAAACTGATTGATCGACTTAAAAGATTTGTAAAATACTTCCTGCACTAAGTCCTCAGCGTCGTTGGGATTATGAGTAAGACGCAAAGCGGTATGATACAATGAATCCGAATGGGGTAACGCCTGCTCTTCAAACTCTTTTGCTGTCATAGGTGCCTTACTGGGGTAACGTAAAAGTGAATGTTTTATTCCGTCTGTTCATTTTGTTCTTAATCAATGTAAAAGCTTTCAAATCAACTTGCAAATTATTTTTCAAGTTCCTATTTTCTCGCCGTTCTGCAGTTTAGGCGTTTACGATTTTATATTCAGCATAGAGAGAACTGTATGCCGGGTTTTCTGAAACATTTCCACACGTTCATAATTTTCGCATCTGTTGTGACGGCACAGCAAAAAGAATATAAGGCTCACATTCCAACGACTCTTGTCTATCCCCCGCTCCGTCACGCACCGATTCACAAAGCCGGGAAACTCCATCTGATGGCATTCATGGCGCTGATCGGGCGGACGGATGTGAAGCCCGACAATCCTTACGGCATCGCCGGTGTTCGCCTGAAAAGCACAGATGACCCGCTGAATCCCCACGACGACGATGACCTGACTGTTTACGCGCTGAATTCAGGGCAAAACAATATTATTTACAATTCCACCATGCAGACTCTGGACGTGTACGAGGGCAAAACGAGCTTCCAGAAATTATCCGGTCCCAGGGGCATTGCGGCCACACCCGACGGAGACGTATGGATCACGGATACCGGCAATCACCGCGTAGTGCGTTTATTGAATCCAGGCACCTATCTTCAGTTCGTGAAAGCATTCGGAAAAAAAGGTTCAAATACCGGGGAATTTGATTCGCCGGGGGGCATCGCTATTGACGCGGCAGGTCAGATTTATATCGCCGATACGGGAAATGACCGCATACAGATCTTCGACAAAGACATGACTTTCCAGTCCCTCTTTGGCTTTCAGCAGGATTCCGCAGAAATTCAATCGAACATATTTCAGCCGGACGGACTCGCATTAACTGACGGCCGTTTTAACGACACTTATTTCGGTGAAAGTTTCCTGATCGTGATGGACATGAATCATACCCGCATCCGGAAATACTCTCTTGAAGGCCGCTTCATTTCGGGCGTGAACTCGACGGATTACGGTTATCAGCGGGTATACCTGACCTCCGCGGCTATTGATTATTACTGCAACATCTGGGTTACGGACCTGCTTAATCATTGCGTTCATAAATTCGACCGCTACCTGAATTACATCACGTCGTTCGGGCATATCGGTGAAGATGACAATGAATTTTTTGAACCGCGGGCCATATTTATCGGAAAAAAATTCGGCCAGGTATTCATTCTTGATAAGCATTACGGACAGTATTTTCACATCGGAACGGATATCCTGAACATGAACGTCTCTATGGCAGACAGCATGGTTCAGTTCGAATTCTTGCTGACGGAACAGTCCCGGATGAGCGCATGGATCGAAAACGAACAGGGACAGAGAATTGCAGAACTTGCAAATAACCGGATTTATCCTTTAGGCAAAATTAAAATTCTCTGGGACAGGCTTCCTGATGACCGGTTTTTATTTCACACAAAATCGCTGGCGGGAAGATACTTACAATTGAATGATTCGCTGGGAAACAAAACCCATCCGGATACATCCGGCATTGTTTCGAAACAGCGAGATATTCACTACCTGTCCGGTCTTTACAGGTTTGTCATTGAGGCAAAAACAACATACAGATACAGCCGGTATTTTACGAAACGAACAGACGTCGAATTCGCGGTACAATAATACCCGCATCCGAACCGAACCATATTGCCGATCCGTATCTTGACTGAACACACTCAGATAATATTCCTGTAATTCTACGAAAATAATATCATTTTATCTTATCCCCGAACCAATGAAGGGAAAGCATAATATGATGCATAATGCACTAAAACTCTCAGTACTGACATTTAACGCCTGGGGCCTTAAATTAGGCGTATTTCCCATTGCCTGTTCCGTCGATGAGCGGATACGGAGGATTGCGGAGGAAGTCAACAGACTTCACCCCGACGTTGCGGCCTTTCAGGAAGTATGGACGGAAAAATCCGCACGAAGGCTTATGAACAGTCTCGATTACGGATATTACAGTTATCACCCGGGACGAAAAATGCTGAAAGGCGCGCTGGGAAACGGCCTTTTATTTTTTTCCAGGTACCCCATTGTCGAAGAACACATGCACACATTCACCCGATATACCGAATGGTACGAGTATTTCGCCGCCAAGGGCGTATTGATGATCAGGATTGAAACCCCTCATGGTTTCATTCAGCTTTTCAATACTCATCTCGGATCCGGAAAACTGCCTGTGCATATTCAGAACCGCCAGAAACAGCTTCATGAACTTCAGCGTTATATATCGCTTTTCTCGCGCCGATATCCTTCCATGCTGGCCGGCGACCTTAATATTGATCCTGACATGCGCGAATACGGGCAACTGACCGGCTGGATGCTGGATACTTTTAATGACTCCAGCCAGGACACATACGGCTCACTTCACCCCGCATCAAAAGGACATACATTTTTTAAAAACCGCTCTTACAAACGGCCATCTTCCAGGCACGACCAGGACGAAAGAATCGACTATATTTTCATCCTTCGCTCAAAGGAAAACCGGTCCCATGTGGACCTGATTCATTCGGAAGTGGTCTTAAATCATCCGGAAAATCCATTATCCGATCATTGCGGCCTTTTAACGACATTTGAGATCACCCGTAAAAAAACCTTGCCGGATATGATGCATTCCGGAACGATGGAATACGAAAAGTCGGAATACCATTAATTACGTATCCTATACGAAAAATTCATTGATTCAGAGAATTCAGTTTTGTAGCATTCAGAGACCGGCAGAATGAAACCATTCTTTCGGTGTTTCGTTCAATACACTATTGAAAACAGGCTGACGTATGAAATACATTTCAGTTATCTGCATCCTGCTTTTATCCGTTTTTTTCCCCCGATGTCACCCGCACGATCCGCTGCGAACCGATGAAGAATTTCTGAAATCACAAATCAGTTTGATTCAGGCACAAATTGATACTCTCCAGGACATATCAGCCGGACTGGACCCGGAATACTGGCGTACATTCTATGAACTCGAAATGCTTCGGCACAGGGTAACGATGTCTGAAAAGGATTCCATTGATGATTTTTACTTAAATTACGTTTTTCGCTTCCGTCGCCCGGTCACGGCGGTTCTTGAACCGGACCGGACATCACCTTTCATTTTTCCGGTCTCCGTACATTCTCAGCAGGCAACATGGGAAATTCCTGTCATCTGGGGACGCCTTTTTTATTTTGATTACAATCATCTGGGAACCGACATCTACGGGAGCGAAGGCGACACCGTCCGGGCGATCTATGACGGAACGATAAAACATTACGAAAGCGCCGGCGGATACGGAGATCTGGTTGTAGTGATCGAACATCAGTACCGTGATTCGTGGAAAAAATCTTCCATTCCCCCTGTTTTCATCTCTATATACGGTCATCTGCGGAAAGAGCGAATCCGGAACGGCGGTCAGGCGCTCCCGTGGAAAGAAGAAGATATAGTAAGAAAAGGCGATATACTCGGGTATATCAATGACGACGACAATAACGGTGACGGCGCCGAACATCTCCATTTCGGAATCCGGCTGCAGAGCGCCAATGAAGCAAAACGAAACGATTCCGGAAGATGGCTGAGGGGTTACGACAACCGTCAGGGCTCAAAACTCAGGCATTTCATGGATCCAATAAACCTTTATGGCCGGTACATCCAATTTATTTTCAGGGATTAATTATTATACTGCGTCTTACCGTAAAACCTCATAAATACTTTTTGCTTTTTTAAACAAAAGCCTTAAATTCAACTGTTACATTTAATTATATTTCAGGACACCTTATGCGACTTATCACACGGACGGATTTCGACGGTTTAGTCAGCGCTGTTTTTATCACGATCATGGAAAAAATAGATCAGGTAATCTTCGCCATACCCAAAGACATGCAGGACGGCAAAGTTCCCGTAACGGACCGGGACATCATTGCCAACCTCCCCTATCATCCTGACTGCGCGCTCTGGTTTGACCATCATTCCAGCCAGCAGCACAAATCGGACACTTCCGCGTACAAGGGAAAATTTGCCATTGCGCCAAGCTGCGCCCGTGTGATCTATGATTTTTACGAACAGCCCGATGAACTTAAAAAGTTCGGCGATATGCTGATTGAAACTGACCGGATCGACAGCGGCAATCTTAACATAGAAGATGTGCTGAACCCGAAAGGATGGGTACTTGTCTCTTATACTCTCGATCCCCGTTCCGGCCTGGCCGATTTTGAAGATTATTTCCAGCGTATGATCGGATGGATCCAGGCATATTCTCTGGAACAAATCCTGGAACTTCCCGAAGTGAAAGAAAAAACGGACCGTTATTTCAGCGAACAGGAAGAATTCAAGGCCGCGCTCCTGAAATATTCAAAACAGGACGGCAACGTCGTGCTGACCGATCCGCGTGAAGTTGAAAAATTCCCCGGCGGCAACAGGTTCCTGATCTATACACTGTTTCCTGAAACCAATGTTTCCATCCGGATTTTCAAGGGCAAGGAACCCGGCGTGATCGTATGCGCAGTCGGCCACAGCATCTTCAACCGTACCTGCAAAACCGATGTTGGCCAGCTGATGGCCGAATACGGGGGAGGTGGCCACAAGGGCGCCGGAACCTGCCAGTTTCCGGAAACGGAATCGGAACAGAAAATTTCTGAAATCCTGGCTCGGCTGAAATCAAACGGCTGATTTCAACACTCGATAATATACACATCCCGCGTCTTTCAGAAGATTCCGCATTATATATCCTCACAAAAGGAATACGTGATCGCTGCCATGAACGAGCCTTCTAATAAAACTTACACCCAGCGTAAGCTTATTATTACCATCCTGAACGGACTGGTTTCATTCATCATGCTGGTCCTTTTGATCCTCAGCGGATTCAGCTTCACATTTGCCGGAATGATTGAGAGCCTGACGGGAAACGTTTACATTCAGTTCCTGGCATTCACACTGATCCTGAGCGTGGCGGGCATGCTGATCGGCTTTCCGCTGGAATTTTACAACAGTTATATTCTTGAGCACCGCTTCGGACTTTCCAACCAGAAAATCACCGGCTGGATCCGGGAAGAACTGAAAGGTTCACTGGTCGGACTGGCCATCGGCATTCCCCTGCTGGCCTTTTTTTATTTCTGTCTGCTGACTTTCGGAAACCTTTGGTGGATTCCTGTCGGCGTGATGTATTTCCTGTTTTCGGTTTTGATGGTCCGGCTTGCGCCCGTGCTGCTCTTCCCGCTGTTTTATCAGTTCAAGCCCGTTGAGTCGGAATCGCTGAAAGAGCGCCTGAACCGCCTGTGCGAACGGATTTCGGTCCGGATAACCGGAATCTACCAGTTCAACCTCAGCAAGAATACCAAAAAAGCGAACGCAGCATTCGCGGGCCTTGGTAAATCTAAAAGAATTCTGCTGGCCGATACCCTGCTGGAGAATTTCTCTGAGGAGGAAACCGAGGTCATTTTCGCGCATGAGGCGGGACATTATGTTCACGGCCATATTCATAAACTTCTTTTCACAGGCGCTTTTTTCATTTTCACCGGACTGGGAACGGCAGCTCTGATTTACGAATGGATTACCACGGCATTTTATCAGCAGTCGATTACTGATTTGCCGGTTCTGCCTGTTCTGGGATTACTGATCATTTTATTTTCCATAGCTGTCATGCCCGTACAGAACATGATCAGCCGGCATTTCGAAAGGCAGGCCGACCGGTACGCTCTGTCGGAAACACAGAGGCCGGATATTTTTATCGGAGCCATGAAAAAACTTGCAGAACTGAACCTTTCCGACGAATCACCTCATCCCATCGTGGAATTCCTGTTTTACAGTCATCCCTCTATCGGCCGCCGGATTGCCTTCGCGGAACAATTCCGGACCCTGGAGAACTGAACGGCCATGCTTCATTTAGTCCAGCTCAGAATGCAGTTCGGCGGACGGTTGTTATTCGGCCCGGTTTCCCTGCACATCCGGCGAAAAGACCGTACGGCGCTGATCGGGGCAAACGGCACCGGCAAATCCACGCTGATGAAAATCATGACCCACGATCTTCAGCCGACCGGCGGGCAGGTAGTTCATTCCCGGCATCTCCGAATCGGATATCTGCCGCAGGAAGGCCTGACCGCGTCCGGAAAAACCCTGATGGAAGAGGTAACATCCGCATTTTCGGAAATCAAAAATATCGAAAAAAGGCTTGAAGTCATTCATTCGGCTCTTTTAGGCACGGATCCGGAATCCGGTTCATACGCGGACCTGATCGATGAACAGGGCGAACTCCAGCACCAGCTGGAACTGTACGGCGCGTTCTCCGTGGAATCCAAAGCTGCCATGGTCCTGAACGGACTGGGCTTCGCGAACCAGGATTTTGACCGGCCATGCGATCATTTCAGCGGAGGATGGCAGATGCGGATCGCGCTGGCCAAACTGCTGCTTCAGAATCCTGACCTGCTGCTGCTGGACGAGCCGACCAACCACCTGGACATCGAGACGATCGAATGGTTTGAGGATTACTTGATCCGCTATGACGGCGCCGTTCTGATGGTATCGCACGACCGCCAGTTCATCAACCGCATCTGCGACCGCATCGTCGAGCTCGATCATAACGCCCTGACCGAGTACACCGGCACGTACGAAGAATACGAAGAGGCAAAGATCGGGAACGAAGAAAAACTTCTTGCCGAATATGAACGCCAGCAGGATGAGATACGGCGCATACAGGTGTTCATCGACCGGTTCCGGTATAAGGCGACGAAAGCGCGCCAGGTGCAGAGCCGCGTAAAGATGCTGGAACGCATGGACCATCTTCAGCTTCCGGAAGATGACCGGAAATCCGTGACGTTCAGGTTTCCCCAGCCGCCGATGAGCGGACGCACGGTGGTTGAGGCGGAAGGGCTCGCCAAATCATACGGCGAACTTCAGGTTTTCTCGGACGTCCGGTTGTCGCTCGAACGCGGGGAAAAAGCGGCCCTGATCGGCGTGAACGGCGCCGGTAAATCCACGCTGGTGCGCCTGCTGTCGGGCATGGATAAGCCTTCGGCCGGCACGGTCCGGTGGGGACACAACGTCACCGTGGAATATTACGCTCAGCAGCAGGCGGAAAAACTGGACGGCGCCAACACGGTGTTCGACGAACTCGCCCTGAGCGCCCAGAGACAGACTCCGCTGATGCTGAGAACCATACTCGGCGCGTTCCTTTTTTCAGGCGAGGATATCAACAAGAAAGTCCGTGTCCTCAGCGGGGGGGAAAAATCGAGGCTCGCTTTCGCCAAGATGCTTCTGAATCCGGTGAATTTCATCATCCTGGACGAGCCGACCAACCACATCGACGTGCAGACCAAGGAAATCCTGCAGGGCGCGCTCGGTGATTACGAAGGAACGCTTCTGATCGTATCGCATGACCGATCTTTTCTCGATCAGCTGGTCCAGAAAGTATACGAACTGAAGAACGGCCGCCTGAGGCTGTTTCTCGGCAACTACAGCGATTTTCACGAAAAGAAAACCGCGGAGCAGGCTCTGACCGGCATAACCCAAACCGCGCAGTCCCGTGACGAACAGAAAACCCAGGCCCGCGAATCCTACCAGAAAACCAGGGAAGAACAAAAAAAGATCGCCGCCGAACAGCGAAGAAAAGAACGGCAAATCCGGACCATCGAAGATCAGATAGAAAAAGCAGAGGCGGCCAAATCCTCCCTGGAACAACAGCTGGCCGATCCTGATTTGTACAAAAACGCCGAACTCAGCATTTCCAAGCAAAAGGAATACCAGTCAATAATTCAACTATTGGAGAATTTATACAAGGAATGGGAATCCGCGGCTCATGAATGATCAGCCAGTTTTTTTACTTCACCATCAGACATTTTTGGGTCATGCTGAGGTCACCGGATTTCAAACGATAGATATACAAACCCCCGGCAACCGTTTTTCCGGATTCGTCCCTGCCGTCCCAGTAAACCGAATGCGCGCCCGCGTACTGATATTGTTTGACGAGAGTTCGTACCTTCTGGCCCAGCGCGTTATAAACGATCAGGCTCACTTCCCCGCTGTATGATAATTCATACCGGATTTTAGTTCCCGCGTTGAAAGGATTCGGATAATTGTTCAGTAACCGCGTCTTATCAGGTATCGCAACCGGAGGATTGATCACCGGAGGACTGACTTTCAGACCCTTCGCGGAACGGATAAGGCCATCCCTTGAAAAACCATTCACCCATACAAACCGTACCGTATCGGTCAGCGTATCTCGGGGATTATCGGTGAATTTATCGCCCAGCCGCACTGTCCAGTACACAGTCAGATCGGTGTTCTGGAGAGCCGGATCCATCGAGGGGTTTGCCATCATTCCATAAAGAACGGTATCGAGCGAAGCCATCGAAGAGCCGTAATCATTGACCGTCTGGTGAAACAACGCCCTGTTCCCCGCGCTGTCCTCTGCGCCTCCGCTGAGGAGACTCAAACCGGCAAACACCGATTTTGTGGAATCGTGCCAGTCGTATATGTAAATCAGTTTCGTGGAATCGTCGCGGTAATAACCGCAGCTGTCATTGCTGTATCCGCCCAGCGAGGTGCCGATATCACCGTCGTACCCGAACATGATCCTGATATTGGTAAACCGGACCGTATCCGGCGACGTCGCAGGGTAAAAAGTGAAAACATAATCCATATGAACGCGGTAACTCGTATCTTTTCGCGCGTACAGGTTCTGCTGGATTTTCATCCGGGAAGATCCGCCCCGGAACGTAAAAAAAGCCGTATGGGAATCCACTTTCGAGTTCTGCTCAAGCGGGCCCCGTGCCAGCTGGATAAATGTGTTGGTATCGCCCGGAAAATGGCCGGAATACGTGCGCCCGGCCGCGCTGTGAAACGTCAGAACGGTATCCATTTCGTCGTAATGAACCGCGAGAAAGGCCTGATAAAGCGTATTCGGATAAATCGTGCCGTTAAGCGTGTGCGCCACAAACTGTGAGGCTTTACTTGTATCCGCACCCACTCCGGACAGGCCCGTGGAACAAAATATCACCGCCGCGGTTTTATGAAATTGCTCCCGTATCTTGAAGCGCTCCTGAAGCGCCGGAACAATCGCGGTCAGAAGCAAAGCTGCCGCCGGCATTACCAATAAAAAAAATTTTTTTATCATGGGTATCATTCCGGCTGGATCATTTCTGCGGTTTTGTCTTATTGTATTCGGCCTCATACTTCGAAGCGCATTTGGCCTGTATGGAATTGCCCTGAAAATCGCCGTTTTCAAGCAACCTGCCGTCGATGATCACAGGCGCGCCCTCCTTAAACGAATCAGGAACGGGTTTTGTCCCGGAATATCTGACCGTAATTTGTTTCTGATTGTTTTCAATGATGAAACTCAAGCCATCTTGTCCCCTTGCGACAGATCCCGGAACAACCGAGCCGTGTATCTTGATCCGTATGTTTTTCCCTTCCTCCCCCATCGCCAGAACTTCATCCACGAACATGTAATAACTCCTGCTTTCGCTTATGCCTTCATAACCTAAAAATGCCGCGGCCGCGATGATGAAACCTATTCCGATGATCAGTTTTTTTCTTTCGTGCGTCAAGCCGTTCCTTTCTTCCATTCCAAGCAAATTACATAATTCCTGCCAAATTAAACAGATTTAATATTTTTTATTTTCCGACCGGTCGATGCATACCGCGGTCACCATATCGCCGGTTACATTCACGACCGTGCGGCCCATGTCCAGCAGGCGGTCGACACCCAGAATGATCCCGATCCCTTCCGCGGGAATCCCCACCGTTTGCATGACAAGAATGATCATGGGTAGCGATCCTCCGGGAATGCCCGCCGTTCCTATCGCCGTCAGAACCGTCATCACGACCACCAGTAACTGCTGGGAAAGGGATAAATCCACCCCGAAAATCTGGCCGATAAAAAGCACCGTCAAACCCTCATAAAGAGCCGTGCCGTTCATATTCACCGTCGCGCCCAGTGGAAGCACAAACCCTGTGACATTCGGGGATAAATGCAGATCCTCCTGAGAGACCTTGATCGTTGTCGGCAGCGTTGCGTTGCTGGAACTGGTTGAAAATGCCGTTATCATTACTGATTTCACCGTACGGTAAAATGACAACGGACTCATTTTTCCGAATGTCCTCAGTATAACCGAATAAGTCACTATCATATGCACCAGATAACCGGTAAACACAAGCAGTACGTATAAGCCCAGCGGCCTGAGAATGCTCAGCCCGAATCGGGCTGAAATTCCGAATACGAGGCAGGGCACGGCAAAGGGCGCGAATCGCATCGCAAGGTCGACAATCCGGATTGAAAATTCATAAACCGCAGTAAGCCCTTTTTTGCAGGACTCCATCACCGCAGGCTGGAAATGATGCATCATGATACCGAACATAAAAGCGAAAACTATTGTCGGCAGCATCTGCATATCCACAACCGCCCGGATCATGTTTTTTGGCAGCAGCATATCCACGAACATCATCAGGCTGAGCGATATTTCCCTGCTTTTCGTAATCAGCTGGCTTGTGTTGTCCCCGTATTTCGTGATGAGAAGGGCTTGTGTTCCGGGATCAAAATTCCTGCCGGGCTGAAATACATCGACCATCAGCAAGCCGATCACCACGGCTGATACCGTCAGAAACAGGAAATACAAAATGACCCGGAAACCTATCCTTCCCAGCTGATGCCGGTCTCCCAGGTTGACCACCCCGAGCGCAAGGGATGCGAATACCAGGGGAACCACGATCATGAAAAGGAGGCGTAAAAACACCTGGCCGACGGGATCAGTGATGTTTACAATGAAATATTCCAGTTCCGGACTGACCCCGTTCGGTTCTGAAATCAGCTGATTTACGGCGATTCCGGTAATGAGGCCAATCAGCAGGCCCAGCAGTATTTTTGTGTGCAGTTTCAATGTTCGGAAATACAAAAAAGGGGAAGAATTTTGATTCTTCCCCTTTTCCTAAAATCGAAATGAATTAATTGGTCGTGAATGTTCCGGTCTGCATCACAACGCCAGACGGACCGACGATTTCCACTTTCCATTCGCCTTTCATTCCGGCGATGGTTTTATACGCATAGGTGCGCATGGAGTTGTACTTGATATCGAGAGGTACTTCGGTGGTCAGGTTGTTATTCAGGTACCATTTGACGGTCAGGGATTGGCCTTCGCCGCCTGTCACCCGCATCCAGCAATACACCTGTTCGGTGGCTGAACTGAATAAAGTCGCCTCGCCGACGATATCGTTGTTTTCCACTCCGGTACCGAATTTCATGTCGGCAATTTTCATGGTGCCGTCGGCTGCGCCCGTTACCGATCCGCTGGATGCAGAGCCGCCGCCTGAACTTCTGGCCTCACCCGCAACGGTAAACTCACTGCTTTTCAACGTGTTGCCGCTTTCGTCCACAACATCGACTTTCCAGCTTCCGCCGTTTCCATAGATCGACTTAAATCCATACGTCCGCATACGATTATAGGTAATTTCAAGCGACACATCCGAAAGGAATTTGCCATCATGATACCATTTCAGCGTAACGGTCTTGCCCTCACCTCCGGTGACCAGTAACCAGCAATAGACTTTTTCGACATCATTTGGAAAATTGGACGCTTCACCGGTAATCGCGTTATTTTCAACACCGGTTCCGAATTTCATGTCTTCAACAGTCTGAGCGTTCAGACTGACGGTCATGAGGGAAATCAGCATAATAAAAACGACTGCGTAATGTTTCATAACACACCTTTGCTTTACGTTATGAGTTAACTTGAACTAATATAAAACTAAGATACATCATATGAATAATAAATGCAATATTTTTTTCCATGATTCAGTAAAAATACCTTGTTTTTAAGAACCGGGCCGACTATTTTAGTCCGGATTTTTTCGGGATAAAAGCGCATGAATGAAAAAATATTTTTGCTGGATGGAATGGCCCTTGCCTACCGGGCTTATTTTGCTTTTATACATAATCCGCTCAGAAATTCAAAAGGTGAAAATACCAGTGCTGTTTACGGCTTCACTTCTGCCGTGCTGAAAATTATCCGGGATGAGCATCCGGAATACATCGCATGTGTATTTGACACTCCTGAGCCGACTTTCCGGCATAAGCGCTATAAAGAATACAAAGCCACGCGGGAAAAGATGCCTGAAGACATGTCCGCCCAGCTTGGCGACCTGAAAGACATTTGCCTTGCCATGGGCGTCCCTTTGATTGAGCTTCCCGGTTATGAAGCGGATGACGTGATCGGAACAATCGCGAAAGCCGCATCGCGTGTTCACCTTCAGGCGTTCATCGTATCGGGCGATAAGGACTTTATGCAGCTCATTGGACCAGGGATTCGCCTTTTCAATCCGGGCAAGCGTGATACTCAGGATGAGATCATCGACGAGGAAGGCGTATTTAGGCGCTTCGGAGTAAAACCCTCCCAGGTAACCGATATTCTTGGATTGATGGGCGATCAGTCGGACAACATTCCCGGAGTAACCGGCATCGGCGAAAAAACCGCCGTGAAGCTCATCACTGAATTTCACTCCATCGAGGAATTGTATCAGAACATCGATCGTCTGAAGGGGAAGCAGAAAGAAAACCTCCTGAAAGACCGGGAAAACGCATTCCTTTCCAAGGAACTGGCAACCATTGACACATCCTCACCTTGTCCTGTAATTTGGAACAATCTGAAATACGGAAAGCCGGACCGGGAAAAACTTATCGCCCTTTTCACGAAAATGGATTTCACATCCCTGATTGAAAAATTAGGAGATGGGATTACCCCTTTGCCATCAAGAGACGCCGAATCCATCGCTACCTTTCCCCACCGGTACACAACAGTAAGAACCCTTGATGACCTGGATGAACTGATCAATCGGATTAATTCCGAAAATTTGATTTCCGTGGATACCGAAACAACGGACATACAGCCCATGAACGCCGAACTGGTGGGAATTTCGGTAAGCCTGCAAAACGGGGAAGCTTTTTATATCCCTTTCAACGATCGGCTGAGCACAGAGGAAATCATTCCCAGAATATGTCCGGTTCTGGAAAACACGGATATCCTGAAGATCGGGCAGAACTGCAAATACGACGCCCTCGTTCTTTTGAACCACGGTATCCGCCTGAACGGGATTTCATTTGACAGTATGATTGCCGCTTTTATGCTGAATCCTGACCGCCCTCAGAATCTGGACCAGTTATCGCTGGATTTCCTGAATTACAGGAAAATTTCTACCCGGCAAATCATCGGTGATAAAAAAACGGCCATATCGATGAAAGATGCACCCGTGGAACAGGTCGCAGAGTATGCGTCAGAAGATGCCGATTGTGTCATGCGGCTCTATCCCCTCATGAAAAAATCGCTTCAAGAGCATTCCATGGAAAAATTATTTTCCGGAATCGAGATACCACTCATACCTGTATTGACGGAAATGGAACATACGGGTGTCCGGATGGATACGGAATTTCTGAACCGCCTGTCCGGCGAATATGAAATCCGGATGTCCGAACTGGAAAGAAAAATCATGGATGAATCGGGCGTAACTTTCAACATCAATTCGCCCCAGCAGATGGGTGAAATGCTGTTTGAAAGAATGCAGATCCAGAAACATCTCGGACAGGTCCGTGTGAAACGAACGGGAAAGACGGGACAGTTTTCAACGGACGTGAAAAACCTGGAGAAATACAGAGGTCTGCCGGTTATAGACCATATCCTCGCCTACCGGCAGCTATCCAAACTCAAATCGACTTATATCGACGGATTGCCGCCTTTGGTGAAACCGAAAACCGGCCGTATCCACTCCACTTTTTCGCAAACCATCACATCGACGGGCCGGCTTTCGTCGAGCAATCCGAATTTCCAGAATATACCCGTACGCACGGAACTGGGCCGTGAGATCCGGAAAGCTTTCACTCCCGGACTCGACGGCTGGCATGTCGTCACCGCCGATTATTCACAGATCGAACTTCGGGTGCTTGCCCATATGTCGGAAGACAGCAACATGCACTCCGCGTTTGAACAGGGGGAGGATTTTCACAGGACGACGGCGGCTAAGATTTTCAATGTTCCCTCCTCCGAAGTTACGGCTGATCAGCGCCGACGGGCCAAGGACATTAATTTCGGTATCGTATACGGAATGTCCGCCTTCGGTCTTGCAGAACGTATCCATATCACAAACGCCGAAGCCGCGGCTTTTATTGATCAGTATTTCCGCACATTCCCTGGCGTCAGGAATTTCATTGACCGAACCATCTCCGAATCCAGGGAAAAAGGCTATGTAACCACGCTTTTCGGGCGCCGGCGCTGTCTGCCCGACCTGAACAGCAAAAATCGCAATGTCCGGCAATTTGCGGAGCGAGTCGCGGTCAATACCCCTATTCAGGGTACCGCAGCCGAAATCATCAAACTGGCCATGATCAGAATCCACCAGGAACTCAGCACGAAAAACATGAAATCCAGAATGATTCTCCAGGTACATGACGAACTCGTTTTTGAAGCGCCATATGAGGAAACGGAAACCCTTTTCAGGATCATTCAGGAACATATGGAAAACGCCGTTATCCTTAACGTTCCGTTGAAAGCGGATATCAGAAGCGGCGTCAATTGGCATGATGCAAAGTAAATCAAACATATGATGAAACGGAGTCCTTATGCAGAAAATCAAACCCACATCTTCAGGATTCATATCAGCAATCAAAAACAAATGGCTCATCGGGGCAGTCCTGACTGTGTGTATCGTTATTGTGTACCTTCTATCTTCCGGAACATGGCCCGGAACTGAATCCAGGCTTTCCCGGACTTACCTCCAATATATAGAACGAGGCGACCGGGCCCTGATGAATGACTCTGTGGAAACCGCCCTCCAGTCTTATTTCAGGGCGCTGGACATCGATAACCGAAGACCTGAAATTTTCGGCAAAATTTCCGAAACATATTTTTTTGCAGCGTTACGCCACCGCCAAGGTAATAACATCCAGATGATGAACAGCATGATGACCCAATGCCTGTTATTTCTGGACCAGGGAAGGCAAAAGGGTTCAAACGATCCTTACCTGCATTATGTGACAGGACTCCTTGCCATGGAACGCAACCGGACGGACAGCGCAATCAGCGAAATGGCTTATGCCTATTCTCAGGGTGTACGCACATTCAAACTACATGTGCATCTTTCAGACCTTTACAACGAAAAGGAAGAAACACCGCTTTGCCTCGAGCATCTACTGATTGCTTATGAAATGAAACCGAACGATCCTCAGATTGTCTACAACCTCGGTGAAATCTACTTCAGGACAGGCAATTTCAGCAAGGCAGTCAAGTACCATTCCCTGCTGGTTGAAATCGATCCGAATGCGGTGGAATATAAGGCGGTGTATGCAGCATCATTATGGAAATCCGGCGATGAAAAAACCGCAAAGAACCTGTTCAATCAGATCCTGCAGGACCCGAATGTGAACCAGCTCGAGAGGCATCATGTCGTCGCATGGACTTTGATAGACCGGGACGTTGATTATGAATGGGGCATCAAAGTCGCAAACGTTACTGCTGAAATCAAAAGGGATATCACATCCTTTGACATTCTAGGCTGGGGTTACTACAAAACGGGCGATTACGTGAAATCGGTACGGTATCTTACAATGTCTTACAACCAAAGCCCCAATGCCGAAGTGAAGCGCCGCCTTGAAATGGCACAGGAAAAACTGAAAACAGCAGGAAAATGAAAAATCACGATGATTTTTTCAGTTTTGTCTCTAGATGCCTGATTTGTTTCCTGGCATCGCTGATATAAATACTTTTCGGATATTTTACGATTAATTGTTTATAAACCGCAATTGCCTTGTTAACTTCCTGCAGACCGGCGTAAAGATCACCCATGGTTTTCAGAGACAGGTCTTGCAGCGGACTTTCCGGAAAGCGATCTATTCCCTCCTGCAGCCATTGCAGCGCTTCGCGGTTTTTATTCATATCCATGTAGACCTCCGCAGTCTGGAAAAAAATAAAATCGGATAAAGGACCGGGCCGGTGACTCAGGGATAAAAGAAGTTCCGCAGCCTCGTTGTGCCTGTACTGGCGCTGCAGAAGTCTGCTGTGAATGAATTGCTTGAGAATCTCCGGCGAGCCAGTTCCCTGCTGAATCAGCATGATGTTCTGCAGCGCATCGTTCACATAAAATCCCTGCTGTTTTTCCGAAATTTTCTGAAACTGGCTCAGAGCGGTATCCATTTGCGAATCATACATGTATAATTCGGCCGTGATAAAGAGAATCTGATCCCTGAGCAATGGATCCCTGACCTGGATCTTCTCTTCCGAGCAAAGTTTCATCGCCTCAGCTATCTTATTCTGGCGGATCAGGCACTCTATGGCCTGTATTTTTGCCAGGGGATAAAAAATGCTCCGGGGATATTTGTGTTGTAAAGCGTGAAAAGAACTCAGCGCCTTATCGTAGTCATGATATCGGTTTAAAAAGATCAGACCCGACTGATAAAAAGATTCAGCCGCCCAGTCCGTATCAGGAAATCTGTCAATAATGTCGTCGTACAGTAATAGAGCCTGTTCGGTCAGTTTTGATGACTTTAGGGCATGAACAGAATCCTGATCCGGCAGATTCCTGCTACCATGAATTGAATCAGCCTTTGCCGAGTAACAGCGGGCAAGTCCCGTTTTGGCCTGGGGCGCTTCGGGATAAAGATCCAGAAAATACGTGTAAGCATTAATGCCAATTGAAAACTGGCCCTGTTCCGTCATGGCATTCGCGAAATTCAGGATACTGATTCCGTTCTGTTTTTCTTTTTTATCCAGAATAATGGCAAGTTTAAACGCTTGGTCATACAGTTTTCCACGGATAAAAAAATCCAGCAAAAATCGGCTGACTGCAAGGTCACCGGGCTGGCTCTGAAGATGATCCTGAAGGGACTGGATTACCTGGCGGTTTGATGAAGTGTCGTCAGGAAACAGAAGCAGCTGATTTTTTACAAACGGCCATTGCTCCGGATTGATCTGATAATGTTTCAGATATTCTTTCGAAGCGCTTAAATATTGTTCCTGAAAGAGAAGAATTCCCGCGGTTTCAAGAATGAACAATTTTTCATTCTTTAAGGTTTGTCTCGCCAGCCGGTAGACTTTGAGAGATTCTTCATACCAGCGCATCTCAAAAAGAAGCCGCCCCATGAACTGGAATTTCTCCAATGTCCTGTTTTTTTCTGTCAGGGCTTGACTGAGAAAATACCGGGCCCGTACGAGATCCTTCTTTCGGTAAAGTGCATCAATCATTTCACCGAGTAACAGGATATCCGATGAATCCCGCTGAAGTTGTTTTCGGATCAGTCCGATTCTCTGATCATGTCTGCCCAGAATTTTATAGCCGTTCTTCAGGCCGCTTATGATTCTTGAATCCAAGGAATCGGTAAGCATCAGATGCTCGTATATCTCTACAGCATCTTCAAACTGTCCGTCTTTTTCATAGGCTTCGGCAAGTTTGAGGGAATAATTATTTGTCTGTCCCTCAATACGAAATGAGGAAAGGACAAGAAAAACCGAAAAAAAAGATATATGAACTGATACCCGCATTTTCAGATACCGAAACAAACTAATCTATGGAAATTACACTGACTCTTCCAACGCCGGCTTCTATCCTTACATCCATTCCCGGTACATCGCTGGACTGGTTTTTTGTTTTATAGACGCCATCGCCTTTGAATTCAAACAAATCCCTGTCCACAGAAAGCGACGTAAAAATGTTTTGTTCTGTTACAAGTTTTACGTTTGAGTATACCGGAAATTCCATGATCAGCTTTCCCACACCGAGTTCTATCAAAACCTTTGACTGAAGTTTTGAAGTCCCGCTGTAATTCAAAATGTAATTCCCGACTCCGCCTGTAAAATTCATTTCCTCAAAATTGGCGTTGCGGAGACCGTACATTTTTAATCTGGACAATCCCGCTTCGACGTTCAGCTGACGCATCCTTTCACGGTTGGGTGAGTCAAAAACCACTTGCATCGTGCTAGCGCCGAGCGTCAGTTGACAGTCCTTAAGGCGTATATCAGTTAAGTCGAAACGCCCTTTACAGGCGCCCAGATCGGCCTGGAAGTGCACCGGCAGCGCGGTATTCAGTTCCAGATTCCATTTGATATCACCCACGTCAAAAAGGTCCAGTGAATTATCCGATTCCAGTGAGATGTTCAGATATCCCGTCGATCCGCTTCTGACGTAACGAACGCTGGGCTGAACCTCATCGTTCGGTACTTCGGCTTTCAGGCGGAAGATCGCGTTTTCCGAGTTTTTTTTCAGTTCGATCAGTCCGGCTGCAAAAGCAATCTTGACTTTTAATTCCTTCTCATCCGTCATCATTTCCTGATAAATTTTTACCTGCGCCCTGCCCACGGCAGAACTGATGATGACAAGGGCTGTGATCGTCCAGAATTTTGATGCAGACAGATCCATGGTTTACCCTTTTTCAATTTTATCTTTTAAGAACTGATTCAGCATTTCCCTTGCGCGAAATAAACGGGCCTTAACGGTGCCGATCGGGACGCCAAGCATATCGGAAATTTCCTCATACGATAATTCCTCGGTATGGCGGAGCAGGATTACCTCACGGTATCTTTCGGGCAAATCGTCGATTGCGGTCTTGATCAGGTCACTCCTTTCCCGGCGGATCAGCTCTTTGTCCGGATAATACGTCAGGTCAGGAATCTCGAAATGATATTCATCGTCTTTATAGGTCACCGGGGCGTCAATGGAGAATGTCTGTAATTTTTTCTTCCTCAGATGATCGATGCAGTTATTGGATGCGATCTTGAAAAGCCAGGTACTGAACGCATATTCATAGTTGAAATTCATGAGTGAGGAAAAGGCTTTCATGAATGCTTCCTGAACGAGATCTTCCGCTTCATCGGCGGAATGAACCATCTTATACATGAGATTATAAATCTGGGACTGATATCGATGCATGAGCATTTCAAAAGCCTTTTGTTCGCCTGAGACCGCTTTACGGATCAATTTGAAATCTTCTTTCTTCTGCTGGTCTTTTTTTTCCTGAGCAGGGTCCGGAAGGTTATCCCGGACTGGTATTGATTCGCGGGGCGGTTCAGTTTTGTTCTTTTTAACCGGAACTTTCATTTTCCGGTTTTTGGGGTTTGGTCTTGCCATAACCTTATTAATTCATACGTAATGTAGTGAAAATGGTTTCAATGCGTGACTCATTTCTTCCATTCAGCCTGTCCGTTCTTATCGAGTGTGCAAAGGATCAGGGGTTCGGGCGATGGTTTATCCTGTCCGATCGTATAAGCGCCGGATACTTTTTTCTCCGACTGTGTAAGTTCATCTTTCCTGTTTGTATAGACGGTGGCCAGCGTGTCACCCTGTTTCACGGCATCGCCTGCCTTTTTGTGAATCATGATGCCGGCCGGGTAATCGATCGGATCTTCTTTCTTCTGCCGGCCCGCACCGATCATGATTCCAGTCAGACCCAGCTCAAAACAATTGATGGCTTGAACATAGCCCGTCTGATTCGCCCGAACGTTCTGCGTATAGGCGGTTTTCGGATAATTTTCAGGATGGTCCACGAATTCTAGACTTCCTTTGTGCGCGAGGATCAGTTGTTTCAATTTGTCAAAAGCCTTTCCGTTTTTCAGGTTTTTCACGCAGGCATCATATGCCTGGTCAAAAGTCATATCCGGTTTTGCGTAAGTGACCATATATGCAGTAAGGACTGCGGTGAGTTGTACAATATCATCCGGCCCGCCTCCGCGGAGCACATCAAGCGATTCCTTCATCTCGAGCCAGTTGCCGATGGCGTTGCCGAGCGGCTGATTCATGCTGGTCAGAACTGCGGTGACCGATTTTCCGGCCCCTTCGCCGATCGCCACCAGGTGCCGTGCGAGGTCAAGAGCCTTGTCCATGTCTTTCATAAAGGCGCCGTTTCCTACTTTTACATCCAGCACCAGCGCATCGATTCCTTCGGCCAGTTTTTTGCTCATGATGCTTGCGGAGATCAGCGGAATGGACTCAACGGTTCCGGTCACATCACGCAGCGAATAGATCTTTTTATCTGCCGGCGCGATTTCCGCTGTTTGTCCGATCATGCAGACGCCGATTTCCTTAAGGGTTTTCCTGTACTGGTCCAGATTCAGAGCGATATCAAATCCGGGAACCGATTCAAGCTTATCGAGGGTTCCCCCCGTGTGCCCGAGTCCCCTTCCGCTGATCATGGGAACGACCACTCCGAGCGAAGCGGCAAGGGGAGCCAGCATGAGAGAAATCTTATCCCCGACCCCGCCGGTGCTGTGCTTGTCCACCTTAATGCCCGGTATATCCGAAAGGTCCACCACGATCCCCGAATCACGCATGCAAAGAGTAAGGTCCGTCGTTTCACGGAATGTCATCCCGTTCAGGAAAACCGCCATCAGGAATGAGGCCATCTGGTAATCCGGCATGCTACCGTTCGTGTATTGTCCGATCATGTATTCGATTTCTGATTTGTCGAGTTCTTTTTTGTCCCGTTTTTTCAGGATGATTTCGTAAGGGCTCATAAAATTCTCCGCTGTTTAGTGGCGCATGGTTATTCCGGGATTTTTTTAAGGACGAAATGGATTCTTTCGGAATCTTCGGTACCGGCCTTGAAGGTCAGATGATCATATTGCCCGGTCAGGGAAAAAAAGGTTTTGCTGATCATGGTGACGATTTCTTCCGTTGCATAAATCCTCTGACGATGTTCTTCTACAAATACCCTGTCCTGAACGGTTAATTCGATCCGGTTAGTCTGGATGCGGCGGACCGGGTCATACAGGCTGATCCTCTTAAAACGGTTCAGCCGGTCGAGTTCCATAACCTGATCAAAGTTCTTTACGGAATTTTTTTCCGTGCTGACGTCAAAAACAAAAAGTCCGGATGGACGAAGCATAGTATTGACGGCCGCAAAACAGCTCATCCAGTCCTGCTCTGTGGTCAGGTAGTTCATGCTGTCAAACGTGCATATCACAGCGTCAAATCGGTCCGTTCCGCAGGCCGTCAGCATGGACCCGACTTTCCAGCGGATATCCAGTCCCAGTCTTTCACTTTTTTTTCTTGCGACTGCAATCATTTCCGGACTGACGTCTGCTCCGGAAAGAACATACCCTTTCTGGTACAGTTCCATCAGCAATGAACCTGTTCCGCAGGCAATATCACAAACATCCAGAACGGAGGAATCCGAACGCCTGAAAATATTTTCAAAGAAATCCGCCCATTCCACGTAATTGACATGTCGCATCATACTGTCGTAAACTGGCGCCAGTAATGAATAAGGTCTGGCCGGTGTGGCGTTTTCCTGAACCTGCATCATGATCGGTGTGCCATGATATGCTGAACTGCTTCCGTCATCCCGGAGGCGATGAAATCAGCTTCCCGGAGATAATCAGCCGGGAGGGTTGTTGTAACAGCTATGCAATACATTCCAGCTGATACGGCCGACTTCACGCCAAGCGGGGCGTTCTCGACGACCAGACATTGCCGGGAATCTTTATTCAGTTTCAATGCCGCGAGTTGATACGGCTCCGGATCCGGCTTTGTCCTTTTTACGTCATCAGCGCTCACCATGACCTGAAAACGGGACTTCCAGCTTTCCGGGAGGCTCGGAATAATTCTTTCCCGGTATCCGCCGGTTACGATGCCGAGAGACCAGCGGAAAGAAATGAATTTTTCAATTGCCTGGATTGCATCCGGATAAGGTTCCGGCCGGTGATGTTTGAAATAGTGCTTATTTTTCATTTCTGCGATTTTCGCCATGTCGGAATCCGGGACCCCGTATAGCTCTCCTAGTTGCCGGGCAATCGTGTAAAAATTCTGACCCTCCAGAACCGCAAAATCCTCCCATCTCACCCGTTTCCCGATATACCCGAAGGCGTGGTCCCATGAAGCGTAATGATCCTCTATGGTTTTGAACAGCACCCCGTCAAAGTCAAAGAGAACTGTATCGATCTCATTCATCCGGTCGCGGATACAAATATCCGATTCCGGAATTTCCTGCTTTTCATTCATCCGTTTCCCGAATTTTTATTCAAGGGTAATCCTGAGTCTGCCGCTTACGGCATTTAATTGTCTTTGCTTGTATTTCTGATGGCTGCCATCCCCCATTTCGTTCAAATGGTAGTGCAGCTGGTCGATCAACTGAAATTCGACCGTGACGAAAACGATCCTCCCGAGTTCAGCGAAATCGGGTGAATATGTGAACTCATCGATTCGGACGGGAACGTCACACACGATGTTGAGTGCTTTGAATTCAGGACTCGAAAAACTGTTTTCCAGCATACGTTGATCGGGAGCGCTTTTAGCTTCAACCTGACGTACATAGCGGGCGTAATGCTTTAAATGAGGAAAATACGAAACCAGTTCTTCGAACGTGATCAAGTTGTTGTGCGAACTGTTGGGGATTACATAATTGAAAGGACAGATCGTCCTGCCCAGGTAATACAGCACCGGAAGAATGTCGTATTTGCTCAGGGTCACGATGCGGAAACGGACACGGTCAAGAATCGCCGCCGCATGGTTCTCTTTCTTGGCCAGAAGCTTGGTAATGATGCTGAATTTGTCCTTCCGGCCCCCGTAAAAATCCACGATATGAAATTCTTCTTCCTGCATGGCTGTTATGGCTTGCCCGACTTTCTCCTCAACAGCTTTGTAAAGGGACGTGGGTGGAAGCTGGCAGCGGTGCAGCAATTCACGGGCATCCATGTGGTTGATCGTATGCATGATTTTCAGGATCAGGCAGGACGGCTGTTTCCATTTTTTAAGTCTTCCGGAGCCTGACGCCCAAAGGAGCAGCTGTGTGATGGTCGGCACAGGATCATGCAGTTCCATCGGTATGCGGTGCGGATAGAATTCGTCCAGATACTGTATCGCCTGCCGGATCAGGCGTTTAATCCTTTTCTGGTCCTGAATGTCTTCCGGATCGAATCCGTTGACCCGGAGGAACCATTTCATTTCATCTTCGCAATTGAAATTCAGCCTGTACCAGTCAATCACCGAGTCGCCGCTGATCACAAGCCGTATAGCCTCCAGATCGCTCAGTTTCATACATGCCGTATACCTGAGTTCCTTCGGAGACAGATTATATTGCGTTAATGCCTCCGGAAACGGATTCAACACGCTCAAGCAGATTTCCTTTCCATTCGGTGTTTCAAATGACAGCCCTCTTTCCGGATATGATTTCTTTCATGCGGTGCACATTTCGTAAAGGCGTTTTGTAGTCACCGATTTCCGGAAACCCATTCCTTCCGTGTGAATCGGATCCCCCGCTCACTGCCAGTCCATATTGCGCGGCTATCCTCTGAAAATAATCATGCGCAGCTTGATCCATTCTGGGATGGATGGTTTCGATCCCGTCCAGGCCGTTCCAGATCATGGCCATCATATCGCTTTCCTTGAGCTGAAGGGACGGGTGCGCCAGGACGGCAACACCTCCGGCCTTATGAAGGACGTCAATCACGGATTCCGGCGATACCGGGTATTTTTCCTCATAAGCGACCGCGCCTTTGCTGAGATAATAACGGAACGCGTTCTGGACCGTGGATGTGACCCCGCTGCTGACCAGCGCTTCGGCAATATGAAGCCGTCCGATGGAAGACTGCAGGGAAACCGATTCAAGGCATTCCGGCCTGATCACCACACCGGCTTCCTTCAGATGATTCAGGATGCGCTGGTAGCGAATCATGCGGTAATGCCTGAAATCCCTGATGATGTTCTTCAGCTTACTATCCTGAAGATCGAATAAATACCCGAGAATATGGATTTCACGGTCCTGGCACATGGCTGTCAGTTCCACTCCCGGTATCACTTCGATTCCGAGTTGATCACCTTCATCCATCGCGGCCTCGACACCGTCGATACTGTCATGATCCGTGATGCTTACCGCCCTCAATCCCTTTTCGTAAGCGGTCTGGACAATCGACCGCGGGTGAAGGACGCCATCTGAGAACAGCGAATGGATATGAAGATCGGCATAACCCGGATTTTCACTCTGGAATGAAGCGTCGTCAATGGAAGGATTCATTTGTACCGTTCAGTTTTGTATGGGCAGCAGCGCGCATCAGATAATTAACTCGGAAATGACCGGAGTATGTTTCTTGACCGCCATCCGGACACCTCCGAGATTCATGTCCGTTTCCCCGATGATAAATATCCATTCCGTCACATTAATCAGGGGTGCGATGATCATGGTTTTATGATTGTATTCGATTGTCAGGTTTTTGAGGCCGTTCCCTCCGATTTCCGAATTGACTTTATTCATGTATTCAAGCCCTCCGGGAACAATGTTCGGAAGCAGGGAAAGATCCATGACCGACTCTTTCTTTTCATTGATCACGGAAGCCCTCGAAAAACCAGACGTATCCACGATGGCGACGAGATCCACACCCTTGACTTTGATAAATTCGTTCAGTGCGGATTTGATCCGTTCCAGGCTTTCCTGGCGAGTAATTTCTTTCAATTGTGTTTTCGATTCCGCGGTGACTTCATCTTTGCGTCTGAGCCCTTCGAAGAGCAGACTTTGCCATCCTTTCGTTATGCTTTCGGATGAAGGACGTTCTCCTTTCCGGAACTCAAATTTCCCGTCTTCCCACGTAAGCAACCTGTAAAAAGCCTCTTCCCCGCTTATTCCTCCGCATTCCGCATGTATGATGTTACCCTCGTTAAAATAAATCGTCCCTTTTTCATCAGAACGGGTGACTACAAGTGCGGCGACCATACGACCCAGGACATTCATCTGAATCAGGTCCGACAGCTGAAAATCGGTGACTTTCCCGTCAAAGCCCTTGCGTTCGTTCAACGCGTTAAGTATCAGATTCCTGAGTTCTTCGATTTCGAAAGGTTTCTCAACATAATAAAGCGATCCCCGAGCCGTGGCTTCTTTCTGAATGTCTGCAGAACCGAAAGCGGTCATAATAATGACTTTGGTTGCAGGATATGTTTCCTTGATCTTGATCAGAAGTTCAAGCCCGCTCATGCCCGGCATTTTGATGTCGCTGACGACCAAATCGACAGGAATCTGGACGAGCACGTTAAGCGCCTCCTGGCCGCTGTTTACACAAATCACTTCAAAAATATCCTTATCCTTCGCAAGGTTTTTGGATATGCTCCATGTCAGATCCTCTTCATCATCGACGATAAGTACTTTTTTTCGCATAACAAATCCCGGGGTTGATTGCTATTATTTGGATTGGTTTAATATTTTTCCATTCGTATTCAGTTTTGCCTGGATCGCATTAAGGTCAAATCTCTGATGGCTGTCCTCCAGGGGAAGATCAATGATAAAGGTGGTCCCTTTGCCAGGCTCGCTTTCCACATTAATTTCCCCGCCATGTTCGTGTATGATCCGGTATACGATCGAAAGACCCAGACCCACTCCGTTGGGTTTTGTCGTAAAGAAGGGATCGAATATCGACCGGAGATCTTCCGGCCGGATGCCTGCGCCGGTGTCGCTGATCCGGACCTCCACGATATCCTCATCCCTCATAAAACGTGACGGAATGGCCCTCCGTAAGGGTTTTGCGCTGATCGACAGTTTCCCGTTTTTTCCGATCGCATCCATGGCGTTTATCAGAAGGTTCAGGAATACCTGCTCCATCTGATTGCCGTCAACATAAAGGGGCGGCAGGCCGGGATCGTAATTTTCTTCAAAGATGATCTGGTCATTATGCGCGCGCTGCTTGACAAGCACCTTCACCTCGCCGATAATCGAGGGAAGATTCTGGAACTGCCGTTCCGGCCGCCCGGGCTTGGCGTAAGTGAAAAACGCTTTCAGAAGTTCATTCAGCCGGTTGATCTGTTTGATGATCCTCCGGATATATTCGATTTTCAGGTCATCGAGCGGAATTTCCCTCTCGAGCGCCTGCGCTAGTGTTTTGATGCCGGCAAGCGGATTCCTGATTTCATGGGCGATCCCCCCTGTCAGCAGTCCTAGGGATACCAGACGGTCCATTCTCTGAATCGTGTCCCGCATTTGCTTTATATGGGTTATGTCCCGGAAACTGATGATATATCCGGCCGGTTTTTCATCGCTGCCGAACCTGACGGAAGTTGTATAACCGAGAAATATTTCCTTATGATCACCGATCGTCAGTTGAATCTCATCCCCTTTCGCGGCTTCCTCTGACCTTGTGGTCACGATCATCACGTGGGAGGCCTTGTCACCGAACAGATCCGAAAGTGAACGGTTTGCCAATTCATCGTGAGTAACCCCGAGAATTTCCTCTGCTGCCTTATTGGCGAAAATGATCTTACCGCTGAGATCTACAGTTATGATGCCCGAACTGATATTCTGAAGAATGCTTTCATTGAAATTCTTGAGGTCAAGCAAAGCTTTCGTGGATTCGGTGATCTGTTCCTGAAGGTATTTATTGAATCCCGATAATTTGTCAAAAAGCTGGATGTTTTCGATCGCCAGGGCTATCTGGCCGGTGATGGTCATCAGCAGGGATATATCAATCGGTTCAAAGATCATACCTTCTTTTTTATTGAAAATCATAATGATTCCGATCACTTTACCCCGGATAAATACAGGTGAACACAGAGCCTTATGAACAGTAAATCCGAGCTGGGTTGAAAGGGATTCCAGGATCTGCAAATCGGCATTGGATTCATCCAGAATGAATGTTTTTTCCATTTTACGCACGTCTTCGAGAAGAGCAATCATTCTCGGGGAAAAATCCGGATACGGTGTTTTTCTGCATTGGTCGGAAGTTATGTCCAGAAACCAGCGGTCGTCACGTAAATTGAAAAGTGCCGCGGCTTCGACATGAAAGGCATACACGATGTTATTCAGAATTTCATTCAGCGCTTTCTGGCTATCCTTGATTGAGATGACAATCCTGGCGATATCGGAAAGTATTCTCAGTTCATGTGTCCTCCGTGTCAACTGCTTTTTTTCCTCTTCCTTCTCGGCTATCAGCTGTTCCAGTTTGTCATGGAGCGATTTGATGTTCAGCAGGGTATACACCCTGGTAAGGAGTTCAGCCCGGTTAATGGGCTTTAGCATGAATTCATCTGCGCCGGATTCCATGGCTTCGGTCCGGGTGGACTGGTCTCCATATGAAGCCATTAAAATGATCGGTATATGACGGGTTCTCTCTGATTCTTTGACCAGACGGCAAATCCGGTATCCGTCGATATCCGCGACATCGGCTGAAACGATGGCCAGATCGTAACGCAAGGACCTGATTTTTTCGATGATTTCATGCCCGTTATCCGCCTGTTCCACTGAATATCCGTTAGCTGTCAGCAGATCTTTCAGCGAGACTACCGAAGCCTGATTAATGTCCGCAATAATGATTTTAATTATTTCTGCCATGCTTTGTTTTCAGGTTTTCATTCCGGGTTAACTGAAATCCTTTTTAAAACGTTCATAATCCAGGATTGTAAGCGTGTTGCCTGATTTTGAAAGATATCCCTTATTTATCAGCCTCTGAATCATGCGGGAAATCGTTTCACGGCTTGTTCCGGACATATTTGCAAGATCCTGCTGTGTCGGCAGATTTCTGATCGCCACTTTGATCCCGTCTCGGGTACCGATATCGGTGGCCAGGCGCAGTATCGTGGATGTCACTTTACCGGTCGAGTTCTTGAGCGAAAGGCTTTTGATCTGTGTGTCGGATTTCCTGATCCGGCTCGCCAGTTCTTTAAGCAGATTGATCGCTATGGAAGGACATTCGCGGAGAAGGTTCAGAAAATCATCCCTGTGAATGAGCAGCATCTGGGATTCCTGCATCACGGTCACATTTGCCGACCTGGACTGGCCGTCCAGCAGAGACAATTCTCCGAAAAAATCGCCGGATGTCATGACAGCAAGAATCACTTCCTTGCCTTCCTCTCCAATCCGGGATATTTTCACCTGACCGTTCATGAGAATAAACAAAGTTTGCCCGGTTTCCTCTTCAATCATGATCAGCTGCTCCCGTGGGTAAGTCCGCTTATGTGCGACCAGGGCAATGCGCTCAAGATCTTTCGGATGAAGTTCCCTGAAAAGGGGAACTTTTTTTAAAAATTCAGTCTTGCTCTGAAAATCCGGTTCTTGTGTCATAACTGTCTGCTCATTGGGTTGATAAATCAGACTATTACTTTCAAGTGTTTGGGCAGCACCCTGAATCGCAAAGAATTTACGGTTTGATAGGGTTCGCCATCGAGATGATACTGAATCAGTTTTTCCGGTTCCACATCCACCTGTCTGGCCCTGAACATGCTGGTATCCGAGATTTTTTCAATGGAGCCGTTAAACAGGCGCCAGCCGTGAGTAACTCCCTTCAAAAATGTCATATTCTGGATAAGGCAAATTTCAAAAAATCCGTCATCCGGAACGGCTTTGGGAGCGATCCTGGCGTTGTTGCCGTATTCATTGGTGTTGGCGACAGCCAGAATGAAAGGTTTCGTAAAGATTTCCTGTTCATTCAGTCTTACCCGCATCGGGATTGGTTCATATTGCCGGTAAGCACTGAGCGATAAGTACAAATAACCGAAAAAACCCCGGCGTCCTTTCCGCTGATTAAAAAGGTTTCCGATATGAGCGTCAAAACCGGTACCCGCAAATCCGAAAAAAAGCTTTTTTTGCATACCGTCCGTGACTTCGCCAACATCAATGAGCCGTGTCTGGCCCCGGTCGACCTGCTGCAGGGCTTTTTGCCTGTTCATGGATATGGACAGCCCTCTCGCCAATCCGTTCCCTGAACCGTACGGGATAATGGAAAAAGCCGTTTCGGTCTGGATCAGGCCTTGCGCCGTTTCGTTGGAAGTTCCGTCGCCGCCCACCGCCGCGACCACGTGAAAATGATTGTCGGCAAAATATCGTGCGATCTGCGTGGCGTCGCCGGGTTCTTTGGTCGGTATGATCTCGATCGAATGACGGCCGCTGAAAACTTTACGCGCAAGATCGAGTACTTCCTGATATGCGTTTCTTTTAACGCCCGCAAACGGATTGACAACAAAGCCTATTTTCATACATCCTGTTTCATTACAGAAAACTGCTAGATTAAAATATACACATTTTTTTTCATAATTAAAAAATAAAAAAAGATATTTTCCGGAAAATCAGCCGGGATACATGACCCGGAGTGTCGTCGGACTCAACGAATTCATTTCTGCCCCGATGCCGGATTGTTTCATTGCGAGTGATTTTGACTGAACAAACGTAAACCTATTTTGAAGCAGATGGGATCTATTCAGGTTTTACGTGTCAGTATTGCACGATTCGTATCAGTTATTAAAAACAGGATGAGCGAGCGTAAGCAGAAAGATCTTTGAAGCGCCGGCGGTTTTCAGAATGGATGCGCAGGCATTGGCCGTTGAACCGGTTGTGACCACGTCATCAATTAAAATGATTTTTTTACCGGCAATAACTGCTTTCGGATTGATCTTAAAAGCATCGCGCATATTCTTTTGTCGGCCCGCCGCAGAACCCATCTGGGTCTGGGATACTGTGTATAACCTGCGGAAAAGGATATTATTTTTCATAGGAATCCCGGTTTCGCCGCTGAATGCTTTTCCCAGTTCTTCCGACTGATTGTATCCCCTTTCCCTGAGTTTTACTGGATGCAGCGGAATGGGAAGCAGCATGTCCGCCATCATCCATTCCTGTAAACCGCTGAGAATGAAAGTCGAATATTTCGCAAGGGGAGCCGATAAATTAATAGCCCGTTGATATTTCAGATGATGAATGATGGTTTTAACAGCATCATTGTACACAAAAACAGACCGCACCTCATCCAGTTCATGGGCGGATTTCAGGCCTGACGTTACAGGCGTTTCAATCATTTCCAGCTGTTCCCAGCAGTTCCCGCAAACCCATTCACCGGAAACCCCTGTCCACTGGTCACATACTATGCATACTGGCGGGTAAATAAAATCTATCCATTGAACCAGTTTCTGGAGGATATGATTCATAGCGGAACCGCTTGAAGGGTGCAATTATTGCAGGGAAAGATAAAACTTGAATTCACTGCCGCTTGAAACCGCGCTTTCGACCCAGATTTTACCGCCGTGACTTTCGACAGCCAGTTTGCAGAATGTCAGTCCCAGTCCTCGGTCGGTTTTCAATCCGAGTTTTTTAAGGTCAGCCTGCGCGAATTTTTCGAATATCTTTTCGTGGTATTCCGGAGCGATACCCTCTCCGTAATCTTTGACAGAAATGTACATCCTTGCCTGTTCCGCATCGACGGATGCTTTGAGAATGACTTCCCCGTCTTTCATGCTGTGCTTGATCGCGTTATGAAGCAGATTGGATACAACCCGTTGTATCATGTCTCTGTCGGCTTCAATCATCATTTCATCCGTCCCGGTTTCAATACGACCTCTGATCTGGTTTTTCTGCATAAGAAACGCAAATTCGCTGAGGCTGAATTCAAAAAGTTCGGTAATGGAAAAAGGTTGCTTTTTCAGCTTGACTTTGTTTTCTTCCATGCGGCTGATATCAAGCATGTCAGTGATCATCTTGAGCATCGTAGTGGCGCTCTCGTCAAGTTTTTTAACGATCGTTTTCTGCCGGTCGTTCAAATCCTCATTCATCATCATGAGGATTTCGGTGCAGCCCATGATTCCCGTGAGCGGGTTCTTCAGGTCATGGATGATCATCTGGGTAAGTGAATCCCGGAAACCCTGCAGTTCGATCAGCTCTTTGTTTTTGATCTCCAGTTCCTGTTTACTGGCTTTCAGTTCATCGTGAAGATTTTTTATACGGAGCAGGGATCTCAAACGCGCCATCAGCTCAAGATTATTGATGGGTTTCGGCAAAAAATCATCGGCGCCGACTTCAAGGGCCCGGACTTCATCCTCTATACTGTGAAGAGCTGTAACCATGACGACCGGCAGCAAATGTGTCTGGGGATTCTGACGAAGGACACGGCAGACTTCAAAACCGTCCATATCCGGCATCATCACATCAAGAAGTACCACATCGGGCATGGAACGGTCAATTTGCTGGAGAGCTTCCGTGCCGCGTGATGCGACATCCACGACAAAACCCTTGCGGGTGAGAAACGTTGACAAAAAACGTACGTTCAATTCCTCATCATCCACCACTAAGACTTTATGTTTCTTTTCAGTCGAACTCGATTCCATGGAGTCCTCATCGTTCGTAACATATTTCATAAAATATATAATGATTATAAGAAGAAAACAATATTATTCTCACATTTTTTCGCATGGTTTCTTTTTTTTCGTTTGTTATTGTGCATTATTTTTGTATCATACGCCGCATAAGATTTCATTTTGGCTCTGAAGATATGAAGAAAATCGCATTATTCGGTTCTACCGGTTCAATTGGACAAAGCACTCTGCAGGTAGTTCGCGAGCATCCTGAACATTTCAGGATCGTTTGTCTGACGGCTTTTCAGGATGCCGACCGGTTGATTCAGCAGGCGTCCGAATTCAAACCTGAATCTGTTGGCATTTTGAATCCGGAAAAGTTTTCAGCGGTCAAATCAGCCTTATCACAAAGCCAGATAAAGGTTTACACGGGCATGGAAGATATAATCCTCCTTGCCTCTGAGACGGATGCCGATCTGATGGTGAACAGCATCGTCGGTTCAGCGGGGCTTTTGCCGACCCTGGCGGCGATCCGGTCCGGAAAAAATATTGGCCTTGCAAACAAGGAAACTCTCGTAGCCGCCGGACAAATTGTGACCGCGTCGGCTGAGAAATATAAGATCAAACTGATTCCCATTGACAGCGAGCACAGCGCGATCTTTCAGTGCCTGCAGGGAGAAAATTACGGTAATGTCCGAAAAATCATACTTACGGCTTCGGGCGGCCCGTTCCGAGGATATACGCGCGAACAACTTGAAACCGTAACCGCAGAACAGGCGCTGAAACATCCCAACTGGTCGATGGGATCGAAGATCACTATCGATTCGGCAACTCTGATGAATAAAGGGTTGGAGGTCATCGAAGCGTATTGGCTATTTAGTATTCCCGCGGACCGGATCGAGGTTGTCATTCATCCGCAGTCCATTATCCATTCGATGGTTGAGATGACAGACGGTTCTGTGAAAGCCCAGGCAGGTCCGGCGGACATGAGATTCCCGATCCAGTATGCATTAACTTACCCCGGAAGACTGAAAAACACTTTTCCGGCAGTCAACTGGCACGGGATGCATCTCGATTTCAGCCAGCCCGATATGAAAACGTTCCGCTGTCTCGGTCTTGCCTATGATGCCCTCCGGACGGGAGGGTCCCTTGCGGCAGTTATGAACGCGGCTAATGAATCGGCCGTGAATCTTTTCCTGAACAAAAAAATCGGATTTCTTCATATTCCGGAACTGATTGAGAGCGTCATGCAGGCACATCCGGTGATCAGCAACCCTTCGGTTGACGATATCCTGGAAACCGACCGGTGGGCCAGGGATTTTATCATCCGGAAAACCTGAAATAGAATTATTATTTTAACGTTGTACTGTCAACCACAATATACTAGAGGTTTTAAATGGGTTCCGCTCTTTTTGATTTTATCATTCCATTCATAATCATTCTCGGCATCCTCGTATTTTTTCATGAACTGGGCCATTATCTGGCGGCCAAAATATTTGGCATGAAAGTGGACGCGTTTTCACTTGGCTTTCCGCCGCGCGCATGGGGGTTCCACTGGGGCACCCGCCGGCTGAAAAAGAAGTTTCAGCGGGATATCCTTTCATCGTTCTCCTCTAATCCGCAGTTTCAGGCGATCCACGCCCAATTAAACAACCGCGGCCTGTCGCAAAACGAGGAACAGAGTGTCCGTTTGGTTAGCCTATGGTTTGACATCGACGTACAGGAAATCAAGTCAACCCTCACGAATAAAAAAGGAAAAACTGTCGAGAAAACCGATATCCAAAAAACTCTTTCGATCATCAATCCGGAAGAAAACGCCAACGCCGAATTGAAAAAAAATATTTTCAATATCATCGCGGATTCTCCTGAACTCATGGATTCCGTCCTTCAGTACAAACGTATCCATATCGATGAATTATACCGGCAGCATTTTACGACCGATTATTGCCTTTCCTGGGTTCCGCTCGGGGGTTATTGCAAGATTAATGGTATGATTGACGAAAGTTTCGATCCTGAAAGCATGAAGGAAGGCACGCCGCATCCGTGGGAATACCGCGCAAAACCGGTCTGGCAGAGGATTTTCGTGATCAGCGGCGGTGTGATTTTTAACTTCATTCTCGGGGCGCTGATTTTTGCTTTTCTTGCGGTTAAAAACGGCATTCCCGATGTTGATCAGTACAATCAGTACAAACTCAGCACCCAGATTTCGGAAGTGCTTCCCGACAGTCCCGCGTTAAGGGCGGGAATGAAATCCGGCGACCGGATCACAGCGGTCAACGGGCAAAAGGTTGAAAGCTGGCAGGAACTGGTAGCTATTATCCATCAGCATCCTGAACAAATGATCAGCATGGAATGGATTCGTGAGGATAAGCCGATGAAAGCGGATCTTTTCACAAAGCGGGGCAAGATTCAGACGGCCGAAGGCGTCAAAGAAGTCGGGCTGATCGGGATTGCGCCGCTGCCCGTCCCGGAATTCACGAAGCAGGTTTCATTCATTGAGGGCATCGCTCACGGCGCTGAGCGTACGGCCGGACTTACCACTTTAATCCTGGTCAGCATCAAGCAGATCATTTTCGGGGAACAGTCTTTCCGCGAATCCATGGGAGGACCGATTGCAATCGTACGCATGACCGGCGAAGTGAAGCAGAAACAGGGATGGGAAGGAATTTGGTATTTCATGGCTTTGCTGAGCGTAAGCCTTGCGGTATTTAATCTGTTCCCGGTCCCCGCTTTGGACGGCGGGCATCTTGTGTTTCTGTTGATCGAAGGCTTCATCCGCAGGCCCCTTTCGATTAAATTCAAACTTTACGCACAGCAAACCGGCATGGCGTTGCTTCTGGCGTTTATCGTTTATGTGGTAATCAACGACATATTGCGCTGGACAGGAACCATGTGACCCGATGAAATTCTCATTGCTACACAGGAAGCCAGGCATCGCCGGATCCCGAGCCCGGGCAGGACTTCTGGAAACCGATCACGGTACGGTCGAAACTCCGATTTTCATGCCTGTCGGTACGCTGGGGGATGTCAAGGCCATTGAGCACCGCGAACTGAAAGAATGCGGAGCCCAGATCATCCTGGGGAACACATACCATCTTTATCTCCGGCCTGGCACGGATATTATCCACAAAGCCGGAGGTTTGCATAAATTCATCGGCTGGGATCTTCCTATGCTGACCGACAGCGGCGGATACCAGGTTTTCAGCCTTTCTCAGCTCCGCAAGCTCACCCGGGACGGTGTGTTTTTTACATCGCATATTGACGGCTCAAAACATTTCTTCCGTCCCGAAGACGTCGTGCAGATCCAGCGCAAGCTTGGCTCGGACATATGCATGGTACTTGATGAATGCCCGCCCTATCCATGCTCGCATGACTACGCGAAAAAATCGAATGAACTGACGATGGCCTGGGCCGAACGATGCAAAAATGAATTTAACAATAATTCCTCTCCGCTATACGGACATTCCCAGACTCTTTTTCCTATAGTCCAGGGAGGGGTGTACGATGATCTGCGCCGCTTAAGCGCCGAAACGCTTGCCAAAATGAACTTCGACGGTTACGCCATCGGGGGAGTAAGCGTCGGTGAGCCGAAAGAGGATGTATACCGAATCGCGCAAATCAGCTGCGAACATTTACCCGAAGAAAAACCCCGCTACCTGATGGGCGTCGGTACACCGGAGGATATCCTGGAATGCATCGACCGCGGAGTGGATATGTTTGATTGTGTCATGCCCACCCGAAACGCTCGCAACGGAACCCTCTTTACGACATGGGGAAAAATGACCATCCGTAACGCGTCCTATGCCGATGACTTTTCACCGATCGATGAAGCCTGTGATTGCTATACCTGCAAAAATTTTTCAAGGGCGTATGTCCGGCATTTGTCTTCCATCAAGGAAATTGTCGGCCATCAGCTGACAACGATACACAATATTCATTTCTATCTGTGGCTTGTAAAAGAAGCAAGAAAGCATATTTTGAATGACACTTTCACTTCTTTCAGGGAAAATCTTTTAAACCATTATTCGGAAAACGAGTCAAAACGAGGAATCGACATTCAGAAGCATGGAAAAAAAACAAAACGTAAACCAAAAGATTATGAAATCCGTAAGTCCTCTCGAGTTAAAAAAATGGATTGACTCCGGCAAGAAAATCCAGTTGATTGATGTCAGGGAAAAACATGAATTTGATATCGTTCATCTGAGCCCGGCGGTGCATATTCCCCTTCGGCAGCTTGACGGCAATGACATGCTAATTGACCGGAATGTCCCCGCCGTAATATATTGTCACCATGGCAGCCGAAGCCTGATGGCATGCATGATTCTTTTACAGAAAGGATTCACGGCTTTGATTAATCTTGACGGCGGAATCCATGCATACGCGGTGGAAGCGGACCCTTCCCTGAAAACTTACTAAAACATGAAATAATTTGTATTTTTGAAAGTTTATTCATAATAAAGTTATAGCCATGAAAAAACTTAAAGTAATGACATACGGTAACCCGGTTCTGCGGGACACTGTTCGCCCGGTAATCAAAATTGACGATTCGCTTAGAGAACTTGCCGTCTCGATGATCGAAACCATGCACCGTGAAGACGGCATTGGTCTTGCCGCACCGCAGGTCGGAAAATCAATATCTATGTTTGTCGTAGATATCTCCCCTCTGCAGGAAGGTTTCGAACCTATGATTTTCATCAACCCGGATATACTGGAAACATACGGATCGTGCCCCTACAAAGAAGGCTGCCTTAGCGTTCCGGGCATATCCGCAGAAGTCATCCGGCCTGAGAAAATCAGACTGCGGTACACTGACCTGGAAGGAAAAACGAATGAAGGAGTGGCCGACGGCGCTCTTGCCCGTGTCATCCAGCATGAATACGATCACCTGAAAGGCGTCCTGTTCGTGGATTATCTGTCCGAGGAAGAAAAAGCTGAGTTCACCGGTGTTCTGGAAAAGCTGGAAAAGAAAAACATGAAATCAAAAAAAAACGCGCCATTCAGGCTGAAACTTCCCCGCCTGTCAAAATCAAGCGCATCCTGAAATGATCCATATTCCTTTCAAAATTTTCAATAAAAAAAATGAGCCGATTCGCGGGGATGCTTTTATTCCTCTTCCGGATAAGCGGTTTCCGGTGATCATTATGTGTCACGATTTTATGGAGTCGAAAGACAGGGGTTTTCTTCCCTATCTGGCCGAGATTCTTTGTAAGCGTGATTTTATCGTCATCCGGTTCAATGTCTCTGGTTCGGGATACGGAGAGAATTCGGATGTAATCACGGAACCCGGTAAATTTGAGAATAATTCCTACTCGCAGGAACTGGACGACCTTGATATACTCATGAATGAGCTTGAGAACGGGAAAGTATGCGGCAAAGCTCCTTATTTCGACCGCATCGGAGTTTGGGGACAGGGCCGCGGGGGCGGGATCGCAATCCTGAAAGCAGCTTCGGACCGGCGTATCCAGTCGCTTGTTACCTGGTCTGCCTATTCACATATTATCCGCCAGATGTTCAAAGACGCTCTCCCGCAATGGAAGCGCCAGGGTTTTTTCCAGCTGCCCGAATCCTTAGCCGGTTTACCCCTGCAGCTGAATGAGCCGACACTGAACGACATCGAAAAACATTCTGACAGCAGGCTTGATATCCTTAAATCCGCTGGCAAATTGTCTGTTCCGTATCTTATTGTTCATGCGGGAAATGACGATTCCGTTCCGGTCAAGGAAGGTAATGATTTATATAAGTCGTCGAACCAGAACCGTACACAGTACGAAAAAATAACCGGTGCGGATCATTTCATGAATACCAGACATCCTTTTGCCGGTCCCAATCCGGTTTTTAAAAATGCATTTAAAGTGACCCTCCAGTGGTTTAAAGCCACTCTGAACTGATTTATTCCGAATGAGTATCATATGCAAAAACTAATCATCACATTAATTTCTGCAACTGTCATAATCCAAGCCATCAACGGTTGTGGCAACGATTCCGGCAAAAAACAGGGATCGGAACACGGTCAATCCCGGGGGACTCCCGTGGACGGATTGATCATCCGAGAAAAGTCCGTGGATTTCACATATACTACCACCGGTTCATTACTCGCTAATGAGGAAATTGAACTCCGGAATGAAGTCCCCGGACGAATTACAGGTATTTTCTTCAGCGAAGGATCATGGGTTTCAAAGGGCGACCTCCTGGTAAAAATTTACGATCAGGATCTCCAGGCTCAGCTGAAGAAAACAGAATCCCAGCTTGAACTGGCAAGGGACGAGGAAAAAAGAAAAAAATCACTTTTCGACCAGCAACTAGCCAGCAGAGAGGAATATGACATATCACTGAACAAACTGAAGGTTCTTGAGGCCGACAAGGACCTGATCAGGGCGCAAATATCCAAAACTGAAATAACAGCCCCCTTCGGAGGCAGAATCGGGCTTCGCTCAGTCAGCCCCGGAGCCTTTATCTCAGCTAATACCATGATCGCGACCCTGCAGCAGACGGATCCCGTCAAAATCGAATTTATGATTCCCGACCGCTATCACGCCATGCTGAAAACCGGAACACGAATACGTTTCAGGCTTTCTGACGATTCTACCGATTATCCGGCAGAAGTATATGCTTTTGATTCAAAAGTCGACCCTTCCACACGATCACTCAAAGTCAGGGCTCGGCGTTCAAACAGCCACTTTCTTCTAAAACCGGGCACACTCGCAAAAATTGATATCACTCTCGAAAATATACCCAAAGCCATCATGATTCCCGCAAATGCTTTGGTGCCCGAATTAAACGGACAAAAGATATTCCTGTTTTCAGGCGGAACGGTCACTTCCCGTCCGGTACAAACCGGTTTGCGGACCGAAACGGAAATACAAATCACCGGAGGTCTTCATCCGGCCGATACGATAATTACTACCGGCTTACTGCAAATCAGGGAAGGCTCAAAAGTTTTTCTGAAATCAATACAATAAAATTATCAACAGACTTCATTATGGAATGAAATCCTGCCCTTATCCTGTGTTTGACACGGAAACGGAACCCAAAACGGCTTGACCAGTGATTATTAAAAGCGGCAAAAAGCAAACATGAAATCCTTTTCCTCCATATTCATCGACCGGCCAGTACTGGCTACGGTTTTGTCGATCGTAATTGTTTTATTCGGCCTGATCGGTTTTTCATTCCTCGGCGTACGTGAATATCCGAGCGTGGATCCTCCGGTTGTAACTGTTTCGACAGTCTATGTGGGGGCGAACGCAGACGTAATTGAATCCCAGATTACCGAGCCTCTCGAAGAAAGCATCAACGGCATCGCTGGCATTCGTACATTGTCGTCGACGAGCCGGGACGGGGCAAGCACGATCACCGTGGAATTCGAGATCGGAACGGATATGGAAGATGCGGCAAATGACGTACGTGACCGCGTCTCAAGGGCCACCCGCAATCTTCCGCGGGATGTGGATCCGCCGGTTGTCGTCAAATCTGACGCCGACGCAAATCCGATCCTCTCTGTGACAGTCCAGAGTTCCAAACGAAGCCTTCTCGAACTTTCGGATATAGCAAACAATATCTTCAAGGAACGGCTCCAGACCATCCCCGGAGTGAGTGAAATCCGCATCTGGGGCGAAAAGAAATACTCGATCAAATTGCTCATCGATCCCGTCAAACTGGCAGGGCACGGGTTGACCGCGACTGACGTAAGGACTGCGCTTCAGCAGGAAAATATTGAACTGCCCTCAGGCCGGATCGAAGGATACCGCGGTGAACTGTCCGTCAGGACATTCGGGCGGCTGGACACGCCGGACCAATACAACGAACTGATTATCAGGGAAAAAGGTAGTACCGTCATCAAATTCAGGGATATCGGCAGGGCGGAAATGCTTCCCGAGAATGAACGGACCTTGCTCCGGGGAAACGCCGGGTATCCTCAGGTCGGAGTCGCAATCACTCCCCAGCCCGGCGCCAATCATATCGACATTGTTGACCAGGCTTATTTCCGGATTGAACAAATCAGGAAAGACCTTCCTGAAGATATCCAGCTGGGCATCGCACTGGATACGACCACACCGATCCGAAAAGCAATTACCGAAGTGGAAGAAACCATACTGATAGCTTTCGCTCTTGTGGTACTCGTCATTTTCGTTTTTCTCAGGCAATGGCGAACGACGCTGATTCCGGTCTTTGCCATTCCCATTTCGCTGATAGGCGCGTTTTTCATCATGTATCTCGCAGGATATTCGATTAACATCCTAACCCTGCTCAGCGTGGTTCTTGCCACAGGGCTCGTCGTGGACGACGCGATTGTGGTTATGGAAAACATTTACAGCAAGATTGAAAAAGGGATATCACCCGTTCAGGCCGGCCATGAGGGAACCAAAGAGATCTTTTTCGCGATTATTTCCACGACCGTCACACTCGCGGCGGTTTTTCTGCCGATCATTTTTCTGCAGGGACTGACCGGGAAACTTTTTCGTGAATTCGGGATCGTCATGGCTGGCGCAGTCATCATATCCGCTTTTGTCTCTCTAACCCTGACACCTATGCTGAGCGCGCACTGGCTGAGGCACAGGAAACATACGAATCCATTTTTCCTGTTCTCCGAAAATCTATATAACCGCTTTGCGGACGGATATCGCTCCAGTCTCACAAAAATGATGAAAAAACGCTGGCTTTCATTAATCATCATGCTGTCATCCGTCGCGATTATCGCCGTTCTTTGGAATTCCATTCCCGGGGAACTGGCTCCGCTGGAGGACAAAAGCCGCTTTGTAATAACTTCGACAGCGCCTGAAGGTACGTCCTTTGAACTGATGGACCAGTATATCTTTCAGCTGCTTCAAATGGTGGATACACTGCCGGAAAGAGCCTCGCTTATGGCTATTACTGCGCCGGGTTTCGGTTCTTCTGCCTCCACCAATACCGGATTTGTCCGGATCATGCTGACTGACCCTTCAGAGAGAAAACGAACCCAGCAGCAGCTGGCTGATGAAATCTTTGCCAAAGTCCGTTCCTATACATTCGCACGGTCATTTGTAACCCAGGAACAGACGATCGGCGGAGGACGCGGCGGAGGTCTGCCGGTGCAGTTTGTCATTCAGGCCCAGAACATGGATAAATTGAAAGAATATCTCCCGCCCTTTATGACGAAAGCTCAGTCCAGCCCTGTCTTTCAGATGGTGGATCTCAACCTGCGGTTTAATAAGCCGGAAATGACCATCCGTATTGACAGGGACAGGGCAAGAATCATGGGCGTCACCGTCCGGGATATCGCCGAAACCCTTCAGTTGTTTTTCAGCGGACAGCGCTGGGGATATTTCATCCGTAACAACAAACAGTACCAGATCATCGGACAGGCCGACCGGCCTTACCGTGATGAACCGCTCGATCTCACAACAGTATTCGTACGGAATAACAAAGGGGAATTGATACAGCTGCGCAATCTTGTGGAAATTGAATACCGGAGCAATCCCCCGCAGCTTTATCGTTTCAACCGGTATGCCGCGGCAACCGTCTCAGCAGGAACCGCTCCCGAATATACATTGGGACAGGGAATTGAGGAGATGCAGAGAATTGCGGACGAAACGCTGGATGAGACTTTTTCAACAAGTTTAACCGGTGTATCGCGAGAATTCGCCGAAAGCTCCAACACCCTTTTGTTCGCGTTTTTTCTGGCGTTGGTCCTGATTTATCTTGTGCTCGCGGCGCAGTTCGAAAGTTACCGCGACCCGCTGATCATCATGTTTACCGTACCTTTGGCCGTTGCGGGAGCCGTCCTTTCGCTCTGGATTACTGGTAAGACATTCAACATTTTCAGTCAGATCGGCATCATTATGCTGATCGGCATCGTTACCAAAAACGGCATCCTGATCGTGGAATTCGCCAACCAGAAAAAAGAGCAGGGGCTTGACGTTATCACTTCCGTAATTGACGCCGCGGTTCAGAGGTTTCGTCCGATCCTGATGACAAGCTTAGCCACCGTGCTGGGTGCAGTACCCATTGCCGTTGCGATCGGAGCTGGATCTACAAGCCGGGTTTCCATGGGCATTGTGATTATTGGCGGGCTTTTGTTTTCGCTCATCCTCACGCTGTACGTCATTCCGACCTTATATACTTTCTTTACCCGCAAAACAGGTCCGAAAAAAATATGATTGTCCGTAAGATTACCAACGGCCCTTTCCAGCAGAACTGCTATCTCATCGGTGACACGGAAACAAAAACCGGCATGATAATCGATCCGGGATCGGAACCTGAAAAAATCAGCAGCGAGATTTTTCATCTCGGATTATCTGTCCGCGATGTGTTTAACACCCATGGACACATTGACCATATCGGCGCGGTGGAATCGCTCCGAAGATCTCTCGGGATACTCTTTCACCTTCACCCTAACGATGAACCGCTGGTGCAGAAAGCCGACCAGTACGCGGCCATGTTCTCGCTTCCTTTCGATGCGATTCCTGCCATTGACCGTTATCTTCAGGATCAGGATGTATTCATGATTGGAAACCTGAAAATGAAAGTTATTCACATACCCGGGCACACGCCCGGATGCTGCGGATTTTACTTTTCCGGCGGAAACGCGGTCTTCAGCGGGGATACGCTGTTCCGTGAATCCATCGGCCGTACCGACCTGCCCGGCGGAAATCATGAGATGATACTGAAATCCATCAGGGAAAAATTGTTCGCGCTGCCCGGTGAAACCGTTGTCTATCCCGGTCACGGCCCTGAAACCACGATCGGCCACGAAAAAAACAACAATCCGTTTATGAAATGATCAGTCTGATATTTCTTTCTTGACTCTTTTCCGTATTTTTTTTCCGTCTTCCGAAGTAAAATCCTTTTCAACCGAAATATATCCCGGATAATCCATCGCCCATGTTCCGATCATTACGGTTGGCTTGATTTTAACCTGAAGATGGACCGGTTCGCGGTCTTTGCCGACCAGATTGAAAATCAGGTTCAGGAACGTGTCTTTATTGTGCTTGCCGAAGATATCTTTTAGATCGGCTTGCACACTGACGGGGACTTCGGAAGAGCTCCCGGGCATGATCTCGATACGTTCTTCAACGGCTCCTGTGGCAATCTCCGTACCGTCGGCCAGGCAAATCCATTCAATCCGGTTCAGCGCGGCTGTCTCCCTGTTCGGATTATATACATCGATGAACAGTGTAAATGTAAGGGGAATGGTTTTTTCAGTCAGCACCGTGGCAAGCCGGACCGCTTTCTTGAAACTCAGATCCGATATTCTTTTTGTGTTCTGGATGCTGATGTCGGATATTTTCAGGTCTTCAACCCGGCCAAACCTGAAATCGCATTTTCCGAATGTTTTTGCCTCATCGATCTGTTGTTTTACGGAACAGGCTGATAACAGGATCAGCGTGAAAAATGTTAATTTCCTGAGCATGACAATTCTCCTGCTTGTTGCTTTATATTCTGAATTATAACGGATAAAATCAACAGATATCTGCATTTCTGGAGTGATTATCGGCAACATTGGCGCATATATCAAAATTTTTTTTTCTTGTTTTTCCAAGTGTTTTCTTGGTTTATGTATTTCTGTGATTTTTATCAAGGAAGAAACCCTTTCGTTATACTGGAAACCTTTAATAAATTCAGGAGAAAACTATGAAAACAAATCTCTTGGACAAGCGATACAGGATTATGTTTGAACTTTCCCTGTTCTGCTCCCTGTGCATCGTTGCCACTGCTTTTCGGCTGGTCAGATTTGACGGTCGTACTGAAAGACCCGAGGCAAACATGCACAAAATTGATATGATCGCCGCTGTCCTTACCGATTATACGATCCGGCACAAATCCCCGCCGAACAGGCCGCTGGTTCCTATCGCTGTCAGCGACGATCCCCTGATCGAGGATGAAACCATCGATACAACTGAAATTGATTTTAGCGTAAAATGGAAGCCTAAAGCGCTGATCCCGGAAGAGCCGAAGACTGTTTCCGTCTGGGATGAAATCTACGAATTCATTTATGTCGAGGAAAAACCGGATCTCATCGGCGGAATCGGTGAATTGCAAAAGCACATCTTGTATCCCGAAATGGCAAGACTGGCAAGGATTGAAGGAACCACGGTCATTCGGGTACTGATCGGTGAAGACGGAAAACTGATGGAGTCCGTTCCGCTGGCTGAGAGCGATCCGTACGGATTTTCGAAAGCGGCTATGGAAGCTCTCGGAAAATGTTCCTTTAAACCCGCCCGGCAGCGGGACAAAACCGTGAAATGCCGCATGAACATTCCCGTGAAATTCAGATTGAGGTGACGGCCGCGGGATTCGGATTTTTTGTATGGTAATTTACCCGGTACTGCCGATTGATATTAAAAAACGGGCAGTTAAACTGAAGCCCGTTTTATTTTTTATTCTTTACTTTGCGCCGGTTTTTTTTTATATTTAAATGTTTGTTTTGCCCTAACTTCTCATCACTCTGAGGTTTGTTTATGAAATTTTTTACCAGCCTGATCCCAGTCTTGTTTACGATTCCTCTTCTGACCTTTTCCCTGATCGCTCAAAACGGCGATACCGTCCTGACCGCGGGCATGGATGCTCCGAAATTTTTTCTGAAGGATATGAATAACGCTGAGTTCTATTCAAGCGATTATTATGGCCAGCCGCGAAAATCGCTGAACGCCCCCAAAGACCGTTTCGACATGGTCATCAGCTTCTTTGCGACTTGGTGTGTCCCCTGCCGCAAGGAAATACCGGAACTGGAGCGTCTCCAGAAGAAATATCCGGCTATAAAGTTCTTTCTCATTGACGTAGGTGAGGAGAAAGAAGTCGTCGAAAAACACCTGAAAACCACGCCCATTTCCCTGCCGATCCTGCTCGACCGGTACGGAAAAACAGCAGAGAAATTCAAGGTCCAGAAACCCGGCACCAGCATGGCTGTCCTTCCAACGCTTGTCATGATCAGCAGGGATGGCAAAGTCCATTTCTACAAGAAGGGGTATGAAGATGGCGATGAAACCAAAATGGAAAATGAATTATTGAAACTCGCAAAATAGCAATATTAAGGAGGTCTCAAATGAGAACGTGGATGTTAATGACAATGACATTGTTCCTGACAAGTATTTTGATCCAGGGGCCTGTAAGCGGCCAGCAGAAAAAGCTGACCGTGGCCGTGCTTGAGTTCCAGCGTACTGGTGCGCTGGACGCCGGGGAAGCCGCCACGCTGACCAATCGTTTCCGGGGACTTCTCGTTCAAACCGAAACTTTCGAAGTCGTCGAACGCGAGAAAATGAAGGAAATCCTCAAGGAACAGGATTTCACGATGACCGACCAGTGCAATTCCGCGGAATGTGCCGTACAGATCGGGCAATTGCTCGGCGTACAGGCGATGATCGCCGGCGATATCGGCAAAGTTGGACAAACCTACACGCTGGATCTTCGCATGGTGGATGTATCCACGGGCAAAATCATCAAAACGCATAATGAAGACTACAAGGGTGAAATTGACGGTTTGCTGGCGATCATGAAAAAAGCTTCCGAAAAGTTCGCGGATGCGGAACAGTCAAGGCTCGCCGATAAAAGCAAAACGGATAAGGTAAAGACCGACAATAAAGATAAAATAGTGGATAAAGGCAAGGATACGAAAACGGATAAAGGTACGGCCGATAAAGGTACAACCGGCGGCGGTACGCAGGTTGCTAAAAAAGGATTTTCCATGAAATGGGTTTATATCGGCGCGGGTGTGGTTGCTGCCGGAGGCGCGGCGGCAGTCTTGCTGGGTAAAAAAAGCGGCGGCGGAAGCTATGACGGAATTGAACCGCCCGTATGGCCGCCCACGGATATAAATAAAAAGTAACCGCAACCCTTTTCTACGGGAGACAATATATGAAACGTTTGTTACTTCTTGTTCTTGCGCTTATCATGACTTCGCAGATTCAGGCGCAGGCAAAATATACAAAAAACCTTTCCGGGTTTCTGGGAGTCCGGGATTGCATGGTCAGCTGGGCGGATATCAACAACGACGGAGATCTCGATTTTATCATTTCGGGCGATACGGCAACCTCCGTGAATCAGACCAAACCTTTCACAACTTTATATCGAAACGACGGAAGTTCTTTCAGCCTTCAGGGCACTTTAATCAGAAATTGTTCCAATACATCAGTAGCATGGGGCGATTATGACAATGACAATGATGCGGATATTCTGATTGCCGGACTTGATGAAAGCTATATGTCATTAGTCGAACTATATACTAACAATGGTTCCGGTACCTTTGAATACGTTTCTACATTAGGAACTTTCTGGGGCGTGACCGATCCCAAAGTCGGCTGGGCTGATTTTGACAACGACGGCGATCAGGATTTCCTGGTTGCAGGCGGAACAAGTTACGCCATTTCGGTATATGAAAATAAATATCCGGATGCTTTTGTTAAATATGACATCGCCTTGGGCGGGCTTGATGATAACGGCATGGTGCTTGGCGATTTTGACAACGACGGCGATGTGGATTTTGTTTTCGGGGGATATAATAATGGCGTCAGAAACACATACCTGTACAAAAATAACGGATCTTTCGCTTTTTCAGAAAATTCCATCATTATCGGATTAAGCGAATGCAGTTTTGCCGCGGGCGATATTGATAATGACGGCGATCTCGATCTTATGGCGATGGGAACCGACCAGTCTCTTTCACCCGTGACCAGGGCTTATTTTAATGATGGTACCGGCACTTTCGTTTCCCCATCGTACTTGTATGGAGTTACGAATGGAAGCATCGCCCTGGGTGATTGCGACGGCGACGGCGATCTCGATGTAGCCTACTCGGGCACAGATGTCAACAATAACGATACCATGCTTGTGGACATCAATAACGGCGGAGGAAATTTTACACCATGGGCCGGCGGTGAGGAATTTGACGGAATCGATGACGGTAAAATCGCGTTCGGGGACTATGACAACGACGGCCGGCTGGATATTTTAGTCAGCGGTTCGGAATATGAGGACGATACCCTCTATGTTCCGGTCACGAACGTTTATCACAAGACAGCAATAAGTTTTATTAATCCCAACAGCCTTCCATCGAATACGACCCCCAATCTGCAGCATATTGTCAATGGTTCCGAAGTCACTTTATCCTGGGACAAATACTATGATGAAGGAACCGTACGAAATGATTTGTCATATAACATACAGGTTCTGGGCACAGGTACAATAATCAATTCTCCCCTTTCAGATATTTCTAACGGATACAGATTCATTGTTCAGACCGGAAATACAGGATTAAAAAACACCTGGACATTGAAGAAGCTGCCATTCGGAGATTACTCATGGAAAGTTCAGGCGATTGATGCTTCTTTTGCCGGGTCCGAATGGTCCGTAACGGATAATTTCACAATTGCATCACCAGTTACCATAACAAACCCCTCGGGTGGTGAAAACTGGACCGCCGGAACCAGTCAATCCATCACATGGACAAATTCCGGTACTATCAATGAAGTCAGAATTGAGTACTCAACGGATGACGGCGCAAGCTGGATCACTGAACAAGAAGGTATTACCAATACGGGTTCGTATAACTGGTCCGTTCCGGACTATCCGACGACTCAGGCTCGAATTAAAATATCTGACAAAATAAAGCCCGCCGATTATGGCATCAGCAATGCATTCACAATCACGGGAAACGGGTCATCCAAACCGGTTTGCATCACTTTGGCTGTACAGGATATCACATCCCATTCAGTCCGTCTCAGATCCGATTTATCAAATGTTCAGGGATTATCTACGAATGTTTACTTTCAGATACTGAATAATTTTGATACCTCGAATGTCCTTTACGACAACATCACAGCTGATGGCAGTCCTGTCACTTTTAATACGATATTATCAAAAAATTACGACGGCCTGAATCATAATGCATTGTATACCTACCGGGCAGTCGCATGGAACAGTAACGGTACCACTTATGGCGATACGGTCACATTCTGGACTCTTCCCGGAACGGTTCAGTTCTCAAATTTCTCATGCACTCCGAACGGCTTGGGTCAGGATATCGGAGTCAGTGTTGATATCAGTGCTTTTCCTTCCGTGGACTTCGTAAAAATAAAATACGGTTACTATTTTGACTCGTCAATGAATTGGGAAGAGGATATGTCCTCCATGGGAGGCCCTACATACACAAAAACGATACCCGGCAACAGAGTGACCGCTAATGGGCTGTGGATTATGGTTTCAGCCGGAATTACAGGGGTTTACACATCCCATTATCCGGGTAAAGATAGCGCCTACACGGTACCAATAGCAATGTCACCATCTGAAATCGGATCAGTCCGTAGCATTGGCCAATATCCGGAGGGAATGCCGGATAATGACTGGTATTCATATTCATTGCCCTATCAGTTCAACGGAAGCATCGATCTTTCTCAGGTTTTTGGAACACAGGATTGGGGTGATTATTACCCTGATAATTGGGATGCCTACAAGATAATGGCAGGCAGTTCAAACCTTGAACGCGTTACTTCTTTGCTGCCCATGACTGGATATCTCATTTATCATACAAATGGATATGATACTCACGTGGATGTGAATACCCCCTCCAATGCAACCATTACGACTGATTTTATCCCTTCACAGCGCAAATTCATGCAGGGATGGAATCTCATGCCCTGGCCGTTCCCTGTTGCGAAAGATATCATACAGAAACCCGGCCGTGCCGGAAGCGTATGGCTGCTGAACGAAAGCGTATGGACAAAGGATATCAACAACAAATTTCTTCCGTACGCGGCCTACGCGATTTATGTAAATAGCGCCGATCAGCCCATCGATTCGATTTTTGATCTTTATAATTCAGGAACACTGCAGAAAAAAACACTGGCTTCGGATGAATGGGAAATCAGAGTCTCGGCATTCGACGGACGCCGTAAGGATGAATGCACGTTTTTTGGAGTATCCCGAACCTCATTGAATGCGTTTGATTCACGGGATGATATCAAACCGTTTGCAGTCGGACAAGCCGTCCGTACCATTCTTAAACTTAAAGAAAATGAGAAAACTCTTGAACTCGCAGACGACTTCCGTCCCGTGAATATGGACGGATATTCTTGGGACATGCAGGTCGAGAACCGGGGAAAAAAACCGTCTGTGCGCCTTTCCTGGGAAAAGATGAATGTTCCTGCGGGATTAAAAATTGTCATGATCGATCTGAACAATAACGAACAAGTTGATTTGAACACCGCTGACCAGTACGAATTTAACGGTATTGCGGTTAATCCGTTCAAGATCATTGCCGGTAATGATTCATACATCCGCCAGGAAATTGAGAAACTGAAACTTCCTGAGAAATTCACTCTTTACGCCAATTATCCCAATCCGTTCAATCCGGGAACCACCATTAAATACGACCTGATGCGCAGCGGAACCGTGAAATTGTCCGTCTACAATACGCTGGGCCAGTTAGTCCGTACGCTTGTAACCGGCGCTGCGCAGACCACCGGCGCTTATACCGTCGCGTGGGACGGTAAAGATCAGCTCGGCAGAATGTCGTCTACGGGAGTATACATTTACCGCCTTGACGTCAAAGACCTCAACGGTAAGACGTTTACCAGGAGCCATAAGATGCTGTTGATTAAATAATTTCTGTCTCCGGATATTCAGATTTAATGAGTCTGCCGGGTCGATTGATCCGGCAGATTTTTTATTATCATTCCGTCGCAGTAGGATGACTTTTTATGGTATAATAAATGTAAAAAAGTTTTTTTAAAAGAACAAAAGCAAGCAATTGTCGCATCGAGTAGTTCCTATTGCTTTGCTATAGGAGCGTATCGAGATTTGACCGAATGTCCCTTTGTAGACTACTTTCTAAGTTATGAAAGCGTAGAGATTATTTAAAACAAACCTGAGTCGTTTCAAGACCATTTTCTAGGTTGTAAAAACGTAGAGGATATTGTGAGTGAACAAAAGTAATAGTCGCATCGAGTAGCCCGCCGTTTGGGCTGAATTGTCAAGTGGTCGTAACTACATTATGGCGGGCGTATCGAGATGTGACCGTATGTTAGTGATAAATCGCCGGAAGTATGTTATCATTGGATAATTTCTTTAATACGAACAAGAGATCCAATTGAAAACCTCGATTGTACCTGTCCTGAGCAAGGCGAAGGATTGAGAAATGACTCAGGTTCTTTCGCAGACTATCATAGAATAAAGATTTCAAGAACTAAAATATCAAATTGTAAACTTTTATTCATTAATGACCAAAAACAATGTGTTTTAATCTTTACATTCCAAATTGTGTTTTAAGAAGTGAAAAAGGAATCCGTAATAATGTAACTTAAAATTTGATAAGATTTAAGTTGATAAAAACTTAATTAATCTCTGATCTTAATTTTCAATTATAATATTTTGACCCGGTATATGAACTTTTATTTACACAAGTGTAAATTTAGGTGGTTCGGATCCATTATTAATCAATAATAACACTTGTAAATCGTATATTATTAATTGGTTATAAAATAAGATAAAAAATAATTGGTATTAAATTTGCGATGATGAAAACTTACTTAACTAAATAGGAGATTGAAACATGACCAATTTAAATCGTTTTTCCGGAACGGCATTCATTTGCTTCATACTGATTATCAATTCATGTTCAAATGATAACGTATTAAATTCTCCATCCGATGAAATGTCAGGAGTAATGCTCAAGACCGAAGCGGTCAGCTGGCCTGTCGTTAAGAAAGGCGATATTTCGAGTGAAGTGAAAGCCGTGCAGTACCTGCTTAAACACAGAGGCTATTCGATCACTGTTGACGGCAATTTCGGAAGCGGGACGGAAACGATAGTCAAATCATTCCAAAGCGCTAACGGGCTCACGGCGGACGGCTTTGTCGGTTCGGCGACCTGGCAGAAACTGATCGTGACGGTGAAAAACGGCAGTTCCGGCGAAGCGGTCAAAGCGGTGCAGGATTTGCTGAAAAATAAATTCGGCTATTCATTAACCATTGATGGCGCGTTCGGCAGCGGAACAGAGACCGCCGTAAAATCTTTTCAAACTAAGAATGGCCTGTCCTCCGACGGCATTGTCGGATCAACAACCTGGATGTACCTGACCGGCTTATCCGGCGATTTCTGGGGATCAAGAACCGCGACATGGACATTTCCCGTCAAGAGCGGCGTACTGGATATTTACAGCGGATCGCGCAATTTCGGCGCTTCCCGTGACGGCGGAGCGCGAGCGCATGCGGGAGTCGACCTCGTCCCGACTAACGGCCCCGGAACGAATGTCGTCGCCATGACCGGGGGTACGGTGCTCAATTATTACCTGTTCTACGGCGGAACCTACGCGCTGGAAGTAAAAAACGACGACGGCACGATCGCCCGGTATTGTGAAATCACTTCAACTTTCCGCGCCGGAAACCGCGTCTCCAAAGGACAGGTCATCGGCCAGATCATCCGTAACAATATCGGCGGATCATATATGCTTCACCTTGAAATGTACATGGGCAATGGCAGCGGATCCCTAACCAATTCCGGCAACAGTACCTACTGGTATGTCCCCTACAAGAATTACCAGCGCCGGTCTGACCTGCTCGACCCGATGGGTGTTACCAAATTACCGAGGTAATTCCGGTTTCATCAAACCTCTCCCTGACCCGTTCAATCAATTGATCGACGGGTTTTTTATTGCCAATATAGTTGTCTTGAGACAAAATAAATTCTCGTTGATAATGTTTTTTATGATGTTTATAATTTTCATTGAATTATTTTATGATAATTTGTTATAATATTTTTCACCGACCCATAGGAGTTTTATGAAAAAAGCAATGTTACTACTCACTGAGACTTTGATCTTCAGCGCGGGAGCGGCGCATAGTCAATGGAATAAAATCTTGTCCGGCGATACGGTGCTGTGGCAGGATTTTGCGAATTATAATAACAACGCCGGAACAATCGGCTGGAAAGGCGCCTATGATGTATATCCATTCGACAGTTCATGGGCTATTCGAATCACAGGAGCCAACGACGGAATGTGGGTAAACAGAGCTTTCGGCAATCCTGCATCCGGCAATACGGGTTCGGCAGCATATAATTTTAATGCAGGATTGAACTGGAAAGATTTATTAGCGACTCCTAAAGTCGACCTGAGCGGAGGAACGCCTCAGATTGATTTTGATATCATGTGTACCAGCTCATTAAATACTAATCCTTACCGCATGAACAGGCTTGATACTCTTCTTGTCATCGTATCCGATGACGGCGCGACCGACACGACCGCACGATTCAGGCGAACCGGCGTTGTCTGCAGAATAGATACCACTACAAATTTTTCATCCGGGCCCATTCATTACAGCATCGATTTATCTGCTTTCAATAACCGCGATTCAGTGCATATTGCATTTTACGCGAAGGATTATTCCCCCAGTGCCGGTTCGGGTTATTTTGTTTACATCGATAACGTTTATATCCGGAAAACCAATCCCGGTGATTATGCGGCATTGAACTATGAAACTTTCCGCAGTTATTATTTCCATAACCAGATTTGTACAACCACTGCCGTAATTAAAAACTGGGGCACTTCAGCTCAAACGAATGTGCCGGTTATTCTTTTCGTTGACGATACGCCGGTTGATACGCAGAATGTAAGCTTAAGCGGCGACTCACAAACCACGGCAAGCTTTAACTGGACAGCCGGTGCTACAGGCGAACACATGCTCAAAGTCAAAACCATGCTCAAGGGGATGCCGTACCTGCGAATGACAGTATCATGCGGCCTATTAAAATATTTCCGATGAACTGGTCACAGTATTTTTATGACGATTTTTCCGCTGGTACGGATAACTGGGAAGTCGCGAACCTCAGCAACTATAACGGAGCGGTTTGGCTGCTCTTTGACGCAAGTCACCCTTATTATCATCTGAATGAATATTGCTTTACAAATGTATTCTCAGCCGACGATTCGGCGGATGGTACCGGATGGACTCACACCAGCGCAACATTTAACAGTCCGGTAAATGGTACTAACGCTGATTCTCTGATCCTTGAATACGATTATGATTTTTCAACCTGGATACCACCTTTCTTTTTCGATTACTGCTATATCGCGGGCAGCGCAGACGGCGGAACCACCTGGGATACCTTAATGACCGATACGGTAAGTCAGCGGACAGCTCACAATACGCTCGATATAAGTGTTTATGCCGGTCAGTCAGCAATTCTGCTGAGGTTCATCTATAATGAATCCGGCGGATACAATAAATGGTGGGCTATCGATAACGTGATCATCCGCGGATACTCGGACGGTATTGGCGTAAAGGAAAATGTTCGTGAACCTAATTCATTTAACCTGTATCATAATTATCCGAATCCTTTTAATCCCTCAACGACTATATCATATTATCTGCCAGGCTCTGAAAAGGTTCGTGTAACCGTATTTAACTCGCTCGGTCAGGAAATCCGTACATTAGTCAACGGCAGACAATCCCAGGGACTGCAGACCATACAGTGGGACGGAAAAGATAACCATGGTGTTTCGGTATCCAGTGGCATATATATTTACCGGGTTCAGGCCGGCTCAACTGTAAAATCCGGCAAGATGATGATGCTGAAATAATTTTCGGATTGATGTCAAATTCACTAATGAGATTTTAATCCTTCATAATTTCCGGCATATTAAGTTTTCCTGTAACAAACAGGAAAACTTTTTTTTAACTTCGATTTTTTTTAAATGCTTCTGCGTATACCGTCACGGGTAATAATGTGAATCTCAAAGCCATGCTAATATTTCGGGTACTGTTGATATACCCTGTCATGGCCAGTATGTTCTTCATTCCGGCCGGAACTTGGAATTATACGGAAGCCTGGCTTTACATTTGCTGGACGGGCGCGTGTATGACCTCTGTCACGGCTTATCTTCTGATCAGAGATCCAGCGCTTCTCGAGCGCCGCATGCGTATGAAGGAAAAACACAAGGAACAAAGAGTAATTCTGCGGTTCGGTTATCTTGTTTTCGGCATCATCTTTATTGTGCCCGGTTTTGATAAGCGCTTTGGCTGGTCGGATGTATCTGAATTATCCATGATCGCCGCGTTTTTTGTCATTTTTCTTGGGTATCTTCTGTTTGTAAGGGTTTTGATGGAAAACAGTTACGCCTCACGGATCATTGAAGTCGAAGCCAATCAAAAAGTAATCACCTCCGGTCCTTATAAATATGTTCGTCACCCGATGTATTCGGCGATTATGCTGATCTATTGCGCCACGCCTGTAGCCCTGGGGTCATACTGGGCTCTGGCCGGGAGCGCGCTCGTTCCCCTGCTCCTCTGGATGCGCATCCGGAATGAAGAGATGATTTTGAAAAAAGAACTTCCCGGCTATGATGAATACAAAGAAAAAACACCGTACCGAATCATACCTGGATTTTGGTAATCGAGTGTTTTGCTGAATAAATTCTGTAGTGAACCTATAATGAAACTGCTGTGTAAAAAATGAAAGCCCCCTATCTGCAGAAGCTCAGATATGGGGCTTTCAAGAAACACTTTTTTTACTTGCAAATTTTGATAAAATCAAGATTTCCGTGCATCATCAGCAGGTCGTTGTATTTTGTCGCATTTTCTTTTCCGATCAGCGCTTCCACGCGTTTCATGTACTGATCGCCGGCGGCGAACTGCTCTCCCACCATCGCTTTTAATTTACCGGTAATATCTTTCGGAACCTGTTTGAAATTCAGCATGGCGATTTCATTGTCCGTCAGCCGGTACACCGTCACCGCGGGGCTGAAATCATCGATGGATTTCCATTTTCTAGTTCCGAAATTCCATTGTTCCAGCGGTCCGCCGTTCCGGTCGAACATACCCTTGTCGCCGGGATATAAATAATACTCCTTCGATTCGTCCTGCCGCAGCCAGACAATGCGCCCGCAGTTGTTCTCGTACATCGCCCAGTCCGGACCGGCGTATTTCAGGTACCGCACATCGGCCAGTTCGCTTTCGGACATGGACATGCGCTCAAAAATGGAAGCGGCCTGTTTTGTATAACGTGGATTATCCTTAACGCTGGTAAATGTCATCGCCTGCACGCCGACTACTTTCTGGAAACTTCCGGATGCGACTTCCAAAACCAGAGTCAGCTTATGCGCGCCGGGAGGAAGTTTAGCCATCGCCTCGATGAAAAGATGAGTGTATATATTCAGTTTCGTTTCAACGTCCTTCATGAACGCCAATACCGGAAACGACATGGAATTGAACAGTCCGAACTGCAGGTGCTGGCAATGATCTGGTCGTCTTTTTTCAGCGTGGCGATCAGCTCGGCGTCGCGGTAATTGAGTTTGTTTTTCGTCGCGTCGTCAAAATAAAAATTGATATGGACCGCCTGCCCGTCTGAAAAATTGACCGCGACATTCTCGCCAACGCCTTTGGTCGTTTTACCGTCCAACGCAGCGACGCTCATACGGATATTATTCTTCATCCCGGCAATCGGTCCTGTCGGACGAAAATTCTCATAACGAGGACGGTCTACGTTTTTCCGTTTCAACCAGTAAAACCCCTCGTCATCGATGCTGGGGAAATCCGGCGAACTGATTTTTCCGTCCTTGACCGTAATATCGTACCGGTACTGGTCGTTCCCAAGAATGACGTCGATATAATAATTACCGGCTTTACTCATAACGTCGTTTCCGGAAATATACTGGTAACGCTGACCGGGTTTTTCAAAAAAGATATTGTCCGTCATGTCCCATTTGCTCTTGTGCCGCAGGGAACCATCGAATGTTCCGCCCAGAACCTCGTTATCGGAGCCCTGGACTTCCCTGATCAGGCGCACATGCATGGGTTTTTCGTCGTTGAAGACGTCTTCGGGATTCAGAGCCGCGTGGAAAAATTTAAAGATCAGTTCGCTTTTCGGATCGGGTTCACCGTAATTCTGGTTTTTGAATCCCAGTGCGCCAAGCAATTCATTCGGTTTCTTGATGAACAATCCGGTTTTATTGTTCTTGTTAACGATCTGTGTAATCTCGAGGACTTTTTTATCGACAACTTTTCCGTCGATCATGAATTCAATGGTATAATCGCCGCCCTGCTTCAGCGTATGGTAATTGGTGAAGCCGGAACCTTCAACCGGTTCGGCCGGTTTCCAGGCGAAAGACATACTTCGCGGACTGCAGCGAAACGCGGTTGTTCCTATTTTCTGGTCTTTGAGTTTGATTACGGCTGTCAGCATGTGATCATCGGCTCCGGTTCCGTAGGTTACGTCTTTACCGCTCTTATCGGTCGTCGGAATGTTCTTGATCCCGATTTCACCGAATGCCAGAACCCCGGTAACAGGATCCAGACTCATTTTATTGAGCAATTTTGAGAAACCCACGACCGGAACTTCGCTTCCAAAAGTCAGGGCCGATAAACCGGCACCCGATGATCCTTCATCTTTTTTAGCTTTTTGCTGGTCTTTATCGGACTTGGCTTCTTTTTTATCTTTCTTTTGATCGTCTTTCTTCTGTTCTTCTTTCTTTTTGTCTTTCCCCTTGAACTTACCGAGGTCAATCTGTGCGTATTGGTCTCCTGTTATGCAACACAGCAGGAATGCTGCCGTCAGTAATGCAAACATGGGTTTCATCTCGTTTCCTTTCGTTAGTTTAAAATGATACTAAAAAAATTGATTGGATCAGTCAGGATAAATGAAAACAGGTGAAACTCTTTCAGATACAAATTTATTTTTACAATTGCAATACAAACAGGAAAATCCGTATAAAAACGTATTCAAACCTTCTGTTTCCGCAGATCCAGGGCCGCGGACAGATTCACAGAAAAAAAAGCTGCCGTACGAATCCATACGGCAGCCGCATAATTAATTGTCGGATTAATGCTCAATAATTCTCTTCATACATCTCAAAGTACGCCTGCGGATGCAGGCAGGCCGGGCATTTATCAAGCGCCTTCTCGCTCTCGTGCACGTAACCGCATTTTGAGCAGACCCATTTTACTTTTTCCTTTTTCTGAAAAACGGTACCTTCCTGAACATTCTTCAGGAGTTTGTTATACCGTTTTTCATGTTCAGCTTCCACTTTGGCGATTAGTGTAAACGCCGCAGCGACATCTCCGAACCCTTCTTCTTTGGCAATTGCGGCGAATTCGGGATAGAGCTTCGTCCATTCTTCGTTTTCGCCCATGGCCGCGGCTTTAAGGTTTTCGGCCGTTGTACCGATTTTCCCGGCGGGATACATTGCCGTAATTTCAACATCTCCGCCTTCGAGGAATTTGAAAAAGCGTTTTGCGTGCTGCTGTTCCTGGCTTGCGGTAATTTCAAAAATCCTCGCGATTTGCTGATAACCTTCTTCTCTGGCAACTTTAGCGAAAAATTCATAACGGTTTTTCGCCTGCGATTCGCCTGCAAAAGCTTTCAGGAGGTTTTGTTCCGTTTTTGTGCCTTTGATACTTTTTGACATGGTGATTCTTTCCGTGTTAATAATGAATTGTATGATCCAAAAAACAGGTTGGCACAATATATTAATTTTTATCAATGTTTCAACCCCATTTACCCAAAAATGTTGATTCTAGCTTTATGAACAGATAAAATGCTTAAAAATATTTTGGAAACGAAATATTATCTGCCGACGGAAGCATAATAAATAACCGGCTCATCTGGAACACCATAACTCTGCGTAAGAATCTTTTTCATTAGAAGACTGATAAAGTTCTATTGTTTCTGGATATTCAGGAAACAATTAAGGTGGAAAATCTGTAATTACATATCGGTTATATACGTTACAGAATAAGCAAATTAATTCGATCTTATCACTTCTGTTTTGGTGCTTCCGGGTATTAGACTAAGTTATGAAAAATTATCCTCAACCCATTATAAAGCCATAATAAAAAAATGGATTTTCCAAATTATTGATCTACTTTATCTTCATCCGATATATCGTCACAATAAATTATCCTTGTTTACCAGCCCGTAGTAAATTATATTGGCATACTGTTGAATTAAGTGAAAATAAGAATTTGTAAGGAATTGTATGAATATAGCTCTCGTATTGATTTTTTTCAATTCTTCATTACTTGCCGCAGAACCCGATTGGGTAACCAACTACGGAAAATCGATAAAATTTCCTGTCGAATTATACATTACGGGATTTGCTACGGCTTCAGCAAAAGAAAAGGACGCGGAAAAACTCGCCGAGGACAACGCAAGAGCGAATCTCGCGCGGAATCTCATGGTAAATATTAAAAGTTATATTGTTGACAAACTTACAGAAATCAACAGCCGAAGCGTACAGTCGTACCAATCCATCACTGAGAGCTCATCCAACATTGAATTGCTCGGTGTTTCATCCGAACTGTTCAAAAAAGATAAGCTGGTTTACGCTTTCGCTTATGTCAGCCGCGCCGATCTGATCTCAATGTACAAAAAAAAGAAAATCGGTATCACCCAACAGATCATAAGTCTGATCAAACAGGCTGAAATTGACGAAAAGGAAGGCAAAACAGACGCCGCTGCTGACAAATATTACAAAACATTTCCCCTGTATGATAATCTCGATCAGGCCGATTGTATTCTTTTTGTAGCGGAACCGAAAAGAAATTTCACTGAATCTGTTTCCCTTGTGCAGGTAAGCCGTGAGGAAATCGCTTTACGCGCCGATAAACTGCTCGCGCAATCCGTGAATTCCGTGAATGACGCCGCCCGCGCACTCGCATATCAGATGTCAAAACAAGTAGCGTCCTCGGACCAGACGCTGATGATTGTTCCTTTTTCATTCCAGGATTCAAAAATGAGCAGTTCTTTTGCGAGGTTTTTTCAGTCGGTTCTTGAACAGCAGATCAGTAAATTCCGGATTGGAAAAGTTGTTCATCAATCCGCGGATGCCTCCCCCCGCTCAATTTCAATAACGCGTGATATCGCAGTTCAGTCCGGAGCGGCCTTTATATTAGACGGCAATTACTGGATACTCGGTCAAACCATACGAATCATGGGAAGGTTAAAAAATACTCAGAACGGACAAATCCTTGCCAGCGCGGAAACTGACTTGGATACGGTTCACATCATCCGACAGGGTTTGCTGTATCTGCCTGAGAATTTTGTTAAATTGTTAGCCGACCAGAAAGCGTTTTCCGAAGACGAGATCATCAGCGGCGGCATTCAGCTCGACGTATGGACGAATAAGGGAAACGAAAACCTCTTGTTTGTCGAAGACGATATCATGAAAGTCTATATTCGCGTGAACCGTCCGGCGCATATCCGAATCCTTTACAACACCGCCGACGGTCAGCACGCTCTGCTTCTGAATGACTATTACATCGATGAAACCAAAGCGAATATGGTCGTTGAGTTACCACAGGAATTTCAGTGCGCTCCACCTTTCGGTTCCGAAATGATGTTTGTCGTTGCCCGTACGGAACCGTTCCCTGAATTAAAGACGATCGTCGAGGGCGGCTACGAATTTATTGTCAATGAGAATTCCGGACAATTAGCCGCCGGGGTTCGGGGCATGATTAAAGCGAAGAAGTCTGATATGGGTTTTCAGCAGACCGAAACCCGCATTATTCTGACAACCGTAGCGAAATAAACAGCCCACCTCATCTTACAGAAACGATTTTTTCCGTTACCGGCTTTATTATTACCAGGTTTTTTCGAAAATAGTTTGAACAAAACGATTAATATTTGTATATTAATTAACGAAATTTTTAATTATTATTCACTTATTAATAATAATGGCGGTTCATTAAATGTTAAAAAATTTCGCTATCACAGGAGTCGCTGGTTATATCGCGCCAAGGCATCTTCAAGCCATACATGAAACGGAAAACAATCTGATCGCCGCGCTTGATACGCATGATTCAGTAGGTATACTCGACCGTTATTTTCCGGGTACAAGTTTTTTCACGGAATTTGAACGGTTTGACCGTCATCTGGAAAAGCTGAAACGGCGGGGTGAAAGCGAGCGTGCGCATTATGTGACGATCTGCGTCCCGAATCATCTTCATGACGCGCACATCCGCTTTTCATTGCGCATCGGAGCGCATGCGATATGCGAAAAGCCGCTGGTACTGAATCCGTGGAATCTTGACGCCCTCGAAGAATTGGAACAAGAAACCGAACGAAGCGTTTTTACGATCCTCCAGTTGCGTGTGCATCCATCGCTGATCGATTTGAAAAAGAAAATTGATCAGACCCCGGCCAGTACAAAATACAATGTCGTTCTGACATACATCACCTCCCGCGGAATATGGTATGATTATTCATGGAAAGGCGTTCCTGAAAAATCGGGCGGTATAGGTACAAATATAGGCATTCATTTTTTTGATCTTTTAATCTGGCTCTTTGGAAATGTTCAGAGAAGTGAACTGCATTTGTCCGAATCAAAACGCATGTCGGGATTTCTGGAACTTGAAAAAGCGACGGTGCAATGGTATTTATCCATTGCTGCGCATGATTTGCCGGAGGATATCCGCATAAAGAATAAAACCACTTACCGGTCGATTACGATAAACGGCGAAGAGATTCAGTTTAGCGAGGGATTTACAGACTTGCATACAAGAGTATACGAAGAGACAGTCGCAGGCAGGGGTTTCGGTATTAAGGACGCCCGCGCATCCATTGAACTGGCATATCAAATCAGGAAAACATCCCCTTATCTAAATCATTCAACCGCTCATCCTAAAATCAATTCCATAAAGCGAAATCCAAAATGACCCGTTCACTTAATTATTTTAAACACGAATCAGCATATGTGGATGAACCCTGTGAAATCGGCGAAGGAACGAAAATCTGGCATTTCTGTCATGTGCAACCCGGTTCAAAAATCGGACGGAATTGCGTACTAGGCCAGAATGTGAATATCGGCAATAATGTCACCATCGGCGATTATGTCAAGATACAGAATAATGTCTCCGTTTACGAGGGTGTTATCCTGGAAGATTTCGTTTTCTGCGGTCCTTCGATGGTATTCACAAATATCTCCGATCCACGGAGTAAATATCCTCAGGTCGGTTCTCAATATTACAAAAAAACGCTGGTGAAAGAAGGCGCTTCGCTGGGCGCCAATTGTACGATTGTATGCGGAAACACGATCGGCCGTTTCGCCTTTGTCGGCGCCGGAGCGGTTGTGACAAAAGACGTTCCGGATTTCGCTTTAGTCGTCGGAAATCCCGCGCGTATCGCCGGATGGATCAGCGAAGCCGGGAAAAAATTATCTTTCGATGAAAACGGCGTTGCGTTATGCGAAAAATCAGGCAAAAAATACAGGCTGGAAAATAACCGGGTAAGGGAAATACAATGACCGAAATTTCCACAAAACATGAAAATAGTCCTGAAATTAAAGCGTTCATCAGGGATAAAAGTACGTTATTCTGGTCTATGCCCGAGCCGGCAAAGGAAAACATTTCCCACGTAGTTCTGGTTGAAACTATACTCAATTACGGAAACGAAAAGGACGTGAAACGCCTCTTCGACTTGCTCGGCGTTAAAACCGTCGCGGATATTTTTTACAATCAAACGAACCGGAAAAGAGTGAATTATTTCCCCCGAACCGTTTATTTTTTTAATCTGTATTTTAAACGGCATGCATCCTGAAATACTTACAGCAGAACAAAAAAAATTACTTCCTCTTGTTAAGTTGTTTAACAATGATTACTGCCTCGTTGGTGGCACAGCCATCGCCTTATATTTGGGACACAGGTATTCTATTGATTATGATTTGTTTTCTGAAAAAAAAATCAAACGCAAGAGTATCAAACGTATTTTCGAGGATCACGGTTACGGTTCCGCAAAAATCATCTATGAAGAAGAAGGACAGGTTCATATCATGGTGGATACCGTCAAAATGACTTTTTTTCAGTTCCCGCACAGCATGCGTCCAAAAACCATGTTTGAAAAAATCATCAGGATGCCCGATTTGCTTGATCTGGCGGCGATGAAAGCCTATGCGCTGGGCGGACGCGCGAAATGGAAAGATTATGTCGACCTTTTTTTCCTCATCAAAAACCATTTTTCATTAGCTGATATATCAAATCAGGCTCATCTTTTATTTAACGATTTCTTTAATGAAAAACTGTTTCGCGAGCAACTCTCTTTTTTCGACGACATTGACTACAGCGAACCTGTCATTTTTGTATGCGAACCGGTGCCGGAAGATGAAATAAAAAACTTTCTCATTCAGCAGGCGACTGAGCCTTTTTAACGGAACGTCATGTATCACAACAAAACCGTAGCGGTGGTCATCCCCGCGTACAATGAAGAAAAACAGATTCGAATGGTTGTCGAAACCATACCTGATTTTGTCGACCGGATCATTATTATTAATGATCATTCATCCGATCGTACCGCAGATGTGGTCAAATCGTTTATTGCCGAACAGAAGAAATCGGAACTTTCGATAACCCCATTATCCGCTAAAATCGACCGGACTATGTATAATGAGGCTGAGGTCCTTCTTAACGAAAAGCAGATTGAAGAAAAAAAGCATTTCACACCTTCAACAATTGAAAACGCCGATCCGGAAAACGAGCGCATCATTCTGATCACCCACTTGCAAAACGCAGGCGTCGGCGCCTCCATCGCAGCGGGTTATAAATGGTGCAAGGATCATTCGATTGAATGCACCGCAGTTATGGCCGGCGACGGACAGATGGACCCAAACGAATTGGAATCGATAATCAAACCGGTGATTGATGAAAACATTGATTATGTCAAGGGCAACCGCCTGATCCACCGCAGCGCCTGGCTGGTGATACCTAAGGTCCGGTTTTTCGGGAATTCCATTCTTTCTATCCTTACAAAAATTGCTTCCGGCTACTGGCATGTTTCCGATACCCAGACAGGCTATACGGCCATTTCACTAAAAGCACTTCATTCCATCCGGCTGCATGATATTTTTCAAAGTTACGGCATGCCCAATGACATGCTTGTGAAACTGAACATCGCCTTCTGCACGATTAAAGAGGTCGAAATCAAGCCGGTTTACCGTGTCGGTGAAAAATCCAAAATGAAGCTGATGAAAGTCATTCCGAAGATTTCATTCCTGCTTTTCAAATCTTTTTTCAAGAGGCTTTGGATTAAATACCTGTTCCGCGATTTTCATCCGCTTTTTTTATTATATCATGTGGCTTTTGTTCTTTTCTTTTTAATGATACCGGTCGGTTACATCATTTTGGAAAAAGTTGTTGCCGGACGGAGCGTTACTTTCCAGTCGCTGATCGTTTTTATTTTTCTTTTTATCAGTTCATTCCAGTCCGTTTTATTCGCTATGTGGATGGATATGCAGGATAATGATAGGTTGTATAAAAATTAAATCTTTTTGCCGCAAAGACACGAAGCCACAAAAAAATTTCTATATATGAAAATAAAAACAAAGAAAATTCCGGGAAAATTCAGAAAATATTTCTGGGATTGTGATTTCAGGTCCATCACGATAAAGGAGCATCTGTTTTTCATAACCGAGAGAATCCTGAATTTCGGAAATATGGAATCGCTTCAATGGCTGCTTCGGCATACGGATCAAGAATCCATCCGGGATGTCATCAAAAAAAGCAGAAACCTTTCGGCAAAAACAAAATTTTTCTGGGTGACGATCTTACATGACTGACAAACTCCACATAAACATCCTGCCCGTAAAACAACTCCGGCTGTTCAATACGTTAAGTGGATTGATTTGGATGAAACCGTTCTACATGGCCGGCGGGACGGGTTTAGCCTTGCAGATCGGTCACCGCCGTTCAATGGATTTTGATTTTTTTATCCCAAGGGATTTCAGCACGAAAATCATCATCCCGAAACTGACGGCCCTGGGAAAATTTGAACTTTTTGATGAATCCAACAATACGATTAACGGTTCATTAAACGGCGTTAAAGTATCATTTTTTTCCTATAAATATAACCTCCTCAGACCTTTGATCGTTTATAATAAAATGACCATCGCCGCCACGCTTGATATAGCGCTAATGAAACTTGAAGCAATCGCCGGCAGAGGTAGTAAAAAAGATTTTATTGATTTGTACTTCCTGATAAAAACATATACATTAAGTGATTTGTTCGGCCAATACCCGGAAAAATACGGCAAGAACCTTGCAAACACCTATCACCTCATGAAATCCCTTGTCTATTTTGATGACGCCGAACAAAGTGAAATGCCGGTCATGCTTGAAAAAACCAGCTGGAAAATTGTAAAAGAAACGATTGTTAAAGAAGTGAAATCTTATCATAAAAGCGTTATCCATATTTGATGAATATACTCTTTGACATAGGACACCCGGCGCATGTGCATCTGTTCAGAAATTTCATTAAATACCTGATTGAAAACGGACATCGTGCAATCTGTACAACGCGTGATAAAGAAATGACGAATGCGTTAATGGAACATTATAGTATCCCATATATATGTTTGTCTAGGCCTGGCCGTGGACTGTTTGGGATGCTGTGGGAATTGATAAGAAGGGATATAAAAATTTTTTTCCTTCACCGAAAATACAGGTTTGATATCGCCTTCGGTACCAGCGTTTCTATAGCACATTTATCATTATTTTCAAAAGTTAAATCTTACAATTTTAATGAGGACGACGACGAGGTCGTGCCCCTGTACACAAAAATCACCTATCCTTTTACCACAAAAATCATCAATCCGGATTGCATCAGATTCAAAAAATGGAAAAACAAAAGGATTCTTGTTAATTCTTATCATGAACTCGCTTACCTGCATCCAAACCATTTTACGCCTGATCGGAACGTAATTGCCAAATACGGCCTGGAAGAAGGAAAATACGTAATTGCCCGGTTTTCTGCTCTGCAGGCGCATCATGACACCAAAGCAAAGGGAATCAGCAAGGAATTATGGGATAAAATCGAAAACCTGCTTAGGGGTTATACGATCATCAAGTCCATCGAACGAAGCCGGAATTATCAGATCGAGCCCTGGGACATGCACCATGTTATGGCATTTGCGAAGATGGTGATTTCTGATTCTCAAACGATGACTGCAGAAGCGGCAGTTTTAGGAGTTCCCTCTGTAAGACAAAATTCTTTTGTGGGAAAGATCTCTTATCTTAAGGAAATGGAACATCGCTACCAATTGACTTTCGGATATCCTCCAGGTGAAAACGAAAAAGTGATTACAAAAATCAAAGAACTGCTACAATTGAATTCTATTAATTCCATATGGTATCAAAGGAAAAACATTTTACTACAAGGAAAAATTGATTTCAATAATTGGATGATAAATTTTTTCATAAATAGAAAACATTCGTAAAAGTGATATTATTTTCTTCTGACCTTGTATTCAAAGTACTGTAGCTATTTAATTGACATGAAAATTATTTTGCATATATTCTCAGACGAAAAGGTTTTCAACTGGATTAAAATGAATTCCGGACTTTTTAGTGACACTCAAAATGATTATATTATTTTAACCCACTTTTACAATAAAACAAAAGTATCAAATAAGGAAAATGTTTTAATTAAATATTCTTTAAAATACTGGATATTCAAACATAAATTATATAAAACAAAATATGATGTCATCATACTACATAAATACACTTTAGCGGGTTATTTTCTTGTAAAAAATAAAATAAAAGTAACCACCATTTTAATTTCCTTTTTTGGCGGAGAAAACCAAGCATTAACGAAAGAAAGATTTCTTTTACCTGAATCGAAAAAAATTGTATTCAAATCTATATTACGTGAACTGTTTTCAAAAAATTTTTATAATCCTTTATTTTTATTATTTTTTAATAGAATGTATTTGCTCCTATTAAAAATTTCGTTAAAAAAATTCTCTTGTTTTTCGACCGTATTACCTTACGAATTTGATTCTTTAAGAAAAACTGGTATTATTGGTAATGGTAAAAAATTCTTACATTTGAAATACTTTACTTATAATTATCAAAGTATTAATAATAATGAATTACCCCAAAATAACGGCATTATAGTTGGCAATTCTGGTGCTTTCACTAATCATATTGAAGTCTTTAACATTTTAAAATCATTACCCTTGGGTAGCAGAAAAATATTTGTTCCATTGAGTTACGGTAATGTTATTGCATATCGGACTTACATTGAGAAAACCGGATATGACTATTTCGGAAATCACTTCTCTCCTATAAAATCTTTTCTATCTTCAAACGAATATTTCCGAAGATTAGCGGAATGTAATGTTTTTATAAGCCCGCATCTTGTTCAACGGGCCATGGGAAATATTCTTCAGTGTTTAATTGACGGAAAATCCGTTTATTTTTTTGAAAAATCTTCTGTTTTCAATTATTTAAAAAATTGCGGTTTTCACGTTTTTTCTTTGGAGCAGGATATTAATAAAACATCGATTGAGCCATTTGTTATATTAACTGAACCTCAGATTAATCACAACAGATTATTATTGGGGAAAATATATGGAAGTGATATAGTTAAAACAGAAATTACAAATATTTTAAATATGAATATTTGATTCACTTAATTTTGAAAAAATAGGATCCTTGATCACCTGATGAACAATTCAAATATCTTTGTCACACAGCCCGATCTTCCTCCGTTAGATGAATTTATGCCCTATCTGGAAGAAATATGGAACAGCCATATACTTACAAATAATGGACCCTTTCATCAAAAACTGGAAAAGGCATTATGTGAATATTTGGGTGTTAAATATATTTCACTGTTTTCGAATGGTACTTTGGCTTTAATTACCGCGCTCCAGGCTTTAAATATTAAAGGCGAAGTAATAACAACTCCTTTCAGTTTTGTTGCATCTACACATTGTCTACTTTGGAATGGAATTAAACCCATTTTTTGTGATATTGAAGATAAATATTTTACTTTGAATCCAGATAAGCTTGAGGCTCTTATCACAAATAACACATCGGCAATTCTTCCGGTACACGTTTATGGTAATCCCTGTCAATATGAAAAAATTAAAGTAATTGCTGATGCGCATAATCTGAAATTGATTTTTGATGCTGCTCATGCTTTCGGAGTAAAGAAAGAAGGCTATTCTATTTGCGATTGGGGCGATCTGTCAATCTTAAGTTTTCATGCAACAAAAGTATACAACACGTTTGAAGGCGGGGCTATTGTATGTCATGATGAAAACATGAAAAGGCATATTGACGATTTAAAAAATTTTGGATTCAGAGATGAAATAACTGTCGTTGCTCCAGGAATTAATGCGAAAATGAATGAAATCCAATCAGCAATGGGACTTCTTCAATTGAAATATATAGATGACATTATAGAAAAACGAAAAAAGATAACCTACTTGTATAGAAAATTATTATCTAACGTAACAGGAATTCATTTTTTAAACGATATTGACCATGTTTACCATAATTATTCGTATTTTCCGATTCTGATTGAAAAGGACAAGTATGGAAAAACACGGGATGAAATATATGAAATTTTAAAAGGAAGAAATATTTTCAGCAGACGATATTTTTACCCTTTAATAAGTCAGTTCCCGGTATACAAGGATTTGTATTCAGCTGAACCAGGTAAAATGCCAATTGCGGAAAGAGTAGCTACCCAAATATTGTGTTTACCTATATATCCCAATTTAAAAACAACCGATGTAGATACTATATGTAATATAATAAAAATGAAAAAATAATATGAAACTCGGTATTATGCAACCGTATTTTTTCCCTTACATCGGATATTTTCAATTAATTCGCGCTGTGGATAAATACGTTATTTATGATGATGTAAATTTCATCAAGGGCGGCTGGATCAACAGAAATTATATATTACACAATAATCAGAAACATCTTTTCAGCATGAAGCTGGATCATTCAAGCCCGAATAAGAGGATAAATGAAATCTTTATAAAAGATGATTTTAAAAAATTATCAAAACTATTTTATTATTCTTACCTTAAAGCGCCTTATTTCACTGATGTCTACCCGCTAATTGAAGATATTTTTTCTTTTAATGAAAATAATTTAGCTATATATCTAACAAATAGTTTGCTAACCGTAAGTAAATATTTAGATATAGACACCGAATTCTTAATGTCTTCTTCTCTAAACAAAGATGACTCATTAAAGAATCAAGATAAAGTCATTCATATTTGTGAATTATTAGGTGCAACTACATACATAAACGCTATTGGCGGCCAAACTATTTATAATAATTCATTATTTTCAGATCATAATATTGAAATTAAGTATCTAAAATCGAGCCCAAAAACATACAAACAGTTTGATAATGAATTTGTACCATGGCTTTCAATTATTGATGTCATGATGTTTAATTCAAAAAATGATATATGTGAAATGCTTATTCAAAATGAATTAGTATGAAAGCAATTGGCGGTTATTTTGAATTGGAGCTTCGAAAAGGCGAAGAATACCATAAAAACGCTATTAAACTGAATACTGGTAGAAACGCCTTGGAACTGATCCTTAATGTGAAACAATACAAAAAGGTGTATTTACCGTATTATACATGTGATGCGATTTTAGAACCATTCAATAAACTAAAAATTGATTATGAATTCTATTCCATTAATGAAGTATTAGAGCCTTTGTTTAACTATAATAATATTAAGGGTAATGAGGGTTTTCTATATACCAATTATTTTGGATTAAAGGATTTTTTTATTTCAAGCCTTTCAGCAAAATGCATAAACTTAATAATTGATAATTCACAAGCTTTTTTTTCAAAGCCAATTTCAAATATTCCCACTTTTTATTCTTGCCGTAAATTCTTTGGAGTACCTGATGGATCATACTTATATCTGGATGGACTATCGGAATATAATTTTCCTCAAGATTATTCGTTAGATAGATTGATACATTTAATAAAGCGAATTGAATTTGGAGCTGAAGAGGGCTATAATGATTTTATAAGTAATGAAAAATGTTTAATTGGAAAACCAATTATGCAAATGTCTAAACTTACAGAAGCATTAATGTGTAATATCGATTATGAATCTGTCAGAACGAAAAGAATCGAAAATTTCTTAATAATTCATGAAACACTTAGAAAATATAATGCTCTTGAGGTAAAACCTGAACTTGAATTCGCACCCATGCTTTATCCTTTTTTAACTTACAACACCAATGTAAAAAAACATCTAATTGAGAATAAAATATTTGTACCAACCTTTTGGCCCAATGTGTTTAAATTGTGCAATGAAAAATCACTTGAATATAGTTTTTTTAAATATCTTATCCCTGTCCCAATAGATCAAAGATATAGCAAATCAGAGATAGAATGTGTTGTTAAAATGATAAAAGGAGCAATTTGAAAATAACTATACGGTCTTTAAATGAAAAAGATGCTTATACATCTGTTAAATGGAGAAATGATCCTGACATCTGGGCCTTAACAGGAAACAGGCCAAATAAGGTAATTACTATTGAAGATGAATTAAATTGGATTAAAAAAGTTATTTCGAATAAAGACCAAGCAAGATTTGCAATAATTGCTGACGAAAAATATATTGGAAATATTTATATTACAGACATAGTTCACAATAAAGGTCAATATCATATTTTTATTGGAGAAAAAAATTTTTGGGGTAAAGGCATAGCTTATAAAGCCTCAAAATTATTGATAAATTTTGCCAAGAACGACCTAAAACTTAAAGAAATCTATTTATCTGTTAAATTAGAAAACATTAAAGCTATCCGATTGTATGAAAAACTTGGCTTCAAAGAAATTGAACACAGTCCAGAGTATATCAAAATGACGTTATTAATAGATTAATTCACTAAATAGATAATAAGGTATTTATAATAAAATAATATTAATAATATAAAAAATGAAAAACTACTATTCAATTTTATTTTGTCCTCATTGCCATAGCATTAATTTATCACGAAAATCTAGTTGTTTTGTTTGCGATGATTGCAATAGTGTATTTAATGATTACCACGGTAAGATATTATTAATCGATGAAACTGATAAAAGAAATGATTATGAAAAATTTCTGGTCACAGTAAACAATAATGAATTTTGGAGAAAAGAAGCCTTTTGGGATAAACGGTTTAAAGAATTATTACCTGATGGACAAGGATTCTTATTGGATTACGCATGCGGAGGCGGACAACGAAAATGGTGTGAATCAAAAGGCTATCAATACATCGGTTTAGATTACTATTTAGATTATGGCGTTGATATTATTGCCAATGGCATGAATATCCCTATAAAAGATAATTCGATTTCTGTTGTAACGAGCGCCTCAGTCATGGAGCATATACCAAATCCGTGGCTTGCATGCAAAGAAATATTTCGTGTATTAGAACCAAATGGCATTTACATAGGTTTTACAGCGTTCCTTCAGCCATTTCATGAACGATCTTATTATAATATGAGTCATCTGGGTGTTCAACTTATGTTAGAACAAGCTGGTTTTAAAGTTGAATTAATCGAACCCACAAAAATATCAGGTATTGAATCAATTTTAAGAACTTTAATTGGTTTAAAATCTGTATATAAATTCTTTATATTTCCTTTTTTGCTTTTTTCATACTCACTTTTAATTACCAGAAAAATATCAGCAAAAATATTATTATTTTATTACAAAAATAATAAGGAAAAGAAAGACCGAATCAATGAATTCCTTAATGAAGAACCTTTAAGATTTACGGCCGGTTTTTATTATATTGCAAAAAAGATATAACCATTGAAAATTTTATCTAAGATATCGGATTATAAGAAATTCAAATTCGTAAAGGATTCTATTTATACATTACTCAGTTTTATTGTTTTTTCTGTCAGCGGAATTATATTAAATATTATTATTGGAAACCATTATGGCGCCAGCGGGTTAGGCATCTATAATCAGTCTCTTGCTATTTTCATGATATCTTCCATCATTGCGGTTTTCGGCCTCAACATTACTGTAGTGAAATATATTTCTCAGTATAACTCGGAATTAGAAATACAAAAATGTGTTTTCTCGACCGCGAGTCTTTTAGCGTTTTTGTTTTCAGTTTCTGTGACCGTTTTCATATTTATTATTGCCAGTAGTATCCCTTCCTTTTTTTTTAATGAAGAAGTGACGCAAGCCTGTTCTGTAATCGCTATAAGTCTTCCTTTCTTTATTCTGAACAAACTCTTTATGGCGCTTTTGAATGCAAAGCGGTTCATTAAAATTTACGCAATCGTGCAATCGATCAGGTGGATACTTATATTGGGTTTTACGTCGATTGCAATACTTATGGGGTCGCCAATCCACTTGCTTTTCTATAGTTTTTTAATAACAGAATCAAGTATCCTTGCATATTTTATATTAATTTTAAATAAATATTTTTCTTTAAACGCTTTAAAATATGAATGGTTTAAAAAAACCTTTGTTTTCGGAGGAAAATCTGTTTTAATAAGTTTTCTAGGTGAAACAAACAACAAAGTTGATATTTTTCTTATAAGTTTTTTCTTATCCAATTACCACGTAGGCGTTTATAGTTTTGCCGCTACCATAATTAAGGGATTTTTGTCGATCGCTCAAGTCATTCAATTAAATGTTAATCCAATCATTTCTCAATTATGGGAAAAGCATGATTTAGAAGCAATCCAGCAATATTCAAGACAAATTGCAAAAACAATGCTGTTCATCATGACTCCAATATTAATTTTGTCAGGAATCTTTTATCCTTTTTTTATTCAAATATTTATGAATGATCCGACTTATTATGAATCAATACCCATTTTTTATATATTATTATTTGGAATTTTTCTTCCGTCAATCTACTATTTTGCCGGCGCCTATTTATCAATGGCAAATTTTCTCAATGTTTCATTATTATATTTGGTCATGGTTTTACTCTTTAATATTACATTTTGTTTTATATTAATTAATATTTTCAGCTTCTTTGGTGCTGCCCTGTCCACAAGTTTAACTTATATTTTTTCTGTTATTTTACTTTTTTTTACTATTAGAAATAATTTGAATATTAATATTTTTGGCGGTTCGTGAATATTGTCTGAAATCATATTTCATTTTGACAGACAGATAATTAGACTGTATTTCAATAAATTATGTCACACCATTACCACCATTATCCGCTCCCAAAGCGTAAAAACCTTTGAGTCACTAAAATTTAATACTAATGAATAAACAATATATTTTTTAGATACGATGAACGTTGATAACAATAAAGCCCATTAAAAGATTCCTTCCCCATCACCAAACAGCAATGGCCGGAGGGAACTCTGCCGTTAGTAACAACACGAACCATTACCTCCATGTACGAACCCTTTATCCGCGACTGCATCGAAGGAATTCTGAAGAAGAAAACAACCTTTCCTGTTGAATATGCTCGGATTTTATTTATTTTCACAATAATTTCAATATATTCCTTCTGTTGAAAAAATACGACTTGATATATCAATATTAAATGAAACATAATACATTCATAATTTCGATTAACATATAAATCAATAAGTTACATTTATACTTTTAAATTTTTTTTTTCTGTTTAATAAATAGACCAAAACGATTATGAACAATATTTTGAATTTTAAAAGATTTTTTTATATAACTGCAATTATTATATTTTTTATAACGGGCTTAATGATCCGCATCTATTTTTCTTCATTTCACGACGGCGTAATCGGCGACGCGGAAGTATATATAAACGCGGGCAAAGCGATATTTGATTCATCGGTAGCCTATTCCTATCAGCCTGCATGGCCTGATGGAATATTCATCGCCCAGCCGTTATATCCCTTTTTCATTGCTTTATTCGACCTTGCATTTCATGACACGCTTTTTGCGGCCCAATGGGTATCCATCTTCTTTGGAAGCCTGATGATTATTATGGTTTATCTGACAGCCAGTTTATTGTTTAACCAATACATAGGACTGATCTCAGCTTTTATATCAGCTGTTTATAGTGTTTTAATCTGGAATTCACTCCAAATCATGACGGAATCCCTGTATACTTTTATTTTTGTACTGATCATTTATATTATTTACCAATCCTTAATCAAAGATAAACTGTATTTATTTTTCCTGGCAGGGCTTACGATCGGACTGGGATTTTTATGCCGTTCGTTCGGTTTGATCAACCTGATCGTTTCGGTTGTTGTAATAATCATGACCGTCCGGTTTCATAATTCATCCCTTCAGCGTATTATGCTGAAATGCCTTATTCTTATTGCGGGTTTTTTATTCATCACAACGCCCTATTTCATATATCTAAGGGCCGAACTCGGTGAATGGACACTGGGACAACAGTTTTCCAAAGCTACAAAGGGTTATGAGAAGGTTTTTCAGGAAAAATCGGTTTACATCAAAGGCGATGCCGAAGAAAAAGTGACCTACGAAGTAAAAGATCATTCAAACCACATCACCTTTATGATAGCTGAATTAACTCATGGTTACATTAAACAGTTTTATAAATTGATACGAAGTGGCGACGCCATCATTGCCATATTTCCGCTCTTTTTTCAGTTCTTCATAGTTATTGGCGTTATTTACAATAAACATGATAAAAGTACGGTCGTCAATATTCTTTTATTGACATTTTTACTTTCACTGCCTCTTTTCCTGCCTTTACTGAAAGTAACCAACCGGTATTTATCGCCCGTTGTTCCTGTTGGAATCATGTACATGGCGGCGGCTGTTTATTACATATCAATTAATCTGTCTTCCCGTTTTCAATCATTCCGTTACAAAATTTTTCTCAAGAAATGGTTTTGGTCATCCATCGTTTTGGCTGTCATTTTCCTGATCAACCTGCCCGGTCTGATTGATCCGATGCAGAAGAAATCCCGGTTTCCTGTGAATTACAGGCACATAGGCGAATGGCTGAAAGAATATTCGCCCGGCAAAGATTTCATAATGTCCAACACGTTCATTGATATATATTCCGATGATTACCGCTTTAGGATTGTAAAAAAGGATTCGTTTGGTGATATATACAATTTCTCAAAACAAAAACAAGTTAAATTTCTTGTCATTGAAAACAACATAATACAACCCTATCCAAAATTGACAATTAGTGATTTGTCTGAAAGTGATTTGCAAAAACTGAAACTGTTGAAAGAATTTAATTATCCTAGAGATATTAAAATTTATCAGTTTATTTATTAAGAAATGAAAATGAAGCACCAAATCCCAGGCGACGACGGAAACGTGAACTGCATGAATCCTGAATGATGAAAAAACTAATACGATGCGAATATGATTCAAAATAAAAAAAAAATACATGTCATTCAAAACCGTATCTATTTACAAAGTTCCGGCGGGTATGAAATTCAAATATTCAATATCTGCATAGGATTGACGCGTTTTGGATGGCAAATCTGCCATCTTGCTGAAGCTAATAAACCTGAGACTTTGACTCAAGACGGCATTCATATCCGATTCATCAAACCGCGGTATTATTTCAGTTTTATTAATTTTCCGGCTTTTAAAAAAGTAAAAGCAGATCCCCCTCAAATAGTTTATCAGCGTTCCCGAAATAATTTTTCCTGCGGTCTGATCGGTTTACGATATGCGAAAAAAGCAAAAGCAAAGTTTGTATTTGGCTTCGGTTGCATTGATGACCTGCACCCCTGCTTTCTTACAAAAACATTGTGGAAAGATAAAAGAAAAAATATCATTAAAAAAATATTAGCCAGCGCCGATACGCTGATAAAAGATTATTTATTTCGATATAATATCCGTAAAGCCGATCTGCTCATTTCCCAGAACGCTGAACAGCAGGAAGCCTGCCGAAAGCAATACGGACGGGAAAGCGTGATTATCCGCTCTATACATCCTGCGGTTAATAAAGAAATCTCGAAGAGTAACCCCCCGGTGATCTGCTGGATCGCCAATGCCCGGCCTGTCAAACAACCGGAATTATTTGTGGAATTGATCGAATCGCTGAATGACCTCTGGGAAAAACAATCTGTCCGATTCATTATGGTATTCGGAAAAAATCTGCCTAAATATATTGAAACGGATTTATTGAATAAATTAAAACAATACCCATACGTTGAAATCATTGGCGAATTGACCATCGAAGAAGCAAATGATGTTATGGAAAAATCATCTTTACTTGTAAATACCAGCTTGTACGAAGGATTTTCCAATACCTTTATACAGGCCTGGCTGCGTGAAACGCCCGTGATATCGCTGAATTCTGACCCGGATGATATTATTATGAAACATCGTATCGGTTTTCACTCCGGGAGTATGGAACAAATGAAAAAAGATGTCCGGTTTTTATTTGAACATCCGGATGAGATGACAAAAATGGGAAAAAGCGCACGTTCTTACGCCGAAGAACATCACAATATAGAAAAAATCGCCAGTCAATTAGACGAATTGTTTACGAATCTAATCCGTAAATAAATCCGCATTTCAATGTTCATTTCTTTATCAAAACATGATTACTTTTTCAATAGTTGATTTCTTTTTAATCGTTCTTACAATTTCAATAACGTTTTTATTCGTTTATCAACCACGAAACGGATTTTTGTTATTTTTCATAACTAAGTTCACTACCGATCTTTTCTGGCAACACCGGCTTCTCGGTTATAATGTTAACATCCTGCAAATTCAGGGTATTCTTTTCTTTATTTTCTGCGCCGTGTTAGCGATACGTTGTAAAAAGGAAATAAAGCGCCATCCGTTTAAAAATATTCTCATCGCCCTTTTAATATCAAATGCCGTCGCTTCGGTTTGGGGATATGCAAACAGTCAATTTCTTTTTTTTGAATTGGTTGCATCGCCGTTACGTTTGATGCAAATTGCCGAATGGAATATCCGGTTCCTGAATTTAGCTGGTGCTTTCGTTTTCATCCCGGTTGTTTTCAAACATAAAAATGATTTTCGTTTACTTTTAAAAACATTTATGCTCGCAACGATCGTTCCGGTTGTCCTGGGAATAATTGAATATACAGACAAATTATTTTACCCGAATGCGATTTCCGGAGCCGGCTACTCGGTGCAGTTATTTCCTCGACTTATATCAGGTTATCATGATTCAGCCGTTCTGGCGATTGTCCTTTTCGCAGGATTATCCGCAAGTTTTTATCTTTTTTATTCGGAGACTTTGCATAAATTGAAATGGATCTATTTTTCCTATTTCATGATTACGTTGTTTTTAATGTTTAATACTTACAGCCGCACGTTATGGCTGACCGCCGCTTTATTTATCATTCTGTTTTTTGTATACCAAAAAAAATATCTTCCGGCATTGCTCTTACTACTTATTATCGTCACCGTTTCTGCAACACTGCCTTCAATTCAAAAACGCTTCCGACAGGAAATATCCTATTTGAAGCAGGATAATACTGAATTTTTAACAATCGAAATGACAGGAACCGGACGAATCGGGTTATGGAAAATCGCAGCCGATCATTACCAACGTCTGGATATCGTTTCGAAAATCATCGGAACCGGCGGAGCCTACGGCTCTCATAATCAATTTATTGCTTTTTTATTGAAAAATGGCTTAATTGGATTAATACTTTTTTTCCTGTTAATATTTTTGATTTACAGGAAATTGATACGAACGAAAAATATGATGAATATATCCGAATACGCTTTGGTACTGGGGATTTTCGTCAGTTCAGTTTTTATAGCCAATCAATTCATACAGCTATGGGATCATATTACGTATGATTATTTTTTCTGGGGCATGACGGGCATGTTCTTACGGACTCCTGCGGAATCAAGTTAAAAAATGAAAATATGTATTATTACGAATATACCGGCTCCGTACCGCCTTCCCTTGTTTACGAAATTAAATCAGGAATTCAGTAAACAAGGATGGATTTTGATGGTAATTTTCCTTACAAAATCCTACTATCGAAGGAAATGGGATATTGATGAAAATCAGTTCCGGTTCCGTTACCGGTTTCTGGACGACGGGGTATATAATTTCAGGGAATTCTTTTTTTCATTCGGATTCTCTATTCTGAAAATTCTCGATCAGGAAAAACCTGATATCATTATTCCCGGCGGATTTTCGTTGCCCATGATGCTTGCCATGCTGTACGCTAAAATTCATGCCATACCGTATTGCCTCTGGTCTGGAGAGACAACTGAACAATCCAGCATCCGTAAGGACTTTTTGAAAACAAGAAAAATGCTGCGTCGGTGGATAATCCGTCATGCCGCGGCATCTGCCGTGTACGGGAAAGCAGCTGAAGAATATATGATCCGTATGGGCATGTCACCCGATAAAGTCATTATCACGATCAACACGGTGGATACCGATTTTTTCCAAAAGCAATGCGCTGAAATCCGGTCACAAAAAGAAGAACTGGTAAAGCGTTTTGGATTCAGCGGAATCAATTTGCTTTATGTCGGTCATCTAACAGAACAAAAGGGATTACAGTATTTGTTGAAAGCCATCCGTCAAATTGAACGATTTGATGAAATCGCAACACTGCATATCGTCGGAAGCGGGCCGTACGAAGAAAACATGTTATCGTTAAAAGCAGAATTAAAAATCAACAACATCCATTTTCACGGGTTCAAACAAATCAACGAGCTTCCTTTTTTCTATGGAATTTGCGACATATTTGTATTTCCTTCCATGTATGATATCTGGGGGCTGGTCTGTATTGAGGCCATGGCAGCGGAACTTCCGGTTATCTGTTCTGTTCACAGCGGGATCAGCCATGACCTGATACACGGGGAAAGCGCCATCATCGTAAGGCCGAGTGACACTATTGAATTCGCCCGTGCAATTCAGCGCCTGATCCTGTCGAATGAACAAAGAACCGATATCGCAAGAAACGGTATTGATTTAATTATTAATAAAATGAATCTTTCCGTATGCACACGAAATTTCGTTACTGTATTGAAGAAAACGTATGAGCATTATAAGTAACCTGGTGATTGATTAGGATGTTAAACTCCAATATTATCAAATATATTTTTTTAGCGGCGCTTGTTTTTTTTGCTTTATTTTTATTGCTTGAATCGGCTTTACTGCCTGTTGCGTTTCTTTTATTGACCATTTTTTTAATTCTTATCGTCAAATACCCAAAACATGGAATATTGCTTTTGTTTTTAATTAAACCGCTACTTGACGCGACCTATTTTTACCAGATACCCGTTATCGGATTAAATTTTCTGCAAATCACCGGGGTCATGTTTCCGATTTTTACGATATTAATCCTTGTCAGCCTGAAAACCGATTTATCCCAATACCAACTTTCACGAATCATTATCCTTCTCATTATTACCACGGTCTTTTCTTTTATTACCTATTTGCTGAATTATATTCATTTCAGCGGTTCCCGACTGATCGGCTTTTTTATATCCGGATTAGTGATCCTGTTCCAGTTCTCAAACGGCCTTTGCTCATATTTTTTATTACCCCGATTATTTCAATCGGAAAGCGATAAAAAATTATTTTTTAAAATAATGATTTTAGCTTCGCTCTTTCCCCTGCTGACAGCATATCTGCAGATCGGCGGCTTTTTTGAGGGACGCACGATTCGAACAACGGGCGAACTCATGCGGCTAACCGGGCTGTACCATGACAGTTCCAATCTCAGGTTTTATTCTTTTCAGTCCATTGTAGTCGTATTGATCTATTTACAGCTCTACGGGCGAAAAACCGGATTAGCATACCGCCTTTTACTCTTCAGCCTGATACCCTTATTCATTCTGATTATTTATCTGGGTTATTCAAAAGCGGCCGTCGGAATCCTGTTAGCCTGGTCATGTATATACATATTGATAAGCCGAAATTATATTCTTGGGGGATTAATACTGGGATTGTTTGTCACATCGTATTTATTCGTTCCTAAAGTCAGTACCGAAATTGATAAATTGTTTTATAAAGAAATCATGTATTATGAAGGAACTCTTTCCGAAGAACTCGAATACACTATGCTGGGCGGCAGATTCGTACGCTGGGATATTTATATTGACCGCTTTTTTCGCGGCGATTTACTTGAACAGCTTTTTGGGTACAGATTTACGATCGGTATTCGGGCCCATAACGATTTTTTAAGAATTTTAATCTCTAATGGTTATATCGGAATTTTTTTGTACACCTTATTCATATTATCAATAATGCTGAAAGTTTTTAAATCTTATCTTCAATATAAAGACGGCATTGCTTTAGGCGCCGTACTTTTGCTAATATCTTTTCTGATCGACAGCATCGGCCTCACTCCTTCCATTTACACCGGTTACTCATGGATCGTCTTCGGTGTGATCAGCTTATCCATCAACCGTAATATCATTCCTGAAAAGAAGGAATAAATAATTATGCTGAAATTCCTGAAAAAGTTACTTATAAATCTTTCGATGGCTGTAATCGGAATTATTCTGGCAATTCTGATTCTGGAACTTCTTCTCAGGCTCATGGGCGCTAAGCCGCAGACTTATTTGCGGAAATTTTCGCAATACCACCCGGTTCTTGGCTGGGTCAAAACGCCAAATATGGATGGCGAATTCATCAAAGGCTCCAGGAAAATCCATGAAAAAATCAACAGCCACGGCCTGCGTGATATCGAATATACTTACGATAAGCCGGATTCGACGTTCCGGATACTGATCATCGGCGATTCATTCACCGAAGGATATGACGTCGAATTTGACTATCTTTTTACGGAAGTGCTCGAATCCATGCTGAACGATTCGCTTCGCCATTCCGGCTACCGTTATGAGATTATCAATGCCGGAACAGGCGGCTATTCCAACGACCAGGAATATCTGTATTACCTGCATGAAGGCCGTAAATACTCACCGGATATCGTCATTATGATGATGTACGCAACAAATGACATCTACTATAACAATCAAAATCACTATGGAAATTATGCGAAACCGCTATATCGAACAGATAATGAGCGGTTGATCCTGACAAACACTCCTCTGCCGGCGCCGAAAACGCAGGAATCGTTTAAGAACATTTTCCGGAATATGGTGCTGTACCCGTTCGTTACGAATATTATTTTCACAAAATTTCCGGGATTCACACAATGGCTTTCTGAAAAAGGGTTTATTTCCAAAAGCACCATGGAACATGTCACACACCGCAAAAAGGCCGATCCTGAAGGGCCCGCTTTTCCCGCATCCTTCAAAGTATTCAACCGAAAATATGATGACGAAATGAATCAAGCCTGGCTTATTACCGAATACATTATGCGCGACCTGAATGACACCGCAAGGCAAAATAACTCGCGGTTCATTTTGTTCTCTATTCCCGATAAATTCCAGATTTACGGCCATTTATGGGAAGCGACTCAAAAAGCCTACCGCGTCAATGATTCGGTCTGGAATCGGGATAAGCCGGATGAAATTATAAAAACGTTCGCGGAAAAATACGATTTTCCGGCGCTTTTTCTGAAAGATTATATTGAAGATCACCAAATAAAAGATTATCTTCACGCCGGCGTGCATTGGAATGAAAACGGCAACCGCGTAGTTGCCGGATATATTTTCAAGGAATTATTAACAAGGAAACTCCTACCGTTTGGAAAAGATAATCAAAATAGGCATTAACGCGCTTGGACCCGTTTCCTCCGATACCGGCGGACGTACCTATTTAATCAATCTTTCCCGAAACCTTGCCCCGCTGCTTGAAAATGAGGAAATATTTTTTTTCGTCAGCCCGGGAGAATCTACGATCCTGCATACGGCTAATGACCGTTACCGGCTGATTGAAATTGACAAAAGTCTCTCAACCGTTCAACGGATCAGACGGGAACATTTTTCATTACCCGGCCTAATCAAGAAGCACGATATTGATGTTATGTATTACCCGGGAAATTTCGCTTCATGGAAATGCCCGGTTCCGTACGTTCTTGCCATCCGCAGTATGCTGGTTTACAACCGCCCGGACGACAGTTCCGTTTCACGAATAAAAAAAGCATACCGACGCTATTTGCTACCCAGGTCAGCGCGAAACGCAGCGAATATCATCACGCCATCGGAACATACAAAACGTGAAATAATAGATTTTCTAAAAGCGGATGAACAAAAAATTCACGCCATTCCGCACGGAATTGACGTATCTTTGTTCAGCCAGCCCAAAAACGACTCAGCTGCTCAATTGGTTTTTCCGTCACATCATGTACAGAAACCCTTTATTTTGTATGTTTCCGCACTGTGGGAATATAAAAACCACGATAAACTGATTCTGGCTTTCCGCGATCTTTTACAAATGCATCATCTCCCCCATCAGCTTGTTCTCGTGGGACAGGGCATGAATTCATTTGAAGGCTATGCTCATTTGATTAAGCGTTTAATCACCGACAGCCGCCTGGATGACCGCGTACGTATGATCGGTTTTTTACCGCACGAAGAATTAGTCCATCTTTACCAGAACGCCGATGTGTTCGCTTTCCCGTCCCTCACAGAAAGTTTCGGCAATCCGCTGTTCGAAGCCATGGCCGCCGGTACGCCCGTGATCAGTTCCAACACACACGCAATGACCGACCTGACCGGAAACGCGGCCCTGCATGTGAATCCTAACGACACCGATGAATTCAGCCGATCGCTATACCGGCTTATCACGGATGAAACACTGCGAAACACCTTCATCCAAAAAGGCCGTGAAAAAGTGAATAACATGTCGTGGACACAGTGCGCACGACAAACCCTGAATATTATCAAACAATCCATTCATACGAATCATGAGGCATGATGTGAAACTTTCTATTATTATTCCGGTCTATAATGAGGAAAAAACCATCCATTCGATTATTCAGACAGTCAAATCGGTCGAAATCAAAGTCGGAGACCAGGTCATTGAAAAAGAGATCATCGTCGTCGACGATTGCTCAAAGGACCGCACGCGTGAAATCCTGAAAAAGGACATCGAACCGATTGTCGATAAGGTGCTTTATCATGAAATCAATCAGGGTAAAGGCGGCGCCATTCATACCGGACTGAATTATTTTAACGGCGATCTCGTCATCATACAGGACGCTGACCTGGAATACAATCCGTTTGAATACTCCCGGCTTCTTACCCCGATCGTCGAAAACAAAGCCGATGTCGTTTATGGTTCCCGCTTTATGGGCGGAGACGCACACCGTGTGCTTTATTTCTGGCATTATGTCGGCAATAAATTCCTCACGCTTCTGTCGAACATGTTTTCCAATCTCAACCTGACCGACATGGAAACCTGTTATAAAGTTTTCCGTAAGGAGATCATCAAACCGATCAAATTAGATCAGAAACGATTCGGCTTTGAACCTGAAGTAACTGCAAAAATTGCTAAATTAAGGGACTGCCGTATTTATGAAGTTGGAATATCCTACTATGGACGGACGTACCAGGAAGGGAAAAAAATAAACTGGAAAGACGGAATTTCGGCTGTCTGGTGTATTATACGGTATAATATTTTTAGTTAATATCTTCGGATAAATAATATTTGAAAATATCATATTTCCTGCTATAATAACAAAACAATAACATATAAAAAAAGGAATATTCAATGGGTTTAGTAACGCGATTAGGCATTTTCGGACAGCTTCTGACATTTCTCTGGAAAAAGAAACTCTGGTGGATGATCCCGATGGTCATCGTGCTGGTGCTTTTCGGCTTGCTCCTTGTATTCGCGCAGGGTTCTGGTTTAGCGCCGTTTATTTACACGCTGTTTTAAACCGATGTGCGGCATCACCGGTTTTATCGGAAAGATCGAATCGGACGCTCCTGTCATTCTGAAGAAAATGACCGACGTCATAGCCCATCGGGGGCCTGACGATGAAGGTTTTTTCACCGATGACCATGCGGCGCTGGGTTTTCGCAGGCTTTCGATCATCGATTTATCGACCGGTCATCAGCCGATGTCGAATTCACGGGAGACGCTCCGGATTGTTTTCAACGGAGAAATTTACAATTACCGGGAAATCAAGGATGAACTGCAGAGCAAAGGCCATGTTTTCAGGAATCAATCGGATACGGAAGTCATACTCAGTGCCTATGAAGAATGGGGCGTAGACTGCCTGAAACACCTCAACGGCATGTTCGCGTTTGTAATCTGGGATTCTATCAACCGGAAGGTTTTTGCGGCGCGCGATCGGCTTGGCGTAAAACCTTTTTATTATTCTTTGCGGAACGGCGTTTTTCTTTTCGCCTCTGAAATCAAATCCATACTGGCTTATCCTGGATTTCCGGCTGAAGTCAACTATTCCGCCATTGATTCTTACATGTCATTCTTATGGACGCCTGAACCGCATACCGCATTCAGAAATGTTTTCAAATTAGAAGCGGGACACTACTTAACCTACCAATCCGGAAAAATTGAAATCAAACCTTATTGGGATATTGATATTCAGATCAATCACCGCTTGAGAGAGAAAGAGTGGATCGAAAGGATACTGGATTTGCTTGGCGATTCCGTGCAAAAACGTATGATCAGTGACGTTCCGCTGGGAGCATTCCTGAGCGGTGGCATTGATTCAACATGCATCGTCGCGCTGATGAACCGCGTATCCGACCGGCCGGTAAGGACTTACACAATCGGATTCTCAGAAAAGGATATGAAACACGACGTCGTGCAAAGCGACGTGGAATACGCCCGGTATGCCCGTGATTTCCTGAACATTGATTACAGGGAGATCATACTCGAACCACAGGTGATGGACATTTTCCCGAAATTAGTATGGCACATGGACGAACCCGTCGCCGATCCTGCGGCTATCAGCACATACCTGATCTGTAAGGCCTCGTGCGAAACGCTCACCGTCATGCTCAGCGGAGTGGGCGGCGACGAAATTTTCGGAGGATATCCCCGCTATACGGCCATGAAAATCGCCCAGCGTTACGCCGCGATCCCGAAAATATTCCGAAAACCGTTTGAAACATTTTTCATCCGTCCCCTGCCGGCATCCCGGCACGCGCATTTCCGTAACCTGAAAAAATTTTCCAAGTCCGCCGCACTGCCATTCCGTGAACGTTACCTGGGATACAGGACATACTTTACTGAAAATGAAAAAGAACAATTATACTCCGGCAATTTCCGTGAATTGCTCGGAAAAAATCATCAATCCTCTTTCGCGGAACATCTTGCGTTTTTCGAAAAGGTTCAGTCGCAGAATTTTTTGAGCCAGATCATGTATGTTGATTTGAAAACTTTCCTGCCTTGTCTCAATTTGCAGTACACTGACAAAATGAGCATGGCGGCATCTGTGGAAGTGCGGGAACCGCTGCTCGATTACCGCCTTGTTGAACTGATGGCATCCGTTCCGCCGGAATTGAAACTGAATCGGCTGACGCGAAAATATTTATTTAAAAAAGCCATGAAAGGCGTCGTCCCGGAAAAAATAATCTGGCGGAAAAAAGCCGGATTCGGCGCGCCGATACGATCATGGATTGTCAATGACCTGAAACCCCTGATCGACGACGTTTTATCCGAATCCAGCATCAAAAAAAGAGGGCTATTTGAATACTCCCATATTCAAAGATTGCTGAAAGACGAAATCAGCGGAAAAGAATATAACAGCAATCACATCTGGCAGTTACTGACGCTCGAGATGTGGTTCAGAACATTTATAGACGGAAAATAAACATGCTCCAAGTCATCCAGAAATACAACACCGGCGAACTTCTCGTTGAAGACGTCGCTCCGCCCGCCTTACAGCCCGGGGGCATCCTTGTCCGCACGATGCAGTCGCTGATCAGTGCGGGCACCGAACGTAATACGGTTGAAACGGCTCAAAAAAGCCTGGCCGGAAAAGCGAAGAGCCGACCGGATCTCGTTAAAAAAGTCATCCAGGTCGCCAAACGCGACGGCATCATGAGCACTTACCGGCTTGTGAAGAACAAACTTGACTCACCCGTTCCTTTGGGTTACAGCAACGCAGGAATCGTTATCGCAGTCGCCGAAGACCTTGACGAATTCAGCGTCGGCGATCATGTCGCCTGCGCGGGGCAGGGATACGCCTCGCATGCGGAGATCGTCTTCGTTCCGCGGAACCTCGCCGTGCGCATCCCGGAGGGCATTGATTTTGACGAGGCCTGTTACGCCACGCTGGGCGCCATTGCGCTACAGGGCATCCGCCAGGCGGAAACATTAGTCGGGGAAACCGTTGCCGTGATCGGTCTCGGCCTTTTAGGCATATTGTCCGTGCAGATACTGAAAGCGAACGGCTGCCGGGTGATAGGACTTGACCTGAATGAAGCGGCCTGCGAAAATGCCCGTAACGCCGGTGCGGATCACGCCATGATCATTTGCGGCGATACCGTAACGGATATCGAAACGATCACGCGCGGTTACGGCGTTGACAGCTCAATTATTACGGCAGCGACGTCCAGCACTGCGCCAGTTATTCTGTCTGGCGATATTCTGCGACATAAAGGCAAACTCATCATCGAAGGAGCCGTTCCCGCTGACATACCGAGAAGCCCGTTTTATGAAAAAGAAATCGATGTCCGGTTCGCACGATCTTACGGGCCCGGCCGGTATGACTCTAACTATGAAGAATTCGGCATTGATTACCCGTACGGATACGTCCGCTGGACGGAGAACCGCAATATGCAGGCCTTTTTAGGCCTCGCCGCGCAGAAAAAAATAAATCTGAAATCCGTTACGACGCATCGGTTCAAAATTGAGGACGCCAAACAGGCGTATGACATGATTACGGGAAAAAACCCGTCAGCGGAAACGATTGTCGGCGTATTGCTGGATTACCGCCACCGAAATCTGGAAGTAAAAAATGGAAAAAACCTTTCACTATCGTCTGCTGAGCCTGTAAAATCATTTGAGTCGTTATCCATCGGTTTTATCGGAGCCGGGAATTTCGCGCAAAACATGCTTCTGCCTCATTTTAAAAAAATGCAAAATGTCCGGTTGACGGGTGTTTCAACATCCAAAGGTGTTACCGCCAAGAATGTCGCGGACAAATTCAAATTTCAATTTTCGACGACAGATAACTTTGAAATTATCCGACACCCGGAAATCAACGCACTGTTCGTAACAACACGGCATCATCTGCATGCCCCGATGGTCATGGAAGCACTGAAAGCATCGAAGCCGGTTTTCGTCGAAAAACCTCTCGCGATGTCTACGGAAGAGTTGGATGAGATCGTCAGGATATATCAGAACCAGCCTACGACTCTGATGGTCGGCTACAACCGCCGTTTTTCGCCGGTCATCCGTGAAGTGAAAAAATTCTATTCCAGAAAAATCTCGCCTCTGATGATTACGTACCGTATCAATGCCGGGAACATACCGAAAAATCACTGGATACAGGATCCCGTGCAGGGCGGCGGGCGTATTATCGGCGAAGTGTGTCATTTTATCGATCTGATGATACACCTCCTGAACGCCATGCCGGTCAATGTTTACGCGCAAACGATTTCCTATAACGCGCATGACGTAACCAACCGCGACAATCTTCAGGTCATCGTCAAATTCAGCGACGGTTCGACCGGAACCATCAGTTACATTGCCATCGGCGACAAAACATTTCCGAAAGAACGGATTGAAATTTTCGGCGAACAGTCCGTCGCCGTGGTAGACGATTTTAAAAACTGCCGGCTGTCACGAAACGGGAAATCACGGACATTCGGCGGTTCCAGACAGGACAAGGGGTATGCCGATTCCATACTTGCCTTCACGGACGCCATTCTGAAGGGACAACCCTCCCCTATTCCGTTCGATGAATTAGTCATGACTTCCAAAACCGTGTTCGCGATACTGGGGTCATTGACCAAGGGATTGCCGGTAGGTATTTCGTAAATAAATTGCCAAAGATTCACAGATAAATAAAAAGCGATTAATACAATGGATTTACACATTGGCATTTGGGATTTGATCGTCATTTATTCGCTTCCGGTAATTTTATTCCTGACCGGTTATTTTCTTTTTCTGATTATTCTGTTTATAGCCGTTAAACTGCCGTTATCCGTATTCGATTTTAAATATGACTTACTCTATATCTTCGATTCCCAGAAAAACCTGAAACGTTTCCGGAAACGTCGGCTCGCTTTTTTCATGTTTTTTCTCAAGACTATGATCGGCGACAACGGCACGCAGGCGCTCTTCCTTTACCGGGTTTCCAGATTTTTTCTCCTGCACCGATTGCGGATCCTATCGGATTTTATCCACCGTTTTTCCAAATTTTTTACCGATTCGGATCTTTCTCCTTTCGCGAAAATAGGGCACGGACTGATGATCTATCACGGATCGGGTATCGTGATCGGCAAGAACACGGAACTCGGGGAACGCTGTATCGTCTGCCAGGGCGTTACGACCGGCAGCGGCGCGCCGAAAATCGGCAACGACGTGAAATTATGGGCCGGCGCCAAGATTCTCGGCAACATCGAGATCGGTGACCGCTCCGAAGTCGGCGCAAACGCGGTGCTGCTGAAATCTATCGGAACTGACGTAATCGCGGTCGGCGTCCCTGCTCAAAAAATCATCCCGAAGAAAAACGACGTATGACTCCTGTCCGGCAATCATTCAAATCTCTCGAGAAATATATCATCGATCAGCAATTCATGGGCTATGACTGTTATGACGCGCTCAACAGTCCGATTCTCCGGTCACTGTCCAAAAAAAGCCGTTTTCTGAGAATCGCGTTCATCCAGTTTATGAAGAAAAGCCCGGTCAATTTCCGTCCCTTGCTTTTCGTCCGTAAAGGGCATAATCCCAAAGGGCTTGGCCTGATGTTATCTTCATTCTCGAAAATCTACAGGAACAACGAAGATAAAAACTATTTGAAATTGCTGGAATTTTTAGCTAACTTATTGATTAATATAAAAACGCCCGGTTATTCCGGTGCGTGCTGGGGTTATAATTTTGACTGGCAAAGCCGTGTGTTTTACGTTCCGAAATTTACCCCGACGATAGTAAATACAAGTTATATCGGGAACGGCTTTTTAGACGCCTACGAAGCCACCCGGAGAGATCTGTATCTTGAAACCGCGCGAAGCAGCTGCGATTTCATTATAGAAGATCTTCATCACTCAAAGGAAAAAAATACCCTGTGCTTCAGCTACACGCCGATCGACCAGTTGAAAGTTCACAACGCCAACATCCTCGGCGCCGCTTTGCTGGCAAGGGTTTATTCCGTAACGAAAGAAGAAATCCTTTTGGACTACTCAAAACGCTCCATTGATTATGTCATGCAATACCAGCGTGGCGACGGCTCCTGGCATTACGCGGAGACCGGTATCCAGCAGTGGATCGACAGTTTTCACACCGGCTTCATTCTTGAATCCCTGCACCGGTTCATCGAATCAACCGGAGAACAAACCTACGAACCCCGGCTCCGGAAAGGTTATGAATTTTTTGTGAATCATTTTTTCCTTCCGGACGGAACACCGAAATATTATCATCAGGCCGCCTATCCTGTGGACATTCACAGCGCGGCGCAGGGCATTGTGTCGCTTACCAAACTCCGCGGATATCATCCCGATTCAACGGAAAGGCTTGAAAAACTGGTAAACTGGACTATCAAAAATATGCAGTCCCCGAAAGGGTATTTTTATTTTCAGAAGCATCCGCTGTACACGAACCGCATTTCCTATATGCGTTGGTCGCAATGCTGGATGTATTGGGCACTGACGACCTATATCACCCACACGCCAAAGACGATGACAAACGATAAAGGAGTTGTATGATTATTCTTGGCATTTCCACAGGACACGATTCAGGCGCTGCGATCATTATCGACGGAAAAATTGTATCGGCTGTCAATGAAGAACGGCTGAACCGCAAGAAAATGTACTGGGGATTTCCCGATTTATCCATACCCGAAGTCATCCGCCTGGCCGGCATCCTTCCGAAAAACATCGAACAGGTTGCTATTGCCGGAAGCAGCGCTACCAAAGCCCGTCCGCTGGATATCGGTTACCGTGACGTCGGATTCTTCCGTTCTTTTGTCGCAGGGCTGAGCCGTACACCGATCACCGGTTTACTGATGGGAACGAATATCGGCACGAAAGCCACACGAAAAGTGTTTGAATCTTCTTTTTTCCGCGGTACATCAGAAATCGAAAGCCGGCTGAAAGAGCTAGACATCGATGCCCCGATCGACTTCGCGGATCACCATCTTTGCCACGCTGCCAGTGCCTATTATACTTCCGGTTGGAACGACTGTATTTCAATCACGCTTGACGGAAGCGGCGACGGATATTGTTCCCGGATTTATGACTGCAAAAACGGGCAGATGAAGCTACTGCATTCCGTCCCTGCATTTCATTCGCCCGGATTTTACTACTGTTACGTCACTCACCTGCTCGGTTTCACCGCGCTTCGCCATGAGGGAAAAGTCACCGGACTTGCCGCTTTCGGCAATCCGGAACAAACACAGGCGATATTCGCGAAACGACTTTCCTATGATGCCCAGAAAATGTCATTTGTCAATCACGGGGGGTGGCTGCATCCGGAAATGCTCAAGCTCGAGACCCTGCTGAAACCGTTTTCCAAAGAAGACATCGCAGCCGGGATACAGAAACACTGCGAAGATATCGTAAGCCGTTATGTGGTCGATGCTATGAAAAGAACCAGCACAAAAAATATTGCTCTCAGCGGAGGCGTGTTCTCCAACGTCAAGCTGAACCAGGAAATCTGGAAAGCAACGAACGCTGCGGATGTTTTCGTTTTCCCGAATATGGGCGACGGTGGATTAGCCGTAGGCGCGGCTTTTGAGGTGTACCGTCAGAAGATGAACGGTTTTACTCCCACGCGCATTCATGACGTATATTTCGGAAGCGGTTATTCGGACCAGGAAATCGAAGACGCGATCCGTCAGTCCGGATTTCAGCCCAAACGATACGACCGGATCGAACCGGCGATAGCGCAATTACTCAAAGACAAAAAAATCGTCGCCCGGTTCAACGGTAAGATGGAATACGGCCCGCGTGCGCTCGGAAACCGCACGATCATGTACCACTGCGGAGATAGGTCGGTCAACAGCTGGCTGAACGAACAGTTGCGCCGGACCGAATTCATGCCGTTCGCGCCTGTCATTCTGAAGGAGGACGCGCACGAGTACCTGAAAAATTATGACCCGGATCACGCCTTTGCCTCCGAATACATGACCATTACGTATGATGTGACTTCAAAATGCGAGGAACTCGCGCCGGCGATCACGCATGTCGACGGAACCGCGCGCCCGCAGATCATTACCGAAGACATCAATCCGTCTTATTATCATATCCTGAACGAATATAAGAAGCTGACCGGCCTTTCCGTTCTGGTCAACACCAGTTTCAATATGCACGAAGAGCCGATCATACGAACGCCGCAGGAAGCGATCCGTTCTTACGAACAAAGCCGGATTCACGCCCTGGCCATCGGCAATTACCTGATTGAAACCGACTGGAATAAAATTTAAACCATGATCGCATCCGATAAAACCATCGATATCCTGGGTTTCCCGACGAGCCGGAACAGCGCCACGGAGATTGTTGAAACCGTGAAAGGCTGGCTGTCGGACAACCGGCAGAGCCGGCATCTGATGGCACTGAATCCGATCAAGGTATGCCGCGCGAGGAAAGAACCCGCACTGGCGAAACATATCCTCGAAGCGGACCTTGTATATCCCGATGCTTTCGGAATCGCGTGGGCCATGCGACGATTCGGCAAAAAGAAATACCATCCCATTCCCGGATGCGATCTGATGATAAAATTCATGCAAATTGCAGCTGAAACCGGATATAAAGTCTACCTGATCGGATCAAAACAAAATGTCATAGAGAAAGCGAAGACGCAATTGCAGGATGATTTTCCCGGACTCTGCATTGCCGGCATTCGAAATGGATATTTTTCATTGGATAAGGATTATGACGAATTAATGAACGAACTTAAAACCTTTAAACCGCAAATGGTTTTCGTAGGCATGGGCGCGCTGATCCAAGAGAATCTGATACAAAGAATAAAAAAATACTGCGACGAACATCAGTTCGCAATTCCTTTGCTGATGGGCGTGGGCGGCAGTTTTGACGCGATTACCGGCACCGTACCGCGTCCGCCGAAATGGATGCTGGCGCTTCATTTAGAATGGTTCTTCCGTTTGCTTCAGCAGCCGTTGCGCGCCCCCCGGATGCTTGCCCTGCCAAAATTTACTTTCTTGGTTTTGGGAAAGAAATGGCTTAAATTGAAATTAGATTATAAATATTCCGCGTAATGCCATGAGGATATATTGATTGCCTATATTATCATATTTCTGACCGGATTGTCCATCTCCTTTTTCCTGACGCCGGTTCTGCGCAAACGGCTGATCGAGAAGGGATTCGTTGACAAACCCGACGCAAGAAAAATCCATAAGCGCGCCATTCCTAATATGGGCGGTATCACGATTTATCTCGGTTTTATTTTATCACTGGCTGTATCTTTTATTTTTTATCCGAAATTATTTGTTGACCGCGAATTGCAGTTACTCGGGCTTTTTATCGCTTCTACTTTTATCGTCATTGTCGGAATCATTGACGACATTTACAATATCAGGGCCGTATGGAAACTGCTGCTTCAGATTGCCGCGGGGATCATTCTGATTTTATTCGGATATCAGATCGAAGCGATCGCCAATCCATTCGGGAGCAACATTGAACTGGGCTTATTTAATTATCCGCTGACCATTTTCTGGGTCGTCGGAATTATCAACGCTATCAATCTTGTCGACGGATTGGACGGTCTGGCTTCGGGCGTTGGCATGATCGTCGCGATGACCATATTTCTCATCGGAATCTACCTTGACAAATCCTATGTCGCCCTGCTGAGCATGGGTTTGACGGGAGCGATACTCGGTTTTCTGCGGCATAATTTTTATCCAGCCAAAATTTTCATGGGCGACACGGGAAGCATGTTCATTGGGCTTGTCATCGCCTCGATGGGACTGATCAGCTCGCAGAAATCAGCCGTCAGTTTCGCGATTATCACTCCCCTGATCGCTCTGGGTTACCCGCTGACAGATATCGCGCTGGCCATTATCCGCCGCGTCAAAGCCAAGAAACACATTTTCATTGCCGACCGCGAGCATATCCATCATATTCTACTTTCATACGGATACAGCCATCCGAAAACCGTCATTTTTCTGTATGTGATTTGTCTGTTTTTCGGTACAATGGCGTTCCTTTTTTCGGCGTTCAGTCAGTCCAGTTCGTTTATTATCGGCGTTCTGTTTTTTGTACTACTTTTTGTATTTCTTTTCATCAAATTGGTTCAATCCTTCAAACACAGCGCGGATCTTCATGAAGAACACGAAACCCATGAAAAAAGTCATACGGATTCGGAACAATAATTTGAAAAATATTTTAATTCTTGTCATATCGATTTTTTTTACGGTCATTCAATTCTTTGGAAGTCATCGTCTGACAGCACAGGAAATCCTGCATTACCCTGCTTTTGATGTGGCAACGCCGTTTCTGGATCTGGGACATCCTTCATACGAATACATTACCCTGCTGCAAACCCGCGGATATCTATCCAAACTGAACATCAGCGTCCGTCCTTATAATCGCGGAGAAGTCGCCGCAGCGCTGATGAGCCTTGACAGCAATACAACTTTATCGAAGAACGAATTGTTATGGGTGAATTTCCTTCGGGATGAATTCAGCAAAGAAATCAGACTTTTGCGGCAATCAGGCCATTCCGTCCTTGCCGACGCCGGAACAGAACTGACGAATACTTTATTTACTGAGAATAACCGTTTATACGATGATTATCGTATCGATCCGGCGCTTCATTTTTCCACCCTGCATTTCACATCCGCACTACGCGGGCGCTTAGACCGCTCATTGCTTCGCGACAAGACCTACACGGGACGGAATGCCGGCCGTCTTGGTGCACGCCTTGAGGACGGATACGGCCGTTTTGATTACCACGCCTTTTACTGCGCGATAGGACGGTTTGCTGAGGAATGGTCGCCGGTCGCCGGACAGAGCCTAATCATTTCTCCCGAGGCATATACCTATGACAAATTCCAACTGGGCATTCTCACCAACAATATCCAGTTCCGGTCCTTGTTTGCCATGCTGGAGGATTTTAACACCGCCAAACGTTATGTATCCGCGCATCGGCTCGATATACAGCTGAACAACGGCATGCATTTCGGTTTATCGGAATCCATTGTTTACGGTGGTGTCAATCAAACCGTTGATCTTGCTTATCTGAACCCTTTTTCAATTTTCGCCGAAGTGCAGCTAAATCAGAAAAAAGAAGCCAACGAAAATATAGCGTTTGATTTTTCAGTGCCATACAGGCGTTTTCTTTTTTCAGGACAAATATTGGTCGATGATTTTATTCTCGACGGCGCCGGCAGTCCTCCGCCCAACCGGAAAACATCACCCGATCGGCTCGGTATGACCTACCGTATCCTCGGCAACGACTTGTTGCTGAATAACACACAAATGTCGGTTATGTACGAACGGATCGGCAGTTACACTTACAACGTCAAACAAAAACGGCCGTGGCAGAGTTATACCTATCAGGGAAAAGGCCTCGGTGCACCGGCCAATGATATGGATCATATCCGCTTATCATGGAAGTATTTTCCTCTTCCGAAATGGATTTTCAGCGCAGAGGTATATTACAAACGACAGGGCGAACGCACCCTGCTGTCACATGATTTTGAGGATCCAACATTCGTGAAACTGCCGTTTCCTTCCGGACGGGTCGAAGAAACGGCCGGCATCTATGCCAGTGCGCTTTTTCATAATTGGCATGATCTTCATGTTAAATTTGAAACCGGTTACGCATATGTCAAAAACCATCGAAACTTAAAAAAAGACAAATCACTGCTTAACGGCCTTTTGAATATTGAATATTATTTCAGCCGAACCCTGTTCAATGAATAGTACTGGCATACATGAATAGCTGAAATGAAATGACGCTTTATGTGTTATATTGTATAAATGAAAAAATGAATAACATAATAAATAAAATCCGGAGAATTGTTTTATGACCATACTCGGTATATCAGCGTTCTATCATGACTCGGCGGCCGCACTCATCCGTGACGGAAAGATCATCGCCGCGGCTCAAGAGGAACGCTTTTCCAGAAAGAAACATGATGACAGGTTCCCCAAGCTTGCCGTTTATTATTGCCTGAAACAGGCCGGCATCACGGAGAAAGAACTGGATTATGTCGCCTTTTATGAAAAGCCCATAACTAAATTTGAGCGTCTGCTGAGGACCTACTTCACATACGCTCCCATCGGCATCAACTCATTCATCAAGGCCATGCCGCTCTGGATCAAAAGTAAGCTTTGGATGTCCGAACTGATTCATAATGAACTGAAAGAATTCAAAGGAAAAATCCTGTATCCGGAACATCATGAATCGCACGCTGCCGCCGCTTTTTTTCAGTCTCCGTTTCCGGAAGCGGCATTTCTGACCATTGACGGCGTCGGCGAATGGACTACGACCAGTTACGGCGTTGGAAAAGGAAACCATGTCAAAATATTCAAGGAACTGCATTTTCCGCATTCCCTGGGTCTGCTGTATTCCGCATTCACGTATTATACCGGATTTAAAGTCAACTCCGGCGAATATAAAGTGATGGGACTGGCGCCATACGGCGAACCCAAATATGTCAAACTGATTTACGATCATCTGATGGATCTCAAGGAGGACGGATCGTTCCGGCTGAACATGGACTATTTCAATTACGCGGCCGGACTCACGATGACCAATGAAAAATTCCATAAATTATTCGGCGGACCGCCCCGTGAACCGGAAACCTGGCTGACCCAGCGGGAAATGGATCTTGCGCGCTCCGTTCAGGACGTCACCGAAGAAGTCGTGCTCCGTATGGCTCGTCACATCCGTAAGGAAACAGGCATGACTAAACTGTGCATGGGCGGCGGCGTCGCACTGAATTGCGTAGCTAACGGGAAATTACTTAGAGAAAAAATCTTTGACGATTTATGGATACAGCCTGCCGCCGGCGACGCGGGAAGTGCGCTGGGAGCCGCTTTAGTGGCATGGCATCATTATCTCGGCAAAGAACGTGTTGTTAACAGCGATGATTCGCAGCTGGGTTCCTATCTGGGCCCTGAATTCAGCGACCAGGACATTGAAGCTTTCCTCCATAAGCATCAGATCCCTTACAGGAAAATGCCGCATGATAAAATGATCGACGCTATCGCCGAATACATGACACAGGAAAAAGTAATCGGTTGGTTCCAGGGACGCATGGAATTCGGACCGCGTGCGCTCGGAGCCCGGAGCATCATCGGCGACGCCCGTTCGGTGAAAATGCAGTCGATCATGAACCTTAAGATCAAATTCCGCGAATCGTTCCGGCCGTTTGCGCCCAGCGTTCTGCGGGAACATATGCACGATTATTTCGACATGAATTACAACAGCAAATACATGCTCCTCGTCGCCGACGTGAAAGCCGATAAAAAAATCCCGATGACGCCCGAACAGGAAAAACTCTTCGGAATTGACAAACTGAACATTCCGCGCTCAACGATTCCGGCCATCACCCACGTTGATTATTCCGCGCGTATCCAGACTGTTCATAAAGATATCAGCGGACCGTATTATGAAGTGATTCACCGGTTCTATGAAAAAACGGGATGTCCGGTCATTGTCAATACATCTTTTAATGTCCGCGGTGAACCGATCGTTTGCACACCGGAAGACGCCTACCGATGTTTCATGCGCACCCATATCGATTATTTGGTACTGGGCGATTATGTGCTGGATAAAACCGAACAACCCAGCATCGAAGATAATAAAGAATGGATGAAAGAATTTGAACTTGATTAAGGAAAACAAAAAATGAGTTTCATAAAAGACATTCAGAGAGAAATCCAAGAAATCAATTCGACGGACCGGATGATCCGAAAATTCGGGATCGCATTGTTTATCCTGACTCTGCTCGTGGGCTGGTTCTTTTGGTACAAGGATCAGGCATTCTGGTATTACATCCCTGCCGCCGGGTTAATTATCGCCGTCTTATCATTTATTTTCTGCTCTGCGGTTCGCTGGTTCTATTATCCGCTCGCCGTCATCGGCGTCATTCTCGGGTTTTTCATATCCAAGTTGATCCTGGGACTGATGTTCTATTCTTTTTTCAGTTTTATCGGAATTTTTTCCCGCCTGTTCGGCATTGACCTTCTGAAAAAGAAAATCCGGAAGAACCAGAATTCCTACTGGGACACGCATGTGAAAATCAGCGAGGATCCGAAACAATATGAAAATTTATTTTAGGCGATCCGTCATAACCGCAACTAACGGCAAAGCCGGATAATGCCCGACGATAAATCCATGACATTCCTGGATCATCTGGATGAACTGCGAAGCAGGCTGATCAAATCACTGCTGAGCGTTCTTCTCTGTATGATCGTCACTTTTACGTTCAGCAATGAAATCATCAAATGGCTCTTGTATCCGCCGATGATCATTCCAAATATCAAGGCGCCTATCGAGATGATGCGTCCGGTCATCACGCAGGTGCAGGGGCTGATGATGGTCAAAATCCAGATCGGGCTTATCGGCGGAATTATCCTGAGCCTGCCTGTGATCTTTTTCCAGATATGGCGTTTTATAGCGCCGGCATTGAAAAGAAACGAGAAAAAATACGCAGTCCCAACCATTTTAATCGCAATTCTGTTCTTTCTTGCCGGTGCCGCTTTTGCTTTCCTGATCATCATTCCCATTTCCCTGAATTTCCTCTTAACCATGGGTTCGATCGATCCCGATCTGGGTATCACCGTAGAAAACATGATTGATTTGGATTCCTATCTCGGATTTGTCAGCGGATTCATGTTCATCAGCGGACTCACGTTTGAACTGCCGGTCGTTAGCTTTTTTCTCAGTAAGATCGGAGTGCTATCGTCGGTCTTTATGCGCAAATACTGGCGGCATGCAGTCATTGCGTCACTGGCAATATCCGCGGTTGTTACGCCGACAACGGACATTATAACTATGACCGTAGTCGCCATGCCAATCATCATACTCTGGGAAGCCAGCATCTGGGTGGTAAAAATGGTTGAAAAAAAGAATAAATAATTATAATATGATATATTTCAAACTATAATCACAGATTCACAGATTCAAAATAACCAGATTGAATATGATGAAATATTTATGCGATTCCGCTTTAATAAAAATACTTTTAACAGCCTCTTCAGTTTTCCTAATATCTTCCTGCACAGTCAAGGAAGTGAAGAGAAGCCATCTTGTCACAATCGACGGAAGAACCATGCTGGTGGGACTAATCGATCAGGAAGAACTATTCCGGGAATTTCCCGTTTTCAAAGAAAATTATGAATTTTGTCAGCCTCACGATTCGACCCTGCAATTTATCCGTTCATTTTCTAAAAATATTTCGGTCCAGATTTACCTTGGTACCTGGTGCAGCGATACGCAGGAACATATTCCGGTTTTCCTGAAAATTTTTGATCTCAGTCGCAATCCCAACATACGGCTTTTCCTGCGCGGAGTCGACCGCACTAAAATTGATCCCGAAAAAACAGCCGTCGCTTATGACATCAAGCGCGTTCCAACTCTGATTTTTCTGCACCAGGATAAGGAGTTTGCCCGATTTATTGAATCACCTGAATTATCCGTTGATGAAGATCTTATTCAGCTTCTGAAAAAATGCCCGTAAACACACCCTGCTAGGAGGTTTCATATAACGATTGATACCATTCATTAACTCAGGATTGAATATGAAACCTATCCTTTTTATTTTTCTGTTATTACTGACCGCATTTCCAATTTACGCTCAGCCCGAATCGTGGGCGCATCCGGAACTTCAGTGGTACACCATCCGTACCGAACATTTCGACATTCATTACCATGACCGGAAAGACCAGACGTCCGTCATTCACGGTTCCGGTCCCAAACGAACGGCAATCCTTGTCGGAAAAATCGCCGAGGAAATTTACGAACCCATCACGTCGATGTACGATCACAAGCCGGAGCGCATTCATTTCATCATCCGCGATACGGACGATTATTCCAACGGCGGGGCCTATTATTACGACAACAAGGTGGAAATCTGGGCCAGCAGTATGGATTTCGAGCTTCGCGGAACGCATAACTGGCTGCGGAATGTCGTAACACATGAATTTACGCATATGGTTTCCCTGCAGTCGATGATGAAATTCAGCCGCAAGGTTCCTGCCTTTTATCTTCAGTATATCGGATATGAAAAAGAACGCCGCAAGGATGTTCTACGCGGTTTTCCGAATGTGATCGCTTCCTATCCGTTCGCAGGAACGATACTTCCAATCTGGTTCGCCGAAGGAGTGGCGCAGTATCAGCAAAAATCGCTGGATTATGAATTCTGGGACTCGCACCGGGACATGATCCTGCGTTCCCGGATTCTCTCGGGCGAAATGCTGACCATCAGCCAGATAAGCACGTTCGGGAAAAACAGCATCGGCAACGAATCGTCGTACAATCACGGATACGCCTTTGTGTCCTATCTGGCCTCGAAATACGGCGAACGGGTTCTTCATGATATCTGCCGAAACAGCCAAACCGTTACGAACAGTTTTGAACGCGCTTTCCGCAAAGCCGTCGGCCGAAGCGTGGATGCGGAATACCGGGAATGGCTGCAGCAGATCCGTTCGGTCTATGAAAACAAAACCGAAACGATACGCCGGAACCTTTCGGAAGGAAAAACGCTTTATGCTGAAGGCACGGGCAATTTCTTTCCGGCGGTTTCTCCCGACGGACGTCATATCGCAGTACTTTCCAACCGCGGTTACGACTATCTGAGCCAGACTTCACTGTACATTATCGACCGTTCGACGAACCGTGAAATCAAACGGATCAAAAAAGTGGACGGCTCCGCTTCCTGGTCTCCGGACGGGCGCTGGCTCATGTATTCCAAGAACCTGCATGACAATCCGCATAATTCGCAGGTCAACGATATATATATTTATGATTTGCCGGATGATAAAGAACACCGCATCACGCGTACCTTGCGGGCCGCATCGCCATCCTTTTCGCACGACGGCCGTTCTATCGTCACTGTCGTCAACGATGACGGCACAAATAATTTATTTATAGTCGGAAACCTTCCGGAATCCCTCAATGATATAAATAAGAATTTCAATGATTCGCTATGCATTCGCGCCGGTCTAGAACTGTCCCGGCTTACATATTTTAAAAACGGAGAACAGATTTATAAACCGGTTGTTCATCCATCCAGTAAGAAGGTCCTGTTTGATATTTCACAACATGATGGACGCGATATTGCTGAACTGGATATTGAAAGCAAGCAAATCAGCTACCTGATCTGTTCGCTCCGTGATAACCGTTCACCCGTGTACGATCAGGACGGACAGTGGATTTATTTTTCATCCGACCGGACGGGCATTTTTAATATCTACCGATACAATCCGCTTTCGAAAATTACGGAACTACTGACCAACGTAACCGGTGGCGCTTTTTATCCTTCCGTCAACGCCGGGCAAATTCATTACACCTTATACAGCGATCAGTTGTTCCGGATAAATGTTATCGATTCCGTTCATGCAATCAACCCCGGATTGAGCGATTACCGCGTGTTTAATCCCAATTACAAAACGCCCGTTGACGATCGCTCTGACAGTACGTTGGTTAGTACGTATTACCCGAAGCGGTGGCCATTGACGGAAAAATCCTATGATGACCGTAATCCGGGCGAACCGGACAACGCCTTGAATTACAAAACCACATTCCTTGATTTCATGTTCATGCCGGTTCTCCGGTGGGATTACGGAAAACCGAAACCCGGTATTTATCTTTATTCCGGCGATGTTCTTTCCAAATCCAGTTTTTTCGCGGGCGCATTCGTGAATTACCCTGATTTTGAACGTGATTTATTCGGTATCTTTGAATACGGCGGATTCGGACCGACGCTGTACCTTGAAGTGTATAACGTTACGCGTGGAAAAACCTTCCGCGACAACGCAGATCCCAGCAATGATAACGAGCCCGGCGGAGTGAAATATGAATCGGTACAGAAAAACATTTTTGAACTTCGCGAGGTGGACATCGGAACTGATTTCAGCATGTTCGCACCCCGGGACACTCGCCTGAATTTTGCGCACAGCGAGTATTTTGTGAAGATAAGCGGGAAGGAATTTATTGGGGATTCATGGAACAGAATTACAAAGTCGGGCGGAATTAAATATTTTTTCGGAAACGATTTTTCCCTGCAATGGAAGTTCAATAACGTGCCCCACGGTGTGGATTTTGAAATCAACCCGAGAAAAGGACGCAAATGGCTGACCAAATACAGCTATAACATGGATAACTTAGTGAGCGGTTTTGCATTCAATCCTTCCAACGGGACACTGGAAACGCTGTTTAAAAAAGGTTACCATCACCGGATCGAAACGACCTGGAACGAGTATCTCCCGGTCCCTTTCACTCAAAACCACACGCTGGAAATTGAAACACAGGCCGGAATCATTCCGACCAAAGTAGACAGTTTTTACAATTTCTTCGGCGGCGGACTTATCGGCCTGCGCGGATATTCTTTTTACAGCATCGAAGGCAGCCGGCTGGCGCTTGTGAAAACGACGTACCGCTTCCCGGTCTGGCGAAATATCGACCGGAAGTTACTCATGCTTTATCTTGATAAAATATACGGTGGACTCTATTTCGGAGCAGGAAATGCGTGGAGCGGCAAAACATCCTGGAAACAGATCAACCGCTTCCGGAAAGACGTCGGTTTTGAAGTACGCATGGAATTTTTTTCATTTTATGTTTACCCGACCCGCTTGACATTCGATGCCGTTTACGGGCTCAACCGTTTCAGCAGCGAAGGAGGCATCATTACCAAGGAACAGAACGGTTTACTCGTCAAAACTCCACAGATCGTAAGGAACGGAAAAGAGTGGCGGTTTTACCTGACAGTATTATTCGGATTTACATTATTCGATTAACGTGATACAACCGTGATTCATGATGCAACCTACAAATCCATGATGAAAAAAGCCCCTCAGTTTTCTGAGAGGCTTGCGGGCGTGACGAGGCTCGAACTCGCAACTTCTGCCGTGACAGGGCAGTGCTCTAACCAATTGAACTACACGCCCATATGAGACTTAGAATATATCATATTATTTTAGAAAAGCAAGTTATTTTTATTTGTGGGCGCTCATGGGATCGAACCAAGGACCTCATGCTTGTAAGGCATGCGCTCTAAACCAGCTGAGCTAAGCGCCCATCTTAGAAAAAAGTATAATATTTTTTATAATCTTTTTCAAGAAAAAAAATGAGAATTCAAAATACTGACAAGATGAAAATATCTGTAATCGGAACCGGGGCTGTCGGTTCCAGGATTGCGGTTTTCTTAAAGGAGAAAAATTTTCATATTCACGCTCTTGTAAACCGGCCAAAATCCCCATCGCGGGAATTGATAAAAAGGGTTCAACCGGTTTTCGCAGGGAAATCATACTCCCTTTGCAGTGACAGCCATGTTATTTTTCTTACCATTCCGGATCCAGAACTGGAGTCCGCAGCCGCAGAATTCAGGACAATCCGGTTTCATGAGAAGCGGGTATTCCTGATCCATACTTCGGGAAGTCATTCAGCCGGCATCCTGAAAGAAGCAAAAAAAAACCCTTTTACTTTTTTGCATACTGGCTCTATGCACCCCATGCAGACATTTCCCAAAATTGATGAAAAACCATGTTCGTTTTCCAAACCGGATCTGAATAGTATTTTTTTCGGAATTGAGGGAGATGAAAAATGCCTCTCCTTTTTGCGGTCTTTTTTAAGGCATCTGGACTGCGCTTACGGTTTCATCCCGTCCGGAATGAAACTATCCTATCACTTAGGCGGCATTTTTGCAAGCAATTTTCTGGTAGCGCTGATTGATTCTTCATTGCGCTTATATGCCGGTGCAGGCTGGAATCGCAAGAAAAGCAAAGCTGTCATTTTTCCACTAATCGAGGAAACCCTGCGAAACTGCTTATTATTTGATCCGGCAAAAACTCTTACAGGGCCGGCTTCACGAAATGACCGATGGATGATCCAGCAGCACATGAAATACCTGAATAAACTTGATCCTGTTCTGGCAAATGCTTATCATGCCTTGACAGAAGTTTGTCTGAAAATGAAAGGTTTTCAACATTGAAAGCCCGTATAGCGTGGATTTTACCATGTATAGCACTTATTGTTTCCTGCCGTGAAACAATAGGAGACAAACCCAGCGCCGTTGATGTCGAAATGGAAAAAAGAATCATCGGGAACTGGATTTTTGAAAGCGGGAACCCGCCGGTGATAGATTCAACGATCCTGTTTTTCGATTTTTCAAAAAAAATGACCGTGATCGATTACGGTATTCATGATACGATGGCGGATTTCTACTATAAAATCAGAGATTCCGTTTTAACTCTCATTTCCTTTTCAGGCTATTCAAACCGTTATGAAATCGACTACCAAATTGATTTTCTGAACAGCGATTATCTTATCCTGTCCCGATACAGAAACCATACCCTATTGTATACGAAAACCTACAGGAGGTATCAATGAACTTCAGGGTATTGGGCATTGACCCTGGCTCTCAGGCTACCGGTTATGCAGCCGTTGATTATCTGAAAAACAGAACCCAGTATATAGCCAGCGGAACAATCCGGCTCGATCAGTCATCGTTTTTTGATAAATTGCATTATCTCTACCATCAATTATCATCCGTCATCGGAACTTACAATCCATCGGCAGTATCGATTGAAAATATTTTTTTCAGCCATAATGTAAGATCGGCACTGAAACTGGGTCACACCCGCGGAGTCATTATCATCAATGCGCTCGAACACGGACTGCCTGTAAGCGAATTTACTCCAAAAGAAATGAAAATGGCTGTAACAGGCAATGGAAACGCGAGCAAACAGCAGGTACAGTATATGATAAAAAAAATGCTGAACCTGAACCATGAATTGACTTATGACGAATCCGACGCACTGGGACTGGCGATCTGTCATCTTCACCGCATTAAAACATCACCCTCCCAGTATAAGAACTGGTCCGATTATATAAAAAAACACCCTGATTTAATGCGGTAATTATCATTACCTATGCGCAAAAAAATACTTTACATATTACAATTCATGATTTCACTGGCCATCGCTGGTTTCTCAGCGGTTTGGATTATCAATCAATGGATAATGCCGATTTATACCAGACACTCAGAGGAAATAGTCGTTCCTGATCTGATCGGGAAAGACTTTTCCTCCGCTTCAAAAATCCTTCAGGAAATGGAACTAAATGCCCTTGTGAGGCGCCAGTTCAACCGCCAGATCCCAAAAAACATGATACTTTACCAAAGTCCTGAAGGAGGCTCCATTATCAAGCGGGGAAGAGTGATACGGCTTAATGTCAGCGATGACGAACAATCTGTCACCGTCCCTATTCTGAAACTTGCCACAATCCGGGACGCAGCGTTTATTCTGGAATCATCAGGACTCAAGCCTGGAAAACAGACCCAGCAAGCTTCTGAAGAATTTCCCTCCGGCATTGTCATCGGACAGTCCGTCGAAGCCGGGACAAAAATCCAGACGGGTTCTGTTATTGATCTGATTATCAGCAGCGGGAAAACGATCAGCCAGGTTCATGTTCCGTATCTTATCGGAAAAAGCCTTACCGAAGCTAAAACCCTGACTGCAGATTCATTCTTGAAACTCGGTTCCATAACCAAAACTTATAAGCCGGATTTTCTCCCCGGAACCATAACGGCGCAAATACCGGATTCCGGCATGACCGTAGCCCCCTATTCTGAAATACAGATTATTATCAGTACAATTGACCCGCTGGACGAATGAATATAAAATCAATTTGCTTTGTTACCGACGCCTTCATCAGCGATCCGAAGGCAACAATTACAGGGCCGATGGTTCAGACCTATTTACTTGGAAAGGAATTCAGACGCCGTGGGTGGTCAGTGAATTTTATTTCCTACAGCAAGGGGGAAAAAAAATATCGTGAGGAATTTGAGGAATTAACAGTTTACTGGCTTCCCTACCGGACATTTTTCTCCTTATTTATGTTGTTTCGGGTTTACCGCCTTCTGAAAAAAATTAAACCCGCGTATTGCTATCAGAGAGGAAGAGACCCGCTGACAGGAATTGCGGCATATTTCTGCAGATATCATTCAGGTAAGTTCATCTGGGCAAGCGCCGGAGAAAGCGGGGTTTCAAGAAAAAAATACCTTACAGGCCTGAGCGCAAAAAAAAAATCATTGATAAAAAAAATATTACTGTTCCCGCTTGCGGTTTTGCAGGACATGATAACTGAATACGGTGTCCGAAACGCGGATCAGATAATTGTTCAGACATCATATCAGCAGATATCGCTGAAAAACGAATTCAAACGTTCAGGAATCATTATTAAATCTGGGCATCCTGTTCCGGAAGCCGAGCCAAGGCCTTTACCCTGGAAAATCTTATGGATCGGAAGTATTAAACCGGTGAAACAGCCCGAACTTTTCCTAGAACTGGCGGAACGATGCATCGGACTGAATTGCGAATTTATCATGGCTGGACAAATCATCAATATGATATACGGGAAAAACATACTTACCAAAATCGAAACCATGCCCAATCTTCATTATGCCGGTGTCATTCCCTTTCAGCAAAGCGGGACTTTTATTGCTAAAGCTCATGCAGTAGTCAACACGACAAAAAAAGATTATGAAGGACTGCCTAACGCTTTTGTTCAGGCCTGGCTGGCCGGAACCATTACTATCAGCCTTGAAACCGACCCTGACGGTGTCATCCGGAAACACAGTCTTGGATTACACGCAGGTTCCGTGGATCGAATGGAGGATTTCATCAGGGATTGGACACATAACCCGGCCCTTTGGGAAAAAATGAGCCACACCGCAAGTCAATTTGCCAAAGATAATTTTTCGATAGAATCGGTAACCGGTCAATTAATCAGCGCAATAGGTGCCGAAATACAGGAGGTTTAGGATGAACAGGATTCAGAATAATCCTTGCTAATGAACTCGTTTTTCATTACAATCTACTAATGAACCAAAATAGTCAGGAGAAAATATGAATTTAGGTATGCCCGAAATAATTGTGATATGTATTGCTGTTCTTGTTTTATTCGGTGCAAAAAAAATCCCTGAATTCGCACAGGGACTCGGCAAGGGAATCCGAGAATTCAAGCGCGCCATGCATTCGACAGAGGAAGAAATCAAAAAGGGTATCAACGAAACACCTGAAAAAAAATAACCATATCACATTCAATGCATCTCATTTCCTTAAAAGTCCCTTAAACGGGATTTTTGTTTTTTCCCAATAACATTATGAATCAAAAGTACAGCGAAATAAGAAAATCCCTTCTCAACGGGGAAGTCAGTTGCATAAAGATCGTTACCGATTACCTTAATCGGATTGACCGTTACCGTAACCTGAATGCCTGGGTAACGGTTTTCGATAAACAAAAATTGCTTGACCGTGCGGAAGTCATCGACCAAAAAATCAAAACCGGTAAACAGGGAAAACTTGCAGGCATGGTAATCGCCGTGAAGGATGCGATTATGGTCAGGAATGAACGAAATACCTGCGGATCACAAATATTGAAAAATTACATCTCTCCGTACGACGCAACCGTCGTGGAAAGACTCGAATCCGAGGACGCAATCATTATCGGCAAGGCGAATCTTGATGAATTTGCCATGGGATCCTCCAATGAAAATTCAGCTTTTGGACCCGTTTTGCATCCATCAGATACCACCAAAGTTCCCGGCGGTTCAAGCGGAGGCAGCGCTGTATGCGTTGCGGCCGGTATGGCCATGGCATCGCTTGGCTCCGAAACCGGTGGTTCCGTACGACTACCCGCAAGTTTCTGCGGCCTGACCGGCCTAAAACCAACATACGGACGGGTTTCCCGGTATGGTCTGTCTGCTTTCGCATCTTCCTTTGATCAGATCGGTCCCATGGCAAACAACGTTTCCGATATCGCTCTGGTTACGGAAATCATCGCCGGTTATGATCCTAAAGACAGCACCACTTCTCCGCGGTCCGTCACCGTTTATTCCGAAGAACTAATGAACCCCGTTAAATCCATCCGAATCGGTGTGCCAAAAGAATATTTTACAGAGGGAATTGATCCGGATGTGGAACAAGCTGTACGGATCGCAATCGATCGGTTGCGGCAAAACGGTGCTGAAATTACTGATATTTCACTTCCGCACAGCGAATACGGAATAGCCACCTATTACATTCTGACCACTGCTGAAGCGTCATCCAACCTTGCCCGGTACGACGGCGTACGTTACACTCACCGCTCAGCAATATCTGACAATATGTTGGATATGTTCACTCACAGCCGCTCGGAAGGTTTTGGCCCTGAAGTTAAACGGCGCATCATGCTGGGAACCTATGTACTCAGCGCAGGTTATTATGATGCCTATTATAAAAAGGCTCAAAAAGTGCGAACGCTTATTAAACGTGATTTTGAACGCGTTTTTTCGGGTCCGGATGCCGTAGACTGCATCATCGCCCCTACCTCACCCACAACGGCATTCAAGATCGGTGAAAAACTCAATGATCCGCTTTCAATGTATTTATCCGATATTTTTACTGTTAATGTAAATCTAGCAGGTATCCCTTCCCTGAGTGTTCCTTGCGGAACCGATAGAAACAACATGCCTATCGGATTGCAGATCATGGCAAACCATTTTAATGAGTCGATGTGCTTCCGCGCGGGAAAGCTGATAGAACAGCAACTTGATGAAGCATTCTGAAATGAAACTGAAATCCCGCTATTCCATTTTTTCCAGGACCGCGTTAATTCTGTTCTTTTGGACGATTATTCCCGTGTATAACCCAACCGATGCACAGGATAAAACGGACAAAGGAAGGGTCTTTTATCAGCTGAATTACAGGCCCGGAGACTGGATCACCTATACGATGACCCGCTATGTACAATGCATGGCTTTCGGAAATCACCAGATCTTTATCGGAACCACCGGAGGAATTATCCGCTATCATTACCATAAGAAAACCTATGATTATCCTTTAACCGTGAGTAACGGATTGCTTGACAATGATGTCCGTGTGACTGCCTATGATCAGCGGACCGGATATCTCTATGCCGCTACCCGTCTGGGTTTTCATTTTTGGGACCCGTATTCTGAACTGATGAATTCGGTTCGATACAGCGAATTGGGTTTTGGGTTTGAGGAAACGGTTTTATCGGTTGGTTTTGATATAAATTCCAAAGTCTGGATTCAGACCGGGAAATCATTTTATTCGACGTTCGGATCTTTACAGAGCCTGTTAAAGGACGATCCTGAAGGCCAGAATATCACCTGGCACGGACATTTGTTCCTTCTTCAGAATCCGTTGCCGAATCTTTTTGTATCCTCATCCGAGGGCTCCCAATACGACCCAGCCGGAAAAGTTTTCACAGACAGAGACTTTAACCGATTTCCCGTTACATGCCATGGCTACGATGCATCCGGATTGCTGTGGGTCGGCACGCAGGGTGCAGGTGTATGGCAGGCTGAAACAGCCTCCAATCTCATGAAACCTCTGCAATATGGCCTATACATGAGAAACGCAACTGCCATGGCTTTTGATGATGAATTCATGTGGATCGGCGGATCTTACGCAAAAACCATTTCCTCGCAGGAATTGACCGGCGTCACCGAGTGGAACCAGGCAAAAAACATTTTTTTTCATCACTCTTCCACGTTCCGAAAATTCGCCCGTTTTGACGAAATGTATTCTATTCTTACTGATAGTCTGCATATCTGGATAGGAACCGAAAACGGTTTGATCCAAAAATCAAAAAATTCTGACAACTGGACAACCTATGGAACTTCCAGCGGTTTATTCCATCCGGCAGTTTATTCTCTAACCCGGCAAAAGAACAAACTGTTTATCGGCACGAAACAGGGACTGAATTATGCAGTTCAGGCAAAAAACGGCTATGAAATATTCAAAGCTGATATTCCGGAATTATTTAATCTTACTATTTATAAAATGATAAGTCAGCAATCTGTCTTATGGCTGGCCACAAACAACGGTATTTACGCGATCGATGAAGAAAAAGAAAAATGGTATCACTTTAATGCCTTCGGTTACAAAGTCGGAGCAACGACTTTCACACGGGAAGATGTAAAGGGAATCGCTGAAAACGACTCGGATCTTTTCTTTATTTCCGGTCAGAATGTGGCACAATTTCATAAAACCAGCGGTGAATGGCTGAGTCTCCCCGTTAACAGTGAATTCCTGAATTCCGGTGTCAACGACGCCAAAGCCGACCGGGAAAATCTTTGGATCGCAACATGCAGCGGTGTTTTAAGACTCCATCTTAAGAAACAAAAATGGTTTTATTATTCTGAAAAAGACGGATTAGGGAACGACTACGTCTATTCCATTCTGCTGGATGGTGATTATATATGGTTTGGATGCATGGAGGGCATCTCCCAGTTTTTCTGGAATGCGCCTCACCTGAAGGAATAGGCGCGCTTATCAGAACAGAATTACCTGATATTAATTTTTAAATCGATTCCTCTTTTTCTGATTTCCCTGATAAAATCGTCAGGAGGAACTGCAGTTTCCTGGGGAATCGCGCCCCTCATGGAAATTTTCCCGGATGCGAGCATCTGAGCAATAATGGAAACCGGAAAAGAAGTCATGCGCATCATGGCCGTAATCCCGTTTTTCTTTTCGCCGTAATCAATAAGATCGTAGGTGATGGTTTTTTTCTTTTTGTTTTTTATACCTGAAGCCGTAACTTTCAGCAGGATACAATCGTCTTCATTTCCGCTCAGCGCACTCAGTAAGTGACTTGCCAGGATTTCACGCGGAGTAATTTCTGAGTTACCGTATTTTCTTTTTTTCGTATTGGTAAAACCAAGTTCCATCAGTAGCCGGAATTGTTCACAGTGCCCCGGATAACGGATTGTTTTGTAATCCAGATTCTTAATTATATTCCTGTACGTTTCTGGAAGCGTAGATGATCCGCCCGAGGTATTGAACGCTTCCATTTTTCCGAACGGTTTTGGAAAGCGGATTGTTTCGATATCTCTCATGGGTTCCGCAGTCATGATCCGGCCATTCTTAATATGAATACATGGTTCTGAGTATTCATTAATCAGACCGTGAACCGAAAATACGATCTGGTAATTCATGGGAGGTTTGGGATTTACCGGCAGTCCGCCCACGCGGATTTTTACATCATGGACCTGATCCAGACACCGGACGGCATCCGCGGTCAATATGGATACCATTCCGGGAGCCAGACCGCAGTCCGGAATAACCGTAACTCCCTTCTTTTTGGCGGATCCGTTCAGTGCCAGTTGTTTCTGGACTATTGTATTATTTCCACCAAGATCACAAAAATGACAGCCATACCGTACAGCAAGTTTCGCCAGTTCAAAATTGTACTTATATGTAACGGCGCTTACAACTGTGTCAGCCCTTTTAAACATTGACGTCAAGGCAACCGTTTTCTGAATATCCATTTGATGGGTTTCAAGTTTTTGATCCGAAAATGACCTTACAAAATGCCGTAAAGCATTTAGCTGTTCCTGATTCTGATCGACTACAATGACTTTCACCGGATTGGCATGTTTCAGTAAATCCCAAATCACTGCACGCCCCATCATGCCGCAGCCAATGACTAAATAATTCATTTGTGGCCTTTTCCAATAAACTTTTTCTTGTTTATTGCTTCCGTCTGAATTTGCATGCAAATAAACCGCATAGATTATGCTTGTGTGGTTCGATGTATATACAACCTTTGGATGAAAGAACATCTTTAAATGCCGTATCGTGTTCGGTTACCTGTTCAAACTGGTCATTTGTCTTCAGGAATGCATCGATTACGCCATCGTTTTCCTCGGGTTCAATCGATGTTACGGAATAAATGAGTTCTCCTCCGGGTTTGACAAACTGGGCGTAAAAGCCCAGATGGGTCAGCTGGTCTTTGGCAAAATCGTTTAATTGATCTTCTGTCAGGTGCCATTTTGCCTCCGGTTTCCGGATCACGTTTCCCAACTGGCTGTTCGGTGCGTCAACGATTACTTTGTCGGCCAGCGGATGTTCAGATCTGGAAAGATATCCTGCAATGTCTTCAGGTGAAACAATTTCGATATTCGAATATCCAGACAAGTTTATTTGTTCCCTGAAGCGTTCAATCAATACCGACTCAAATTCGACGGATATGATTTTTCCTTTATTTCCCATAATGCCGGATAACGCGAGCGACTTTTCCCCTGACCCGGCGCAGGCATCGATGACAATATCATCCGGTTTTGGTGAAGCCCATTCCACAACAATCTGCGGTGCGTCGTCCATGATGAAGAATTCACCGTTAATGTAGGCCTCTTTCGTGTATAATTTTTTTTCACCGGCCACAAACAGTCCGTATTTCATAAGAGGATGCTTGGTTACTGAATAACCCGCCTGCTCAAGAAAGAGCTTAACTCTCTCAACCCCGCTCTTCAACCGGTTAACCCGTACCACATGGGGTTTATCAGAATTATGGTATCCCAGCAGGGAGCGAGTCTCAAATTCACCAAACCGGTTCATCCACCTCTTAACAATCCATTCCGGATGCGAATACCGGACAGATAACAGAGTAGTCAGATCGCCGAACGGATCAGGATAGGATACCTTTTTGTAATTTTCCTGAAAACCCTTGATGAATTCTTCCATGCCATCTCGGTAGGAGGCATAATAATCCGGAAGAACAAAATGAGCCAAAAGGATCGCATGTTCCAGCGTGCGGTGCATGAACATGAGGTCATACGCCGCCAGGCGGTATATATTCCGCAAGGTCAGGTCAAATTGCTCAAATTCTTTTTCCCCGATAACCTTTGATATCAGGTAATCAAGCCGCTTGCGCCAACGAACGACATAAAAAACGGTTTTAAAAACCTGGGGCCGGTCCTTAGCCTTCAGACTATCCTGATATTTTTCATAATAAGTTCTGCACATGGATTCCAGGGAAAGATTGTTGGTTTCATATTCTTCCAGGATCTCCAGTGATACGCGGTTAACCTTCGACTGCGGATAAGGATCATCCTCGGGTCTTTTCTTTTTCTTTGTTTTCTGTACAAATCCTGGCTTTTTGAATTTATTGAACACTTTTCCTTTTTTCTGAAAATCTTTCTTGAAAAAACCGGTCGGTTTGCTGGCCGGAGTGACATATTTCGTGTTCCCGTCAGTATTCTCATCAACAGAATTAGTAACTTTATCATCCTGATACACCCAGCGCGAATCGAATTTGTTGTATGAATTAAATTTTGATTTTCCCTGTCCGGTTTTTATCACACCGTCCTGGGAATTGTAATCATAGCTTTGCTTGTTTTTTTTCTTGAAATACTGGTCTTGGGGATTTTTTGAAAAATGGGTTGGCTTTTTCATCTCATTCTCTTTCTAATGAACATGAGGTACAGGTAAGGTAAAATTATGTTCTTTCGTATGACTCACTGCCATGACTTACTCAGCCGAAACTCCAAATAAATGATATTTGCTACAGGCTCTCAGAACACGATAAATCGCATTCGTACAAATTCCATTTGCCGTTCTCGCGGTCACGACAAACCGGATTTACTGATTCCGCTTTTAAGTATTAATATCTTTCTTCTAAGAAACTTTTTTAAGGGATGACCTCCATTCCGATTGCCTTTATCCCTCAGAATTTTATTAATGATTTTTTTTTTCAATGTCAAATCTTTTATATTTTTTTTGTCTCAGTTTTTGCGAGTGTGGATTTTATGGATTTTGTTTTTTCCTCGTAGCCTTTTTTGCCAAGCAGCGCGAACATATTCGTTTTATACTGTTCTACACCAGGCTGATCAAACGGATTGATGTCCAGCAAATATCCGCTGATTGCGCAGGCTTTTTCAAAAAAGTAAATAAGTTGTCCGAGAAAGTACGCGTTCAGTTCAGGCAAGGTTAAGGTCATGTTTGGCACGCCCCCTTCCCTGTGCGCAAGTCTCACGCCTTCATACGCCCGCTCATTGACTGCGTCAAATGTCTGACCGGCAAGAAAATTGAATCCGTCGTAATCCGTGTCAAGCCCGGGTACCGCAACTTCAGAAGGATGCTTTTTGACCATCAGAAACGTCTCAAATATGTTCCGCACGCCGTCCTGGATCCACTGGCCCATCGAATGAAGATCGGTTGAAAAATCAACGGAGGCGGTAAAAAGCGCCCTGTGCTGTTTTCCCTCGCTTTCGCCGTATAATTGTTTCCACCATTCGGACATGTAATGCAGCCCGGGTTCGAAATTGGAAAGTATCTCGATGGCTTTACCGCTTTGATAAAGTGCCTGGCGGATCACAGCGTACATATAAGCCGGGTTTTTACCAAGATCTTTTTCCTGAAGCATATCCGACATGTCCTTCGCACCCCGTAACAAATCCCGTACCGAAATCCCGGCTGCGGCAATCGGGAGAAGTCCGACCGGCGTCAATACAGAAAACCGACCGCCAACATCATCGGGAATCACGAAAGTAGTCAAGCCAGCCGCATCCGCCATCTTCCGCAGTGATCCTTTCGAAACATCGGTCGTGGCGATCATGGTTTTTTTGAGGCTCGCAGCTCCGTTTCTTTTGATCAGTTCCTGCCCGATCAGGCGCAAAGCCAACGCCGGTTCAGTGGTTGTTCCGGATTTGGATATCACATTCACAACGCAGTTTTTTTTTCTTATTACTTCCAGTAGATCGCTTAAATATTTTCCGCTCATGTTTTGTCCGGCATAATACACCACAGGCTTTATACCCATTTGAGCGCTGAAACTGTGTGACAATGCCTCGATGACGGCCCGTGCCCCTAGATAGGATCCGCCGATTCCGACAACCACAAACGCTTCGGCAGATTTCCGCACATCGTCGGCCACAGACTGAATACGGCTGATTTCATCCTCCCTGATCCGGTCCGGGAGGTCAAGCCATCCTAAAAATTCATTTCCAGCTCCCGACTTATCATGAAGCTTTTTATGCAGCAAATCCACACGGGACTGATAAGCAAACAATTCATTTTCATCGATGAAATCAACGATATTGCTGTAATCTAACTCAATGCGATTCATTGTCATATCCTCAAGGTAGGTCTGTAAATGTTAACTTAATATCAATTTATATGAATATAATCAAAATACAATTCCTTATTTCAGTTTGTTCATAATTGTACGCGATATGAAATTATGCTTGAATAATTTCATTTTCTTGACTAACTTCTCCCACGGGAGTCTCATCCAGTAACTCCGTGACCGGAGAATAAACAACAAATGCCCTCACATTTTTCCATATATGCCGTAAAATTGCTGGAACGCATTCAGGAATTTTTCCAGGTTGATCAGTGCTGGATACTGTTGTATGACGACCAATCCGATCGTTTTACACTCGAGCTTGAATATAAAATGGGACAGGACATTCAGACTTCCGATATCATTGTTCTCGATGATGTGGCAAAAAAAATTTTTTATGAACAAACCCCTTTATTGTCCAATCAGATTATCAGTGACTGCAAAAGATGGTCTCTGTCCGCAACATTCTGCGCCAAGCAGTTGTTCACCAAACCGTTTGTCGGCGTACCGATCAGAGCCAGCGGAAAAATAATCGGAGTCACCGCCCTGCAGTCCGGAGCCCAGTCAAGTCTTACCGAGAAGGATTCCCGGATTCTGCAGTTGATTGCCGGACAATGGGCAACCGAATGCGAAAACGGACAGTTGGAAGAAATGATCCGACACCGCATCCATAAATTTGAGAACCTTTACCGTCTGAGTACTCATCTGATGTCGACTCATGAAACCAAACCCCTGATGCAGATGATCATCGATTATGCCATTCAGGCGGTTCCAAATGCGGAAAAAGGATCCTTACTTCTTTATAACGCCAAAAACCAGAAACTTGAAGTCCTGGCGCAACATGGATATACGGACGAATATATCAGTCATTTCTCGCTTCCAGTGGGTAAGGGTTATTCCGGAATTGCGTTCCAGGAACAAAGGGATCTTGTCGTCCCCGATATGCTTCATCCAGACGCAAAACGATTCCTGACGGATACAGAGCATTCTACAGACGCGGAAATCAAATCGGCGATCACCACCATCCTCAAATACCAGAATAAGCTGATCGGAACTATTTCACTTGAAAATTTTTCATTTACGAACGCTTTTAAAGATGATGACCTTCGCCTGCTCAGCCTGTTTGCTTCCCAAGCCGCCATGCTTATTGAAAATGCCAATCTTCTTGAATCGATCCGGAAGCATACCACTGAACTTGAAATCCTGTACCAGTTCAATTCAAGAATCATCAACCTTCGCCATCAGGATGAGATTCTTCTGGAATGCCTGACTTCTGCACTTCATGGGATTCCTGCGGCTGACCGGGGTTACTTGCTTTTCAGGAACACTTCCTCCGGTAAATGGACCATACCCTTTCAGCGAGGGATACCTTCAGAGCGTCTCCCGGATGTGATCCGGTCTGTGGAAGAAACACACATCGGGTGGGCGATTCTGCAGAATCATGGCATTTTATTCAGCAAAGACCGGCCCGACAGCCTGGATCAGTTCACTAAACTGCAACACGCATATCCATTGCGTACCCTCTCCTCTGTCGTTACCTTCTTTACGGAAGAGGATTATATCACCGGTGCGCTCGTTATTGAATCCTCAAAATCCTCCCACGCGATCAGTCCGGACGATCTGAAATTATGCTCGGCTCTTACCAGCCGTGCCTCCGTGGCATTGCAGAACATCAAATGGTATTCGACCCTTGAACGAAAAGTCGATGACCGCACCCGTCAGCTCCGCGAATTGAACGAGCGTATCCTGGAAACGGACCGGCTGAAATCGCAGTTTCTGTCCAATATCAGTCATGAACTCCGGACTCCTCTCAATGCAGTCATCGGATTCTCTGAGTTGCTGTTGGACAAAGTACTCGGAAACCTTAATAGCGATCAGGAGGATTGCCTGGAGGATATTCACGCCAGCGGAAAACACCTGCTGAACATTATTAACGATATCCTGGACCTGTCGAAGATCCAGGCGGGAAAAATGGACCTTTTCATGGAAGATTTCCTTCTTGCCGATATCATATCATCCGTTGAACGAGGATTGGCTTCTGTGCTGAGGAACAAAGAACAAAGAATCGTCGCACGGATACCTGAGAATTTTCCGATGGTTCATGCGGACATTAAAAAATTCAAGCAGATCCTCAGCAATCTTATCAGTAACGCAAGCAAGTATTCGCCGCCGCAAAGCGCAATCGAGATTGATGCTGAAATCGTTTCTGAAGATCCTTTCCGCTGGATTCAGATCAGCGTTACCGATCACGGCAAGGGAATCAATCCCGAACATCTGAACATCATCTTTGACGAGTTCCGCCAGGCCGACGGAAGTCATACCCGGGAAGATTCAGGCACAGGACTGGGGCTGGCACTATGCCGTCATCTGGTCGAACTTCAGGGAGGAAATATCCGGGTCACAAGTGAACCGGGAAAAGGAAGCCGTTTTTATTTCCGCATTCCTGTGGAAACCTCATTTACTATCGAAGGCGCAAACGGAATACACCAGGCCGCCCATGGAACATCCCGCAGCAAGCGAGTGCTTGTGGTCGAAGATGACTCCATTTCTGCGGGATTCTTGAAGAAATTTATGGAAACGGAAGGCTATGAGGTTCACGTCGTCCACCTGGGTGAATATGTAGTTTCCGAGGCCAAGCGCATACAGCCTATGGTGATCACCCTAGACATCATGCTGCCGGGAATCAACGGATGGCAGGTGCTGCAGGAACTGAAGTCTGATCCTCAGACAGCCAATATCCCCGTCCTCATCGTATCAGCCACTGATGATGACCATGTTTTCAGGATTCATGCTCATGATTATTTTGTCAAGCCCGTGGAACGAGATAAACTGCTCTCCAGAATCAAGGAATTATCCGAACTTGGCACTTTCACGAAAGAGATCAGAAATATCCTAATCGTGGACGATGATAAAGGATTTCTTATGGTAACCGGGACCCTTCTTGAAAGACAGGGATTCACCGTTTATAAAGCATCCAGCGGGCCGGAAGCACTCGAATTGCTCAAATCAGTCATGCCGGACGTTGTTCTGCTTGATCTGCTGATGCCGGGCATGAACGGAGTCGAGGTGATCGAACAGATTAAGCAGAATCCCAATACCCAGCATCTGCCGATAGTAATTCTAACCGCCGCAAACCTGACAAAAAAGGACACACAGACGCTGGAGGGAAAGATACAGGGCCTGATCGAAAAAACTTCTTATCAGCCCGAGGATCTGGCAGTTGAAATCAGAAGATTAATAAATTAAATGAAGGAATCCCGCATGCCGAAAAAGATTTTATTAGTGGAAGATAATCCGGTCAACATGCGACTGATCAAACTGACTCTGAAAAATGACAATTATTGTTTTATTGAGGCTGTTAACGGAGAAGAGGCGCTGACTCTCGCCGAATCCCATATTCCAGATCTCATTGTCCTGGATATTCAGATTCCGAAAATTGACGGCTATGAGGTAGCCCGTAGATTGAAAAACGACAATCGGACAAAAGCTATTCCCATCATCGCTTTAACCGCGCATGCTATGAAGGGTGACGAGGAAAAAATCATCAATTCTGGATGCGATATGTACGTCAGCAAACCATTTGATACTCAAAAATTCAAGACACTGGTTCAATCAGTACTTGAACCTCAACAATAAGTCAAGAGATGATTATTTTCTCTCCATAAACGCTTTCAAAAAATCGATCGGAATCGGAAAAATCGTAGTGGAGTTATTCTCGGTCGCAATTTCGGCCAGGGTTTGCAGATAGCGAAGCTGAAGAGCCGCCGGCGATCGGCTGATAATTTCGGATGCCTCGGTAAGCTTGTAGGACGCCTGCAATTCCCCGTCCGCAGCGATGACTTTAGCCCGCCTTTCCCTTTCGGCCTCGGCCTGTTTGGCCATTGCACGTTTCATTTCCTGAGGGAGGTCAATATGCTTGACTTCAACGGCGCTTACCTTTATTCCCCAGGGTTCAGTCTGACTGTCGATGATTTCCTGCAGTTGTTTGTTGATTTTTTCCCTTTCTGCAAGCAAATCATCCAGCTCGAACTGACCAAGGATGCTCCGTAATGTAGTCTGTGAAAGCTGCGATGTCGCGCTGATGTAATTTTCTACCTCGACGATGGCTTTATCCGGCAGAATGACCCTGAAATAAATAACGGCATTCACCTGTACAGATACGTTGTCGCGCGTGATCACATCCTGGGGAGGTACATCCATCACCACCGTACGCAGACTCACTTTTACAAGCTTATCCACAACCGGAATCAGGATAATGAGCCCGGGACCTTTTACCTGAATCAGGCGCCCAAGCCGGAAAATAACTCCGCGCTCGTATTCGCGCAGAATCTTGATAGTGCTGGCCAAAATGAATATTATAATAAAAACAAGAAACGGAAGTAATAACCGGATTTCCATGAAATTCTCCTTTGTTTAATTAATTCCTGACTTATCTGAAAATTGCTTTCATGATCCGCAATGCCTGAAATAGCATTTCTTTCCTGAAGCAGATATCATCGCCAATCATAAAGTGTCTGTATTGCATATCCTTTAGAAACAATAAATCCATCATATCCGGACAGGACGGAACCGGATGCTTCAATAATGAGTTGAACATCCTCGAAGCTGCAACCGCTTTTTCTCCGGCAACACTTACGATACGTTTTAAAGCCGGGCCGATTTCATGGGGATAATCAAGTTCAGTATACAGATCGCCGCGAGCGGCCATGATCCATCCGCAGGAACCAGCAATAGACTCCAGAGAATCCATTCCTTTTTTGCTTTCAATTTTGGCCATCACCACACAATCCGGATATAATTTTTTGAGAAATTCGACGTCAGCGGCTGATTCAGCAAAGGATAGCATGAAATGGCCGATATGCAGATCGCGGCTGACATCAACAAATCCCTTGTCTCTTTCAGTCAGAAATGACGGTTCTAGGTATTTCAAAGAAGGATCAATGATATTCACGGATTCTCCGGGTCCGATCAGCCGCCCGGCATAATCTTCAAGGATCAGGCGGGTACCGTCGATTTCCACAAGCTTTGCCGTGATGTTCCCGTTATCGAAGTAGACTATCGCCGGAAGATTGACATGGATTTTATGCGAAATGGATACGGCTGTATAGGGCGTATTGGCGAAATCAGTCACCCTTAACTGACGGGCTTTCAGATCGATCCATAGGGTTTTAGGATATATGCGCTCATGTAGTTCCTTTAATTTCCGCCTTATTTCCCCTTCTTTGATGGGCATGACGGTATTCAGCCTGACGCCCTGAACAATATCCTCCCTTACGACTTCATCCAGAAAGGACGAATACGGCCCCTGTGTAACAATTACATCCGCATTATTCATCTGTATCCAGTCGTTTGGTTTTTAACTGTTTGGATAAACCATGGTTGAGAGAGACTGCTTGCTGTGAAACATGAGTCTGCACTTGGTACGAAGCTTTTAAAGACTGCAAAGACTGCAGAACCTCTTGCACCTGATTCTGATCCTGTCTGTCGATCAGTTCTTTTTCGAACAGTTCGGCTTTACCCGTCAGGATTCCCAGGATCCCCAGTATCACGTCCACTACCCGCCTTGGGTCTTTAATATTCATGACTCGTTCCTCAGGGATGCCGGCGACGGTAATCCAGTTTTTTACAATCGGTAAATCCGGATCGCCAAAACCATGATAGGGCTTACGGACAAGAAATACATCGCAAACCTGCGCAAGCCTTGAAAAAGCGGTTTCCGCTGTGACGGTTTCTTTCCAACCCAAAGCACTGCAAACCTCAGCTGGAACGGTTTCCCATGTCATTTCATCACCAAGAATGACTGCGACCGGTTTAATAATCGCTTTGGGAGCTTTGAGAAAGGAATTATACGCTGCAAAGATTTCATAGCTTTCTTTTCCCTGTCCCCCGCCCCCACCTGCCGGATAAAGCTGGCCGATCAGTTCATCGAGCTGAGGCCCTTTTCCGAAAGGCGCTGGCTGGAGAGCTACTTCGGCTCCGTCCGCGTGATAATCATTGATTGCCTGAAAACTGATCTCGCATTCCGGAAAATATCTGACGGCTTCCTTATACAGCAGAGGCAGCTTATCAAAGAAAATTTCAGGCCATTTCTCCATGGAACCCGTTGTATCGATACCGATGATCACCGGATAATGCGCTTCCGTTTCGGGTAACGGGCTCCTGAACGTATAATACGCCTTTCCGGATGTCCTGGCCACGGCTACATCGGCATACGATTTCCTGGCATCTTGAAAAGAATATCCCTGCGAAGATTGCGTATTGAAATCATGCTGGTCATCCCAAGAATAAGGCATATTTTCTCCCTTACATCGTATGTTTGCGGTTAAATAATTTTTCCCGGACCGTGGTGATTTCCTGATTCAGCAAATTACAATCCTTCGGTCTTTGAAGCGGATTAGCCGGCAATAACCTGAAAATGAAATCTTTCAACTGATCCGGAATGTTTGATGGAAGGGTTTTGGACTGAATATCGCCTCCGAGAAGATATATCAATGTTACACCCAGGCTGTAAATATCGCTTTCCGGTATCGCAGGCTTTCCCTGAATCTGTTCCGGCGCCCCAAAATAAGGCGTGTAACCGCATGGATCTGGATTTCCATCAGGTCTGAGTTTTGACAATCCAAAATCAACGAGGGTTGCGATATGCGTCCTGAAATGAACGATGATGTTGGAAGGCTTGACATCCCTGTGTACAATCCCGTTAAAATGGAGATAATAGAGTCCGCTCAGAATGCGTTGCGTAATCCAGCAAACGGTTTCCGGGTCAAGAGAACCTTTCGAACGGACATATTTGTACAGTTCTTCTCCCTGAATGTAACTCATAACCATCAAAAGATTGTTTTCATCATCCGTAAGAACATCCTTAACGGTAGGTAATGCCCAGTGATTCACGTCCCATAAAAGCGACGCTTCATTCAGCGTGATAGCCTGTGCGTCAGTGCCTTTATACAGTGATTGCTTGATCACAACCGGTTTTTTGATTAACGCATGCTCGGCTAGATATGTTCTTCCAAATCCCCCCTCGCCAAGAACTTTCAGGATTCTGTAATTCCCAATCATCATGTGAACCGTTTAATGATTAAATTTTACTTAAAGTAAGCTCTTTTTCCAATTTAATCAAGGCTCATATCCATCTTTAATATTTTTATAGTTTCTATCCTGAACTGACTTGCTTTTTCGGAAATGTTTGTTTATCTTTTAAAAGATATGATCAAAAACCAATGAACAGTTTTGTTCCTTGATAATTCCAGACGGCGGAAGAAAACCATTTGAAAGATCATATTTTTTTTTCATATTCAGGATAGTTGAATGATTCAATCACCGTCAACTTCCAAAACAAACATCGTTCACGGCCCGGACCAATTTATCGAAACCTATCACGCTTATACAAAAAAACGCTTCAGCGGGAGAATTCAGAAAGTAACGATCGATGCCGGGTTTTCATGCCCAAACAGGGACGGAAGGCTGGGAACCGGAGGCTGTATTTACTGCAATAACGAGGTATTTAGTCCGGCTTACAGGTTCCGCGATCAAAAATTAACCGTGACCGAACAGTTGAATGCCGCAATAACTTTTTATAAGCGGCGTTATAAAACACAACGGTTTATAGCCTATTTTCAGCCATTCACGAATACAGACGCGCCTGTTGACAGGCTAGAAACAGTTTACACAGAAGCGCTGAATCATCCTGATATCATAGGTATCTCCATAGGTACCCGTCCGGACTGTGTTGACCACGATAAACTGGAATTATTGGGGCGACTGGCCGGGAAAGGTTACATATCGGTCGAATACGGTTGTGAATCGGTTTACGACAAAACCCTGAAATGGATCCGCCGCGGTCATACATTCGGTCAACTGGAGCAAACCGTGAATGAAACTTCATTGTATCCGGTCGAAATATGCCTGCATCTGATTCTTGGTTTTCCAACCGAGACACGCTTGGAAATGCTGGAATCTGCTGCAATTCTGTCCCGCTTACCCATCCAAAGAATCAAACTGCATCACCTGCACATTGTTGAAAACACGCCTCTCGCAAACCTGTACAGAGAAAACCTTTTTCCGGTATTCGATCTGGAAGAGTACATACAGCTGACGGCCGATTTCCTTGAGCGGCTGTCACCTTCGATCCTTATCGAACGCCTTTGCGGGGAATCAGATCCTCAGGTAACACTCGCCCCCAAGTGGCATATTAAAGGCTCGGAAATGATCCGTCTTGTAAGCCATGAGCTTAAAAGGAGAAATTCATACCATGGTTACAGACATCACGGATGACATGAGCCTGTTGAATTTGCGTATTTCCATTATTCATTTGAACAGGAGGTTGACATGTTAGATCACAAACGCATTGAGGCTTTGGCCAAAATCGGGAATAAGGAACATTTTATTACCAGTTTGTATCTCAATATTGACCGGGCCCAGCATCGCTCCGATTACAAGCTTAATTTGAAAGATTTGCTGAAAGCTAAACGGAATCAGCACGATGACCATAAGCCCTCCTTCACTCACAGGCAAAAAGATGCACTGGATAAAGACATGGACAAAATTGAACATTATGTAAATAAGGAATTCATCCATAAGGATATTTCAAAGGGATTAGCCGTTTTCACATGCGGTCCGCTGAATCTTTGGGAAACCATCGAATTGCCGCAACCGGTACATGATTACCTGAGTTGTGATTTTGATACCTACATCCGGCCCCTGAGTGATCTGGTATCCCAATACCGTCGCTATATGATCATTCTGGTCGACAGCAAGAAAGCAAAGATATTTGATGTCACTCTTGGATTCGCAAATCCCTATATGACTTTCGACGACGATGTCCAGCCGAAAATTAAATTCGGAGGACAGGATGGTGTTAAGGAAAGAAATATCGACAGGGCGCACGAGGAAATGGTCATGAAACATTTCCGGCATGTCGTGCATGAATCAAAGACGCTTTTTGATTCCAAACCTTTTAACTGGATTATCCTGGGAGGACGGCAGCAGTTAATCAGGCACTTTCAGCCCCTTATGCCCTTTGATATGCACAAGAAACTGATCGGACATATTGTGGCTGAACCCGATGCGCCTTTACCGGAAGTGCTCAGAAAATCCGACGAAATCGCACGGCTGGCTCTGGAAAAACTTGAACTGGATTTGATTGCCCGATTAAAGAGCGAAACACATACCAAATCAGGCAAGGGCATTTTCGGATTACAACCGACACTTCATTCCCTGCGCCGGGGAGGTGTTGACACGCTGATTGTCACAAGGAATTTTCAGTCTCCCGGAATTAAATGCAAAACCTGTAATTTTCTGGGAACCAATGAAGAAAAAGACTACTCAAACCGTTGCCCGGTATGTTCAGCCGCCATTATCCCGGTAAGAGATATTCTCGAAGATGCGGTAACATACGCATACAAAACCGGTTGTAAAATCGAGAACATCGCGGAGAACTCCCGCTTTAAAATGATGGGTAATGTCGGGGCAATATTGAGGTTCTGAAACAAACGAAGATTTTTTTTACGTTTGAATGTCAAGAATTTGATCACGTATGTTTTTCCCGCGGAACATGATACCGTGCGGTTTATTGCTTCCGTCATTCTGCTGACACTTGTGTTTTTTAGAAATGCAAACATGCATAATACTTGATATTCATTTTCAATACACTTATTTTAAAAAGAATTAACTGCCCCGGGCCTTTAGCATCTCAAATGAATAAAACCAGCGTTAGTTTAAATCAATCCGATCCGCCTGCCAATTCGTTAAAAGCGAAGTCCGGCGATTATAAAACATCCCGGGGGAAAGCCCTGCCTTTAGGAGCCACTCTTCAGCGCGGCGGTATCAATTTTTCTGTTTTCAGCAGACATGCACAGACGGTTATCCTGACACTTTTTAAATCAAATTCAGATGATCCTTTCATTGAATTTCAGCTTGATCCGGACACGAACCGAACCGGCGACGTATGGCACATTTTTGTTCATGGGCTGGAGCGTGAAATTGAGTACGGGTACAGGATGAACGGACCGGCATTTCATGAAAATCCGCTTTTCCGGTACGATCCCAGCGCAGTGCTGATTGATCCATATTCCAAGGCTCTTTCCGGGGATATCTCCTGCGGATCATCGCTTCACCTGACTGCAGGAACAGATAAACCTTTCCATCGCCATTCCATAGTCATGGAAACGCCATTCGACTGGGAAGATGATCATCCCCTTAATATTCATTTGGCTGATTCAGTGATATATGAGCTCCATGTCCGGGGATATACACGCCATCCTTCATCGAAAACCCGTCATCCGGGAACATTCAAAGGTCTTGAAGAAAAGATTCCTTATTTGCTGGATCTCGGAATCACGGCCGTAGAACTTATTCCTGTCATGGAATTCGAGGAAAATGATAATCCTAACAGGAACCCATTAACCGGTGAGCCATTGAAGAACTATTGGGGCTATCACTCGATTTCATTTTTTTCACCTAAAGGATCGTACGCTTCCAGTGCTGCTCCCGGAATTCAGATCAATGAATTCAAACACATGGTAAAATCTTTTCATAAAGCGGGCATAGAGGTCATTCTTGATGTTGTTTTCAACCATACCGCCGAGGGAAACGAAAACGGACCTACGCTTTCATTCCGGGGCATCGATAATTCGGTATATTATATGGTCGATCCGGTCAGCGGCATGTATCTCAATTTTTCAGGATGCGGCAACACGTTAAACTGCAACCATCCGGTCGTCCGGGACTTGATTATTGATTGCCTCCGTTACTGGGTAACGGAAATGCATATCGACGGTTTCCGTTTTGATTTGGCATCGATATTGGGACGCGGCACAGACGGAAGCGTATTATCCAACCCCCCTTTGTTGGAACGTATAGCCGCTGATCCCGTATTGGCGAGGGTGAAACTTATCGCAGAAGCCTGGGATGCAGGAGGATTGTATCAGGTCGGCACATTCCCGAACTGGGGAAGATGGGCTGAATGGAACGGGAAATTCCGCGACGATATCCGACGTGTTGTGAAGAGCGATGAAAACATGATATCTTTGCTGGCTACCCGGCTTGTGGGCAGTCCCGACCTGTATTACGTCAGCGGTCGTGCGCCGCATCACAGTATCAATTTCATCACCTGCCATGACGGTTTCACACTTGCCGATCTTGTTTCCTATAATCACAAGCATAATGAGGAAAACGGCGAAAATAACCGGGATGGTTCCGATGCCAATTTCAGCTGGAACTGCGGTGCGGAAGGCCCAGCCAGTGATCCGGATATCAACCGGCTCCGTCAGCGCCAGATGAAAAACATGATTACGCTTTTGTTTATGTCGCAGGGCGTCCCAATGATTCTCGCCGGGGACGAACTGGGACGGTCACAGAGGGGAAATAACAACGCATATTGCCAGGACAATGAAATCAGCTGGATCGACTGGAATCTTTTAAAAACCAACGAACCGATCTTTCGATTTTTCAAAATACTGATCCGATTCAGAAAAGATCATCCTCTGCTGCGCAGTAAGGTTTTTTATACCAGTCAAAACGAGAAAGCGCCTGTTGTAACCTGGCACGGCCAGAAAAGATACAAACCGGACTGGACCGGCGAAACGCGTTGTCTCGGAATGCATCTGATGGGCGGCGACCAGGATAATGACCTGTACCTGATCGTCAACGCAAATTGGCAGGACCATCATTTTGAACTGCCTGTTCCTCCGAAAAATAAATCCTGGCGGATGTTTATCGACACTTATCAGAATTCACCTTACGACATATATGAAAAAAGTAAAAAACCAAACCTTCACGGACTCTGGAATATAATCGTTAAGCAGCGTTCGATTGTCGTGCTGATCTCAGAATGAGAAATATCCATTTCAGGCCATTAACCAGGATAACTGGCGATATTTCGGCATGCATTTTCACGGGGAATGAAATTACGTTTCGTAATCTGGTAAAAAACAGAAGAATTCGGGGTAGGCCTAAACCGTGTGTAAAAAAGGGATATAAATATGACAATTTCATTTGAAATCCATTAAAAAAATTGTAATATGTATTGTATGTATTTTAAACTGATACTTTTTTCAGGAATTGATTATGAAGCTTCGTGTAATAACTCCCGGACTGATTTTGTTGTTATTTACATCACTTCCCCTATACTCCCAGATTCAAAAAGTCCATTTCAGCGTCAAAAGGAATTTTGGGCTGCCGGTGGGAAAATCGAATGAATCACATTGGGGAAAAACAAAAACCGGATACGGAATGGGACTCAACCTGAATTTCTTTTTGTCAAATAAAATATCATTAGGTTTCGACGCATCATACCTCAAATTTTCAGGTACGAAAAGCCCTGATCATCTCCGGGTTTCAAAGGAAATTTTTACTTATTCAGGAACATTCAATTATTATTTCTTAAATCGTTGGATCAAACCTTTTCTCTCGGCCGGCGGGGGGTTGTCCAATGAAACCTTTGTATACCGTATTATTGATAAAGATAATTTCTTTGACCAGCTTGATCATGTGAATGTTCCCTTAATTTCCCTGGGTACAGGAGCCTATATTCCCTTTTCGGAACACACCTTTTTCATACTGGAAACAAAATTTGTATCCATTTTCAGCAACAAATCTAAACTTGTCATCGACCGGCAGACAGAAACAATCAATTTTAATACGAATTATATAAGCATTTTTATCGGCTTAAACTATGAAATGAAATAACGGGCCGTAAAGTGAAACGGTACCGGCTGAATGGCGGTGGATCGATTTTTGTTGAATCATCAGGCAGTTCCCCGTCATAGGCTTCTGTCCAGACTTCGGTACTGAATTGCTTCACTGAGGTGTTCGGGAAGAATATTTTCGGAATGGCTGCAGTCAGCAATCGTTCGAGCTACTTTCAAGATCCGGTCATATGCACGCGCGGATAGTCCCAGCCTTGTTATCGCCATTTTCATCAGTTCGGATCCATCATGGTCAATTTTGCAGAATTGCCGGATCTGCCGTGTCTGCATATCTGCGTTGCAGTAAAGCCGCAATCCTTTCTGTTGAACAGCTTTGAATCTGCTTTGCTGTATACTTCGCGCTGCGATGATCCGTTCACGAATAATCTGAGAACTTTCTCCCGATCCCTCTCCTGCGAGTTCTTTGTATTTGATTGCCGGGCATTCGATATGAATATCGATGCGGTCCAGAAGAGGACCCGATATTTTTGACATATACCGTTGAATCACCTGCTGGGAACACGAACATAAATGATGGGAGTCACCGTGATACCCGCAGGGACAAGGATTCATGGCACATGCCAGCATGAAGTTGGCGGGATAAGTCAGTGAAATTTCCGAACGGCTGATCGTCACATATCCGTCCTCCAGAGGCTGCCGAAGAACCTCCAGTACATTCTTTCTGAATTCAGGGAGTTCATCCAAAAACAGGACGCCTCCGTGTGCCAGACTTACTTCACCAGGTTTCGGCACATGTCCTCCGCCTATAAGGCCGGCGTCCGAAATGGTGTGATGGGGAGACCTGAAGGGACGCGATGTGACCAGCGGCTGATTCGGCGGCAATACGCCGGCAACGGAATGTATTTTCGTCGTTTCGAGGGCCTCATCGATTGTCAGATTCGGAAGAATGGTCGGGATCCGCTTCGCGAGCATGGTTTTTCCGCTGCCTGGCGGCCCGATCAGGATAATATTATGTCCTCCCGCAGCGGCTATCTCAAGTGCCCGTTTGGCGTGTTCCTGGCCCCGCACATCGCTGAAATCAACCGTATAAATGTCTTGTTGCCTGAATAGAGACTGGAGGTCTGTCGTCAGGGGTTCGATGATTTTTGCCTGATTGATAAACGCTACCGCTTCCTCCAGTGAATGGACCGGAATGATTTCGATGTCACCGGCCATCGCAGCCTCTCCGGCATTTTCAGCAGGTAATAGTATGCCTTTGATCCTCTCCTGCCTTGCTTTTACGGCCACCGGAAGCACCCCGTTCACAGGACGTATTTCACCGTCGAGGGATAGTTCGCCGAGCATAATATAATCTTTCAATTTTTCCAGACTCATATGCCCGTAAGCCGCAATGATCCCGACTGCGATCGGCAGGTCAAATGCCGAACCTTCCTTTCTGATATCGGCCGGAGCCAGATTGATCGTGATGCGTTTGGGTTTAAAATGATAACCGGAATTTTTAATTGCGGCATTTACCCTTTCTTTACTTTCCTTCACTGCACCGTCCGGAAGCCCGACCGTGAAAAATGCCGGCAAACCGGAATCCAGATGCGCCTCAACCTTCACGATGTATGCGTCAATTCCGTATGTTGTAGCGCTGAGAACCTGTGAAAACATGTTCGCTCTGGGCCTATTCGATATTCATTTCATGAAGTATTTGCTTTGCACCGGCATACTGGTCAAGAATCCAAAGAATATAGCGGACATCTACTCCTATCGAACGGCTGTAGGACTCATCCCAGGCAAAGTCGTTGATAGTAGCTTCGAAAGTACGGTCGAAATTCAGTCCTACGATTTCTCCCTTGGCGTTGAGCACGGGACTGCCCGAGTTACCGCCAGTGGTATCCGTATTGTACAACATGGCCACAGGCACGTCATTCAGTTTTTTATCCTTGTATTTACTGTAACTCCGGTTTTTATGAAGATCGATGAGTTTTTTCGGCGTATCAAAGGGCTCTGTGCCTTTTGTTTTTTCGATGATTCCTTTCATCGTTGTAAATGGTCTGCAATAAAGCGCATCTGCCGGCGAATAACCCCGTATATAGCCAAAAGTAAATCGCAAGGTTCTGTTTGCATCAGGAATAAAATTTTTTTGTAAATATTGACTCCGGACTTCAATCAGATCGGCGTATAGTTTGTTAAGTTCGGCAGTCTGTTCTTCCTGAACGACGTCAAATTGTTTAACCATCTGATAATATTCATTAATAAACTGCATAAAGGGATCATTCAGTCCGGAAATGCCATCCGGTGTAACTTTCAGATAAGCCGTCCAGGCAGTGTCTTTATTCAGAAGGGTCCGGCGGTACATCGATTCTGCCAGGGAATCAGAGGAAACGCCTGCAATCAACCGATCGGCATATTGGAACCTGAATCCTGCCGGTAATAGCTGTGTCCTATTCATCAGATCGGAAAAAATCAACCGATCCGTTGGCTCGTGGTAATTAATAACTTTTCCGCGAAGATGAGAAACCAAAGCGGGTCTGTTTTCGATTCTATAAACGGGACGGCGGCTGTCGTTTGTTTTCTGCATTTCATGCATAGCTTCAATCAGTCCGAATCCCAAATCGACCAGCAGAACTGAACGGCGCATGTAATCAAGAACGAATTCGTATTCGGCCTGCTTTCTGATTTGGCTGAACATCGACGAAATCTGGTCCGACAATTGACCATACCGGACATTCCGGTTTTTATCCTGTTGTATAAAGTCCCAGAGTCCTTTTTCCTCATTTCTTTTCTTTTCAGTTAGCCCTGTTGCTTTCATGCTTTTGAGCTTACCCCTGAAATTTTTCGTGCTGTTGGCAAGGCTTTTGATTCTTTGGGCAAGCATGATGGCTGTCGCATGATCATTCCGGCCCGCAACTTCCATGATGCGGATTTGCCATTCAAGCATATCCGCCAGATACGGCATCCTGACTTCATTTTCATAGGATACGAATTCCGCCGGCCGGTGCCGGTAGGTGCGGCCAGGATAACCCAGGACAAAAACAAATTCGTTTTCAGTGATACCGGACGCTGCTATTTTCAAAAACTTTTTTGGCTTGTAGGGAATATTATCCTTTGAATAAGTCGCGGATTTGCCGTCTTTCGAAACATAGGCTCGGATAAATGCAAAATCGCCTGTGTGACGGGGCCACATCCAGTTATCGTCTTCCCCGCCGAATTCGCCTATGGCGCGCGGGGGTACGTAAACCAGACGGATATCCCTGAGAAACGTGTATACAAACATGAGATAGCTTTTGCCGGGCAGCATCTCGGCGACCTCGATTTGTTTGTCGGGGTTTTCCATGCGTGCTTTTTCAGCAACCGCTTTCATGTTAGAAGAAATCTTTTGGGCTCGGACAAGAGCCGACATGGTATCAATCACGTCTTGCATGATCATTTCCGTTACATCCCGATATGACTCGGTTATGCGGATGGTATAGTCTTTTGCCGGAACTTCATCCTCCATTGATCGTGCAAGAAATCCTTCCGTAATGTAATCGTTTGAGACACTGCTCGCAGACTGGACTGCTCCGAACGCGCAATGATGATTAGTAAGAATAAGACCTTGTCCGGATACAAACGAACCGGTGCAAAATCCCAGGCTGACGATCGAGTGAATGAGGCTCACTTCATTCGGGTTGTAAATATCAGTTATTTTTATTTTCAACCCTTTCTGCTTCAGGTTGATTTTCTGCAAATCACTGATGGGATACATCCCCTCATCTGCACGTAAGGAAAACGTGAAAATTACCGAAAAAAAAGTTACTACGCAGTATCGGATTATCAGCATTTTTTACCCCATTATGAAATAATTTACTTATTGGTTTTGATTATTAACGTAAAATCTTTCATCTCCACGACAAAAACCGAATCATCTTTTTGAACAGTTTCATCGCAGACCGCTTTCCATATTTCGCCGTGAACCCATATTTTACCCGTTTCCCCGGGTCTGAATGAGTCCATTGCTTTTCCCGTTTTACCTGTCATGGATTCCTTGCCGGTCGTAACTTTCCTTTTCTGTGCCCTGATGCCGTATCCGACAATCAAACCGAAAAACAACAGCGTGATGAGAACGACCGGAATGATGACGCTGAATGATAATCTTTCCATATCTTCCGCAGAATCAAATAGCATCACAGATCCCAGCAACAATGCAACCGTCCCTCCGATCGACAATACCCCATAGCTGGTTACCTTGATTTCGAGCAGAAAGAGAATGACCGCAAAAACGATCAGAGCCAAACCCGCATAATTGATGGGCAGGGTTTGAAATGAATAAAAAGCCAGAATCAGGCATATTCCGCCGATCACGCCGGGAACGACCGCTCCTGGATTGTACAATTCAAAAAATAAACCATAAATACCGAGCATCATGAGTATGTAGGCGATGTTCGGATCGCTGAGAATATCAAGAAATCCGAGTCTCCAGGACCGCTCGATGATTTCCACTACCGGCTGGCTGGTATGAATCACTTTTTTCCCAGAAAGAGTTTCGACCTGCTTCAGGTGAATTTTAATGAGCAGACTGTCAAAATTCCATGCGATCAGATCGATAACATGGAGTTCAGCGGCTTTTGATTCCGTTACGGACACGCTGTTTCGGACAGCGTCCTCAGCCCAGTCGGCGTTCCGCTTGTTTTTTTCAGCAAGGCTTCGTATAAAAGATACGGCATCATTTGTGACTTTTTCCATCATATCTTTCGATGTGCTGTCCTGAACACCTCCCCCGAGATGGACCGGATGTGCTGCCCCGATATTCGTGCCCGGGGTCATCGCTGCGATATGCGCAGCCATCATGATGAAAACTCCCGCCGAGGCGCAATGGGATCCGGACGGGGATACATAAACGACAACCGGCACGTCTGAACTTAAAATAGATTTTATGATTATGTTCATCGATTTCATAAGACCGCCGGGAGTATCCATTTCGATGACCAGGCACTGGGCATTGTCAGCGTTGGCTTTTTCGATGCCGGACTGGATGAATTCAGCGGAGGCAGGATTAATAACCCCATCCAGCGTCATCCTGTATATCAGGTTTTGGGAGAGAGCGGGACCGGATAGCAGGCAAATAAGAAAAGTCAATCTGTAAATCAAAGAACTGTACATCTTACTAAGGACAATTATAGGTTCGAAATGTTTTTTAATTCTTTAATAAATTCGTCTTTGTGTACGGGACGGAGTTCTTCATCTCCTCTAGATAATTTGGAAATGGATTCCAGCAATTCCTGCCGGTCAATGGGTTTTACAAAATATCGGCTTGCGTTCAGCCGGTATCCAAGGTTGCGGTCTTCAAAAGCTGTTATTAAAATGACCGGTATATGGATCGTCTCAGGGTTTGTTTTCAGCGTTTCAAGTACTTCCCATCCGCTTTTGTCTGGCAGCATTACATCGAGCGTAATAACCGTCGGCTTGAAATCCCTTGCCAGCCGGATGCCTTCTTCGGCTGTCATGGCCTTGATGATCATATAGCCCTGACCTTCAAGGTAAAATTCAAGCAGTTTGAGAGCATTGGCATCGTCTTCGATAATAAGGACTGAGGGAGTTTTTTTCTGGGTCTGAAATTTGACGGGTAATTTCTCCCTGATGATTTTTTCCTTCAGAGGCAGACGGACAATGAATGTACTTCCGCTGATACCGTCGCTCTCGGCCCGGAGACTTCCATGGTGCATTTCTATGATTTTTCTGGAAAGCGTAAGCCCTAAGCCCGTACCTTTCGGGTAATTTGCTGACTGGCTTATCGAAGACTGACGGAACTCCTGGAAAACCAGTTCCAGTTCATCGGCCGGTATACCACAGCCATTATCGATAACCCGGAGATCGAGTTCATCGCAAGACCCGTCCTCGTGAAGCACGACATCGGCGGCAATCACGATTTTTCCATCTTCGGGAGAGAATTTGTTGGCATTGCTCAGAAGGTTCAGCAGAACCTGCTTGATCTTGGTCTCATCCACATATAGTTCGGGTACGCGGTCGGATATCAGAACCTGAACGGTCTGTCTTTTCTTTTTGAGCAGCGGGGCAACAACATTTCGGGCCGATAAAACAATTTCCTGCAGGCTGACGTCCGATCGGTTCAGTTCCATCTTTCCGGCTTCTATCTTGGACAAGTCAAGAATATCATTGATAAGACGCAGAAGATTTTTACCGCTCTCCAGAACGGCTTTGACTGCGTCTTCCTGTTCATTCGTAAGTCCGCCCAGAGTTTTCTGTAAAATGATATCCGAAAACCCTATAATTGCGTTCAGGGGTGTCCGCAGTTCATGGCTCATGTTGGCTAGAAACTTCGATTTCATCTGGTTGGCGATTGTGATCTGCCGGTTAGCGACCACAAGAGCCTCATTGGATTCCGTGATCTGCCGGTTTGCCTGCTGAAGGGCCTCATTGGCCTGTTCCAGCTTCTTCGCGTAATCGGTAAGTTCGGAAGTCCGTTCGGCAATGGTCTGTTTGAGTATCATGTTCCTTTTTTCAACCGACCGTACCTGATAATAGTATATTGAAAAAACCAGTCCGGTCAGCAAAAGAATAGACAAAAACACAAACCAGCCTGTTTTCCAGAACGGCGGAGAAATCATGACCGGAATCTGAAGATATTCTTTATTCCATAATCCGTCACTGTTTGATCCTTTGACCCTGAAAATATAATCGCCTGGATCCAGATTGGTATAATTGACGAACCTGCGGTTGCCCGCAAAGATCCAGTCTTTATCAAAGCCCTGAAGCTGGTACATGTAATGATTTTTTTCCGGTGCGGCAAAGTCCAATGCTGAAAATTCGAACGCGATGAACCTGTCTTTATGAGATAAACGGATTTCCCTGAAAAAATCTTTTCCCGGATTACGGTAATGGACGTTTTGGTGAGTAAACGCGCTTAGCACAACAGGTGGAATATATGGGTTATTTCTGATTTCACCGGGTTTGAAACAATTGAAGCCGTTTATACCGCCGAAATAAAAATTACCATCATGACTCCGGAGATAAGCGCCGCTGTTGAATTCAAGCTGTTGAACACCATCGCTAACATCATATAAACGAATTCGTTCAGCCGGTATTTTTCCGTTCTCTTTTTCTGAATTCGATATATCCAGACGAATTATACCTTTATTTGTACTCAGCCACAGAAAGCCGGACGCATCCGGAAGGACCCCGTATATGTTTGCATCCGGAAGGCCTTCTGCTGTAGTATAACGCACAAACGAATTACGGGCCTGGTTATATAAATTCAGACCTTCCGTTGTGCCAATCCACAACTGACCTTTCAGATCCTCAGCAATGCACAGAACGTCATTATGGCTGATCGAACCGGTATCATTCGTCTCATGGACCCAGCGTTCAAAGCTTTTCCGGTGCGGAATCCAGCGGTTCAGCCCTCCCCCCTTAGTGCCGATCCATATTTGTCCGCGGAGATCCTTATACATTACTCTGACATAATCAGCGCCTAGACTTGATGAATCGGAAGGATCATGCCGGTAATAACTCCATAGTTCGTTTTTTACATCAAGCACATTGATGCCCCCTCGGGCTGTACCTGTCCAGATGATTCCGGGGTCCTCCTCAAGAAGGCACCAGATGAAATTATCGTTTGGTCTTTTCTGAAGGGATACCCTGCTTCCTCTTGTCTGCAGATGGTCATCCTGCATGGCTTGATATTCTTTAAGGACACCGCGGTCCCTGCCTAATCTGATCAGTCCGTTTCCGCCGGTCCCTACCCATAGATGGTGATCCTGATCCTCCATAATCGACCATATCTGAGCGGAATTCAATGAGCTTTTTGAATTTTTTTGCGGATAGACCTCAAATGATTCCGTCCCCGGATCAAACCGATTTAATCCCTCTTTGGTTCCTATCCATATCAAACCCTGATGATCTTCACTTATTGTCCATACAAAATTATTATTTAAAGAGTTCGATGTATGCAGCTGATTATGATAATGCTTGAATTTGATGTTATACGGATTATATTTGTTGAGACCTCCTCCGCCTGTTCCCACCCAGAATGTTCCGCCTCGATCAGTATATACCGACATAACATAATTATCACTGATGCTTCGGGGATTGGATTTGTCGTTACGGTAATTGATTACATCTTTTCCTGAAACATCCGGAATGCAATCCAGACCCTCCGATAAATAACCGATCCACATCCGGTTCTGCGGATCCCGGTGAATGGACCAAATGAATAATAACTTTGTGTCATTTACCGAATGATATTTTGATGAAAAGGGATAAAACCTTTCAGTTTTAGGGTCAAAAAGCGTAACTCCTCCGCCCAATGTTCCAATCCATATAATTCCCGTATGATCCTGATTGATGACTTTAACTTCGTTATGGGAAAGTGAATTTGAACTATGAGCATCATGTAAATAGTGCTTGTATTTTTTCTTGGATGGGTCGTACCGCATCAATCCCTGATTCGAGGATCCCAGCCAGAGGAACCCGTCCTTATCCTCAAAAATCGCTTGGATTCTGTGATCTGGAAGAAGATCATATTCCAGCCCGTTTTTCTGGAAACTCTTGGTTTGCGGGATCTGGCTTATTTTTAGTGACTGAGGATCGATGGTCACCAATCCTCCGGAACGCATACCGCACCATATCATTCCGTTTTTGTCTTCGTAGAGAGCCATAACATTATCCGGCACGGTTTTTCCGGTAAGAGATCTGAAGCGAGTGACGCGAAGGTTAAACTGCAGATCAGCATCAATGCGGTTAAGCCCGCCGTTTTGGGTTCCAACCCATAGGACACCCGTTTTGTCAAAAAGAATCGTATTGATCCAATTATTGGATATCGTTTGCGTATCGGTGAGATCATGCTTAAAGACATAAAACTGATAACCGTCATAACGGTTTAATCCGTCCTGTGTGCCGAACCAGAGAAATCCCTGCGGGTCTTGCGCAATGCAGGATACTGAACTCTGGGACAATCCGTGGCTCAGGGATAATCTGTCAAATGGCATATCTTTTTGCTGTGAGAAAAGCAAAACAGGCAGGATCAGGAACCCGAAATAAATGGAAAATTGAATATAGTATTTCACATGATTTGCGTTCGAATGAAATATGACAGGGATAAATTAAAAACGAATGTCCATAAAAACAAGTAAAAACGATTCTCATGCTAAAATATTTAATAACATTTTTTTAACTTAAATATTGTATGATGAAGAAAAAATATTTATTATATTTTAGTATGTCACTTTAACGACAATAGGATACGCTATGGCGAAAATATTTCTCATTGAGGATGAACCGAATCTGCAATTATTATATCGTGTGGAAATTGAGAGTATGGGGCATGAAGTGATATGTGCCGCAAACGGCAGAGTCGCTTTGAAGAATCTGGAACAGATTAAACCGGATCTTATTGTGCTGGACATTCAGATGGCGGAAGGTGACGGGCTTGAATTTATCACACGCATGCTGGATAACCGGCAATCCGTGCCAGTCATTATCAACTCCGCTTTTTCTCATTACAAAAATGATTTCATGAGCTGGGCAGCAGAGGCTTATATCGTAAAATCATCGGATTTCAACGAACTCAAATCCACGATTGAAAAAGTCCTTGCAAAAACTACCAACTCCTAAACCAGCAAGACTTGTCTTTTTTCCCCCTGACTATGCTTTTTTGAACACCGGTAATCATTTGCTGATTATCCTGCACCGGAATTAACGAATGGTATAGGCTCAGGGATAAACTCATCAGGCAGAACACGTGATGGAATCAACCGGTAATTTTTTTCTTATTCTGACTTTCGCCCTGACCCTAACGGCCGTTTTTATCCGTGTCTGGGGTAAAAAAGTTGGCCTCGGTAAATTGAATCCGGCAGGACGTTTCATGACTGGACTCATGCTGGTCTCAATTAGCATTGCGATGATATGCTTGTTATATCTGCTTCTGACGGGCGATATGCATGTTGATTATGTTGCATCCTATACCAGCCGTGATCTTCACTGGGTGTACAAAATTTCGGCACTATGGGCAGGCCAAAGCGGTTCTCTGTTGTTATGGTCTTTCATTCTGATTGCTTTGAATGCCGTTTTCGCATTTAGATTCTCAAAAAAGCATCCCATGCTGCAGGAACCGGTCTGTATGATCCTGATGTTGACTCAGCTTTTTTTTCTTGCGATGAATATTTGGGCAGTCAACCCTTTTAAGGTACTGGTGATTGAAACGCCGGGAGGGCCGATGCCATACACACCTTTCGACGGAAATGGACTGAATCCGCTTCTTCATCACCCGGCAATGATTATTCACCCTCCAATGCTTTTTATCGGATACATAGGAAGCGTCATTCCTTTCGCAATCGCTGTCTCATACCTCTGGCGGATGGATAACAGTGACTGCAATACTGAACTGTCCCGGCGGTGGTTGTTATTTTCTTGGCTTTTTCTCACGGCCGGAATCGCCCTGGGTTCCTGGTGGGCTTATGCAGAACTTGGCTGGGGAGGATACTGGGCGTGGGACCCGGTTGAGAATGCATCCCTTATGCCATGGCTGATCGCAACGGCTTTGATTCATACAATGCTGATTCAACTTCGGCGAGGCCTGTTCAAAAAGACGAATCTGATCCTGGCGGCGACTTTTTATTTTTTCTGCATTCTGGGTACATTTATTACCAGATCGGGCCTAATCAATAGTGTTCACGCTTTCTCTAAAAGCGGGGTGGGCATTTATTTTGTAATCTTTCTTTCATTAATTGCATTTTCTTTTCTGATATTGTTTTTTTACCGTCGTTCCGATCTTGCCGACCGAAAACCGGTTACAGACTTTTATTCGGACGAAAGCATGATTGTCCTCCTGACAATAATCCTTATCGTATTCACAATAGCTGTTCTGGTCGGAACGCTTTTCCCGGCACTGGCAGAAGGAATCGCGGGAAAGGTGATCATACTGGAAACCTCGTATTACAACAGACTGGTTCGTTTTATTGGTATTTTAATATTGATGACCATTACACTTTCTTGTTTCATAAAAACATACAAACTTTTGCAAATAAAAAAACTGATTTTAATGTTAATTTGTACCGCAATTTATATTTGTTCAACCTATATAATGTATTTATTTACTGATCATCTGTTTATCGCTTTTTTTTCCGGATTAATGACTCTGGCAGGTCTCTCAATACTGGTAAATTTGTATTTTTTATTTTCCCAAGTCCTGAAAATAAAAGCAGAAAAAGGATTTTTTTTTCAATTTAAAAAACATATCGCCGGAGCTTTTTTATCTCATTTGGGATTACTCTTCATTTGCCTCGGCATAATGGGATCAGCCCTAAATCGATCCCTATTACTGGAAGGACATCCTGGCCAGGTCTTTGAACATGATAATCTGCACTTTACTATCGATGGATTTCGCCATGAAAAAAACATGCTGTACGAATCGATTACCGGTGTGATACCGGTAACTGCGAATCATGACACAATAACCATTTTATCCCCCGAATTCCGTTATTATTATTCAAGTCAACAGAACTCGTCCGAAGTAGCTATCTGTTCAGGTCTGAACCGGGACATTTATGCAGTATTGTCCAGATATGATGAATCCACTCACACCGGGCAATTCCTGATTTATTTTAATCCCCTGGTTTGGTGGATCTGGGCCGGCTGTCTTCTGATCATTTCGGGCGGATTTTTTTCATTTTTTTATAAACCCGTAAAAGCTTCTGAAATGAACGGATATAAACATGTTTAACACCCTAAATGTTTTGATGCTTTTTTTGTTAATTGGTTTTTTTCCATGCTATTCCCAAAGTACGGCATCACTACAAATCAATATTTTCAACGAAACCGATAAAGCGCCCGTAACCGGAGGTAAAATTCAGCTGTATCATTTTAATGAAAAAATGAGCCTGATTTCCGAAAAGCCTGTTCTGCCTGTTGTTACATTTGAAAATGTGCATGTAACGGATCAGAATCCATATTTCATCAGAATCATGCGGGAAAGTATAAGCTATTCATTGCCGATATGGATACGTAAACCAATTCGGATCGACACAACCATGATCGTTTATAATTCACAGGAGGATAATACAAACCTAAAATATTCTGTAACTCACTGGTTTGTTTTTATTCATCCGAATGATATCTTGTTTGAAGAAACAATTGAGGTCAACAATCCGGGAACGCGGACAGTGATTTCCGGATCTGATTCGATACCGGATTTCCTTTTCTATCTCCCGTCAGGAACGTCACTGATTGAAACAACCGGCGAACACCCCGCAGAGTCAATTCGTGAGATACTTAAACCCGTTAAGAGCGGCGATAACTTCAGAGTAAATTATCCTTTCCGTCCAGGTGTTTCAAGGCTTGTCATAAAGTATTTCATGGAACTTAGCACCACTGTGGTTAGTATAAAACATCACTGGCACTACCCGATTGAGAACTGCAATCTCATTATTCATCCGTCTGACGCAGTTATTTCAGGCGGAGATTGGGATTTCATTGAAGATGAAGGATTGAAGAAAAAAAATTATCAGTTGTACCGGAAAAAGATGGTTTACAAATCTGAAAGCGTCGGGTTTGAAATCAACGCATCTAAGATATCGAATGAATCCGGGAACAGTAAAATCATCCGGGATGACAACGTAATCCAGAAAAACAGTCTTTTAGTTCTGGCTGCAATATTTCTGGTTGTTGCGGTTTTTCTTTATTTAATATCGAATCTTTCAAAGAAACAAGTATCGAAACGACAAAAATAATCTATCGTCACAAAACTAATGTCTTTATATACCTTTCAACTTGAGAATGTCAGTAAACGATATGGCCGAACGCCTGCAATCGATGACATATCGTTAATGATCCCGGACCATTGTTTCATTGCGGTAATCGGTTCTAATGGATCCGGAAAAACCACTTTACTCAAGCTACTTGCCTCCGTCCTGAAGCCTACATCCGGCCGGATTTTCTTTTATGGCCGGACCGGAATCAGCCGAGATCTGATCGGTTATGTGTCTCATCAGCTTTTGCTTTATAGCGATCTTTCCGTTCTTCAGAATCTTCAGTATTTTGCTTCCATATACAGAGTCCCGAACCTTGAAAGACGAACGACCGAAATTGTCAGGGTGTTTCAGCTGGATGATATCGCGCGATGCACCATTCGTGAATTGTCCAGGGGCCAGCAACAGCGGGTTACTATCGCCCGCGCCGTGCTTCACAGCCCTAAAGTGCTGATCCTGGATGAACCGTTTACAGGCCTTGACGCGGTACAAACCGCTTTTCTTGACGATTACCTTAAAAACTTGCATGAAACGGGAATTAACATTATCTTAACGGATCATGATCAGTCTCATGCACAAAATCTTTGTCATGCCTTGCTCTACATTAATGATGGAAAATACATTAAAATGACGCCTGTTCCCGAAAAACCAGCGGAATTTTTAGCATCTCACAACATATGATAACTGGATATAAACAAAGTTCTCAACCCGGTTTAAGTATCCCGCAAGCGATAATTGACTGCTGCCATCGTTTGTATTATAAGGGGCTTGTTGCCGCAAATGAAGGAAACATCAGCTCGATAACCGGTGACGGGGACTGCTGGTTCACCCCATCCGGGATTTGCAAGGGAGATTTGAAGGAAATCGATCTGGTACGAACCGATCTGCAGGGACGTGTTCTGGAAGGGCATAGAAGAATAACTAGCGAATTTAAAATGCATCTGGCCATTTATGATATTCGTCCGGATGTCAGGGCGGTTGTACATGCACATCCGGTGTATTCCACGGCTTTTGCCACTGCACGAATCCCTATGGAGCATTGTGTGCTGCCCGAAATCATTTCAACGATCGGAATCGTTCCTCTTGCTTCTTACGGTACGCCTTCGACGGAAGAACTGGCAGACTCAGTCCGATCGGTCATGCGTTCGTACGACGTTTGCCTAATGGCAAATCATGGTCTGACTGCAGCCGGAAGAACTGTACACGAGGCCTATTTCCGTATTGAACAGGTTGAACATTACGCGCAGATTTTATTTGTTACCAAATTACTCGGAGGAGGGAAAACATTGAATCCGCATGAGATTGAAAGGTTGCGAAATGTTAATAACGAGTACAATCTGCCCCTGGGAACTGTTCCTGCATGCAGGATTGATGTTATGGATTCGAACGATGCCGAAAAAGAATGTTCTTCATGCACGGAAAGTGATCATTTCTCCAAGGTATCAAACGATACGATTTCGTCTATCATCAATGATATCATTAATAATTTAGGGAATTCCGATTCATGATTCACAGGTTATTATCGGTTTTGTATGTGCTATTCGCAATGTTATTCATGGTGTTTTCATCCGTTGTCGCAACGTCGGTTTCGGCGTTTCGACCTTTCGGATGGCTGATGTACAAATTTGAGAAATTCTGGGCCAAAACCCTACTGATCCTGACGGGACCGAAAATACATGTATCGGGCCTTGAAAATATCAAACCCGGAAAGCCGTATATTTTCGTCAGCAACCACCAAAGTTTATTTGATATTCCTCTGATGATGGGATACATTCCGAGGCAAATACGAATGATCCACAAGAAAGAGCTCCTATGGGCACCGTTCCTGGGTTTCACTCTGCTCGTCATGAGATTTATTTCCATTGATCGGGGCCATAGAGAAAAGGCAATTGTTTCTTTACAGCGTGCTGCAGAGAAAATCAGAAAAGGTATCAATATAGTCATCTTTGCAGAGGGAACCCGAAGTCTGGACGGGGAAATAGCCCCCTTCAAGAAAGGTGCGTTTCTTCTAGCCATTAACTCCAGGGTTGATATCATTCCAGTAACGATAAGCGGAACAATCAATATAATGCACAAATACGGCGGTTTGTCCAATGTGGGATTCAGACGCCAGGTACATATGATTGTTAGTGAACCCATTCCAACATCCGGTCTTACCCCGGAAAACCGGGATGATTTGAAATCGAGAGTTGAGACGGTAATAAAAGATCAATTTGAAAAAATCAAGGACCTTTCAGCGATCAGGGATTCTGAATTCCTTGAAAAAATGAATAAAAAGAAACTGCGTTTAAAGAAGCAATAGATTCAATCAATTACGATGTTAATATTTTCAGCAAAAAGGAGAATGAGATGAAAGGCATCATTTTAGCTGGCGGTCTGGGAACCCGGTTACAGCCTCTGACTTTGGTAACCAACAAGCACCTGCTGCCGATTTATGACAAACCGATGATTTTTTATCCTATCGAAAAAATGGTCGAAGCCGGAATCACGGACATCATACTGGTCACAGGCGGAAATTTCGCCGGTGATTTTCTCCGGTTGCTTGGAAACGGGCATGAATTCAGGCTCAATCACATTAATTACGTTTACCAGAAAGGCGAAGGAGGCATCGCTGAAGCACTGGGTCTCTGTGAACACTATGCGCAGGATGATTCCGTCGTAGTAATTCTAGGCGATAATATCTTCGAGGACAGTATTAAAGCCGCTGTCCGAAATTTTGATCAACAGAAAACAGGCGGAAAGATTTTTCTGAAAGAAGTCTCTGATCCTGAACGTTTCGGTGTGGCGGAACTTAGTGGCGATAAAGTTATAGGTATAGAGGAAAAACCTAAAAATCCAAAATCAAATTATGCCGTAACCGGTATTTATATGTATGATCCTGAGGTTTTCAAGATCATTAAAACATTGAAACCCTCAAACCGCGGAGAACTTGAAATCACGGATGTTAACAATTATTACATCCGGAAAAATGAGATGCAGTACGAATTCATGAACGGATGGTGGACAGACGCAGGAACCTTTGATTCATTATACAGGGCCAACCAGCTCATGGCATCAAAAATGCAATCCGGTACTTAACTGCCGGTAAAATACTTCACTTCAAGTACAAAAAAAAAGAAAACCCCGCGGATTATGGGGGGACCGCGGAGTTCTCTAATGAGGAGGAGAGGAGTAGAGTTTTATTTTTAGACGTATAACTGCCTAATAATTCCTTAATCGTTAAACCAAAAGTGCTTATCCGTTTTATAGCCAATCTAGAATTTAGGATTTATTAAAATTAAATCAAGTATTTTTTTCTTTTATTTCAGATTTATTTCTAATTTTCATTCACTTGATTTACCGCTATTCCTCTTCCGAATCGATACCCCGTTGTGAAGAACCGTCCTTTTTACTTTTGAATCCGCCGGAAAGCGTCATCACACACATATGCCGGTACATCTTATGGGGCCCGCATGCTACACCGACAACTTTAAAGGCTGGATTGAATATATTTTTACGGTGACCCCGAGAAGCAACACCGTCATCGATCAACAATGACAAAACAATTCTCCGAGCAATATTATTCCCATAATCGATATTTTCTCCCGCAGTCGACTGCCATTGCCCGTACCGTTCAATTCTGTCAAAAGGGGAACTTCCGTCATTTCCTGTATGACCTGTACTTTCAGTTTCGCCTTGGTCCTCCACATGATCTTTTGCCGCTAGAGACATTCCTCTGGAGGGTCTGAGCGTATCGATTGGAACGGCGGCCATCAGAAATTCGTAGCACTCCTGCACAGCTTCTTTTCCTTCATTGGTTCGGATCGATATTTCTCCGGGATACTGCAGCAGATCTCCCTTGAATAATTGAAGCACTTCTTTGGCAAAGACTGCATAACCTGATGGATTGGAACGAACGGCGTTCAATTCCCTTACCACCTGTTTTTCCAGATCGCTCAGGTAGATCATCGAAACAAAGGAAGATGAACTTTTGACTTGCCCCCCGGCACCATTGGTTACCTTGCCGGATTCATCAGTTTTCGTTCCAGAAAGACCTGTTGAATTTTCCTGATCTGAAAATAAATCTGTCAGACGCTTCTCAGAATACCCGACAAATGCGTTATTATAGGCAATTTTACCGTCCCAGTCATCATGATCAAGCCATAAAACCGCCGAAGAATTGGATATTGTGTACTGGCTGGTCGTTTCCTGATTATAATCATCATAGGCTTTGAAGCTTTCACCAAGGGTTTTTCCGGAAAATAAATGAGCCGTGAAATGCTGAAATGCGTCGCCGTACCAATTCGCATAGTAACCTGAAACGCCCATTTCCATGAATGGTTTCGCGTATATATTGACCCTGCGGCTGGCTTCATTTTCATCAATCTTACCGATATCAAAACCGGAATTACCGGCTGTAAAACATCCGTAAATCATCACGATGGAGCCCTGCGCCAGTTTGAGATCCTTTTTGATATTTTCAGATGAAGCAAAATAATCCTTCAGGGAAAATCCCCCTACCCATTTGGGTGGATTATTGCCATCATAAACCCCGTGACCGCGATACATCAGAAAATGGGCCCCGTTACAGGCTTCCTTGATTGCAGTCCATGAATTTGAAGGGGTGTAGAATTCATAAACGGTGACTCCTCTTTCTCTGAGTGTTTTCGCTGTCATTTTCAGGTTTTTGATTTCAGAGGTAGTCCAGCTTCCGTCATCACCGTCGATAGGCGCTCCAATGAGAACCGCCTTCAGTCCCGTGATTTGAACTTTTGCAGCCGGCAAAGCCGACCTGAGCTTGATCGGCCTGAATTTTTCAGGAATACTCACAAGTTGCTCGGAAACAAACTGGGCATTAAGAGTTGAAGCAAAAAACAAAAATGTCACCACTAACAGGCCGTTCATTTTCTTAAAACGTGTATTCATGATTTTCCTTTCATACGGATCTTTTCTCTGTATATTAGTTTTAAATACAAGGATCATGTAAATGACATTTCATATTGATCCGTCTTCGGTTCACCAACAAACAACATATATTTTACTTTCAGCTGAAATGTTTTTATTTCTGTTGTGAAAATAAATATTGAACAATTCATAAAAAACCCCGTCAGTTACCTGACGGGGATAATACTGGATCTTTATAGCTCATTTCTGGTTAACCGTTTTGACTCCCCATTCAAATGCCTGTTCATTAAGGGGGATCAGCGCACATTTATCTTTCAGAGTCATCCGGACGGCCGTCAGAAGGGTTTCTGCAGGGAAAATATTCGTCGCTGCCTGAAGCGCTCCCAGAGCAACGATATTTTTTACGATGACTTTTCCCAGATCCTTGGCAATTTCAGCAAATGGTACTCCGACCATTTTTACACCTTTATAATCCGGAGGATCCGTTATGATTCCGCTGTCATAAATGATGGTTCCTCCCTGGACTACATCGGGACCAAACTTGACCAGACTCAGACGGTTAAAGGCAATCAGTATATGAGGGTGCGGTGAAGCCGGCGAAAGCACTTCACTTTCGGCGATATGGACGTCTGCGTATGATGTACCGCCGCGGGATTCCGGGCCGTAGCTTGGTATGTGAGTGGCATCAAATCCTTCATTGATGCCGGCCTGGGCGATCAGCATCGCCGCGGTCTGGGCGCCGTCACCTCCGGAACCTGCCAGTTTCATGGAAATATCTTTCGCGGCTATATGGGCCGGGAATGATGTGCAATGCTTTTTAACGGCTTCAAAACGGCCGTCAACAATTTTAACCAGTTTCTCAGACGTAAAGTCCGGCGGATTCATTTTGAACGGATATGGCGGCTCGATATCTTTCTTGACCCCAAGAGGAAATACCGGCACCATGTTCTTTTCGACCCATTCTTCGCTTTCTGTCGTAGACATCTTCAGGTGTGTCGGGCATTCAGCGAGCACTTCAACAAAAGCAAATCCTTTATTTTCCGCTTGAATCTGAATCGCTTTGTGAATTGCTTTTTTGGCGCGAATTCGTTGTTTATTGTCAAATAAGGCTACCCGTTCGACATATATAGGTCCGTCGAGTCCGGCCATGACTTCGGCAACTTTCAGGGGCTGTCCCGCTAAAGTCTGACGGCCCATTGGTGAAGTAGAGGTTTTCATACCCATCAGCGTGGTTGGTGCCATTTGCCCGCCGGTCATACCATAGATTGCGTTATTGATGAATATCACGGTAAAGGGGATGCCAAGCTGAGCCGCATACATAATTTCAGCTATACCGATCGAAGCAAGATCGCCATCTCCCTGATAACTGATCACCACGGAATTCGGATTGGCCACTTTATGCCCGAGTCCGACCGCGGGTGCGCGCCCGTGGGGAGCCTGTGAATTGCCCACATCCATGTAATAGTACAAGAATACGCTGCAACCCACAGGAGATATCGCGACAGTACGGTCCTGAATTCCCAAATCCTCAATCGCTTCGGAAATGTACTTATGCGCCAGACCATGTCCGCAACCCGGACAATAATGGGTCGAATGCCCCTTAATTCCCTGGCCATGAGCGTGCCGGTCAAATTTTTCATAAAAGGTTTTCATGATCGCACCTCCTTCAGCGAAAGAACTTTTTCAATGATTTCATTTTGTTGCGGCAGCATACCACCGTAGCGGTTCACGCGATGAATCTCGGGAATCCTGGAAACATTGGCGTTACTGAACGCAAGGCGAACTTCATCCTCCAACTGCCGGTTGCTGGCCTCGACCATAACGATATGTTTCGTTTTAACCAGCAAAGGCAGTAACGACTTGATTGGAAAAGGCCATAATGTAATCGGCCTGAATAATCCGGCCCTGATACCCTGCTGACGAAGCGCCTGTACAGCCCCTTTGGCCATTCGCGCGGGTGTGTTACAACCGATAAGGATTATTTCGGCATCATCGCAGTGGAAAATATCGGCACGCTGTTCATTCTCGATCATTTGTTCGTATTTTTCATTCAGGAATTGATTGTGCCTTTCCAGATCCTGTTCACTGAGTTCAATGGAACATATCAGGTTCCTGCGGTGCTCACGGTCGCCGTACACTGCCCATTTGGGAATTCCGGGTTTGACCATTTTTTCAGGAAAGACAACTTTGCCGGTCATCTGACCCAGATAACCGTCCGGAAAAATCATGACGGGATTCCGGTATTTGAATGATAATTCAAAAGCCAGCATTGACAATTCAAGCATTTCCTGGCAGGTCGACGGGGCCAGGACGATCGCATGGGTATTGCCGTGTCCCAGTCCCCTGCAGCCCAGTTTAATATCCGCCTGTTCCGGCGCAATATTCCCGAGCCCGGGTCCTCCGCGCATGACATTCACGAAAATACCGGGTACCTGCGCACCGATCATATACGAAATTCCCTCCAGCATCAGACTGAACCCCGGCGAGGAGGTAAACGTCATGCAGGGCAGTCCCGCTCCGCCGCATCCATACATCAGGTTGACGGTCGCTACCTCGCTGACCGCCTGAACATAAACCCCATCCAGCATCGGAAGAAATTTGGCCATAAGTTCAGCCCCTTCAGTCGACGGCGTTATGGGATAACCGAAGAAATGACGGCAGCCCGCCAACATTGCGCCAATGGCAGCTGCATAATTTCCCTTGATCACCAGGGGCTCAATTTTCGGGATAGAAACATAGGTATTGGGAATATCCTCAGGTTCAGGCGCATCCGTCATCCTGTCGCCGAACAACTTCTTGGGATCCTGGAGTTCAAATTTAAATTCGTCGGGCATGGCTTGCAAACCGTACGGTTCCGGGCAGGCCTCGATACACAGCTGACAGCCGTTACATAACTCGAGTTTCAAAATGACGGGAATAAGCCCCGTTGCGGGATTAATTTCTTTTCCGAATTCAATACAATGCTTCGGACAGGCTTCAATACAGCGTCCGCAACCTTTGCAGTATTCAGGAAATACAAACGGTTTTGGCTTTTCTTTGACTTTGGACATCATGACCTCCTGACTGGCTAAAAAAAGAATTTGATTGAAAAATTTAACCGAATTTCGATGATCCTTGTTTTGAATCATCGTTTTTTTTACCTTATTCTGACTGACGAATCGTGAGGGTTCCTTTCCGGAATTAAGTGAAAAGTTCAGACGGGATAATATATGAATTCGGTACATTAATGACAAGCATCTTTTTGAAAATTCAATTTGCATGTTTCAGGAATTATTTTTTCCAGCCTTATCAGGACCTTTGTTTTGCCCTGCTGCTGATATCCGCATCATTCATGAACCCTTTGCCGGACCAAATCCTTGAGTACGATGAATATGCTTCCGTCCGTATATTTGACCGCCATGGCTATCTACTTAGGGAAGTTATCTCTGCCCGTGAGGGTCATGGCCGGTGGACTCCGCTGAGCCAAATTTCTCCGAAAGCCTCAGATGCTGCGATTTATGCGGAAGACCGCAGGTTTTACAGTCATCATGGTATCGACCTGATCGCGATGGGAAGAGCGCTGATGCAGAATATTCAGGCCGGTAAAACGGTCAGCGGAGGCTCCACGATAACGCTGCAATTGGTCCGGAATCTGTATCAGCATCCGAGAAACCTGTTCAGCAAAATAATGGAATTCTGGCTCGCTTTTCGTTTGGAACATACAATGACAAAGGATCAGATTCTGGAACATTATCTCAACCGTATTCCTTTCGGGAACCAGACATTCGGCATTGAAGCTGCTTCACAGCTGTATTTTGGAAAATCATCCCTGGATCTGAGCTGGGCAGAGGCTTCTTTCCTGATGGCTTTGCCGAAATCCCCTACCCAATATAATCCCTACAATCATTTTCATAAAGCCAAGAAACGGCAGGAATATATACTGCACCGGCTTTTCATTTTCGGACGCATGGATTCAGCAGATTATCAGCGCGCGGTCCTTGAGCCTGTCCTCCTCTTCCCGAAAGCTTCGCCGTTCAATGCCCCTCATTTTACGGACTGGATCCTGAAACAGCCATTCCATGAACGGGAAATCCATACATCGCTCGATCTTCCTTTACAGCAGGAATGTGAGAAAATTGTCAAAGGTCATGTTGGTCTGCTGAAAACGGAAAATGTCACCAATGCGGCGGTTCTCATCATGGATAACCGAAACGGTCAGATCCTGACATTGATCGGATCATCCGATTATTTTAATGAATTGTATGACGGTCAGTTCAACGCTGTTTTTGCACCTCGTCAGCCGGGTTCGACGCTGAAACCGTTCACCTACGCCCTGGCATTTGACAAAGGTTACACCCCGGCATCCGTTCTTCCGGATATTGAAACCAGCATCGACTCGAAACATGGTGTTTTTACGCCGCTGAATTACGACAACCAGTTCCATGGTCCGGTCCGGGCCCGTCAGGCTCTTGCCTGCTCATACAATGTCCCCGCGGTGAGACTATTGCAGGATATCGGGGTGGACAGGCTCCTTTCAAAGCTCCATCAGTGCGGTTTCACGGGATTGAAAGAAAAAGCCGACTTTTACGGACATGGCCTGACACTGGGAAACGGAGAAGTCACACTGTTCGAACTGACAAGGGCGTACAGCATATTCGCCAACCACGGACAGCTTATTGAATTGACTCCACTTGCCGGAATGCCCGTACAGAAGAGAGTGTCTACTGTCTTTTCCGAAACGTCCGTGTTCTGGATTTCAGATATATTATCGGATGCTGCATCACGCGCACCGGCCTTCGGTTATGATTCCCCCCTTGCCCTGCCGTTTCCCTGCGCAGTTAAAACCGGAACATCGTCTGATTACAGGGACAACTGGACTGTCGGTTATACAACTGATTATACAGTGGGAGTATGGGTTGGAAATTTTGACAACAAGCCGATGATACGAATATCCGGAGTTTCGGGTGCGGGACCGATTTTCAGGGACATTATGCTGCATCTTTATCAGAAGTCTGTTCCCCCGTCTTTTTCCCCGCCTCATTCACTGATTAAAAAAAATATCTGCGGATTGTCCGGCCAGCTGCCTCATCCAGGCTGCGGTTATACGGTTCAGGAATATTTTATTGAGGGAAAAGAACCGGATGAACTGTGCCAGGTTCATGATCGTTATGGAAATACCCGTTTCCTCTCTTTGGGGGCGGTTTACAAGCAATGGGCGATTATGCATCAAAGCCACTCCAGGGTTCCACACTCACCGATATCAGATTCATTGGCCGATTCAAGTTTTTCTCTCAGCAAAAACATTTTTAAGATCGTATTTCCGAAAAATAAAACCGAATTCAGAATCGATCCATCAGTATTGCGGCACTACCAGTCAGTTGATTTCGAAGTCTATGTCCCCGAAGGTGTTCGGCAAGTTGAATGGTTTCTCAATAACCGTCCCTATGGAAGGTCAAAATGGCCTTTTAAAATAAGCTGGAATCTTGAACGCGGAAATTATCATCTAAAGGCTAATGCTGTTTTGAACGGAAAATTTCTGCAGGATCAGGTTGGATTCACGGTAACAGACTGAAAACGGAATCATTTACTGCTGATATCACTTTGATCATTAACCCGGAAAGGAAACATGGAAACAATTATTTATTTAATTCTGGGACTCATCCTTCTTATCGCAGGAGCGGATGCGCTTGTTCGGGGTGCATCCAATCTAGCTAAAATTGCAGGTTTGTCCCCGCTAATCATCGGATTAACGATTGTCGCATTCGGAACCAGCGCCCCTGAAATGGCTATCAATATTCAATCAACTTTTCAGGACAAATCCGATCTGGCTGTAGGTAATGTGGTTGGGAGTAATATTTTCAATATCCTGTTCATACTGGGACTTTCAGCAATGATCACGAATCTCATTGTCCAGGTACAGTTGGTTCGCAAGGATATACCGATACTGATAGCCGTAACTTTTATTACCTATTTTTTAAGTTTTGATGGAATCATTGAGCGTTTTGAAGGTTTGGTACTTTTTTCAGGGATCATTATCTATACAGTACTTCTGATTCGTCAGGAGAAAAAAAACAGCTCAGCCCCACGACATAATGCAATAGTCAAGCCGGAGAATAATAAGAAAAAACCAAAACAATTCGCAATCAGTACGATTTTGATCATAGCTGGGCTTGGCGCACTCGTTCTGGGTTCAAACTGGCTAGTTGACGCATCTGTATCCATAGCCAGATATTTCGGTATCAGTGAACTCATCATTGGACTTACTATCATTGCCGCCGGAACCTCGCTTCCGGAAGTAGCGACTTCGGTGATAGCTGCAATCAAGGGCGAACGTGACATTGCCGTCGGAAATGTTGTGGGAAGCAATTTATTCAACCTTATGGCGGTGCTGGGATTATCGGCTCTTCTCGCCCCGAACGGAATCAGCGTATCCCGTGCGGCTCTATCGTTTGACATGCCTTTTATGCTGGCCGTAACGATTGCATGCCTACCGATTTTTTTCACCGGATATATGATTTCCCGCTGGGAGGGCTGGCTTTTTTTCGGATATTATATCGCATATACGCTGTTTCTGATTTTGAATTCCATTCAGCATGACTTATTACCATTCTACAGCGATATTTTATTTTTATTTATCACACCCATTGTAATTGTCACTATAACAATATCCGTCTGGAGATATGCAAAAAAACAGAAATCATTACCCGGACAGAGGCACATCAGTCCAAAGTAAATTGAAAGCCGAAGCGCTTTTAAGGACCTTCAAAGACTTTCCTTTCATACATTGCCGGTGCCGGAAAAGGTAAGTCAGTCGGAATGCTTACGACTGAAAAAGCCTGAAAATCCCTAATGATTCTTAAAGAATAGAAGAATCGGAAATGACACTTATGAGGTAAGGAAATTAAATGCCTGCTGATATTTTTCCGCCGTTTTACGAATGATTTCATCCGGTAAGTCCGGCGCCGGTGTAATCTTATTCCACCGGATCGAATTCAGGTAATCCCGCAAATACTGTTTGTCAAAACTCGGCTGTCCCTGTCCGGGCCTGTACTGATCTGCAGGCCAGAAACGGGATGAATCGGGTGTAAGTAATTCATCGATCAGCATTAAGCGGTTATTCAGCATGCCAAACTCCATTTTTGTGTCGGCGATGATGATCCCTTTTTTCAGGGCATATTCACTGGCGAATTGATAAACGGCGATACTGGTCTTTCTGATTTGTTCAGACAGTTCACGACCGATAATCCTGCCCATTTCATCGAATGATATATTCTGGTCATGGCCGGTTTCCGCTTTGGTCGAAGGAGTAAAAATCGGAACCTCTAAACGACAGGATTCCGTAAGGCCTCCGGGCAACTGGATACCGCAGATACCGCCTGATTTCTGATATTCAAGCCATCCGGAACCGGAAAGATACCCTCTCACGATACATTCGACCGGTAAAGGATTTGATTTTTCAACCAGCATGCTTCGCCCGTTTAAAAGATCTCTGTGTGACTTGCATACCTCCGGATAATCTTCAACGTTGACAGAAAGATAATGATTTTCAGCGATAGATTTGGTCATATCGAACCAAAAAGCGGAAATCCCGGTGAGAATTTTTCCCTTATCCGGAACAGGGTTTGGCATGATCACGTCATAAGCGGATATGCGGTCGGTCGTGACGATGAGCAAATACGGATCCAGATCGTAAACGTCGCGAACTTTACCGCGGCGGAAAAGTTTCAATCCTGATAATTCAGTTCGGACGAGATTCATGTTACTTTCCATGGCAATGCTTGAATTTTTTTCCGCTTCCGCAGGGACAGGGTTCATTGCGTCCGACCTGTTTTTCCACTCGGACAGGCGTCTTACTGACCGTAATATTATCCGGTCGGTCTTCGCCCTCATATCCCATGCCATCGGAGGCGGCGTGCTGGGTCCGGACAGCGCGTGCTTTCCTGATCATCTGCTGTTCCATTTCAGGTGCGGGTTCAACTTTGAAGACGAATTCAATGATCTCCGATGTAATCCGGTCCAGCAACTGCATGAACATTTCGAAGCCGTCTTTTTTATACTCAATCAGCGGATCCTTCTGCCCGTATCCGCGGAGGTGAATACCCTCTTTAAATTCCTCCATTTCACGCAGGTGTTCTTTCCATCGATCGTCGATGGTTTTTAAGATAGCGATACGTTCGATGCGGCGCATCATCTCGGATGTCCATACCTCTTCGCGCAGGGCGTAACGCTGGCTCAGCAATACCTGCAATTCCTGTGTAAATGAATTTCCGGGCCATTTAAAAAGCTGATCCCGTGTAACATGGATGCCGCAGCTGCGGAGAAGGAACGACTGCATTTCGTCAATGTCCCAGTCTTCAGGATGATTGGAACCCCGAGTAAAACGGTCCTTGACCATTTCGCTGAACTCATCCAGAACGTCGAGAAATTCAGTTTTGATATTCTCATTCAGCAGTGCCCTTCGGCGGCGGCTATAGATGATCTCTCGCTGCTGGTTCATGACATTGTCATATTCGAGAAGACGTTTCCGGATGCTGAAATTCCTGAATTCAACGCGTTTTTGCGCCCTTTCAACAGCTTTGGTCAGCCACCGGTGTGAAAGGACCTCGCCCTCTTTAGCTCCCAGACGGTCCATCATTTTCGCGATGCGGTCGGATCCGAACAATCTCATTAAATCATCCTCAAGCGAAATAAAAAACACCGACGCGCCCGGGTCTCCCTGCCGGCCTGAACGGCCGCGCAGCTGAAGGTCAATGCGCCGTGATTCATGCCTCTCGGTTCCGACAATCTGCAATCCGCCCAGTTCGGCTATCCCCGATCCGAGTTTAATATCGGTTCCGCGGCCCGCCATGTTGGTCGCGATGGTGATGGCTCCTTTGCGCCCGGCGTTAGAAATGATCTCCGCTTCACGCTGATTCTGTTTCGCGTTCAACACTTCATGCTTGATCCCTTTGCGCGTCAGCATACGGCTGATTGTTTCCGACACTTCCACGGATGTGGTTCCGACCAGCGTCGGTTTCCCTTCTTTTTGATTTTCGACTAGCAGATCAATGACGGCATTGTATTTTTCTCGTTTTGTTCTGTAAATCTGATCCTCAAAATCATCACGGACAATCGGTTTATTCGTCGGGATAACAACAACATCCAGTTTATAGATTTCCCAGAACTCTGTGGCTTCCGTGACGGCAGTTCCGGTCATGCCGGCCAGTTTATGATACATGCGGAAATAATTCTGAAGTGTGATCGTCGCGAGAGTCTGAGTGTCTTTTTCAACTTTGACGCCCTCTTTTGCCTCTATCGCCTGGTGCAATCCGTCGCTGTAACGGCGGCCGTGAAGAATCCGGCCCGTAAATTCATCCACGATCTGGACTTTGCCGTCCTGTACCACATATTCATCATCCTTGCCGTACAATGAATACGCGCTCAGAAGTTTTTCAATGCTGTGAATACGATCACTTCGTTCGGCATATAATTTTCCCAGTTCTTCCTTTTTGACCAGTTTGTCGTGCTCCGTCAGATCGGGATTGACGTCAATTTTGATGATTTCATCCGACAAATCGGGAATGACGAACATTTCCGGATGGCTGGGCGAAAGCGTGTTTCTTCCTTTTTCTGTAAGATCGATCTGGTGACTTTTTTCGTCAATGGAATAATAAAGTTCCTCGTCAATTTCGTGAATCTTTTTTTCGCGAAGATATTCATTTTCCGTTTGTTGTATCATCAGAGCGACGCCCTCTTCCTTCATCAATTTCATCAGCCGGTTGTTTTTGGGCGCACCGCGCTGGGCGATCAGTAATTTCCGGCCCGTCTCAGCATCGTTGTTCTGTTCTATCAGTTTTTCCGCTTCCAAAACCAATTGATTCACAAATTTTGTCTGAATATCGACCAGTCGGCGGATGTGCGGATTCATTTCCTCATATTTCTGGTTGGACGGCGTATCGACCGCTCCGCTGATAATCAGGGGTGTCCGGGCCTCATCAATCAGAACGGAGTCGACCTCGTCAACGATCGCATAGTGGTGTCCTTTGATCTGGACCATGTCTTCGGCTGAAACGGCCATGTTGTCACGAAGGTAATCAAAGCCAAACTCATTGTTCGTTCCGTATGTGATGTCACAGCTATACGCCTCGCGCCGCTGAACGGGATTCATATCGTTCAGGATCACTCCGACGCTCATGCCGAGAAATTCATAGACTTTCCCCATCCACTCCCTGTCACGAAGCGCCAGATAATCGTTTACGGTAACCAGATGCACACCGCGTCCGGTTAGCGCGTTCAGATAGATCGGCGCAATGGCAACCAGCGTTTTTCCTTCACCCGTGGCCATTTCGGAGATCTTTCCCTGATGCAGCACTATGCCTCCGATCAGCTGGACATCATACGGGATCATTTCCCATTTCATTTCTCGACCGCAAACAGGATATACCATGCCTACCATCCGTTTGCAGGCCTGCTTAACGCATGCAAATGCTTCCGGCAGAATGGAGTCCAGGATTTCCCGTTCTGCCGAAAAAAGGACTTTCTCTTTTTGCTTGAGTTCATCAATCATACCCTTCACCTTGACCGGATCGAGTGTAGCCTGGATTTCTTCCTTCAGCTTTTCGACTTCCTGACTTTCTTCCGTGGTATGTTCCCTGATTCTCTGCCGGAAATTTTGTGTTTTATCTTTCAGATCATGATCGGATAGTGTCTCAAATTCAGCGTAGTATTGGTTTATTTCGGCCACCAAGTGCTCAATTTTTTTTATTTCCCTGGCATGTCGATCACCAAACATCAGTTTAAGCAAAGGCGCAATCATTCTTTATCTGTCTCCTTATATGCAATAAAATTTATATTCATTATCTTCCCCGGTACAAACGGTCCGCCAAAAATGCGGGTAAACCGGCATTACGTATTTTTTCCGCCGCAGCCGAAATCTCATAAGCCACACGGATATTAAGATACTTCCATTCGTCAATATCGAACAATCCAAAACTCAGTTCCGTGTTATTGTCCCGCGGCTGTCCAATGCTTCCCACATTGATCATGTAACGGTGGTTTCGCTGGATATCGCACTCATTCGGGGTTTCGGGAAACACAATGGGGATATGAGTATGGCCATAAAAACAAATGGGTTCAGAAAAAAAGGCAAACTGACGGAGTGCCTGATATGGGGTAAAAATGTAATCCCAGTCAGAATTCGGGTCTGCTGCCGCATGAACAAACCTTAAACCTCCAGCGGTAACCTGTTTGGGCAATCCTTTTAGAAACCGTATTTGTTCTTCATTCAGATGATTGCGTGTCCATAATATGGAATGCACAGCATAGGGATTGAAACGGTCCATGTCATTTTCATTCGTTACGGCCTCGTCATGGTTTCCCTTGACAATAATGCTGCAACGGTTTCGAATCATTTCAACGCATTCGGAAGGATTGGCCCCGTAACCGACGATATCGCCGAGACAGACAATCTGGTCGGGAGATTGTTTCTCAATGGTATCGAATGCTGCCTCCAGCGCTTCCAGATTGCCGTGAATGTCCGAAATAATGGCCATTTTCATAAAAGATTTCCATTCCCGTGAACCGACGAAATCAGTCAGCGGCTAATATTAAAAAATCAGCGGAAGATAAAAAAATTGAATACGATTAGCAAGGTAAAACCAACATATTATCGGATTTATTATATATCCCCTTCCTCCTTCGAAAATGTGTCCCCGGAAGATGGCAACAGGGATTCTGCATCCGATGCTGGTTTTTCGCCTAAAAGCGATTCAATATCTTTTTTATCCAGAATTTCCTTTTCGAGGAGTTGGGTGGCCAGCAACTCAAGCTGGGATCGTTTTTCAGTCAGCAGCTGTCTGGTCTTCAGGTAAGCAGCATCGACAATCGCCTTGACTTCTGAATCAATGAGCCTGGCTGTGTCCTCGCTGTAGGGTTTCAGGTTGTAACCGCCCAGAAATTGCTGGTCGGCGTTATCCGTGAAAGCCATATGACCGATTTTTTCACTCATACCGTACATCGTCACCATGCGGGTGGCAATTTCAGTGACTCGTTCCAGATCATTCGCTGCGCCCGTGGATATTTCATTAAAAATAATTTCCTCGGCGACCCGGCCGCCCAGTAAACTGCATAGTTTTTCTACCAGTTCACTCTTTGAAAGTAAATACCTGTCCTCCAGCGGTGTTTGAAGCGTGTAGCCCAGTGCCCCAATGCCCCGGGGAACAATGGAAACCTTATGGACCGGATCGGCATTTTTCAGGAAATGACCTACGATCGCGTGCCCGGATTCATGATAGGCAACAATGTTTTTCTCACGCGGACTAATGAGTTTATTTTTCTTTTCCAATCCCCCGATCACCCGTTCAATGGCTTCCTGGAAGTCAACCATTTCAATTTTCGTTTTATCCTTGCGCGAAGCCAGAAGCGACGCTTCATTGCAGACATTTGCGATTTCGGCACCTGCAAAACCGGGGGTTTGCCCGGCAAGTACTTTCAGATCCAGATCATCCGAAAGCGGCATGCCCTGGGTATGCACTCTGAAAATATCCATGCGGGCGTTCTGATCAGGCCGGTCAAGCACGATCTGCCTGTCAAACCTCCCGGGCCTTAGCAGTGCTACATCCAGCACGTCCGGCCGGTTGGTAGCCCCCATGATGATCACGCCTTTATCGGTGTTGAAACCGTCCATTTCCACAAGAAGCTGATTCAGCGTGTTCTCCCGTTCGTCATGTCCTCCCATCATATACCCTTTGCCTCGGCTCCTGCCAACAGCGTCAATTTCATCTATGAAAATGATGCAGGGCGCTTTGGACTTTGCTTCGGCAAACAAGTCCCGTACCCGTGAAGCGCCTACCCCGACAAACATTTCAACAAAGTCGGACCCGCTCAGGCTGAAAAACGGCACATCGGCCTCTCCGGCAACGGCCTTGGCCAGTAATGTTTTACCTGTACCGGGAGGCCCTACCAGTAAAACACCCTTTGGCAGTTTTGCGCCAAGCTTGGTGTATTTTTTCGGGTTTTTCAGAAAATCAACGATCTCCCGGACTTCTTCAATTACCTCCTCTACACCGGCAACATCCTGGAATGTAACCCGGGTTTTGGAGTCGGAAGCGTAAATTTTCGCCTTGCTTTTCCCGATGTTCATCACATTCCCGCCTCCGCTCATTTTCTTGAAAACGTAACCCCAGATCATAAAAAGAACCAAAAAGGGCAGTATCCAGTACAGAATCAGGTTTTCAAGCCAGTTGCTGTTGATGACTCCCCTGTAATCCACACCGGCAGCGTGAAGATCCGCCACCAGCTTTTCGTCCGGAACAACTGTGACAGTAAAGGCCTGGCGGGTATCTTTTTTCAGGGCAGCACCGATCAGCTGATCAAACCTGAGTCGTTCATACAGGGATTTCGGTACTGTATCGGACTCCGCAGATGCGACAAGGGTATCCGTACTTTTAAGTTTCCCTAATATCTTTTCAGTTGTAATCTGAACCTCATCAATTTCGCCTCCCGCAAGACGGTCGCGGAATTCCTTATAGGATATCTCAACATCCTGCCGGCCGGAAAATAATAACGGATTCAGAAGAAAAAATAGAAATAAAATGCCCAAAATGATGGGTAACTGATATTTTTGTTTATTCATGAATGCCAATCTTTGTATTCAAACGTTTCCCTTTTTTTCTTTTTTGTGATGTTTCCGGAAGTGGCGGTTTCTGTTTTTTATTTTTTTGACAGGTTAAGGCTTCCTCGATCACGCGGGATACTTCACTGACAAAAACGAATTTCATATCATCCCGGATCTGCCGGGGAACTTCATCGAGGTCCTTTTCATTTTTTTCGGGCAGGATGACTACTTTGATTCCTGACCGGTGTGCAGCAAGGACTTTTTCCTTGATTCCACCGATCGGCAGTACGGTTCCTCGCAGAGTGATCTCACCGGTCATCGCGACATCGTTTCGAACAACACGGTTGGTCAGCAGTGACAGGATTGCGGTATACATCGTGATTCCGGCGGATGGCCCGTCTTTTGGAATTGCGCCCGCAGGAACATGGATATGAATGTCGATTTTATCGAATTCATCTGATATTGCAAGGGATTCTGCCTGCGAACGAATCATGCTCAGGGCGGTCACCGCCGACTCTTTCATCACTTCGCCTAATTGCCCGGTAAGAGTTAAACTTCCCTTTCCGCGCATTTTTGTCGCTTCAATGAAGAGAATGTCACCTCCGGAAGGAGTCCAGGCCAGGCCTGTGCAAATTCCCGGGCGCTTAATTCGTTCAGCGGCGTCCGAGTAAAATTTTGCCTTCCCGAGATATTTATATACCTCTTTTTTGCTGATGACCGATTTCTTGATGAGTCTCTCGGCCACTTCACGAGCCACACCCCGGCAAATAGCGGCTACCTCACGTTCCAGATTTCGTAAACCGGCTTCACGTGTGAATTCATGGATGATAACCTTCAGCGCTTCGGCTCTGAAACTCATTTGTTCAGGTTTGAGGCCATGTTCGGAAATTTGTTTGGGAATGATAAACTTTTCGGCGATATGCAGTTTCTCATCTTCTGTATAACCGGGGATTTCGATCACTTCCATACGGTCCCTGAGAGCGGGAATAATCGGATCCGCCAAATTCGCCGTGGCGATAAACAGGACTTTTGACAAATCAAAAGAAACATCCAAATAATGGTCGCTGAATGAGAAATTCTGCTCCGGATCCAGCACTTCCAGAAGCGCACTGGAAGGATCCCCCCTGAAATCCATACCCACCTTGTCGATTTCATCAAGCATAAAAACCGGATTCATGGAACCGGCCCTCCGGATTCCCTGCACCACCCGTCCCGGCAACGCGCCGATATATGTCCTGCGGTGTCCCCGGATTTCAGCCTCATCCCGAATACCGCCAAGCGACATGCGTACAAATTTTCTCCCAAGCGCTTTGGCGATTGAACGGCCCAGGGATGTTTTTCCAACTCCCGGAGGCCCGACAAAACACAATATTGGCCCGCGCATGTCGTTTTTCAGTTTCCGCACCGCCAGGTATTCCAGGATACGTTTCTTGACTTTCTCAAGTCCGTAGTGATCGGAATCAAGACTGTGGCGGGCATCATCGATTTTCATGTTGTCCTGGGTGTGCACATTCCAGGGAATATCGATCAGCCAGTCCAGATAGGTCCTTGAGACCGTGTACTCGGCTGCCATCGGCGACATGCGAGCCAGGCGGTCGAGCTCTTTTCGGGCAACCTCATGCACTTCCCTGGGCATGGATGATTTTTCGATCTTATTCTGAAGTTCTTGGATTTCGGGATTATTGAATTCGTTTTCACCGAGTTCCTTCTGAATGGCTTTCATCTGCTCCCGAAGGTAATACTCCCGCTGAGTGCGCGTGATTTCATCCTGGACGTCAGACTGGATTTTATTTCCGAGTTCCAGGGTTTGCAAAAGCCGGTTCAGGATGATATGTGTTTTATCCAGCCTGTCTTTTACATTCAGCGTTTCGAGAATGTCCTGCTTTTCATGAGTGGGAATGTTGATTGCGGATATGGCCATATCCGCAACCCGTCCCGGCTGCTGGACGTTAAGGATCATGGACGTCTGTTCGGCGGTTATGTACGGGGCAAGATTTGCCATTTTCTGGAAGATGTTCTTGATGTTGCTGATCAGAGCGTCAACGGTTATGTCTTCGGGGGAAGGCAGTTCTTCGGACAATTCCGTGAATTTCGCAATCCAATAAGGCTCATCCTGTTCGAATGAAGTTATCTGTATGCGCTTCAACCCCTGGACAATAACGCTTTTGCTGCCGTCGGGCATATCAAAGACCCTCATGATATGTGCCGCTACGCCCGTCTGGTACATGTCCGGAGGGGATGGGTTTTCGATCGTACTTTCCTTCTGTGCGACGATGCCGACCAGCCGGGTATCATCAAAATGTTCGGATACAAGCTTCAGGGTTTTGTCCCGGCCGATGGATAACGGCATGATCTGCTGCGGAAACAAGACCGCATTTCGAAGCGGAATGATCGGAAGCGACTCGGGAAGTTGCCCTTTTTTTTGTTTTTTTCCGTCGGTCATGAGATGTTCTTCTAATGTTTTTGTCATGAATATCTTTCAATTCGGTTTTTGCATGGCCGCAGCGAATCTCTATTTCGGTACGCTGAAAGCGATGAACATGGAATTTCCCCTTCGGTTGACGAGGAAAAGAGCTGTTTCTCCGGGCTGAATTTTATTGACGGCGTCCGCGTAATCTTTAATATTTGTAATATTGTCTTTTCCAACGCGTTTGATCAGATCACCTTCGCGCAGGCCGCCGTTAAATGCCGCGCCGCCCCTTTCAATGTTCGTGATGATCACGCCTTTGTCACCGGCATTGAGTCCGAACTTGGAAGCGAGATCGCCGTTTACATTGGATACCTCCATGCCCATGCGCTCCACGCTTTGTTTCGCAGACGATTCGTCCGAAGAAGCAATCATTTCGCCGGGTGCTTCGGCCAGGGTAACCGTGATTTCCCTTTCGGAACCTTCACGGATTACGGTGAATTCAACATTCGTGCCGGGTTTTTTGGAACCTACAGTCCGGCGGACCGCAGCCATGTCTTCAATTTCTTTACCGTCAATTTTGATGATCACATCGCCCTGTCGAAGACCCGCCTTTTCTCCGGGACTGTCTTTCACGACCTGGGCGACCAGCGCACCTTTGGGGGTTTTCAGGTTCATGGCTTTCGCGATCGATTCATCCACATCCTGCATGCTGATGCCCACATAACCGCGTATCACTTTCCCGGATTTGATCAGCTGATCCATCACGCTGGTCGCGATGTTGGAAGGAATGGCAAAACCGATGCCTTCAAAACCTCCGCTTCGGGAGACGATTGCCGCATTGATGCCAACGAGTTCTCCTTTCAGGTTGACAAGTGCGCCACCGCTGTTGCCGGGATTAATCGCCGCATCGGTCTGGATGAAATCAATATCCGTGTCCGTTGTCACTGAAGAGCGGCCAAGTCCGCTGATAATACCTGCCGTTACGGTATGACTGAGCGATTTGCTGAAAGGATTCCCGACCGCCAAAGCCCATTGCCCTACTTTTACCTGATCCGAATTAGCCATTTTGATTGCGGGAAGGCCTTTCAGATCGATTTTTATAACGGCAAGATCAGTACGCGGATCGCGTCCGATGAGTTTCCCTTCGTATTGTTTTCCGTTAGAAAGCGTGATTTTTATCTTATCCACTTCCGCTATGACATGATTGTTGGTTATGATGTATCCGTCTTCCTTGACAATCACACCTGAGCCGAGCCCCTGCACTTGCCGTTCCTGCTGGCGGTTATTGGGTCCCCCGAAAAATCTGCGGAACATATCGTCCCCCCCGAAAAAATCGCCGAATGGGTCTGTACCCCCGAACGGATCCCAGGTCCGGACTTTCACCGTCTTTTCTGTTTCCACTGTGACAATGCTGGGTGTGACATATTCCGCGACAGTTGTAAAACCTTCACTGAAATCCCTCATTTCTGTCATTTTTTCTTCAAGTCTTAGTCTGGCTTCAGAATCGGAACCGGCCCTTGAATTAAAAGTCCAGTTGAAATTGGCAGTAAGAACCATTCCTGCGATTACGCCGATCAGAATAAGGATAATTCCTATCAGGTAGCGTTGGGGATGATTTGAAAACATGTTGACCTCCGGCTTTGTATGTTTTTTTATTTATATTTCAGTTTGTATTACGAAGCCAAACCGTAAAAAGTTATCATAATTTTTACCAGTTCATCTGGCATGATCGGGCGAATGCTTCAAATAATTCTTTTTGTTTCTTATTCAGAGGACCCGGCATTTCGGGAATGACTTTCACGTAAAAATCACCGGTTCCGTTTCTTGAACGTATGCCAAGTTTACTGGCTTTCAAGATGGTTCCGGGTAGTGTATTGGCCGGAATCCTTATATCCACAGTTTCATCGTAAACCGTCCTGACCCGGATTACACTCCCCAGAAGCATCTGTGCAAAGTTGATTTTGCAGTCGGTGTATATATCGGGTCCTTTGCGGTAGAAAACAGAATCGGACTGAATGCGGATGGTAAGGATCAAATCTCCGGTTCTTCCGCGGAATGTCCGGCCCTGTCCCTTCAGGCTTATTTTTCCGCCATCTTCAATACCTTGCGGAATCCGGACACGTATTGTTCGCATTGTACCGTTCATGTAAACGAATTCCACGGTATCTCCGGTTGCAGCTTGCTTTAATGTTACGTTCAGCTCTGAATGGATGTCAGCCTGATTCGTTTCTTCTTCCGTATCAAACTCAACCGGATCCGTTTCATAAAAAAAACCAGGAAAACCTGCGACCCCTGAACGGGCGCCGCCCCGCGAGAACCGGAACCGGTTTAACAGCTCATTGAAATCAAAACCGGCATCGAATCCGGTTCCGGGTTGCCGGAAGTTACTCTCGCCAAAACGTCTTATCTGGTCATATTCATCACGCTTTTTGTGATCGCTTAATGTCTGATATGCCTCTGAAATCTCCTTGAACTGATCCTCGAAATTTTTTTCCCCCGAATGTTTATCGGGATGATATTGTTTTGCGAGACGTTTATAAGCCCTTTTGATTTCTTCGTCCCCTGCGTTTTTGGATACTCCAAGTATTTGGTAAAAATCTTTTTTCATCCGTTTTGTTTGGCGCTTGTTTTTTTGCCGGTATCTTGTTTGGTCTCCGCTTTTGTTTCGCCGCCGGTTTGCATTTTACCGTCTGATCCGTTACCGTTTTTTTTGTAATCAGTAATGTAAAATCCTGAACCTTTGAACATAAGTCCGCTTCCGGCTCCAATCATACGCTTGGCGATCTCGTGACAGATCGGGCATTCGGCGGCAGGTTCAGATTTGATGCTTTGAAACAATTCAAATTCATGTCCGTTTTTGCACAGGTAATCATAGGTCGGCATATGGGCACCTCAAAAGTGATATTATTTCTTGTCTTTTTCGTCGACGACCTCGTAATCAGCGTCTTCGACTTTTTGCCCCTGTCCGTTCTGTGAAAACTGCTGATCCGACGGACCGGCCTGCCCACCGGTTTGCTGGTACATTTTCGATGAAATGTCGTTCCAAAAGCTGTTCAGCGAATCCGACGCGGACTGGATCTGGCTTGCGTTTTCCGAGGCAATGGCGTCCTTGAGGGCTTGAACCGCACTTTCCAGGCGTGTCCTGGAATCGCTGTCGATTTTTTCTCCGAACTCCTTGATGTTTTTTTCAGTCTGGTAGACAAGCTGTTCCGCATGATTTTTCGCCTCAATTTTCTCCTTGCGTTTTTTGTCCTCATCGGCGTGCTCGGAAGCTTGTTTCACCATCCGGTCGATTTCATCGCTGCTCAGGCCCGACGAGGATTCAATGCGGATGCTTTGCTCCTTGCCCGTCGCCTTGTCTTTGGCGGTGACATGCAGGATGCCGTTCGCGTCAATATCAAAGGTCACTTCAATTTGCGGAATGCCCCGGGGCGCCGGGGGAATCCCAAACAGCTCGAAACGGCCGATTTCACGGTTATCGTTAAACATGGGACGTTCTCCCTGACCGACGCGTATGGTAACCGCGGTCTGGCTGTCCGATGCTGTTGAGAATATCTCTGATTTTTTGGTCGGGATGGTTGTGTTGCGCGGTATCATGGTCGTGAACACGCTGCCCAGCGTTTCTATCCCAAGTGAAAGAGGCGTTACGTCCAGCAGCAGGACATCTTTGACCTCACCCGCAAGCACAGCGCCTTGAATGGAAGCGCCTACTGCGACCACTTCATCGGGATTCACTCCTTTGTGAGGATCTTTTTTAAACAGGTCACGCACGAGCTGTTCGACCTTCGGGATACGAGTAGAACCGCCAACGAGAATCACTTCATCAATCTGGGAATAATCCAGGCCTGCGTCTTTCATCGCTGATTCGACAGGTTTAATGGAGCGCTGGAAAAGGTCGTCGCAGATCAGTTCAAATTTGGCGCGTGTCAGCGTGATATCCAGATGTTTCGGAACGCTGTCCACTGCGGTGATGTACGGTAAATTGATTTGGGTCTGCGTCGCGCTGGAAAGCTCTATCTTGGCTTTTTCTGCGGCATCGCGGAGCCTTTGCAGCGCCATCGGGTCCTTGCGGAGGTCGATGCCTTCATTCTTTCTGAACTCATCGGCCAGCCAGTTCACGATCCGTTCATCGAAATCATCGCCGCCCAGATGCGTGTCTCCATTTGTCGACAGCACTTCAAAGACCCCGTCCCCGATTTCGAGAATGGATATATCAAACGTACCGCCTCCGAGATCATACACCGCGATTTTTTCGTTGGATTTCTTATCGAGCCCGTAAGCCAGGGCGGCGGCTGTCGGTTCGTTAATAATACGGAGTACATTCAATCCCGCAATCTTTCCTGCGTCCTTCGTAGCCTGCCGCTGGGCATCGTTAAAATAGGCCGGAACCGTAATTACGGCATCGGTTACTTTTTGGCCAAGATAATCCTCAGCGGTTTGTTTCATTTTCTGCAGAACCATCGCTGATATTTCCGGCGGTGAATAAATCTGATCGTTGATTTTCACCCGAACATCGCCGTTATCACCGCGTATGACTTCATAAGGAACGCGTGTGCGTTCTTCAGAAACTTCCTCGTACCTGCGTCCCATAAACCGCTTGATGGAGTAAACAGTATTTTTCGGATTTGTTATAGACTGCCGTTTGGCCGGATTGCCGATTATCCGTTCACCGGATTTTGTGAATCCTACGACTGACGGTGTCGTTCGTCCGCCTTCGGAATTGGGTATGACAGTTGGCTGTCCGCCTTCTAAAATCGAAACGCATGAATTCGTTGTACCTAAATCGATTCCGATAACTTTACCCTTAGACATATAGAACCTCCGTTAAATATCCGCTTTTTGCAGATTCAATTGTATGTTAAATAATAAATTATTTTTTTGTACCCACTTGTTCAGCATAACAATGCTGGATATTGCAAATGATATACCAAATGCATATAATCGATAATATATTAATTATTCTTGACTTAAGAAATTATAGTATTTGATAATATTGTAATTTTGGCATATTATGAAATTATTTTAAAGACAAAATGTCTTATGTGTGTTAATTTAATTGAATTTTTGGCATTAGAATTTATAATTAAAAATTATAAAAAATCAAGCATTTCTACAAAACGTCAGGTTTAAACTTTCTTTAGGATAATTTTATAGACAAAGGATATATAAATTCGTGTTAATTTCTCATTTTCTCTGCACGGCTGATACAAAAAGGTAATTGAATTGCTAAAAGAATCTCAACACTAAGTCATAAATTTTGAGATTAAAACAAAAGGATAATCCCGGGATAAACAAATTGTCTATGTAACCGTCGTTATCTTATTAAGCTTTGTTTAACGAAGATCGATTCTGTTTCCTAAAAAGGAAACTCCTCCTTGAGATCTATACCGCCATTTTTTATTGATTTTTCAGGTAATTTCGCGACTTGATGGACAATGTTCGTTTCAACGTAGATCGCTTTAAATGGAACAGTAGGGCAAGCATATTCACAGGCACCGCATCCGACGCAAATATCCGGATTGACTTCTGGAATATACAGATGTCCCCTGAATGGAACCAAATAAACTGCTTTAGTAGGACAATGTTCGGAACAGGCTCCGCATTCGGTTCCTTCCGCCCTCACAATGCAATTACGCCGTATAAACCGCACCTTCCCAAGCTGAATCCTTGCTTTTTGTTCAGTACTGATAGGCAAAATAGCTCCGGTCGGGCAAACATGAGAACAAATAACGCAATCATAGTTACAAAAACTTGTGTGATAATCCATTTTTGGCTGCATGATTCCCACCCAGCCATATTCCGCGACGGAGGGTTTCAGCACTTGTGATGGGCATTGTGTAATACATAAATGACATGAAGTGCATAATTCTGTAAACCGTGTAATTCCTATTGACCCAGGAGGCGAAACCGGCGGTTGTTGTGAAATCGCCTTAAATCCGGTTCTTCGTTTTTTATTATCCTGAATCTCTGTACACGCTTTAACGCCCGTTAAACCAACCAGCGAACCAAGAAGAGTATGAACTAGATTCCTTCGTTCGGGATTAAAATATTCCAATTTTTCTGTTTTACGGTTATTCGGACTGCTAACTGACTTATAAAAAAATGGGACAAATTTTACTCCTGACGAAGGGCATGATGACAAACAGTTAAAGCAGGTAACACATCTGGACATATCAATCGTACGGAAAGTGCAGTCAATACATTCAGACTTGCATACTCTTTTACAGGCGCCACATCCGTTACATATATCTTTGTTGATTATAAATTTAAATACTGAAACATTTGCAAATAATCCCAGCAAAGTTCCTACCGGACATATCATATTACAATATAAACGGCCCCTGTAAAAAGCTAATATGGAAATAAATGCAATAAAAACAATAGATAAAAATATAGCTAAAAAAGAGAAAGTTTTAAAATCCTGATGATAAAAAGTGTAAAAACCGATTTTTTGTGAAATAAAGTCAAGTCCGTTATTTGTTTGAAAATAAAAAAACCTTAAGATATTAGATGAAATACGTCCGTAAATACTAAAAGGGTCAAGAATAAGTACACCAATTATGTTTCCGAAAAAAAGAGGTACAAATGTTAGTATTGCTAATGAATATCTTATTAAATTATGTGGTTTTGAAAAAATAAAAAAACTTCTCTGAAAAATATGATTTTTCAACCATAAAATAATATCCTGATAAACTCCTAGAGGACAAATCGCAGAGCAGTAAAACCTACCGATTAATAAAGTAATGAAAAGGACAATAATAAATCCTATTGAAGCTAAAGATAACGTTGAAAAAAACATAAGCAATGATGGTAAAAATTGTATACCCGTGATATAACCTATGATTTCATTGGATAAAAGACTGGCAAAATCAATAAAAACAAATGAACTCAGCAAAAAAAATGAGATGCCAATCGTAACTCTTACCGGTTTTAGAAGCTTTATATTCATATTTTACAGAATAATGCGATCAATACTAAGTTTGTTTAGGTCTTTCACACCAACTTTCATTTCATCAGCGTATTTCAAATAATTGACATCGTTAGGATCAAGCCCAAATAATTTAGTTGCTGATGCATCGGCAGCAACCATATCAGTGGAGATGATCATCGATTTCATTAATTCAACGTCTGCTTCAGATACTCCCCTGGGCCCGTTTTCCTTCATTACATTATAAGCGTCAATAATATTTAAGTCCGGTTTTCGGTAAGTCGCAAAATCTGCGATGCATTGATGCAGATCGTTTGCGTGCCACCACCTTCTGTCCCACATAATCCCCATGAGATTCTTCATGGATATAGTGACTCTGGCAGATCTGTGACTCTTCAGCACCGGCACATTAATGAAAACATCCGATTCGAGAATCAATTCGTGTACTTTAGTTTTCTTCAGTTTTTTTCCATTTGGAATGCTGACCTCATGATAATAGCTTTCACTATGTCCCGGAGTCATTATTCCTCCGGCATCATTCACAGCTTTCTCAATACCACTATTTCTGTAACAGTATTTCCAGTTATCACATGTATTATCAAAGACATACACTTTTTTTGCGCCCGCTTCTAAACAGCTTTTCACTATTTTACTTACCAATTTTGGGTTTGTATTTGCTGCTCGTTCCGGTACAACATCCCATCCGATGTTAGGCTTAACAACAACGGTCTGATTTTTCTTTACGAAATTTCCAATTCCTCCAAGTGATTGTATGGCCCTGTCGAACATTGCATCCGGTTCACCTCCTTTAATTGCTACAAGATCAAACCCGGAACTGAAATTTGGTAATGTTCCTCCGTTCAGGGTTTTTTGAATACCAAAGTAATAAGATGAACCCATGATTACACCGGTTCCTAAAGCTCTTTTAAGAAAGTTACGGCGGTTCATAAATATCCTTGATTAATGTTATTTGTATTAAATTTACGGTTACTTAATTTCATTTAAGATTTCTGTCAAATCCATTTTAATTTCCTTTATTAAATCAATCTCCTCGGAATGGAAATCGTTATTAACCTTTTTCATTTCCTGCAGCCTAACCTTTGCTCCATCAACGGTAAATTTCTCCTCATATAGCAATTTTTTAATTAACATGATTTTACTGATATCTTCTTCTGTATAAATCCTGTTCCCTGAACGGTTTTTATTCGGAGAAAGTACATCAAATTCTGATTCCCAATAACGTAACACATACTGTTTTATACCCGTCAATTCACTTACTTCACTAATCGAATAATACAATTTTTTAATCGGTTCTGCCATAAAGTCACCAATGATTATTTATTTTAAAAATCAAGTTCTGTTTTCTTCTTATTCTTATATTTTAACATCCAAGATCCATAACTACAAAAATTTACAATTCGTTGTTTCATTTTTTCAAAAACGGTATGATTTATTTTGTTTATCAATGTCCGATTTGTATCAAAAGCATAGACAGCATGTCTTTTTATACAAAACGAACTGTCTACACCTTTAATTGAATGAAAGCCCGACGCTCCCGTATATCCGGCCAATTTTGCGAACCTGTAAATGCGTTGGTTTGCCCTGCCATATGGATAAACTAAATGGAAAACCGGCCTTTTTGAAATATTTTCTATTAATAACTTCGAACTCTCGAGTTCATGTCTTAATGTAGCATCATTCAGGAATATTAAGTTGTAATGGGAGCATGTATGGGAAGCAAGCTCCCAACCATAATCAGATAATGTCTGGATCTGATCTAGACTCATATGATTAAACTGACGGCCAAATTGAATGTCCCAATCGTTTCCTTTACCGATGTAATCTGTTATGATCGCTATAGTAGCCGTAAATCCGTACTCGCTTAGAACCGGAAGAGCGTATTGATAGATGCATTCATAGGCATCATCAAACATAAAACATACGTATTTGTCTTTTATATTTTTTTTAAAATTTGTTTCAGAGATATTGACACTTTTGTATCCATGATCGGCTAAAAACCGAATTTGATCCAGAAACTTCTTCGGCGAAATGATACTTGCGCCAAATTCCCATTTGCGGTCAATTTTATGATATACGAGAATCGGATAACCACTTTTATTTTCCTGAATGTCCGAAACCACCGACTCCCCTTTCCGTTGAATCCATTTCACTGCCAAGTGACAATTGCGCTTTCACCACACATGCAAAAACGATTTGAGCTATGCGGTCACCCCGATTAAGCGTAAAATCAGCTGATCCAAGATTAATCAGTATTACTTTAACTTCTCCCCGGTAATCTGAATCAATGGTACCCGGTGTGTTTAACACTGTTATACCGTAATTAACCGCAAGTCCGCTCCTTGGCCTTACCTGTCCTTCGTATCCTGGCGGAATACTCAGTTGAATTCCGGTGGGTACCAGAGCCCTTTGCATGGGCCTGATCGTGATCGGTTCATCCATAGCGGCTCGAAGGTCGAGGCCCGAACTTCCCTCGGTCATGTATTCGGGCAGGGAGATATCAGATAATCTCTCTGAAATATAATTCACTTTTATCTGGATTTCTCTGGTCATATTTCAATTTGTGCTTTTAAAAAACTGTCGGTAAACGCCTCATTTCTAAAGGAGGCTTAAATGCAGATCGGAAAATATCAATATATTATTGCCATCTGCATGCCGTCCGGGTGTCCGCTGATCATTTCAGAAACATGCATCACATCATCGATCGTGATGGAATCAATATACTTAATGATATCGTTGATGTTCAATATTTTTTTGTAATATATTTCATTTTTCGCCAGGCGGATCATACGGGTGGATGTACTTTCCAAGCCTATCAGAAGATTTGCCCGCAGTTGGGATTTGGCCATGCTTAGTTCATTTTTTTTGATACAATGTTTTTCCAGATGAAACAACTCATTTCTGACGATTTCCAGGGACTTTTGCAGTTTTTTCTTTTCAGTGGCCAAATAGATCCCGAAAACCCCAGTTTCATAGAAAAAATCCACGAAGCTGTATATGGAATAAGCAAGTCCGTATTTTTCCCTGACTTTCTGAAACAGCCGGGAACTCATACCGCTTCCCAGAATAATATTCAGAGCCAGCATATCAATTTTTTTCGGACTGGAATAGGAAATATTCAGGGGTTTTCCCATGCATAAATGGGATTGAGTAATGGAACGTTTGAATGTTTTTTTATGACTTTCCAATTTTCTTTTTCTAACGGTTGTAAAACCCTCTGGCCAGTATGTCCTGTTTTTTAAAGTTTTCCTGAAACGGAATTTTTGCCTGACGGTTTGGATCAAATCCTTTTCACTGAAATTTCCAGCTACGGATACAATCATATTGGAAGGAACATAATATTTCCGGAAAAAAGATTTGATCTGTGATACATTCAGCGATTCCAGTGATTTTTTAGTTCCCAGAATATTGTAGCCCAGCGGATGATCCGGGAAAAACATCCCGTAAATGTAATCCTGAATGAATTCCTCGGGGTTATCCTCCGAATCACTAATTTCCTGGATAATGACTTGTTTTTCTTTTTCGATATCGGAAGGATTCAAAAGCGGGTTAATCACCAGATCCGATATTACATCGACAGCAAGGCTTAGGTCATTATTCAGAGTTGTAGCGTAATAACAAGTATGTTCCTTGCTCGTAAAAGCGTTCTGGCTTCCGCCAACGGCTTCAATGCTTTTAGCGATCTGCAGGGCGTTGCGATGCCTTGTTCCCTTGAAAACAGCATGCTCCAGAAAATGGCAAAGCCCCATAGCCTGTTCATCTTCATATCGGCTACCCGTCATCACCCAAACGCCGATAGTGACTGACTTCAGATACGGAATATGCTGGTAAATTAAAGTTAAACCATTATCCAGAACGAATTTTGAATAATGGTTTTCAATGTCCGATTTATCAGTGTGAGCCTGATGATTTCCTGTATTCAAAGGATGCATTCGGTCAGAGTTGTGAAACATCCCTTTTCTTTCCTGTTAGGATTCGTTTTTCTTCGGCGGATGATGCGGATGCTTGTCTTTTTTCAAAAGCGCCTTCCGGCTCAGTTCAAACTTGGTTTTTCCGTCCCTTGTAGTGATTTCCTGGAGAAGCACTTCGACTTCATCCCCCAGCTTCATGTATTCATCGACTTTATTGACGCGTTTATGGTCGATTTCAGAAATATGCAGCAAACCTTCCTTGCCCGGAAGTATTTCGACAAATGCGCCGAAATCGGTAATTTTCTTGACCGTACCCTTATATACTTTACCGATTTCAGGCTGGGCCGTCAGGCCGCGTATGCACTCCACGGCAATTTCGTTGCCTTCGGCGTTAACCGACGCGATTAAAACGGTTCCGTCGTCGTCAATGTCGATTTTCGTTCCTGATTTTTCTATGATCTCACGGATGGTTTTGCCGCCAGGACCGATCACGAGGCCAATCTGATCAACGGCGATTTTGATCGTGGTGATTCTCGGTGCATATTGAGACAAATCAGGGCGAGCTTCCTTAATAGTCTGTTCCATGATGCCGAGAATATGAAATCTGCCGGCTTTTGCCTGTTCAAGCGCCTGACGCATAATGTCCGGAGAAATCCCCTTGATTTTTATGTCCATCTGGCACGCTGTGATGCCGTCACGGGTTCCCGCCACCTTGAAATCCATGTCGCCGAGATGGTCCTCGTCTCCGAGAATATCGCTTAAAATCGCGTAATTTCCGTTTTCCATAATAAGCCCCATTGCGATTCCGGCCAGTGATTTTGGAATGGGAACGCCCGCGTCCATCAGAGAAAGCGAGCCGCCGCAGACGGATGCCATAGAACTGGAACCGTTGGATTCCAGGATATCGCTTACGATACGGACTGTATATGGGAATTTTTCCTCGGTTGGAATCATGTTTTTCAGCGCTCGTTCGGCAAGATTGCCGTGCCCGATTTCCCGACGGCCCGGACCCCGGGGAACCCTCGATTCTCCGACGGAATAGGGCGGAAAATTATAATGGAACATGAATCGTTTAGTCATTTCGCCGTCCACACCGTCAATCATTTGCTCGTCCATTTTAGTGCCAAGGGTAGTGGCGACCAGAGCCTGCGTCTGCCCGCGCGTAAAGAGCGCTGAGCCGTGCACACGCGGAAGAAAACCGATATCACAGGTAATCGGCCGGATCTCGGTCATCTGGCGCCCGTCCAGCCGTCGTTTTTCATCCAGTATCATCTTGCGCATGTCATCATACTGAATATCCGACACAATCCTGGAAACGATTTTATCGATATCCGGATTCGCTTCGCGCTGGGGAGCCGAGAGGGACTCCACTAATTCCGTAAGTTTTTTGTTCCGTTCGGTTTTGTCGGCGATTCGGTTAGCCTGATACACGGCTTCTTTCGCAGCCTTTTTGATATTTTCCACGAGGGCTTCATCCGGCCTGGCCGGTTCGAAGGATCTCTTGACCGGATTGATTTCCTTTATAAACTCATCCTGCAGGCGAATGATATCTTTAACGGTTTCATGCGCGATCTGGATCGCGTTCAGCATGTCATCCTCGGAAATTTCCTTAGCCTCGCCCTCCACCATAGCGATGGAATCGCGCGTACCGGAGACAACGATGTCCATGTCGCTTTCTTCCAGTTCTGCGAAGGTCGGATTAATAATGAATGAGCCGTTGATCCGTCCTACACGAACCGACGCGATGGGGCCCTGAAACGGGATATCGCTGATACTGAGGGCAAGCGAGGCACCGATGCCTCCCAGCACATCGGCGTTGTTCTGCTGATCGCTGGATATGACGTTTACGGTGACTGCGGTTTCAAACAGATATCCTTCAGGAAACAACGGACGGATCGGCCGGTCAATCAGGCGCGCGCTCAGGATTTCCTTTTCACCCGGACGCCCCTCGCGGCGGAAAAAACTTCCGGGAATTTTTCCGGCAGAATAGGCGCTTTCGCGGTAATCCACGGATAAAGGAAAAAAGTCTATGTCTTCTTTGGGTGTCCGGCTTGACACCACTGCGGTCAGAATCATTGTGTCGCCATATTGCACCATACACGCACCATCCGCTTGCTTCGCCACCCGGCCTGTCTCAATGGTTAATGTGCGCCCGTTAATCTCAATTGATTTTTTAATGATCATACCAAAACTCCAATTATGCCCGCGAACAATGGCTGCAATACCACGAATCAAAAAACGTCAGCCTGAACGAACTCTGACAAGGAGAGCACGTTACGAATGACGTTTTTACCGGAATCCGGATTGCGGTTTTAAACATGTGTCCGCTGACGGGTGAAAAAGACAAGAGTTAAACCGGAGCTTAACCCTTGTAAGATAATTATTTTCGGATACCCAATTCGTTGATTAATGACCTGTATTTTTCAATGTCTTTGCTCGCCAGGTAGGTCAGCAAGCGTTTCCGGCGGCCCACCATTTTCAACAGGGAACGCCGTGAGCTGTGATCCTTTTTATGCATTTGCAGATGCTTGGTCAGATCATTGATGTGTACAGTCAGTAAAGCTACCTGAACTTCCGTTGTCCCGGTATTGGAAACGCTTCCGCCGAATTTCAGAATCTGTTCGGATTTCATTTCTTTTGTGAAGGCCATGGGAAATCAAAACTCCTTATTAAATTAAACTAAAAAGTGATTATACAATGAAAAATTCATTAAATCAAATAAAATTTTAAGTTTAGTGTTTTTTATAGAACGCGATATCCTGCGCAATGGCCGTTTTCAGTTCTTCAGACGAATTGAAATGTTTTTCATCACGAATACGTGTGACAAACTGGAGATGTATCGTCTGTTCATAAATATCCCGGTCAAAATCCAGAATATGAGTTTCAATGACTGAACGGGTTTTATATCCGTAAAACGTCGGCCTGTGACCTATATTAGTGACCCCTTTCAGGACTTCACCGTTGATTCTTACGATTGTTCCGTATACACCGGACATGGGTATCAGTTTGCTGGGATGAGACGGCGCCAAATTAGCCGTGGGAATCCCAAGCCTTCTTCCGCGGCCGTCCCCTTTTTTCACTGTTCCGGTTATCTGATAGGGTCTTCCCATGTATTGCGTTGCCTGTTCCAGTTTTCCTTCGTATAATAATTTCCGTATCAGTGTACTGTTGATTAACACCCTGTGGCTTTTATAAGCTTCGATTTTTTCGATTTCAAAATGATAATGGGGCGCCATCGTCTGAAGTGTCTGATGGTTTCCGCTCCTGTTCCTTCCGAACACGTGATCGTGTCCGATAAACATTTTTGAAAACCCAATTTTGTTAATCAGGATCTGCTGAACGAATTCTTCCGCACTCAGACTGGCCATGGTTTCATTAAACGGCGCGGCGATCAGCAGATCAACCCCTAAGGATTCAAATATTTCTCTTTTTTCCGAGATGGTTGTCAAAATCTGAATGTCGGGCATACGCTTGGGATTGATCACTGTCTGCGGATGGGGCTCAAAAGTCATCACAATACTGCGCGAATCCTGCAAGCGGCATTCCGAAACCAGCTGATTGATGATGGTCTGATGGCCGAGATGAACACCGTCAAACGTACCGATGGTCAGGAAGGATTTTTTATCATGAGGAATCTGATCGAGATTGTCAATGAACTGCATACATAACCTTACTATTTTGCATCCAGGTTTGAAATTCCGGGATTGTCCACGCATCCCGGACCGAAAAATCCCCTATTTTTAATCTTCGCAGCTCTGATACCGTACCCCCGCAACCCAGCCTTTGTCCTAAATCATGAGCAATGGAACGAATATAGGTGCCTTTCGAGCAATGGATGATCAGCTTCAAAACAGGCTTGATCCAGCTGATTAATTCAATCTTAAAAATATGTACCGGCCTCGGATCAGCCAATACCCGTTTCCCATTTCTTGCCAGTTTATAAAGGGGTATACCGTTTTTCTTTATTGCCGAATAAGCGGGAGGAATTTGCAGCATATCTCCGGTCCATTCATTCAGAATGCTATCCCAGTCAGCGGGGCCGATGTCGGGAACGTTTTTTTCTTCAAGTATTACGCCATCCGTATCATAAGTATCTGTTTCGATTCCAAAAGTAAATTCCGTTTGATAGGTTTTATCCGAACGGGTAAGCCGGTCAATGGATTTGGTCGCTCTGCCTGCCGCGAGAATCAGAAGGCCGGTGGCCATCGGATCAAGGGTCCCGCAATGTCCTGTTTTTTTGACTTTCATCAGCCGGCGTATTTTATTCACCACATCGAAAGAAGTCCACTCCCGCGGTTTGTCAATCAGGATAAACATCCCGCTTTCGGGTGCGGATAGATCAAAACCATCCGAAAAGCCGGACGTTTTTCCAAGAACCATAAATTCATTGATCCGCAGACTCATGCCTGATCTCCTCAAATAAACGGTCAAGCCTTTCGGCTTCCGCGAGGGTTTCATCGTAAAAAAATTTCAGGTCAGGGATATATTTCATATCAATACGTTCGGACAGGATGGTGCGAAAATACCCTTTCGCATGATTCAGCGCTTTTCCGGTGGATTTGATTTCATCCTGAGAACCGGAACATGCAAAATAGATTTTAGCGAATCCGAGATCCGGGCTCATTTGCACGTGCGTTACTGTTACGGACCGGAAACGGTTATCGCGCATATCCACATGCATCACCTGACTGATTTCACGCATAATCATTTCAGAAATGCGCCTGCTTCTCTGGTTCATGGAATCATTCTTTTTAGTATATTTTCACAGAACGGGAAATCACCTCGGCTTCTCCGTTCGATTCAATGAGTTTCAGTATCTCCGAAAACGTGTGGTCTATCATTTTAAGTTCGTTTGTTACCGTCGCAATACCCAAGGCGGCACGTTGCCATTTATCCAAATGATCGACTTCAGCGACGGAGACATTGAAACGGTTGGAAATTTTATCCTTGATGCTTTTCACCACAAACCGCTTTTCCTTCAGGGATGAACTGGCATGAATGAACAACTCAATCTGACAAACACCGATCAGCATGTTAATCCGCCAGTACCCGTTTGATTTCGACCCTTTCAAGACTTTCGATGGTATCTCCGGCTTTGATATCATTATAACCGTCAATTGTCAGTCCGCACTCAAAACCGAGCGAAACCTCACGGACATCATCCTTGAAGCGCTTCAGGGAAGATAATTTTCCTTCATGAATGACCTCGCCGTTTCGTATAAGCCTGATCGGCAGGGTGCGCGTAATCTTCCCATCGATGACATGACAGCCGGCAACGGTTCCCACTTTCGAGATCTTGAAAATTTCGCGAATTTCTGTCGTTCCGATGACTTTATCCTCAAATTCAGGCTCGAGCAGGCCTTCCAGTGCCTTGCGGATATCCTCGATGCAGTCATATATGATATTATAATACCGGATATCTATATTTTCGCGTTCCGCAAGTTTCCGGGCATTCAGGTTGGGCCGGACATGGAATCCGATAATAATCGCACTTGAAGCGGAAGCAAGCAGGACGTCTGATTCGGTGATAACGCCAACCCCCCTGTGAATGATGCTCACAGTCACCTGGTTATTGCTCAATCTCTGAATCGAATCACTCAGCGCTTCCACCGAACCTCCGACATCGCCTTTCAGCACAATCGGAAGAGTTTCAACTTTTCCGAGACGAACCTGCTTGGATATTTCATCCAGGGTCAGGAAACGAACGCGGCGGTGTTCCTGTTCACGTTTGATCTGCTGACGTTTCTGAGCCAATTCCCTGGCGATCCGCTCGTTTTTCGTGACTACAAAAACATCGCCTTCCTGGGGTAATCCGTCAAATCCCACGACTTTCACGGGCTGTGAAGGAAGCGCTTCCCTGATGACATGATCCCGTTCGTCGTACATGGCCTTGACACGACCTGAGTAAATTCCGCATATGAAAGGATCGCCGGCTTTCAACGTTCCGGATTCCACGATGATCGTCGCCGAAGCCCCCCGGCCTTTATCCAGCTCTGATATGATGACGGTACCTTTGGCACGACAGCTGACTTTGGCCTTTAATTCCGCCACTTCGGCTTCCAGCAATACTTTCTCGAGCAGCTGATCCACATTAGTCCCTTTTTTGGCAGATATCTCAACGCACTGGTACTTGCCGCCCCATTCCTCAATCAGGATGTTACGCTCGGAAAGCTGCGTTTTTATCTTCAGCGGATTGGCTTCGGGCTTATCAATTTTATTGATCGCGATGATGATCGGTACACCGGCGGCCTGGGCGTGATTGATCGCTTCATCGGTCTGCGGCATGATCTGCTCATCCGCGGCAATGACGATGATGACAATGTCGGTGACCTGAGCCCCGCGAGCCCGCATAGCCGTGAACGCTTCATGTCCGGGCGTATCAAGAAATGTGATTTTTCGACGGTCGGATAATTCCACCTCATACGCGCCCATATGCTGGGTTATCCCGCCTGCTTCCCCGGCAACAATGCTGGTTTTCTGAATATAATCCAAAAGCGATGTTTTTCCGTGATCGACATGCCCCATAATGGTTACGATAGGCGGTCGGGGCAACTCATCGGCCTGCTCCTCATCTTCGCCTGTTTCGATGGTTTCCGCCTGAAATTCGGCCGCCATTTCGATCTGGAACCCGAATTCACTTGCAACCAGGGTAATGGTGTCCATATCCAGCCGCTGATTGATTGAAACAATCAGACCCAGAGAAAGGCAGGTTTTAATGACTTCGGATACATCCACTTCCATTTGGTCGGCCAGTTCGTGAGCAGAGATATATTCGGGGACCCGGAGGATATTCTGTTCTTCCTGGGAACTTTCGAGCGCTTCGGCTTCCCGTTCGGCCCGGAATTTTTTCTTTCTCCGTTGTCGTTCCTCGCCAAGCGTGGTTGTATCGCCCATCTTGGCAAGTGTTTCGCGTATGGCGCTCTCAACATCCTTTTCATCAATCTTGGTTTTCCGGCGTTTTTTCTTTTTGTCTTTCGACGGTTTTTCCACGACCGGTTCGGAATCAGGCTCACCTTCTTTTTTCTTCTTTTGACGGCGGCCGTAACCGGTTCCGTGTTCATCCTTCATGGCCTGGCGTTCTAGCTGCTGACGGGCTTTTTCGAATGCCTGCTTAAACTCCTCAATGGATTTCTGGGAAGATTTTAAAGTTTCCAGCAGATCGATTTTTTTCTTTTCTGGGGTTTTCGATAAGGTTTCGGCCGGAGTCGTGGTTTCTGCCTGTTTGAGATCGGTTTCAACGAGTGGCATTTCCGCATGCATATCGGCGGGCTGAGGAATCTTATGCTCTGTTTCCTGAATCCCATCTGCCGTAGCAGCAGTCGCTGAAGCTTCAAGATCCTGCTCGCCGGCAGGAATTCCTTGCACTATTTCCTCGATTTCAGCTTTTTCAGCATGCTCATCATGTACCGGTTCGTTAACGCCGGTTTCTTTTTTCTCACGCTGATCCTTTTGCTTCAGGTAGCTTTCGGCATGTTTTTTTTCCTTGCTGAACCGTGCGAGGATTTTTTCCATCATCTCGTCATCCACGGAGCTCATATGACTTTTTACGGCCTTATACCCGCTTTTCTGGAGAAACGCGATAATCTCGCTATGACTGACCAGCAGTTCTTTCGCGACCTGAAATATTTTTTTGCCTGTTTTTGCCATACAAAACCGATCGTTAATTGGAAATACGGTTAACCATTGAAATCAATTTATTTTTTGATCGTACGGTGATGCCCTGAAGATTTTCAATCTCAGCGATATTGGTGACATCTCCGAGCCGGATGTAACCCGCGGCGTTCAGGATGTCCGTAGCCATCTTTGAAATTCCCTTGATATCGGCGATAAGCGTATCAGGCTGAACTTCAGGGGAATCGGATTCTTCCTGACCCGGAACCGTCTCTTCGTCTTCCTCATAGGGTGAGGGCGTACTGAAGGCGGCGGAAAATTCCTGATCCGCCTGACTGCTGAGTTCGGAATATTTTACGGTCTGGATCGAATAACCGGTGAGCCGTGAGGCGAGGTTGATGTTCTGGCCATGGCGACCGACGGCGATGGACATTTCATCGTCATTGATAATCGCAACCGCATGACGTTCCCCGGTATCGACTTCGACCTTTATCGGCTTGGCCGGGCTCAGTGCCCTCGAGATCATCACTTCGGGGTCGTGACTCCAGTTCACAATATCAATTTTCTCGTTATTCAGCTCTTTCACGATCGCCTGGATCCTGATGCCTTTCATTCCCACACAGGCGCCGACAGCATCGATCCGTTTGTCATTTGAATACACAGCGATCTTCGTGCGTTCGCCAGGATCGCGGGCAATCATTTTGATTTCGATGATTCCGTCGTAAATTTCAGGCACTTCATTCTCAAACAATTTCAGAAGGAACTGAGGATCGGAACGGGACACTATAATCTTGGGTCCGCGCTGGTCGTCAATCACGGCCTTGACAAGAGCCTTGATGGTTTCCCCACGCTTGTACCGTTCATTTGCAATCTGCTCGTCCTTGGGCATAAGAAGCTCCGTGCGCTCAAAGCTCACGATCAGTTCCTTGCGCTGTACCTGCCGAATTTCCCCGACAATAATTTCCCCGACGCGACCGTTGAATTCTTTTAGGACCTGCTTCTTTTCCATGTCCCGGAGGCGCTGGCTCAGGGCCTGACGGGCGCTGTTTACCAGCCTGCGTCCGAAACTTCCCGGATCAATGATCTCGATGTATTCATCTCCGATTTCCATATCCGGCTCCGTACGGTGAACCGTGTCCAGATCAATCTGGGTAATCGGATTATCCACATCCTCCACCACTTCTTTATGCTGGTAAATCTCGATTGCCGCCTTGTCGAGATTCACAACCACGTCAAAATTGTCGGTCGTACCGTATTTTTTCTTGACCATCATCTTGAAAATATCCTCGATGATCAAATTCAGTTCGTCTTTATCAATATTTTTTTCGCGCGCGATTTGGCTAAAGGCATCGATTATTTCACTGCCATGGATTTCCATGATACCTCCGTTGTGAAATGATGTAAGAACATGAGATTAATTCCATTCAACTTGAATTTTTGCGGTTTTAATTTTATTTATAGGGATAACAATGTTGGTGTCCGTCGATTTTTTTTGCCTGGTTACAAGACGCAAAAAAACCTTGTCTTCCTGAAAATCGACAAGCCGTGCCGTGATCAGCTTCTCCTGCCCTGTTTCGTCAATATGAACAACCTCAATTTTCCTTCCGATGTTCTTTTTAAACTGCCAGTCATGCCTGATTGGCCTGTCTATTCCCGGGGAAGATACTTCAAGGATGTATGAATCTTCAAAAGAACCGGATATTTCCATCGCTTCATTGATTCGCCGGGTAAACAGCTGGCAATCCGAAACCGTCAGGCCGTTCATACTATCGAGATAAACCGAAAAGGTATGTTTTGATTTAAACTGCTTATGTTCGATATCCACTAGACGGAAAGGGGTAAAGCGGATCATATCTTCCACAATCTCTTTTATAATGTTTATCCGTGTATCCATCCGGCCGCTCAAATCAGTAAATAAAAAAGTGGGCTTTGCGGACCCACTCAATAAATCGAAACATCGTTTGCGTTACCATCATAATAAATTGAATTGAATTATGCAAGTAAAATATTGACAATTTTAAGGTCTTTTTAAATCTGCAAATTTGTCAATTTCACTTAAAATAATTCCGACGAAGAAATTCTCATTCCTTTTATGCCGACTTCAGCCAAAAATCATTGCCGCAGGATGAACGGGCATACCGGCTAAAAGGGCTAGAGGGGCCTTTGGATGAACATTATGTTGCCTGAGCCTTTGACTAAGCTAATGAATCCAGAATATCACGCAACCTAGCCCACTAGGCCTGATGCTTTTTCCGACCGATAATTTCTGCAACCGCGCCGGCATCCGGATGAAACTGAAAATCTTCAAAGTCAATCTCAGCGCATACTGATTGCAATGCATAACGGACAGTAGACATCCCTTGGCAAATGAACCGTTCTTCCCCGATAAAAATGTTCCAGGGAGATGTTGTCATTTAACCGGTTCGAATGCGCCGGTATCAAAATTCCTTATCACTTTATCGCACGGAAACAGGCAACCGTTCATTGCCACATAGACGCCTTTACTGAGGATCTGCAACGCTCCGACAGCTACTCCGAGATTAAAATCAGCATCGGTATCCGAAAACCGCTCGGGCTTCATCGCGCCTGTCAGAATGATCGTTTTACCAGATATGGCTTTAAGGGATTGAGCGGTTTCGATCATCGTGTCCGTTCCGTGCGTAATGATGATTTTATCTGCATTTGCATTCCTGCATGTTTCATTTATCTTTTTCCGGTCAGCATCCGTCATCTCGAGGCTGTCCTTCTGCATCAGGGGAATGATGTCATATTCAAACGCGGGATTTGTTTTACCCAACACCCGCCTCACTGCCGGTTCAGTGATTTCGAATGCATATCCCTTAGTAAGCCTCGGATAATCCTTATCGATTGTCCCGCCGGTTTGGATGAATAATATCTTCATAATCATAGTTTTGCGATCAGCGTAACCTCAAGCCCTTTGAATTCAGGCTTCTGCACGCATATGCCCCCGGCGCAGATTTTTCCTTCACGCCTTGTTCCCCCGAAAACGGTAATATCAAACTGACCCGCAACATGCGCGTCCACCTGCAGACCGGCCCAGAATTTTTTGTTCAAATCCTGCTCGGTCGTACGTTCGGCCAGAACAGATACCGTAAACCGGTTTGCCCTTGAAAGGCTCAGTGTAAAAGCCTGGCTGAAAAACATCCTGTCGGTCAGCCCGATCTTCACGTGCTGATGTTCCGCGATGAATTTTACCGCGTAATGCTCGTCATAAATCCATGATGTACTGTTGACCAAATTCAGATAACGCGCTTCAAGGTCTTTCTGCTGTCCAGCGGCCCAAATCCATTTCCAGTTCTCCGGATAATCCCATTCGAACTGGCCGTAAAATTCGCGGCAGAGGTCCTGATCGTTTTTATTCCATGTGTGATTCGTATTCAGCGTCAGGATGCCGTTTTCCAGGACGGGATAGGACGCTTCGAGAAGGTAGCCACGTTCGTCATTCGCGTTCTGGACCAGCTGATGGCGGTTGAGAAGCGTGAACAGATGCTCACGGATAACGGTCGGCGGATTATTGAAAATCAGTCCTTCCTGGAGGCTGTATTTCTCATAATCCTTGAATTCCGCCGACAAACTGAACGCATTGATCAGCAGGTTGGCGGAGGTATAAAACGCGTGACGGTCATTGAAATGAAAACCGGCCGGATCGTCCGGATGTTTCAATAAGGCGATTTCGGTGTACCACTTCAGATTTTTTAAGTTCAACTGCGTAAAACCCGATCCGGCGGTCATATCGCCGCGTCCCGGCAAGGATGTGGTTATCAGCGTCGTTCCGATATGCCATTTCGGAACAGGCTTGATTCTTACTTCGCCGCCCTGCAGGGATTCATAGCGGTCACCCTTCAGGTCGCGCATTTTGCCTCCCAGCAGCAGAACATCCGCAAACTTCGTTTTCAGATCAAATTTAAGTCCGTCGATATTATTATCCCACCGCAACGGCCTGTTCTCAAAAGAACGCAGGGTCAGTCCGCGACCAAGCATCGCATAATAATTGCCCATGGTCATGGTCAGTCCGCCGTTCCGGTACTCCAGAAAGCGCTGATAAATTCCCTGTCCTTCATCCTGCTGTGAAAACAGCTGAGGGGGCGTATGAATTTCATACCGCAACCCGAGGCGCCAACGGTCATATTTGATGGCGACATCGGTCCAGCTTTCAAAAAAACGCTGATCATGCCTGCGGTCGATCGAATATTCCGTGTACTGCTGACCGTTCCACTGAATCTGCGCCGACAGGATTTCCGGGATGCAGATTATCACGAGGGAAAAAAACAGTAAAAACCATCGGTTCATAATGTCAATCCGGTATTATTTCTCAAAATATTGCTCTATGACTTCTTCTACTTTTTTCTCATCGCCCTTCCGGTAACCGGTGTGGCTGTAAATAATTTTTCCCTCTTTATCGATTAACACGGTAAAAGGCGGAACCGTGGTCTGATACAGCTGCATGACCTCGTTGTTCGTGTCCAGCAGGATCCTGAACGGGTATTTTCGGCTGTTGACGAAAGCGGGCACCCGGCCAGCGGTTTTGTTGTCATCAACAGAAATCGAAATGACTTCAAAGCCCCTGTCCCTGAATTTTTCATAGACAGGAATCATCGCTTTCATCTCATCCAGGCATGGCGCGCACCAGGTCGCCCAGAAATTGATCATCAGGAGCTTTTCACCGGTGTTCTTTGAAAGCTGAAAATTGTCTCCGTTCATATCGGGAAGAATAAAATCGGGCGCCATTTTATCGGTTTGTAACTGGGCGCGTAATCCTTCGAATTGGCTGAAACCGCTCAGAAAGAGCACAAACAGTGTGATTCTTACAGACATACTTGACCTCACAGAATGATTTGAAAATCAGGGATAAACCGTCCACGCGGACTGATAAATAGTTTTTGTGTCATCGTCCTGCATAAACGCGATGACATACAAATCGTACCCCCAGCCGGGTTGTTTCGGAAAAACATAATAGACCGATGATTTTTGCCCGGCCTGCGTATTCACCGAAATTCCCGCCGGGTCGAGATAAAACGCACGCATGACATCAAAAAAATGAGTCATTCCGTTCGTTCCCGGCGCCTCCTCAAAATCCACCGACCGTTCGATCAGCGCGATACGCAATTTTGACTGATTGCAGATGGCCTCATGGACCTCAACCTGCACGATGCCGCTGATTTCGCTGAAGTCCGCTGAAAAAGAGGGCTGGATCTGAAGACTTACCATCGCCGGATTTGACGATTCAAGCGGAATCCGGTTTCTCAGGGTATCATTCAGGCGCTGAGCGTTCGCATAATAATTGACTTTTTTTCCCTTATAAGCAACATAGGGCACCGAGGGAACGGAATAATAATCCAGACGGTTTAAATTCGCTTCAGAAGCCGCGAGAAACATCGGGTCGCCGGCCCCGGGATAATTCGCATGATATCCCAGACTTACCACTCTTGAGATGCCGAAATCAGTCAGCACCTGTTCCAGCACTTCATCCGTCGCAGGGCATGGCACACAGCTTGCGTTCGCGAAATGCTCAATAACCGGCATGATCCCGGTGGAAATCAGCGTCCGGTCAACAGAAGTCATCAAACCCGGCGCAACGGAAATCTCACGGTTGCATTCCGCATACCCGCTCTTTTTCAGCCCGAAAAAATAATTTCCCGCCGGAATGCCGCTATACTGAAATCTGCCCTGATGATCCGCGTACCCTATCAGTACCCGGTCAAGATATACACCAGCAAAAGGATTGGCCGTTACCGATAAATTGCCGGATGATGCAGGCGTCAGGTCAAACTGAATATCAACCGTTTGTGAATCGCCAAGATCGACAACGGCAGAATCCGGAATGACCCGGTAATTCTCAAGCTTAAGGTGAATCACATGCCTGCCTGAAGGAATGGAAGAAAGCACGTCCGATGGAGTATGCAGGTCCGTTTTCCGGTAATCCAAGTATATATCGGCCTGCAGGGACTGATTGACCCTTATAATGATATTCCCGGTCCGTGAATCCGTGACTGGAAGATGTCCGTCCTCGGTTGCACATGCAAATAAGACAAGCGATACAATAATGATTAATACTCTTTTCATATCAAAGTCAGCCCGTTTATCTCGTTAATGTCATTTTTTTTGTTTCTTGATAACTTCCCGAAGACAGACGGTAAAGATACACACCGCTGCTGACCGGTGAGCCATATTCATCCGTTCCGTCCCAGTAGACACTGTATATGCCCGGTGTCTGACGAGCATTAATCAGAGTTCTGATTTTCTGTCCGAGCGTATTATAGACAGTCAGCTGAACCGGTTTCTGCCAGCCGGTTTCATGGACCTGATATGTGATGACTGTGGAAGGATTGAAAGGATTGGGATAATTCTGCAGTAATTGAAATCCCTTATCCGATAATCGCTTTCTGCTTTCGCCGATGCCGATCGGAGGCACCGGCCCGGCATACGCCGCCTGAAGAATCTCTTTGGTGAGGTTATTCTGCACAAAAGCAATCACTGCGATATTTTCAAGGTGATGCATTTCCGCGGCCGTGATGTCATATTCCGAAAAATATGTGATGCTGTCTCCGGCAATCAGGTTAACCGCTGTTCCGGCCGCATTCGGAACCATATCCAGCAGAGAGTAATCAAATATGGTCTGACCGTTAGTGCCGGGAGGCGAGGGCCAGATGTAGTGCTTTTCCACCACCGCGATCCTGAGGCAGTAATTACCCGAAGCTACCGCGGTGTTCGTCCTGACCACTGCGGATACCGTGAAATTGACCGTATCCAGCGAGCATCGAATATCCAGCGGCGATGAAACCGATGACCGGTTGTTGATGAAACTTTCAAGATTGTCAGCGATCTGGATTGTCCCTACCATTTCATTCTGCCCGTCCACCCATACTTTCGGAACTGTAGTATTGCCGTAATAAGTCACTCGCTGGCTGTTATCCAGGGGATTATTGATGTTATAATCGTCCGATGACCAGGCACCGTAACGGATCATGACAACCGTTTCACATCCAAGGTCCGACAATAGGTTTCGAATCGTGAACGAGGCCGTATAACACGGACCGCAGTTGTCCGCCGATGATTCCTCGATAAGAACCAGCCGGTTATTAGGCTCGCTTTGAGCCTGAACAACAGCCGTCACCAGCAAAATGAATGCGATTAATCCGGAGACACGGATAACGAGCTTGTTCATCATATCACTTCGTCAGGATCATTTTCCTGGAACTGTTAAAAGTACCGGAGCTGAGCTGATACAGATAGACACCGCTGCTGACCCGTAACCCCTTATCATCCTTCCCGTCCCAATGAATGCTGTATAATCCCGGAGGCTGGGTCGCACTCACCAGTGTCTTCACTTTCTGCCCCAGCGTGTTATAAATAACCAGCCGGGCCGGATGTGTACCGCCTGATTCCGGAATCCTGTAACTGATAGTTGTCGCAGGATTAAAAGGATTAGGGTAATTGGGCAATAATTCAATTTGATTCGGTTTGTTGTTATCTTCGGAAATGTCCGTTGTCACGGTTGACGCTGTGAAAGTCAATTGCTGAAAATCGGTTTCATTCATTTTATTGACGACTGCGACCGTTACCGTTGCCGTACCGGGAACGACAGCGTCCGACTGAACATCAATAGTGAAATCAATTCCTGAAAAAGGGAACGGCATTTCCTCATTGATGGTGTCTGTGTCAGGGGGATAACAACTCCCGTAACAAATACTGCTGCTCCAGTTCGGGGTCGGCAACTGATTCTGTCGCCGGGATATGCGTATCTGGATCGTGTTCCCTGATAAATTGGTCAGCTGAGGATTAAAAACAAAAAACGATCCCGGTAATCCGGATTTGACCAGAGTATCGCAAGTCATGGTAAATGACTGGGCATAAGCGGCATCGCAAACCAAGAACAAAAGTAAAATGAATTTCTTCATATAAGACTCCCTGATGATATGGCGGCAAAGTATATTTATTTATTTCTTAGTATTCAAGTATTCAATAAAAAAAACCGGACAGGATAATGGTCCCATCCGGCTGTTTTATTTACAAGTCGGTATTATCTCCACCAGTTCGCCGAAGCGCCCATCCGGCTCAGAACCTTCTGGCGGACAGGATACACGTTCGGATCATCTTCATAGCGGATGTATTCCAGCTGATAATCCGTAACTGAACGGCCCGCGTAAAGAGTCAGAACCGTTTTGTCGCCCTGCATCAGTACCAGCTTCACGGTTTTGGCCTGTGTCAGCCCGTATTTTTCATACTTCGAAGTATCGTCGGTCACTGCCCCCTCTCGTTCCCCGTTGAGCACATCCTTGATGAATTCCCTGATTTTGTACTGCGAGGCCGATCCAGTATCGGGCGGAGAAAACACCCACAAGGTATCTACGTGTTCCAGGGTAACCGTTGACTGGTCTTTGGATACTGTAAAAGATGTGACGGATTCCGCTTTTACGTCCGAAATTTTCCTGATCTGTACTTCGTATCCACTTTCCTTCCATTGCGTAAAGACCAGCAGGATGACAAGGACGGCAAGTATGATAAGGTACGGCAGCCAGGGATTTTTTTTCTTATCCATATAATTCCTCCAGCATATTGCGTTTCATGCGGTTGCGTTTCCACCGGAGCAGACCGAACACGATCACAAGTCCGGCGGGAAGAATGATATTCAGCCATTTCAGCGTCTGTTTGGTTCCGTCGGCCATTTCAGCCAGCGGACGGACTTTGATGTCCCGCGACCGGAGCTGGATCAGTTCCTTATCGCCGGTCATGTAATCCACCGCGTTCAGGATGAATTGCGTGTTTTCCTCAATGCCTCCGGCGCGTCGGTCGTTGAAAAACTGGTTGTCGCTGACAACTAATATCTGTCCGTTATTGACCATCGCGCGAAAATCCGGTTTTACGCTGAAGGCAGAATCGGTCAGGAAAAAGCTGGTCATCTGGCCCTCGACAAGCGCCGCTACGACCTTGGACGGATACTGGAATACGCGCATCATCGGGTTCTGTTCGGGCTGGATCTGGAAAAACGGCCCTTTGAGCTGGCCCGTTTTATCGGAGGTATACATCAACGGTGTAAAATTCGATTTGGCGTTTTCCACCGGCATCAGCTCGCTTACGAAAAACAATCGCGCCGTCGTCATCTTCCGGGTCAGTTCGTTTTCACGGTTAAAATTCGTGATCATCGGGAGCGGCGGATAATCGATCGCCCGGCGCATCATGAAAAAGCCCTGCTGGGACTGGACCTGCACCTGGCTGCATTTCTGGTCAATCAGAAGTTCCTCCCCGATTTTCACCCCGTAATGTTCCAGCATAGTGAAGATATTCGAGCGCACATTCATCGCAAAACCCTGCTGGATCATGTCCCGTACGCGCCCCTGTCCGATAAACAGTTTCTTCCCGTTCATAACGTACTGGTCGAGATGATAAAGTTCGTCTCTGGACAGGCTGTCCGCGGCCCCGTTCATCAGGATCACGTCGATTTCAGGGGCTACCGGGTTCTTCAGGTCCATATCCTTGACCTGATAGACTTTGCCGAGGAATTTAACAAGATTTTCGGTTGTCATTTCCTCGTTCTGCTCGGAGATGATGCCGATGGTTTTCAGGCCGGTGGCTGTGACTTTTTTAATGGTCGCGGTCAGGTCGTATTCCAGACCTTCGGTCGACTGGATCATCGGAATGGATTCCTTTTTTTCCTTGTAGAGAAAGGCAATTCCCATGTACACATTCTTGATGACCATTTTTTCGTTCTCAATGGCCTGCATCTGAACCGGGTAGATGCTGTAATACCTTGCCTGTTCTTGCGCTTTCGGGTCGTTATCGGGATTAATGAATTCAAAACGGAAATTCCCGTGCGAATAGGCCTGGTATTCTTCCAGCAGATCCTGAAGATACCGCTGTGAATTGGCGATCGGCCCAGGAAGATCGCCCGAGTAATAGACCTTGGCCGTAAGCTTTTCCTCCAGCTGGCTGATGACGTTTTTGCTTGATGCGGAAAGCGAGTACATCCCCGTATCCGTGAGATCCATGCGGACAAAGAGGGTCCTCGAGACAATATTCAGGATCACGATGATCCCGGCAATCAGGAGGATGTACTTTATGAACTGGTTCTTGTTCGTGATTTGTAGCATGATTTATCTCCATTTCCTGATTTCAAGGATGCGGACACTGACAATTAAGAAGAAAGCGATCAGGGAACCGAAATAGATCAGGTTCCTGGAATCCAGCACGCCGCGCGAGATGTTGCTTAAATGATAGTCGACGCTGAGAAACTGAAGAAGCGTGGTCATGCCGGCCGGCGCGAAAACCAGAATTTTTTCGAGAATAAAGAAAATGAAAATGATCAGGAAACTGATGATAAAGGCGACAATCGGATTGGCTGTCAGGGAACTGCCGAATAATCCGACCGCGGCGTACAAGGCCCCAACCAGCAGAAGCCCGATATAACCGGTGATCATCGCGCCGATATCCACCTGTGTCCCGACGATCAGGAGCGTCAGGAAATGCACCATGGTAAACAGAAGGGCGCAGCCGATCAGCGCCATCACTGCGAGGTATTTTCCCGTCACGATCTGCATATCCGTGATCGGCAGGGTCGTCAGCAGTTCAATCGTGCCCGAATTCCTTTCACGGGCAATCAGGCTCATCGTCACCGCGGGGACGAAAAAGATGTAAATGATCGGGACAACGTCGAAAAGCGTGCGAAGGTCCGACTGGTTCATGAGAAAAAACGTGTTGGTGAAAAAGTACGCCGACAGCGTGGTGAAAACGACCAGAACGATGTACGCCACCGGGCTGTTGAAAAACGAGGAAAATTCCTTCCGGAAAATCGTTTTGACATTATTCCATTGCAGAACGAGTTCGCGCTTATTAACCATTGGCCTGCCCTCCTTCGATCGTTAAGGTCCTGAAAATGTCCTCGAGGCTGACCTTGTACCGGCTCATCTCAAGAATCACCCATTGCTGCTGAACAGCGTACTGGTAGATATCGCGCCTCGGATCGGCGGTATTGGGATATTCCATGTGAGCGACCAGAGAACCGGTCAGGCTATCGATCTTCGTGATCTGTACGTCCGGGATAGTATGGCTTATTTTACGGACCGCGTCCGCCGTTGCATTGGACAGTTCAAGGGTCAGGACAGTTTTCCCCTTGAAACTGCTCATGAGTTCTTCGGTCGTTCCGTTCGCGACGATTTTACCCTTATTAATGATGATCATACGGTCGGCCGTAAGCTGGATTTCCTGTAAAATGTGACTGGATATAATCAGCGTTTTTTCTTTGCCGAGGCTCTTGATCAGTTCACGGATTTCCACGATCTGGTTCGGATCCAGGCCGCTGGAGGGCTCGTCCATAATAAGGATTTCAGGGTCGTGAAAGATGGCCTGTGCGATGCCGACGCGCTGCCGGTACCCTTTGGATAATTCGCTGATCGTCTTATGCATCACACCTTTCAGCCCGCAGATAGAAACAACCTGACTCAGCCGGTTCTTGAATTTCTTGCTGTCAAACTGCCTAGACCACGCGACAAACTGAAGATAATCGAACACGTTCATCTCATGGTACAGAGGATTGAGTTCGGGCAGGTAGCCGATCATTTTCCTGATCTCGAGGGAATCCTCGAGAATGTTTTTATCGTTGACATAAACTGTTCCGGAGGTCGGCGCCAGATAAGACGTGATCACTTTCAATGTCGTGGATTTCCCGGCGCCGTTCGGACCCAGAAAACCGAGGATTTCCCCGTCATTCACATTGAAACTGATCGAATCGACAGCCCTAACAGGCCCGTAATCTTTCGTTAAATTCTCGACTCGTATCATTCATGAACTCCTGTTTGTACTGACACAATTAATAAAGTCTTCAAAAAGACGCTAAAAGTAATGCTTGAAGGGTTTAATGTCAAGTAAATTCATCTTCCGGGCAGGATTATAAACAAAAAAGTTGATAATTACATTTTATTTTACAACCTTGATTGAAGGAAAAAAAAGTCCGGTTTACTATGGATCGAAGAAAATTCATAAAAAATATGGCTGTCGGAGCGGTTGCTTCTTCAGCGGCGTTTCACAGAATTTCATTTGCAGGAGATATATTTATGAAAAACACTGATAATCTGATGGACGGCAATGGCAAATACATACTTCCGCCGCTACCCTACGATTACGCGGCGCTGGAACCCCACATGGACGCCGATACGGTCAAATTGCATCATGACATGCATCATCAGGCGTACGTGAACGGCGCGAACAACGCGGAAGATAAACTGAAAGAAGCGCTCGCATCGGGCAATTACGACCTGATCACGCACTGGGAGCGGGAATCCGCGTTCCACGTGTCAGGCCACATTCTGCACTCAATTTTCTGGACTAATCTCACGCCGAAATCTTCCCCGCCGAAAGGTGACCTGGAAAAACAGATTATAAAAGATTTCGGATCGTTTGAAAACCTGAAAAAATACCTGACCGCGGCCACCGCGAAAGTTGAGGCAAGCGGCTGGGGTATACTGGCATATCAGCCTTTTTTCGGGAAACTGGCTGTCCTGCAGGTTGAGAAGCATCACAATGTATATCAGGCCGGAGCGATTCCGTTGCTGGTCCTTGACGTTTGGGAACACGCGTATTACCTGAAATACCGGAACAAGAGGGCTGATTTTGTGAATGCGCTGTTTAATATAATCAATTGGGAAAATGTGGAACAAAGATTAACCAACGCACTGTAAAAAAACCAGCAAAATGGGTGGCATTTGATTGCATCGCTTACTGAAGAATGCCGCCGGGTATACATGAACAATTAATTTGATTTTGTATCCGCAACATTCACATTACGAAATATTCGTCAATCGATTTTTATCATTCGGTATTCTGCACATTACGCTGTGGCAGAATGCGCCTACTTACTCGCAATCAGCCGTTCACCAAACCGCTTTCCGAATTCAAAACTGTTTTTCAGCCCGTCATCGTGCGGAGTAAATTTAACCACAAACGGTTCTTCGACAGGTTTTAGTTTCAGTTCTTTCAGCATCACATCGATAATTTTTACCGCTTCTCCACTCCATCCGTACGAGCCGAACACGCCGGCATGTTTGCCCGCGTCACGTATGGGATTGATGACAGCGAATAGCTTATACACCGGCAGCAGCGTATTTTTGTTAATCGTCGGGGAACCGATCAGTACAGCGTCTGATCTCATAATTTTTTCTTCCATCAGCGCCGGTTCCATCATTTCAATGTCGCTGACTTCCGCTTCGATGTCGCCCGAGGACCGGATACCCTGCGCAATTCTGTCGGCAATCTGTCCCGTATTATGATAAGCGGACACATAAGCGATCCACACCCTGTTTTTGCCGGGCAGCCCGGCGTATTCTTTCGCGTAACGCTCGGTCATATCGACATATTTTTTCCAATGAGATCGAAGAATCGGGCCATGGCCGGTGCAGATGGTATTAATGTCCAGTGGGCGAATTTTCTCAATCGCCTTGAGCATGAACCTGCTGAACGGCCTGAGGATTACATTAAAATAATACGTGAACGCCTCATCGAAATTGCCGACCTGATCGTCGAACATCGCCTCATGACAATAGTGTGAGCCGAAAGAATCGCATGAAAATAAAATTTTATCCTGTTCAAGATATGTGTACATGGAATCCGGCCAGTGAAGGTTCGGTGCGGAAATGAATTTTAAGGTTTTATTTCCAAGATCCAGTGTCATTCCATCTTTTGCGATAATATGCCTAAATGATTTCCCGGTGAGATCGCCGAGATAGCTGATCGCCGGGCCTGAACCGACGACGGTCGCGTCCGGGGCAATTTCCAGAAGTTTCGCGACGCTTCCCGAATGATCCGGTTCTGTATGATTAACAATGATATATTTAATTTTGGACGGATCAGTCACCGCTTTGATTTTTTCTATGTAATGATCCCAGTATTTTTCTTTCGCGGTTTCAACAATCGCCGGCTGCTCCGCGTTGATGAAATAGGAATTATAGGTCGTACCGTATTTGGTTTCCATAACGACATCAAACGTTACCAGGTCAGGATCCAAAATGCCGATCCATTGTACGTCTTTTGTCACATCAAGTATTTTTTTATCTGTCATGTTTAAACCCTTATATTTTACTCAAGGCAGTCCTTGCGATATATGGTCAGTTCACGCGAAATCCGTCCGGCCCCCTTCAGAGTCATAACAATAGGCGTAACACTCCATTCATCCATCTCCCGAAGCTTCGACCGAACGGAATCCTCAGCGGCCGATGGCTTGATTTTATGCAGTTCCTCACCCAGAACCGTAAAGGCAATAAAGTGATCGGCAAATCTGATATGATTCATTTTTATGATTATGCTGTTTTCAGATTGTTTAATGTTTATGCTTTTCATATGAACCTTAACGGACGAATCAATTAACCTGATTGTAGAACGGATATTATCGTAACTTATTTCATTTTTGTAACAGGAAGACGGACGGACTTTATTAATGACTTCCTTCAGAAATAATTTTGTAATGGTCCCCGGCGTCTGACTTTTCAATGTATCCGGGATTTCCATTTTCCATACTTCCGTTTTCAGCGCGCGAAGGCTGTAAATATCGGGTTTCGGCCTGGGATTGATTTCGTCAATGTAATATTCCGCAAAACGGACAACAATATTTCCTTCGAACAATCCTTCCCCCGAAGTGTCCGCAAGCAAAGGCACCAGAATGCCGGACTGCTTATCACGCATCAGCAACTCCGAATACACACTGTCGCGGTTGTCCGGGTAAACAAAAAAAACACCCGTCCGCAGATTCTGGTTAAATTCAGTTCGGTCGATGGGAACAAACTGACCGGGTTTAACAGTTATTGACCTGATTCCTTTATCAGGACTCTTATTTAATGCATCTACAGTCGAGGATTTTTTACAGGCGCCAAAAAAAGCAAAAAGTAGATAAACAACAGATATCAATACAGTATACCTGATGCACAGAAAAAGGGATGGCACAAAACGTACCATCCCTCTGTAACTTGCTTTTATCATTATTCAAGGCTTCCAGTAACTTTTTCGACTTCTTCCAGGATTTCGCAGGATTTCACGAGCGCCTTCATTTTATTATGATCGGGATACAGCGGACGGTCAATATCGAGATAATCCACATGCCGGCGTATGACTTCCTTCGCTTTGGAAACACCGTCGCCGAATTTGAACGGCTGTTCGCTCTTGTCGCGTAAATCAAGGGCCTGCGCGGCGGCCATGTATTCGATGCCGAGTACGCCGTACGCGTTGTCGAGTATCATGAAGTTCTTGATTGCCGTGTTCATGCCCATGGATACGAAGTCTTCCTGGTCGGCGGCGGCGGGAATGGACTGGATCGAGGCCGGCATGGAAAGAATGCGCTGTTCCACAATCTGCATATCGGCGGTGTACTGGCTGAGCATCAGACCGGAGAACATGCCGGCGCCTTTGGTAAGAAACGGCGGCAGTCCAACGCTCAGGGCAGGATTGTTGAGACGGTTCATGCGTCGTTCCGATAATACGCTCACCATCGTTACGGCCGCTCCGATCATGTCCATAGGTAACGACACGGGCGAGCCCTGAAAATTCGCGCCTGATAATTGCAGGTTTTCTTCCGCGAAGAAAATAGGGTTATCCCCGACCCCGTTCAGTTCAATTTCGATCTGTGATTTCGCCCATTTAACCGCGTCGTGCGCGGCACCGATAACCTGCGGTGTGGATCGCATGGAATACGCGTCCTGGACTTTTGTTTTCAGCCGGCCATCCGAAAGATCGCCGTTTTTCGTCACTTTCTGGATGGCTTTAGCGCTGCGTATTGCGCCCGGGAATCCGCGCACCTCATGAAGTTTGGACGCGTAGGGCTTCAGATTGGCTTTCAGCGCCTCAAGCGACATCGCGCATGCGATCTCAGCCTGTTTCAGCCAGCGGTTGGTGTCGTACAGCATGATCGCGCTCATCGCCGTCAGTACATTCGATCCGTTGATCGCCGCAAGCCCGTCACGGGCTTTAAGTCCGGGAACAGGTATTCCGGCTTTATCCAGCGCGGCTTTGCCTGACATTCTTTCACCTTTATAGAACGCCTCGCCTTCGCCCATCATCAGCAGTGCGATCTGAGACATCGGCGCCAGATCACCGCAGGCTCCGACTGAACCTTTTTCGCAAACCACCGGCGTTACGCCTTTATTGAGCATATCGATAAACGTTTGTGTGATTTCCAGGCGTGATCCGGAATTGCCGTGCGCATGAACATTCACACGCCCCAGCATCGCGGCGCGTACGTATTCAACCGGCAGAGGCTCGCCTATTCCGGCGGCATGGTTATAAATCAAATATTTCTGGAAATCTTCAATCTGATCATCGTTCAGTACGATTTCAGAAAATTCACCGATGCCCGTATTGATGCCGTACATAATTTCACGCGCGGCGATTTTCTTGTCGAGCATTGCCCGGCAGGCGTTGATACGTTTTACCGCGTCGGGATGCAGTTCGATTTTTTCGTTGTGTCGCGCTACTTTGACGACGTCTTCAATTTTCAGATCGTTTCCTGTTATAATGATGGCCATAGCATGTCTCTCAGGTTAAATGTGAGTAAAAAAGTTAAGTTTGAGTAGCAAATTTATCCGTTTTATCAATGAAATCAAATTATATTTCTAATATCCGAACAAAATGAACCTTATTCAATCCCGTCTTTTTCCCACCGGAAGCACATAAAGCGGGTCTTCGCCGTTCTGGAGTTTCACAAGCGTTTTCATCTGGTCGTCATAAAACGCGCCAACAGGAACTGACGAAAGATTAAGTGAGACACATTGTAACATGATATTTTGCGCGACATGCCCTGATTCTTGTATCGTGTATTGTTTTCCCCTTTCGCCGTATTTTGCCGTCACTCTGTCCCATATTGCCGTTATCAGTATACTGACGGGAGCTTTACTTGCGGATGGCTGATTCATCGCCGCTGAGCATAAATCTTCTCTATGTTCACCTATCCTGATGATCGACAATGAGTGCGATGTCGGAATATACTGGTAGATGCCCGTTTGAAGTCCGTTAACCTTTCCGGCGATAAGATAAATTTCAAGCGGATAAAGCGCGCCCGCCGAGGGAGCAGTCCGCAGCATATCTGATGTATCTGTAATACCCTGTGCAGCCCACAATAGCTGTGATACTTCGTCGAGATTAAGGGGTGAGTCAGAGAAATCCCTGTGAGATCTTCTCTTAAGCAAAGCCTGTTCAACAGAAGTCTTACTTTCAAATTTCGGCTTAGGAAGATTAATATTATCAGATTTCATTTTTTTGTTTTCCTGTTTGCATTGAATCACCGGAATGGATACAAATAAAACTATTAATGCGATTATCAAATAAAATATTTTTGCCATAAATGTTTTGTTTAAATATTGATCTTGTGAAATAATTAGTATAAATTTAAACAGAAGAAAACCTGTTGAGATTTTAAACAACCACGATCAGAAAATCAATATATTTCACGGAGGCCGTATGGAAGCGTTTCAAAAAGTTTTATTTGTTGATGCCTGGACAGGCTATTATAAAATTCAGCGCTATAAAGTAGGTGATTTTTTCGGGCCGGTTGACCTTGGAATTCATTTAACAGATAATTACGATACGCTGAATATCGGCGTGGGTTTACTGGCTGGATCCATTCTTCCGGGGTCCAACCGTTTGATCTTTTCCAGTTTTTCACCCTGCTGGCGGGGATTTTACGTATCCTCCATGGGCGGAGCGGGATTGGTATTTGAAAATCTCGGAATCAACATGGCGAGCATCATCCGAAAAGCGGCGCTGCCCTCTGTTCTTTACCTCAACCGGCAGCATGGCGAGGAAATCGAAGTCGAGGTACGGCCGGTGGACGCGAAAGCGATCTGGTCATCAGGACGAGGCGGTGTGTACAGCATGATGGATTATGTATATGAACAATTCGGCCATCGCTATGAAAACGATCCCCGGATACTCGTAACCGGTCCGTCCGCAATGTACACCGATTTCGGGGCAATCGCCTCCGCTCCGATCAATAAAAAGAAGATCACCTACATCGATACCTGGGCGGGACGGGGCGGACTCGGTTCCCAGATGGTTCAGCGGCATGGCATTGTGGCCGTCATCTACGGAGGGACGTTTGTGGACGAGGACTTCCGGGACCGTAAAGTCGCCGATGAATGGTTCCAGCAGAAATTCAACCAGAAACTCGCTGCGAAGGATTTTGAAAGCACAACCAAATACCGCTATGACCCGAAAGTCGGCACGGGCGGCACGTTCGGCGTAAATTATGCCACGCTGAAAGGACGCATCATCACGTTCAATTACAAATCAATTTATGAGACCGAAGATCAACGCCTGTCGGTGCACGAGAAATACATCCTGAATCATTATCTAAAGCAGTTCAACGAGGAAACGATCGAGAAGAAACAGCAGGCGCACTGCGGAGAGCCATGCGCGGCCGTATGCAAGAAAATGAACGACGAATTCAAAAAAGACTACGAACCGTATCAGACAATGGGACCCTTGTCGGGAATATTCGACCAGCGCGCGGCGGAAAAACTTAACCATTACTGCGATACCAACGGATTTGACGGCATCAGCCTCGGCGGAGTTCTGGCGTGGATGATGGAACTTCTGGACGAAGGTATGCTGACTAAGGAGGATCTGGGTGTCACGCGCATGCCCAAATTCAATATCGAGAATTTCGATCCTGTGAAGGATTCAATGAACAACGCCGACCTGGGCATTGAACTCATAGACTCTATCATTCAGAAACGGGGCATCGTGGACTTATCATCGGGTGTCCGAAAATGGGCAAGGCGAGTGCACAAAGACAAAGGCGTCAAGATCATCGACAAATTTGTGTTCACCGCGTTTGGTCGTCTTGGGTGGATGGTGCCGAACCAGTACTGGACGCCGGGCGTACTCGCGCCAATGGCCATCATGGGCAAATATTACATGCACTACGGAAACGATTTCATCACGCCCCGCGAACTCGGCAAGAAATGCGCCGACCGGATGAAGAAGGAATTTTTCCTCGATAACTGCGGCATCTGCCGGTTCCACCGCGGTTGGGCCGAAGAAATGGTGCCTGACATCATCGGCACATTGTTCGGGCTGAAAGAGCAGTTCCTGAAAACGATTTCCGTCACCGCGAGCCGTATCAACAGCCGAAACGCTTCGGTGTTCTGGGAATCGGAACGGAATTTCGATTACGTATACACATTCCTTAAGCGTGTAAAGGAAATCGACAAAGTCGAAAGCCCGGAACTTGACCGCTGGATCGCCGAATTCGAAGCTAATAAAAAGGAAGCCGGCCTGAATTTCTGGTTCGAGATGCTCAAAGGCATTCACGAGACGCTGAGGGATTTTCAGTAAATTCACTTGGTTTAACTGAACCTCGTCTTGTGACAGTCTTTCATATCTTCACAATTTTTGATTGAATGATTTAAAATCATCTTGATCTGTTGATCTATGCCTGCCACTGAAGATATTACAACTCCTCTTGTTCCCGGTCAAATGTATCACATTTTCAACCGCGGAATCAACCGGGCAAACATATTTTTCAAACACGAAAACTATCTGTACTTTATGAATAAGTACATTTTTTATCTTTCGCCTTATCTTGATACTTTCGCGTACTGCCTGCTTCCGAATCATTTTCATCTTATGGTGCGGGTCAAGGAAGAACATGAACTGGCCTGCGTTTCTGACAGACATGACATTTATCTGAAAAATGTCATGTCTGATCCGTCCTCAGTCATCAGTGAACAGTTCCGGCGTTTGTTTGTCAGTTATGCTAAGGCTGTAAACAAGCAGGAGAAACGGGTGGGCAGTCTGTTTCAGAGACCCTTCCGGAGAAGACCCGTCAGAAAACAGACCCATTTCATGGAACTTTTCCGTTACATCCACCTTAACCCCTTGTATCACGGAATCACGAAGTCGTTTGAAAATTATCATGGTTCTTCATACGCAATCTTTTCAGCCGAAAAAGAAAGTTTTATCGAAATTAATGAGACATTTCAATTATTCGGTGGAAAGCAATGCTTCATCGAATACCATCAATTGAAGAACAATTCTGATTTAAATAAAGATATCCTTATTGAATAAGTCTGAAAAGAAAGGAGTGCAACTATGTTCCGTTACATTTTCACCCTTCTCCTTTTGTCTATATTTAATGTCCCGCTTTACGCCCAGAAAAGCCCGGCCCCTATCGATTCACTGCGCTGGATGGCCGGTTACTGGAAACACATGACCGAGGGTTCTGAAACCGAAGAGCAATGGATGGGGCCTTTAAACAAACTGATGGTCGGCATGAGCCGGAACACCGACACGGGATTTAACGCCTCATTTGAGTTTCTGCGTATCATACAGGACAAATCCGGTACAGTAAAATATATTGCCATGCCTTCAGCGAAGAAAGAAACCGCATTCACGATGACATATTACAAGAACCGCGAAGTATGGTTTGAAAATCCCGCGCATGATTTTCCGCAGAAAATTATTTACAGGCTGATTTCACCCGGAGAAATAACCGTTATTCTTGAGGGCATCGAAGAAGGTCAACCTTATAAATACGAATATAACATATCCAAAGAACCCTGTGGAGATTAATACGCGGGTTCCCTTTTTCCTTGCATTCCATCCGTTTTTCCATTAAAATTGACCCGTTTTCAGGTCTTATCAGTATTACAATTCCAAGTTCTATGTAAAAGGTTTTTATGCAGATTAAAGTAACTCCCCAGCACTGTACCGGATGCCGTTTATGTGTACAGGTATGCACGATCGAAAAATTTCATGAAGTCAATCCCAAAAAGGCACGACTCCGCATAGAAGCGAAATTCCCTGAACCGGGCACATATAATCCCGTTGTATGCACGGAATGCGGCATCTGCGCGGACACCTGCCCCACCGAAGCTATTATAAAAAATGAGTCCGGCGCCCTGCATGTCGTCGAGGAGTTATGCACCGAGTGCGGAGCATGCATCGACGCATGTCCCGAAAACGTGATGATGACATGGAAAGGCGGGATTCCTTACAAATGCGATTTCTGCTTTATGTGCACCGAAGTGTGCAACACGGGCGCTATTGTCAAAGTTTCTTAACCGGAGGATCATATGTTATACGGATTCGGCGGTCATGAAGTCCGCATTAATCTAAGCGATAAATCAGTCTCGAAGAAACCGATCAGTCCTGAGTTTGCCCGGCAGTGGCTCGGCGGACGCGGATTTATCTGTAAAATTCTTTATGATGAAGTGCCGCGGAATGTTCAGGCCTTCGACCCTGACAATCTTCTCGTGGTCAGTCCGGGCGTATTATCGGGCCATTTCGCGCCTTCGGGCAGTAAATGCTGTTTCGGCGCGGTATCCCCTATTTCCAACGGGCATGGCGATTCCACGGTCGGCGGTCATTTCGGCCCGGAACTCAAATTCGCAGGTATCGATCTGTTAATCGTCAAGGGAAAGGCGGACAAGCCGTCATATATCTGCATTGATGATGATAAAATCGAAATCCGTGACGCTTCGGCATACTGGGGCAAGGGCTCCATGGATGCGGAAAAAATGTTGAAAGACAATCTCGGCGAGGATTTCGAGATCGTGACGATCGGGCCGGCCGGTGAGAACCTCGTCACCTGCGCCTGCATCACGCATGATTACGGCCGTCAGGCCGGACGATGCGGCATCGGCGCCGTCATGGGATCCAAAAACATCAAAGCCATCGCCGTGCGCGGAACGAAATCCCTTCAGGTGCACGACCTGAAGAAAACCAAAGAAGTGAATCTCGCGATCATCAAGCGGACAAGCGTTCATCCGAACATGGAACCGTGGCAGAAATACGGAACGGCGATGTTTGTCAGCTGGTCGAATAATAACGGCGTATACCCCACCAAGAATTTCCAGACCACGTACATGGAAAACAACGAGAAACTGGACGGCCCTGAGCTCGTCGAAAAACTTCTCGTTTCCCATAAAGCGTGTTTCGGGTGCTGGATGAACTGCGGAAAATACTCCAAAGTCACTTTACCCGACAAACCCCCGGTATTCGTCGAAGGCCCGGAGTACGAGACCAACGCCCTGTGCGGAGGCAATTGCGGATTCGATCGCATCGATGAAGTCGCTTACAACAACTGGGTCTGCGACAATCTCGGCATGGATTCGATGTCCGGCGGCGGGCTTGTGGCGTTCGGCATGGAATGTTATGAAAAAGGGCTGATCACAAAGGAACAGCTTGAAGGGCACGAACTCCGCTGGGGAAATGTGCATGACTTTGAACATTTCATGAATATGATCGTTTACCGCCGCGGCATTGGCGCGTGGTTCGCCGAGGGCCTTGTTCCTGCTTCACAAAAAATCGGCGGAGGTTCGGAAAAATTCGCCGTTCAGGTCAAAGGACAGGGCATGAGCGGTTATGACGGACGGTACGCCCCGGCGATGCTGCTCGCCTACATGACCGCCGACATCGGAGCGCATCATAACCGCGCATGGACGATCACCATGGACGATGACATGGGACGGGACGTCGTCAAGGGCAAAGCAAAGGTTGTCGTCTATTTGCAGCACATACGGCCGTTCTTCGATACCGTGTCCTGCTGCCGCCTGTTCTGGGGCGAAGTGGATGTCACACCGGAAGAGCATATCGACGCGATTGTAATGGCCACAGGTTGGAATGATTTCAATCTTGCCGAAGCGATGATCATCTCCGAACGCATCTGGAACCTGAACCGCGCGCATTTCCTGGAACGCAACGCACATGTCAGCACATCCGGACGCAGTTTCGATTATCCCAACGCTAGATTTTATGAGGAAGCCGTACCTTCAGGACCTGGCAAAGGCGCGATTGTCACGAAAGAGCAGATTGAATTCATGCTCGATGAATACTACATGTCGCGCGGCTGGGGAAAAGACGGCAATCCATCAAAGGAAGTTTTGAAGGACCTGGGATTACACACTGTCGCGGCGAATCTTGAGAAAGCCGGAATGATCGGCAAGCTGATGACCGATCTGCCGCCGGTACGCGGTGAGCGATACAAGCCGAAAGCATTCTGATGATAATATATTTCAAGGCGGGCGGATTGCTGAAATCCTATCTCAATCCGGATGTGGACGAATTCACTCGCAAAGTTGAAATCGCTGAAGGACAATCGGTCATTGAGACGCTCGCGCAGATTCACATCAAACCGTCGCTGGTTTCCATGGCGTTATTAGAAGGAAAAATCATTCCGATGAGTTATCAACCTAAAGAGGGCGATGTTATTACGCTGCGTCCGCCGGTGCAAGGAGGCTGATTAATTATTTCTATTCTGATGAATGATGCGCGATATAATTGCTTTTACTCAACGTCCCAACAAGTTGTGACTACTCAATGCGACCATTTTAATCGCTATGAGATGTGCATGAATATATTTTGTAATAATGTTATTTGTTTGTGCCTTCGTGCCTTCGTGGCGGAGTAATTTTAATATGTTTGAACGCTATCAACGACAACTCATCATCCCCGGCTGGGGAGAATCAGGTCAGAAGAAGCTCTCCGGCGCTCGTGTCCTGGTCGTCGGCGCGGGAGGGCTTGGATTTCCGCTCTTATCATATTTATCTGCGGCGGGCGTCGGAAATCTGATTATCATTGAATCAGATACCGTCAATGAATCCAATCTCAACCGTCAGTTATTCTATACTGAATCCGATATCGGAGAATCCAAACTGGAAATCGCGGTCAATAAACTATCAGCAGCTAATCCGCATATCCGCCTGATCCCCGTGCATGAGCGGTTTTCGGAAAATACGGCAGACCGTTTCATGAAGGATATTGATGTACTCGTCGACTGTGTGGATAATTATGAAACACGGGTTGTCATGGCGCGTATGGCTCACAAGTTCGGAAAACCCATGATTCACGGCGCCGTATCCGATTTCCTGGGAACCATGGCGGTATTCGATTCGCGGAAAGGGCCGTGTTTCGGATGTTTATACGCCGAAAATCCATCAAGCAATCCTATTCCGGTGTTTGGCGCGCTTCCCGGGATGGTTGGTTCCATACAGGCGGTTGAAACCATCAAAATTCTAACAGGGATCGGAAAAACTCATTATGATAAGATACTGCTGATTGATATGGAACGCGGGTGTTTCCATTATTCTGAAATAGAAAAAAACAAAAACTGTCCGATATGCGGGTGAACATTTTTTATTATCTTTTGTGAATACATTATCAATTTTTTCAAACTAACGCCGGAGTGAATATGAATGTCAAAGGAACAGCTTTTATTACGCGGAAAAGCCAGATCGTCAATACGTTCGGCAAGGATAAATGGGATCAATTTTTCAATGAACTGAAAAAAAAGGATGGGTATTACAATACCGAGCCCGCTCCGGTGTCATTAATTCCTATCAAATCGTTTCTTTTCCTGAATGAAGAGATGATTAAAACATTTTATGGAAACGACCCGAAGACATACTGGGTCATCGGTGAGCATTCCGCGGCCTGGGCTTTGACAGAAGGCCCTTATAAAGTATTTATGACAAGCAAAAACCTGAATTCATTTATCGAACAGACGATGCCAATGGTCTGGTCAACGTATTACACTGAAGGAAAAATGTACGGTGTCATTCAGGAAAAATCGATCATCGTGAAAATCAAGGGCATTGCAACGCCGCATATATATTTTGAATACACCACAATGAGTTTCGTAAAAAAAGCGCTGGAACTGTTCGGCCTTAAAAATGTCCGTCACGACGTTGTCAGCGGATATGATTCAGGGCAGGAAGAAATACATTATGTGTTTCATTTTGAATAAAATTCGTTGATTCATTTTCCCTCACTAAATCTCAATCAGAGTCTTTGGAAAAGTAAAAAAACCGGTGATACTTCACCGGTTTTTTCTGCGGAGAGAGTGAGATTCGAACTCACGGTACACTTTTGGCGTACACACGCTCTCCAGGCGTGCCATTTAAACCACTCATGCATCTCTCCGAAATGCGGTGCAGAATATAAAAAACTATATTTAAGCCGCAAGTATTATTTTTTTTCTTTTAACTTATTCAGTTTCTCCCGTAACAGGTCATTCGTCAGTTTGGGATTGGCTTTCCCTCCGGATAATTTCATAACCTGACCCACAAAATGCCCGAACACCGCCTCTTTTCCCGAAAGGTATTCCGCAACCTGTTTCTGGTTCTGTTCGAGCATCTGACCGATCACTTTTTCAATTTCGTTCCCGTCTGTGATCTGAAGCAAACCCTGCTCCTCAACGACTTGTTTCGCGTCTTTTCCCGTTTTGTGCATTTCTTCAAAAACAGTTTTTGCTATTTTTCCGTTGATGACGCCTCTGACAACTATCTCAAGGAGATCGCCTGTTTGCTTCGGTTTTACAGTAAATTCGTCCGCTTCCTGTTTTCGTTCTTTCAAAACGGCCATCATCTCGCTCATGATGAAATTACTGGCCAGTTTGCCGTCCGAACAGTATTTCATGGTCTCTTCATAATAATCGGCCATCATTTTCGTAAGGGTCAGAATTTCAGCGTCGTACTTCGGAATACCGTACTGACTGATCAACCTTTCCTGCCTGGCCTGGGGTAGTTCCGTCATCGAATCGGCGATGGATTGAACCCATTCCTTTTCGACTTTCAGAGGTACAAGATCCGGTTCGGGGAAATACCGGTAATCATGCGCTTCTTCCTTTGTCCGCATGGCTCTTGATTCACCAAGATTATCGTCCCAGAGCAATGTTTGCTGAACCACCGTACCGCCGTTCAGAATCAAAGACGTTTGCCGCTCAATTTCGAAATTCAGAGCACGTTCCACAGCTTTAAACGAATTCATATTTTTCAGTTCTGTTTTAACTCCGAACTCCTTACGTCCTTCAGGACGCACTGAAATATTCGCGTCACACCTCAGGCTTCCTTCTTCCATATTGCCGTTGCAGATTTCAAGATACTGAACCAGTTGCCGGATTTTCATCAGATACGCGGTAACTTCCTGAGGAGTCCTGAAATCAGGTTCGGAAACAATTTCGATCAGCGGCGCTCCGCAACGGTTAAGATCGATGTATGTTCCCTCTCCGCCCGTGACGGCTTCATCATGAAGGGATTTTCCTGCGTCTTCCTCCAGATGTATTCTCGTGATCCCTATCTTTTTCCTGCAATCTCCGGTATCGATCTCGATCCATCCGTTTTCGCAAAGGGGCAGATCATATTGCGAGATCTGGTAACCCTTCGGAAGATCCGGATAAAAATAATTTTTCCGGGCAAATACGGATTCGGCAGCTATGGTGCAATGCGTCGCTAAACCCATGCGAATGGCGAATTCCACTACCCTTTTGTTAAGTACCGGCAGCGCCCCGGGCAGAGCAAGGCATACCGGACATGTCTGTGTATTCGGCATCGCCCCGTATTTGGTGCTGCAGGAACAAAAAGCCTTGGTTTGCGTCAGTAATTGGCAATGAACTTCAATGCCCATGACCGGTTCAAATTTGATATCGTTCATATTTATGATCCCGGTTATTGTACCATGATCGTCTGTTCGCTTTCCGGACCGACGGAAACAATTTTTATTTTCGGACCATTCAGAAATTGTTCGATGAAATCAAGGTAAGCTCGTGTTTCGCCTGGCAACTCATCAATAGTTTTACACGTTGACGTATGGGTTTTCCATCCTTTGAATGATTTATATTCAGGCGTCACTTTGCTCAGCCAGTTAGCGTCTGTGATGCATTCATCGGCTATTGACCCTTCGCGGTGATAGGATACACAAACTTGAATCTCATCGAAAGAGTCGAGCACGTCCAGTTTGGTGATCGCCAGCTCGGTTAAACCGTTGATCATCGTTGCATTTTTAAGCTGAACGAGATCGAGCCATCCGCAACGCCGGGGTCTCCCTGTTGTTGCGCCGAATTCAGATCCGATTTCACGAATTTTCTGACCCGTCGCCCGATCAAGTTCGGTCGGAAAAGGTCCGTTCCCGACTCTTGTGGTATAAGCTTTGACAATCCCCATGACATTATCAATACAGCCGGGTCCGACACCGAGCCCTGTACACGCTCCGCCACTGGTGGCGCTGGATGAAGTCACGAAAGGATAGGAGCCGTGATCGATGTCCAGGAGCGTACCCTGCGCGCCTTCAAGCAATACCTGTTTTCCGGATCGAATCCCTGTATACAAAAAAGACACCGTATCTTTCATGAAAGGTTTTAATTTTTTCCCCCAATCACTCACCAGCTGAATCAGAATATTAAAATCTAATGTTTCGTTGCTGTTTTTCAGTAATATCGCTTTGTCGTCAAGATTTTGTTTTAATTTTTCTTTGACGACGGAGGAATCCATGAGATCGATCAGACGGATGCCTTTCCTGTCGATCTTGTCAAGATATGCCGGGCCGATACCCCGTTTTGTCGTTCCGATCTGTGAACTCCCCAGTGCATCTTCTTTAATCTGATCCAGAACTTTATGATATGGCATGACGATATGCACATGCGGACTAATGAGCAATCTTTCCCGGACATCTATTCCGAGGGTTTCAAGCGCTTCAATTTCCTTAAACAATTCGACTGGGTCAAGCACCACCCCATTCCCGATAATGCATATGACGCCGGGATGGAGAATCCCCGAAGGAATCAGGTGCAGGACGTATTTTTTGTTCCCGCGGCAAATGGTATGACCCGCATTGGCTCCGCCCTGATACCTCGCCACGATATCCGCATCCGAAGACAGAATATCAACAATCTTGCCTTTTCCCTCATCTCCCCACTGTCCGCCCACAATGACCCTTACCGGCATAACAATCTCTTTTTAATGTGTTTTGTAAAAAAACAACCCAAAATCCATAACGATTTTGGGCATGTAATCACAGTCAAAACTATTGTTCAGGAAAAACTATTCACGGCATCATCCACCGAAGAATAGAGTTTGAATACCGTCAGAAGTTTTGTGATCTGCAGGATTTGTCTGACTTTTTCGGTTACCTGCGCCAGCCGGAGATCTCCCCCGGAATTTTTCACATTCGTAAGGTTGCTGATCAGGATTCCAAGCCCCGAACTGTTGATAAGGTCAACGGCTTTCAGGTCAATCACAAACTTTTTTTTGTTTTCCCTGATCAGCTTATGAACGATATCGTTCAGTTGTGATGCGTCAGCCCCGCCCAGAATTTTTCCGTCGAGTGAGATGACGCTTACAGACTTCAGTTCCTGAATGTGAAATTCCATAAAACAACCTGGGGTTAATGGGTTATTTCATTTTCGCTTTAATATCTTCGCCGGCTTTCCATTCAATCAGGATCGGGCTGGCAACATAGATCGATGAATAGGTTCCAATGATGATACCGGTCAGCAGAGCCCACGCGAAAACACGGAGGACCTCGCCTCCGAAGATGAGAAGCGCGAGAACGGAGAACAGTGTTAACGCCGATGTCATAACGGTACGGCTCAGGGTCTGGTTAATGCTCTGGTTGATGACGTCTTCAAAAGTTGTTCCGCGCTTCAGCAGTCGCACATTTTCACGAATACGGTCAAAAACGATGATCGTATCATTTACCGAATATCCGACGATGGTAAGGATCGCCGCAACAGCGGCTAATGAAAATTCCAGTTGAAGAGCGACAAAAAGTCCAATGGTAATCACGACATCGTGCGCAAGGGCGACTACCGCCGCGACACCCCATTTCCACTGGAAGCGGATGGCAAGATAAATAACAATGAAGATCAAACCCCAGATCGTCGCCCAGATAGCCGAAGTTTTCAGTTCGCTTCCAATTTTTGGCCCTACCTGGCTGACCGATCGCAATTCAACAGGATTATTCTGCAGGTTTTTTTCGAGAAGACTTACGATTTCCTTATCGATACCATCTCGCTGCTCCAGGACGTGAATAAGAATGTCATTCGGCGATCCGAAATTCTGTACGCGATCGGCAACGAACTTGCCGGATACAATCGATCGGACTTTTTCGAGTTCCACGGTTTCCTTGAAACGAACTTCAATCGAAGTGCCACCCACAAAATCCACACCGTAATTCAGGCCGATAAAGGTAAATAATATCACACTTGCGATAATCAGAATGCCTGAAAACATATAGGCTTTGAACCGATTCGGCACGAAAGGTATATTTGAATTCTTAAATAATTCCATTGACCAAACTCCTAAATTTTACATCTATATTGAATCAAAAATTTCCTTTTATTTCTTATTGCCGGCATCATACGAAATGCCGATGCTCAATTGCTGTTCCACACTCTGCCGGTCGTACACGAGGTCAAGGAAAATGCGCGTGACAAACACGGCGGTGAAGATGGTGGTTATGATACCGATCATCAGTGTCAGCGCGAATCCCTTGATCGGGCCGGTTCCGAACTGATACAGCACGAGTCCCGTTCCGAAGGTAGTTAAGTTCGCATCGAAAATGGTTACAAAGGCCCTCGAAAAACCGGCGTCGATTGCGGCACGGACGGTTTTACCAAGCCTGATTTCCTCCCGGATACGCTCATACACAAGAACATTAGCATCTACAGCCATACCCAGCGTCAGGACGATGCCGGCGATACCGGGAAGGGTCAGCGTGAATCCGAATCCTGTCAGGACGCCCATCAGGAACAGGAGGTTAAATAAAAGAGCGACATCCGCCATTGTCCCGGCCAGCCGGTAATAAATGATCATGACCAGCGCGACAAGGATGACGGCGATATAACCTGAAAATTTTCCTTTATCGATTGAATCCTGTCCGAGGGAAGGCCCGATGGAACGTTCTTCCATGACTTTCAGCGGAGCGGGCAGCGAACCGGCGCGCAATGCAATCGCGAGCGCCTTGGCTTCTTCCATATTGTCCATGCCGGTGATTTGAGTGTTGCCTCCTGAAATCTTTTCCTGGATGTTCGGAGCGGACTGGATTTTGTTATCGAGCACAATCGCTATGCGCTTACCGACATTCGCACCGGTGACGATCGCCCATTTTTTCGAGCCTTCATCGGTCATTTTGAGAGTAACGATCGGACGGCCGGACATTCCCGGATCCATCCCCTGATAAATATCCTGTTTCGCCTCGGTAATAACCGCGCCGGCAAGTTCTGCCTGTTTCTTAACAACATAAATAGCGTAAAATCCAGGCTGTATGGGCTTGGTGCTGAAATGAATGTCATTGTTCTCCCCGATCGCTTCCTGTATGCCGGGTTTCAGTTTAAACTGGTCGCCAAATTTATAAAATAAAACCAATCGGATATAATCCAGGTCTTTTTCGGCGATATAGAAATCATAATGCGTTTGTCCGATCTGTTGACCGATCAGGTGTTTCGTAAACGGACGATCGGCCAGGGTCGCGGCGCCCGTCGTATCGGTTGTCCCGCTGTCAGAGGTTGATTTGGCAAGCTCCGCCTTGAGACCGGATACTTCTTCTTTTGTGCTGTCCGCTGATTTTTTCGACACCGTATCCTTAACGCCGGCTGACAAAGTGCGCGAAGTATCGGTTTTCACAAGATATTTGTCAATACGCTCAAACGCCGTTGAGGCGTCCTGCGGGTCACGGACCAGTTTGAATTCTAGTAACGCCGTCTGCTGGATCAGGTTTTTCGCCTGCTTAGGATCTTCCAGACCCGGTAACTCAACAATGATGCGGTTATCACCCAGTTTCTGAATGGATGGCTCGCTGACACCAAACTGGTCAACTCGGTTTCGGATAATCTGCGATGCGCGGTCAATCGCGTTGACGCCCTCTTCGGTCAGATATTTGACGACACCATCATTATCCTTATATTTTTCTCCCCAGTAATTGATCATGGGAACATTCTCGTCGGCAAAATGTTTCTGCAGAATAACCGCGAAATTACCTTCCGGTTCTTTACGATAGGCTTCCGCGGCTTTCTCAAAAACTGAATTATATTTCGCGTCTTTGGATTTCGTCAGTTTATCATAAAGCGTGACAAGGTCGGCTTCATAAACAAGCCGGATGCCGCCTTTGAGATCAAGGCCGAGATTGATCGACTTCACCTGCAGATCCGCAAGGGATTTCGCCCCTTCGGCTGTTTTGTTGTATTCCTGCTTTTCAGTATCGGACAGGGAATAAAATTTAAAGGTCGGCCAGAGTGCGTACAGCGATAAAGCGGCGCAAATTAATATTATCGCGACTCTGACATTCTTATTCTTAATCATTACGGGTTAACCTCCTGTAAATTTAAATCAAAATTCATAATCGAAATCCTGTTTTATAACTCGTATATCTAAAAGGCGCTTAATATAAAAGGCGATATTTTTAAAATCAAGATAATATTTACTTTTCGCTATTTATTTGATTTTGTGCCTGACTTCACAAATTATCAATAATTATGACGTAAATCATAAAATAGATTGATGAATAATTTTTTTTTTCATACAATTAACCGTTTTATTCATACCGTTATTATCCATTTGATAACGGAAAACATTACTTCAGGAAATAAGACTCATGTATTTAATCCGTGACGCCCGTTTTCTCGCTCCGAACATCAAGCGATTCATTATTGATGCTCCTAAAATCGCGCTGAAACGCAAAGCCGGACAATTCGTCATCATACGCATCAGTGATCATGGCGAAAGAGTGCCGCTGACCATCGCAGATTCGGATACTGGAAAAGGAACCATCACGATCATTGTTCAGGGTATCGGAAAAACGACAAAGGCACTTAACGACCTTAAAAGCGGAGATTTCATTCATGATGTAGTCGGACCGCTTGGAAAACCTTCGCATATCGAGAATTTCGGAACCGCGGTCAGCATCGGCGGAGGTGTGGGAACGGCAATTGCCTATCCGACGGCGGTTGCACTGAAAAATGCTGGCAATCACACGATATCCATCATCGGAGGACGGACAAAAGAATTCGTCATTCTGGAAAACGAAATGCGCGCGGTGTGCGATGAAGTCTATCCCACGACCGATGACGGCAGTTATGGTTACAAAGGTTTTGTAACGCAAAAACTTCAGGATCTGATTGATTCGGGACGAAAACTGGATTTCGTTCTCGCAATCGGCCCGATACCGATGATGCGCGCCGTAGCCGAAACGACGAGGCCGCACCATATCAGAACGGTAGTCAGCCTGAATCCGATCATGGTAGACGGTACGGGCATGTGCGGCGGTTGCCGCGCGACTGTTGACAATAAAACCGTTTTCGTCTGCGTGGACGGTCCGGAATTTGACGCCCATCAGGTAGATTTTAAAATTCTTGAAAGCCGGAACAAGACCTACCGAAGTGAAGAAGCAACTTCGCTTGAACAGCATCAGTGTCATCTTGAGGAAGCAATTCAAAAAGTCTGATATGAATCCCGGAACCGCGGATTAAAGCATCAAGGAGTTTTACATGGCCGAATTGTCCAAGGCAGAACGAATGAAAATCCCGCGCCAGCCCATTCCTGAACAGGAGGCGGAAGTCCGGAATAAGAATTTCAAGGAAGTAAATCTCGGTTACACCGAGGAAATGGCTAAACTGGAAGCCTTGCGCTGCCTGCAGTGCCCTAAACCCAAATGTGTCGAGGGCTGTCCTGTCAGCGTAAAAATAAGGGATTTTATTCAGCTGATCACTGAAGGCGATTATCTTGCCGCCGCAGCGAAAATCAAGGAAGACAATGCCCTTCCGGCGATCTGCGGCCGTGTATGTCCCCAGGAAGAACAGTGCGAAGCCAAGTGCGTACTGACCGGAAAAGGAGAATCGGTGGCGATCGGCCGGCTTGAGCGGTTTGTCGCCGATTTTGAGCGGCAGACTGTCGGTATCCGGATTCCTTCCGTGCAGCCACCAACCGGAAAAAAAGTCGCCATTATCGGCAGCGGCCCTGCGGGTCTTAGCTGCGCGGGTGATCTTGTGCAAATGGGCCACGAAATAGTAGTGTTTGAGGCTCTTCATGAACTCGGAGGCGTACTGATTTACGGCATACCGGAATTCCGGCTCCCGAAGGCGATCGTCAAGGCCGAAATCGATTCTCTCGCGAAACTCGGAGTAAAATTTGAAACGAATGCCGTGATCGGCATGACGGACACGGTTGACGAACTCCTGCAAAACGGTTTCGACGCTGTTTTTATTGCCGTCGGTGCCGGACTCCCTTACTTTCTCAATATCCCGGGGGAAAATCTGAATGGCATATATTCATCTAACGAATTTCTGACCCGCGTTAATCTGATGAAAGCCTATAAATTTCCAGAATATGATACGCCCATTTTTCATATTCAAGGCCGCAATGTAGCCGTATTCGGCGGGGGTAACACCGCTATGGATGCCGTGAGAACCTCCAAACGCCTTGGCGCCAGTAACGCTTACATCATTTACCGGCGGTCAGAAGATGAAATGCCCGCCCGAAAAGAAGAAGTCCACCATGCGAAGGAAGAACGGATTCAATTCATGACACTCGCCAATCCGGTTGAATTTCTGGGAGATGAAAACGGATGGCTGAAAAGTGTCCGTCTGCAGAAAATGGAGCTGGGAGAACCGGACGCTAGCGGGCGGCGCAGACCTGTACCGGTCAAAGATTCGGAGTTTACTCTTGATATCGATGTCGCCGTGATAGCCATTGGAAACGGCTCCAATCCGATAATCCGCCAAACAACCCCGGACATGAGTTTCAATAAATGGGGAAATATCGTTGTAAATGAAGACACCATGGAAACATCCAAAAAAGGTGTCTTCGCTGGCGGTGATATTGTCTCTGGCGGAGCGACGGTCATTCTGGCTATGGGGGCGGGACGAAAAGCAGCCGCCGCAATCCATGAGTATCTGAAGAAATAAAGGGCAGTTTCTTTTTACCGAAGGTCTGTAAAAAACTAATGATGTTACAAATTCTCTGACGTCATTGTTCAGTTGCTCATCATCGTTGAAATAAACCGCCACTCATGATTGTATATTTGAGGGGATACAGATTTTTCTTTAGGTCCTAAACGAATCCTGCATCGTCCGCTTCACAAAAGTATCTTATTGGCATAACTGATTCTTGGCGATATCGCAATCAAAACTTGCCACGAAACCATGGAAAAAAGAACGACACCCGTTTTTTGTAGGTTAAATATTCCTCCCGGAAGTCCCTCACCATTCTTTTTTCCTCGGATTTCTTCAGATACAACAGGAACAGCGGCAACAGCAGAAATATAAAAATAATCAGTCCGCCTGATTCCAGGTATATCGCAAAAGCCAGGTAATTCAGAATAGTTCCGAACACCATCGGATTGCGCGTGTATCGGTAAACGCCTTTAGTCACGATATGCTTTGTTTTCGGGCTGATGGCGATTCCTAATCCCTCCGTCGGGCCGCCTTTGCCGATCGTGACCAGCATGATATTGGACGAGAGCGCGAAAAATATTCCGATCAACGCAAGAACAATCCAGAGCGCATCCATCCACAACTGATCCGGCAACGCCAGCAATTGAATGACGGATATACGGGAAATGATATAAAAAATGAATGGTATGATCCCGTAAAATAAAAGCCCGCCGGCGGTAAAACCGGCGACATGGCGAAGAATGATTTTTGTATTCATATGCAACTCTTTTTTCCGCAAAAAACGCAAATTACACTAAAAGAATACCGCTGGAAATGTTTATTTCGGTTGCTCAGCATGTTTCGCATGAAAAAGCATTAACACCTTTGCGGTCTCCGCGTCCTCTGCGGTTAATTATTTTGTCATCCGATGAGAAATCTTACTCGCTCACCTTACGGTACCGCATCACGGCAAGCGACAACGACGTCACCGCAAACGCCATCAGTGCGCCGGCCTGCGGTATGACATCATAAAAACCAGAACCTTTTATCAGCACCGCTCTGAGGATTTTCATAAAATGCGCGACCGGATTGAACAGCGAAATCTTCTGAGCCCATTGAGGCATACTCTCGATCGGCGTGAACAGACCGCCCATCAATATAAATATAACCATAAAAAACCACGCGATGAACATCGCCTGCTGCTGAGTCTCCGTTATCGTGGAAATAAACAATCCGATTCCGAGAACCGCAAGAAGAAAAACCGCCGCCATGGCGAATACCAGCGTCAGGCTTCCGGCAACCGGTATATCAAAGACCAGTTTCGCGATGAACAGCCCGAACGCGAGCTCAAATAATCCGATGATCCAGAACGGAAGCAGTTTCCCGATGATGAACTGGTATTTCCGTATCGGAGATACATTCAACTGTTCAATGGTTCCTATTTCTTTTTCCCGGACAATATTCATACCTGACAAAAACACGCCGATCATCGTTACCAGAATGGCGAGAATGCCCGGAATCATGTAGGTTTTATAGTCAAGCTCCGGATTAAACCAGAAGGAAGTATGTATATCAATCGTATTGGAAAGTCCTGTAATACCTTTAGTCTTATTGATTTCACTGATAAACGCGTTGACAATCATCATCGCATACGAATTGATGATTCCCGCCGCGCTGCCGTCCTCCGCGTTGATGATGAACTGAACTTGCGAGATGCCGGATGTCTCAAGGTCTACTTCAAAGCCGCGCGGAATCTGCATGACCATGTTCGCTTCATTCCGTCTTAGAGGATCCTCGTAATGGGTGCCTGAGTAATCCTGATCAATCAATATAAAATATCCGGAACGGGTGAATTTATCCGCCAAAGCGCGGGAGGTTGAGGTCTGATCTTTGTCGGTCAGATGAAGTCTGACATTCTTCACGTCAAAAGTTGCGACGTTCGACAGTATCAGCAACTGCATGATGGGCATGACGAATAATATCGGAAGCATCGCCCTGTTACGGAAAATCTGAATGAATTCTTTCTGAATGATGAATTTTATCGTTCGCATATCGGAATTCGTTTTAACCACGGAACCCGCAGAGAGCACAGAGATTTTTTGAATAATTTCATAAAATAACCCGTTTGATTCCTCTGATCGGTTGTCTGACATTAATGTTTAAAATCAAACCAACGGAACATTTTATCAGTTTGAGATATGTCAATACCTGCGCTAAATGAACATCATTTATCTTATCAACGGTTTTAATTACATCAATAATTTTATTTTGGACCAGCAATTCAATTTTGTAACCGCAATCAAGTCTGACATCTTTGTAAATCAGCGGCAACGGTTTTTGCCGTTCAAATTTCAGATTGTTTAAATACATTTCATGACACAGACATTCTTCATTAGCCGGTTCCATGAAAGCCGGACCTAAGATTTTAGGTACGGTTATCGCACACCCTATATTTTTTTCTGAAAATTCGTTATTCGTCATCTTTTTTCCTTTTTCTCTGTGTTCTCTGTGATCTCTGTGGATTGATTATTGCAATCTGATTTTGAACTTCTTCGCGCTAAGTGCCAGCAGAAACAGCGTCATGCCGATTAAAATTAATGTTTCTTTCCACAGATATTCGAATCCGACACCCTTCAGCATAATGCCCTTGACGATGGTCAGAAACCATTTGGCCGGGACGATATCGCTTAACCATTGGAGAGGCCAGGGCATGCTAGTTACAGGAAACACGAATCCCGAAAGCATGATCACCGGCAGCATCAGTCCCGCGAGCGACGCCATCATCGCGACCTGCTGACTGTTGCTGATGGTTGAGATCAATATCCCAAGCGAAAGAGCCGTCACAATAAACAATAACGCCTCGGTGTAAAACAGGACATAGCTGCCGGCAAAAGGAACGCCAAATACGTACCGGGCAATGACTAAAATGGTGGTTGTATTGATCAGCGATAGAAACACGTATGGAATGACCTTGCCGGTGATAATCTGAATCGGTTTCAGCGGCGAAACCAGGAGCACTTCCATGGTACCTAATTCCTTTTCGCGGGTGATGGTGATCGAGGTCATGAGCGCGCATATCAGCGTCAGAAGAATGACAATGATACCCGGTACAAAAAAGAAAACGCTCTTCATCTCCGGATTGTACAGCATTTTAATTTCAGGAACGACGAGTTTCGGGACCGACCGTGCCTGACTTATACTGAGCTGATAATCCTGAATGATGGATGATGTATAAGCGATCATCATCTGCGCCATGTTCGGATCGGATGCATCGGCGATGATCTGCACGTTTCCTTTTCCCTCTCGCAGAATGCGTGAGGTAAACTGCGGCTCGATGACGATCGCTTCCTTGATCCGCCCCGACCGGAACGCGCGTTCGATTTCCGATTCGTCGTTCAGCCGGTCTATCAAAATGAAATAATCTGATGAAAGCAGTTTGTCGGCCAGTTCGCGGCTCATGTAATCGTCAGCCCGGTCGAGAACGGCGATTTTCACATCCGTGATTTCATTGCGGATGGCGTAGCCGAACAAAATGAGCTGGATGACCGGCATCCCGAACAGAATCAACATGGTCCGTATATCGCGGAGAATGTGCCGGAATTCCTTGATGACAAATCCCATGAACTTCTTCATAACTTCTCCGCTGCCTGATTACGGGCGAGACGCAGGAATACCTCATTCATCGTTTCCGCCATAAACTGCCGTTTCAGATTGGCCGGCGAATCTAATGCGTCGATGCGCCCGTCGACCATAATGGAAACGCGGTCGCAGTATTCGGCTTCATCCATGTAGTGGGTTGTGACAAATGCTGTGATCCCGTTATGCGCGGCTTCGTAGATCAGGTTCCAGAACTGCCGCCGCGTAATAGGATCGACACCACCGGTGGGTTCGTCGAGAAACACGATCGCCGGATCGTGAAGGACTGCGACAGAAAAAGCAAGCTTTTGCTTCCATCCCAGCGGCAGAGAGGAGATGCACGTGTTCCGCGCGTTTGCCAGTCCGAGTTTCCCGATAAGGCGGTCTGATTTTTCCCTGATTTGTTTATCGGATAAACCGTAGATACCTCCGTAAAATCGTATATTTTCATAAACCGTGAGATCCTCATACAGCGAAAACCTCTGGCTCATGTACCCGATGTTTTTCTTGATCATTTCGGACTGCCTGTACACGTCATACCCGGCAACACTGGCCGATCCGGAAGTCGGGCTGAGCAATCCTGTCAGCATGCGTATGGCCGTGGTTTTTCCGGCGCCGTTCGCCCCGAGAAACCCGAATATTTCCCCGCGTTTCACATCAAAGGATATCGCCTTGACCGCCGTAAAATCGCCGAACCGTTTCGTCAGATTTCCGGCCTGTATGACTAATCCGTCATTCTTCGCCATTCGCATGCCTCATCAGTTCCATAAAACAATCTTCAATATTCGGTTCGGCCCGCAGGATTTGCGCATCCGTAATTTCCTTTCCGTGCAGAAAATTGAGCAGATCTTCCTGTGAAAAATCCGGGCGCCGGTCAATGTAATGCAAAAACTCACCGAACGGATAAACCGCATGGGTGTATTCAAAAGATTTCAATGATTCAATAAGCCGGTATGTATTCGCTGATTTGACCGCAAACAAGGGTTTATCAAACCGGCCGATAATCTTGCCGGGGGTTTCAATGTCCATGATTTTCCCGTTCTGGATCAGCGCCACACGGTCGCACAGGACCGCCTCATCCATATAGGGTGTGGACACCAGGATCGAGATGCCGGATTTCTGAAGGCGTTTCAGCATTTCCCATAATTCTTTTCTCGATACAGCGTCAACGCCTGTTGTCGGCTCGTCGAGAAACAGGATGGCCGGTTTATGGATCAGCGCACAGCATAAAGCCAGTTTTTGTTTCATCCCGCCTGATAATTTTCCGGCTCTCCGGTCTTTAAAAGGTTCCAGCTGAACATAAATATCACGTATCAGATTATAGTTTTCCTCTATTGTGGTTCCAAAAATTGTCGCAAAGAAAGTCAGGTTCTCCTCCACGCTCAAGTCCTGATACAACGAAAACCGGCCGGGCATATATCCGATTTTTTTTCGGAGTTCTTTGTAATCATTGATCACATCCAGTCCGATCACGGACGCTGACCCGCTGTCCGGAAGAAGCAATGATGTCAGGATTCTGAAAAGAGTTGTTTTTCCCGCACCATCAGGCCCTACAAACCCGAAAAGCTCTGCTTCATTGACTGTGAAGGATACGCGGTCGATGGCTATGACCGAACCATAATTCCTGGAAAGATTGTCAACACTAACAGCGGGCATAAAGTTTATTTCATTTTGGCATCAGAAAATTAATTTCACCGGGCATTCCTATTTTGAGCCTGCCGTCATTCATGATCCGGATTTTGACGGCGTAGACCATATTGACCCGTTCCTCTTTTGTCTGTATGATTTTGGGCGTAAATTCCGCTTTGGAAGAAATCCAGCTGACTTCGCCTTCGAGCGTCTGATTGCGGTCTTTGTCCTGATCGATCAGCACCTGGACTATCTGACCGATATGAATATGCGGCAGCTGATCACCGTCAATATATACACGAAGAAACATGGTCTCTAAATCGGCGATTTTGTACAGTGGCTTGCCGTACGCGGTTATTTCATGGGCTTCAGCGAACTTGTTCAGGACCGTTCCCCGGACGGGATTCATGATCATGCATTTCCGGATCTGGTCGTTTATCTGCTCAAGCTGCGCGTCAATGGACTGCACTTCGCTGATTATTCCGCTGTTCTGCACCTCAATCGACAGGATTTGTTTTTCTATGACTTTGACCTGCCCGTTAATGTCATCAACTTGCTTCTTGGTAGCCGCATTTTGCGCAAACAAGCTCTCGATGCGCTGCTTTTCTGTAGTGGCGATTTTCAGCTGTTCTTTCAGAATATCGATCTGCGAGATGACGTTTTGAAACTTCGAACTGATCGTTCGCCGCGTCGCTTTGAGTTGATCTCGTTTCAGCGACAGTTGAACCGTATCAATATATCCGACCAACGCTGATTTCTCAACGACAGCACCCTCCGTGATGTCAAATTCGATCAGCTTGCCATTACCTTCCGCTGACACGATAATTTCCGTCGCCTCGAAATTGCCGTACGCATCCGACTTATTATTATTACCGGAACATCCGGCAATGACCGTTAACATAAATATGATATTCAATCCAGAAAACCTCTTCAGCCCGAACGCATTCGAAAAGTGAAGCTTGCATAAATTTTTCAGATTCCCGTTTATCATTATCATTCTCCTGTGGTTGTACGGTGATTGATTTTTGCCTGGATCAGCTGGATCTTATGAATTTCCATGTTCAGCGCCGCCTGATGTTCGGCGTTCAGTTCGGTTAAGTATTCCGTAGATGTGATCACACCGTTATCCAGCTGAATGGATGCCTGTTTCGTGATTTTCCGCCGCAGGGAAATGATCTCCTGATCCATTTTGATCAGTTCTTCCAGTTTTTCGATCTCCCCTTCAAACCGGGTTACGGCGATATTCAGGTTCTGCGTGAAATATTTTTCCTGTGCATTGATCAGTTTTTGCTGATGCAGGAGAATCTCTTTTTCGCGTTTGTTCGTGTTCCAGTTCCAGAAATTCCAGCTGGCCTTCACGCCGACAATATAATATTCCTGAAATTGTTCGCTGAAATAATTAAGGCCCGGCCGGGCGTATGAAAACTGACCAAATCCATAAATTCTCGGAAGGTATTTGGTGTTATTCAGGTTTATGCTTTGATTCAGACGGTTCCGGGAGAGTTCAAAAGCTGCGTATTCCGGGCGTTTACGTATATTTGTTTTTTCCGTACGCCAATAATCTTCGGGCATGGACAATCGTGTGGTTTCATCCAGTGAACGGCTCAGCAGTTCCCCGAGGGTCTTCAGCGATGATTTCCTAAGTATCCGGTTCTCTGTCAGGGATTGCCTTATTTTGATCAGTTCGGCTTCGAGAATGTCCTGACTGCCGGGAAGCGCGGTTCCGTTCAGAACTTTGGTTTTCATGAAATTGTATTTCGCCGTTACGTCCTCTTCCAAAAGTTTCAGGGATTTTTCTCTTTGCTGCAGATTAAGTACGCCGAAATATGCGTCGTTCACCGACTGCCGGATTTTATACATTTCCACCCGTGCCGACTGAATGTCATAATCTTTCTGCGCGGATTCCAGCGATTTTTGTTTTGACGTCTGGCCGAAATCGTAAATCAGCTGGTTGACGAGGAGCGACGCCTGATAAGAATCTTTCTTGGGCTGAGGCGGGGTAAATCCCGGAAAGGGTAACGATAATTCCATGACCTGCGACTGGTAACTTCCCTGCGCCGTCAGGGTCAGCTCCGGGTAATACCGCGCGTTCAGATTCCTGATTTTCAACCCGGCGATGTTCTCCTGTGTCTGAATCTGCTCCTGATACGGATGCATCCGCAGGGCTTCCTCATAGCATTGTTCGAGTGACAGACTGTCCGCACCCGGCAGGACAGCAAATAAAAGAAAAAACAATGCGTTCATTTTTTTAACATCCCGTTTAAAATGAATTCCATTAAATGAACTTTTCTCTGCTGGAGAAAAATCCTGTATTCTTCATCGGATTTGCTCAGCGCGGTCTGAATAATCGGTTTTGCGGCGAAAGGAAAAACGCACAAAGCGATCAGATTGACAAAAAACTGTTCCGGATCGGTAGGAAGAAACTTGCCTGAAGCAACGCCTTCCTGATATTGCTGTATCAGCTTTTGAGGCCGCAATAACTGATGAGATGAAAAAAATTCCCTGATCCGTTCCGGATGGGCTGACATTTCATGCATGATAAAACCGGGGAGGAACGGAAATTGAAGCAGAAGATCAAAATATTTATTGATGAATTCCTCGATTTTCAATTCTAGCGGTTTTTCGGTATTAAAAATCCGGATGATATTTGGAAATAAAGTCAGCACAGCGATTTTGAAAACCGCCTGAAAAAGCTTGTCCTTGCTCCGGTAATAATAATGCAATAACGCCTGATTAATCCCGGCTTCCTTTGCGATATCCGACATTCGGGCGCCGTCAAATCCCTTTTTCTGAAATACCGTTTTTGCGGCTTCAAGGATTTGTTGTTCAGAACTAAGTTCTTGTTTATCTTGCATTATAAATTAATTTAATGATTTTATAATTCTATTTAATTTTTCAATTAAATATAACAATCAAAAAGCATGAAGTCAAGATAAAAGATTTAAATTTTCTTTAAACCGATAAACGGGTGAATCTAAAAAACATGTAAAAAAACCCGCTCAACGGCGGGTTTTTTTGTGTTTCTTCTTAAACAGCTTTTTAAGCCAACTTACTTTTTTTCGGATTCAGTGATCTTTCTCGCTGTATCCTCCGCGATTTTAGCCTCTTCCAGACGGCCAGTTTCCTTATACAGCGTCGCAAGCATGATGTGGGCCTGCGCCATGTTGGGTTTCAGTGCGATCAGAGCGAGGATTGAGTTTTCCGCCTGTTTCATCAGACCATAATCACGATAAAGGGCTGCGGTCAGAAGGTACCATTGAGGATTCGTGTTATCGCCGTTACAAACCTTAAGAATTTCCTTGAGGTCATCTTCCATAGTTGTTTTGTCTTCATCGCCGATCAGTGAAAAACCTACATCGGGGCTTTTCTCAGTGCCTTTCGAATCCTTGACAGTCCATTTGTACTGTTCTGATTGTTTCAGTCTCGGAGCAGTTTTTGGATATACCACTTCTGTAACTCCGGATACGGTTATTTCATAGTTGAAATCAGTGGTTTCGCTCTTGATCTGAATGGTATAATCATTTCCGGCGTTTTTTCTGTGATCGACCCACTTGAAAACAGGCTCCGGTTCAATGATTTTTGTTTCGGAAGGATAGGTTGCGGTAATCATTCGGTTTGCATCGCCAGCCCATGCACGGGTCGCTCCGGCGACCGATGTTCCGGAACTTTCACCCCACAGCATTCCTGAAAGTGAACTGTACAGTCCGGAAAGGAAAGAATTTTCTTCCTGTTTGGACTTAACGCTGTATGTCTTATTGTTTCCGAGAACAACTTCTTTACCGGTATAAAACATGATGGTAACGCTTCCGTTCGATCCGGTCGCGACTTTATCACCTTCAAATATTTTTGTTTTCAGGTCGGCTGATTTCTGTTTGCCTTTGGAGTCGGTAATTGTAACTTTTCCCTTCACTGCAGAGAAAAAAGCGACATCCTGCGCCATAAGTAACTGTCCGATCAGAAAGCTGGTAACCAGCCCGGCGATCATTATTTTTGTTTTCATTTAAATAACTCCTTATTATTTAATATATTGCGAATTGTTTATCAAATCATTTTCAAATATAAACATATATACGGACGAGTCACCAAAAGTAAATCAGATTAATGTATTTATTTATGGGCGTATTTTCAAGTATTATTTTGAAGTCATGTGATAAGTGCCGTCCCAGTCCGCTCCCGGAGGCGAGGTAATGAATTCATGACACCGTTGTACATATAACTTCGAGGGACTGTCATCCGGAACGGATTCCAGGGCCTCCTGAAATTTTACGATTGCGTCATTCCATTGCTGATGGCGGTACAATTCAATTCCCTTCTGGTAATGAGCCAGCATTTGTTTCCGGTTTTCAGCCAGCGGTTCGTCTTTCAGCCCGATGAGTTCAAAAACTTTTACCGGTTTGCTTTTGCCTTTCACAATAATGAAATCAAGATCACGGACGATAACGGAATCCCTGACCTGGTCATAGGTAAACTCACTGATCATGCAGTACGTCCCGTACTGTTTGTTCGCGCCTTCGAGACGGGAACTCAGATTCATCGCATCGCCGATGCCTGTATAATCATACCGTATATCCGAGCCGATGTTGCCGAAAACAACTCGGCCTGTATTGAGCCCGATCCTCGCCTTGACGGACGGGAAACCGCGCTGGATCCACCCGTCGCGGATCCGGTCCAGGGTTTTTCGCATTTCGACCGCGGCGGAACAGGCTTTCAGGGCATGATTGTCAAGGTTCATCGGCGCGCCGAATACGGCCACGATAGCGTCTCCGATATACTTATCCAGCGTTCCGCCCTGATGGAAGATCGCGTTGGTCATGGCGCCAAGATACTCATTCAGAAGTTCAATCAGTTGTTTCGGGGATAAATTTTCCGAAATCGTCGTGAATCCCTCAATATCGGAAAATAAAATGCTGATTTCCTTTTCCTCCCCGCCGAGTTCGAGCTTCGTAGGGTCTTTTGACAATTCGTCCACATAGGAAGGCGGCGCGTAACGGGCGAACATGGACTTAATCTGCTTTTTATTCCGTTCCTCGGTAAATGCCTGATACACCGATGTGCTGAAATACGCTATGAATACGGCCAGACTCATGCTCATCACCGGCAGCCACAGCTGGTAATTCGCGAACAGCATATACCCGATGACCCATATGATCAAAATCATCCCGGCCACCGATGTGATCTCAAGCAGGAATCCGTACCGCACTGTGATCTGAATGATGGCAAAAGTCAAAACCAGCAATATAAAAAACACTATCCAGACCGGCGTCTTGGAAATGAAATTCTGGTGAAGCAGCGTCAGAAAAGCGTTGGCATGCACTTCCGCCCCGTACATCCAGTTCGCCAGGTTTTCCGAGAAATAGGGCGTCACGAATCGGTCCGGCACGAACTCAGATCCGTTTCCGATAAAGACGATTTTGTCCCTGAAGAATTCCTCCGGCCACGCGACTTCACCCGTTAATTTGCTGCTCCGGTAGGTTAGCATATTGCCTTCGGAAATCTGCATCCACTGGTTGTTTCCCTCTTTGCGCCATCGGGCCGGCGGACCGACGAAATTGATATACATATTACCGCGGTTGTACAGCGGAAGATCCTTGAGAATGGTGTTCTCCCGGTTCTGAATGTCCCGGATGTAATCGTTGGGATCGATTCCCCTGTACAGGCAATACGCGAGAGAGGAAAACGACAGGGCGACCTGATCCTCCCCTACCTGCGCGATCGGCTTGACTTCCCGGACGCGGGCGAGCATTCCCCCGCCGGAAATCTGAAGATTTGCGTAGCCGACGCCTTTCAATCCTTCTTTGAAAAAGGGATGCGGCTCCTGATAGAATACGCCGCCTTCTTCCTGATCGTGCCAGATGGAGACCGCGATGACATTATCCGCTTTTTTCATGGACTGGATGAGCGCCGTATCCCCGCCCGGATCAAGCTTATGCATTTTTTCGTAAAACGCGATATCCACCGCGATAACTTTCGCGCCTTTGGCATCCAGCGTATCAATCACCCTCGCAAGATAGCGTCTCGGAAGCGGATCGTAATACCCGTAGTCCTGCTCCAGCGAAGCCTCGTCGATCATGACAATGACCGTTTCCGGCGACTTCTCTGAAACCGGTTTCACGCGCAGTTTAAAAAAAATATCCAGAGCGCTTTCCTCGGTCGTACGGAATACCGGTGCTTGTGAAAAATACAATCCCAGCAATGTAGTCATAAGGAGAATGACGGTCAGCCATAATTTCTTATGATGACGGCGGATGACGGGTTTCATAATAGTTCCCCATTTGTTTATATCTTAATTGAAAATAGACGATATATCGGAAATACACAAGTAAAATCATGCTGGAATGATAAGGCCGTTACCCGTCAGTCAAATCAGTCGATGATATTCCTTATTCCTTCATTAAACCGCCGATATCCGCAACCTGAGCCAGATGCTCATTGACCGCAATCACCATGTCCGTATCGTAAAAACGGATTTCCGGCCTGAAGAACCGGATATTCTTCATGGTCAGATGAAGGACATTTTTTTCCCACCGGTAGGATTCAATCTCATCCCACTGGAATTCCATTTCCATACGGCGTGAAACCTGTCCGATCCCGACGGAATTGACAAAACAAACCTGATACAAAAGGCTGTACAGGCTGAATCCGACGAGGAGCGCTGTGAATCCTACGAACACCCAGGCATTTTCACTGTCAAAAAGATAAAAAACCATCGCAGAGACCATGGTCACAATAAAACAGGTATAATACCACCGGACCACCGGGCGCTGAACCCGGGTCACCAGAAATCCGCTCCTTCCCGACGTCTTTGTCATAAACCGGATCATTGCATCGATTTCATAATAAAGGCCCGTTGATACGGACATCAGTATCAGGAACACAAAAAATATGATCAACAGTTCGGGTTCCATCATTTCCGTCATAATCACCTCTTCAAAATGAAGCCATCCTGACAGTGCAAGGCGGTCAGGATGGCTCTGATTTTAATGTCATGGTACGGGAACCGGATGAGTCATCATTCCCTTTGCTTTATTCCAGCTTGTCTTTCCAGTCCGATTTATACTTACTCGGATTGTCCTTGATAAAATACTTGAACCATTCGTTTCCGTACCCGACTCCTCTTGGATGCCGACCATGTTCGCTGCCGTCATTGATGTATCCGTCGTTGTATTTCGTGAATACATATTCCGCAAGGTCCTTGTAACGCTGAAACACCATATTGGCCTGTCCTACGGAATAATCGGTGAGATACAGAACGGCAAGATCAGGACTGGATTTATACAGTTCCTTTGCGGTCGACTCAACGGCAGGCTGAAGGGCGATGAACCGGCTTTCGAGTTCTTTCTGCACAACCTGGATTTCCTTGATGATGTAAGAATACTTCGAATAAGAATAATTATTCAGAAGATTGAACACCCATGCCGGGGAATCCCAGCGGAAATGATTGACATGAGCGATGGTATAAGCTTTCGGTATATCCGTCATACCGGCATACAAGGGCATGTAGGTTGTGGCATACGTATCATCCAGCCCGTACCAGAAAACACCACCGATTGCGTCGGGCATAGCTGACCGGGCCTGTGCTACAAATGAAAAGGCCGTTTGCTGGGTGGAAATCGGCCGACCCCATCCGTAAACCGTCGTTGTATCGCCCTCGATCTGGAATTCCAGGGGTTTCCACCGATAGGGGTTTCCGAACGGTCCTGCGGCCGCTTCCCGGGTCATATCCCATTGCGTTCCCTCAAAATGATCACGCATCAGCGCCATAAGATCGCCAACAGATAATTTATTATCCGGCTTGATGTACAGCGGATACGGCTCAGCGTTTCTGACGGCCCGCCAGTAATCGGGAGAAAGTTTCATGGACGGCGCCGCGCGGTTAAAAACGCTCCATACACGGCCTTCGCAGTACAATGCACCACCCGGATCCAGGGGATTGTATGCATCGGCAAAGGAGAACGCTTTACCGGATTTCTTATCGTAAAAACCCATGCTTTCGGCAAAGGAAACGACATCTGCAGAATACATCACGTTTTCCTTGTCGTTCATGTCAAAGGTACGGATACGGGACTGGTTAGCGTGCGCGCTCATGTACCCGTCGGGAATGCGCACAGCAACCCATACAGCCCCTGTGTGCCGGGGACCTTTGACTTTCGTCGTTTTGGCGTTATATTTTGCCGTTCCCTTGCTGATCATCTCAAGAATCCACACTTCGTTGGCATCGGCAACAGAAAAGGATTCTCCGGTCGATGCGTAACCGTATTCAGCGACCAGCGAGGTCATGACCTGTATGGCCTCACGGGCCGTTTTCGAACGCTGCAGGGCAAGGTACATCAGGCTTCCGTAGTCCACAACCGCATTTGAGTCTTTCAGTCCGTCGCGACCCGTAAAAGTGGTTTCACCCACAGAGACCTGATGTTCATTCATGTTTCCGATGACTTTGTAGGTATGGGGGACCTGCTTGATGCGTCCCAAAAAGCGGCCTGTATCCCATTCATAAACGTCCAAAGAATCATTCGCTCCCCAGTCCCGTGCGGGCAAGAAATACAGCGGCTCAAAAAAACCGCCGGCGTCGGCGGCATACGTGATAAACGTGGATCCGTCGGCAGATGCACCTTTGGTGACAAGAATGTTCGTACATGCCTCACTTCGTTCATTCAGCAGAAATCCCGAGAAGAACAGAAACAAAACGAATGCGCGTCTCATGTGAATCCCTTTGTTAAGTTGGCAATAATAGTTTCGTTATTTATCTATAAATTGACCGAAAAAGTAAAACGATTAAGGCTTCCTATGCCCCAGGACGTAAAAGAATAATCAAATGTATAGCGATCATATGAATAACCAAAACCTGCGGAAAATCCTGCGATCCGGCTCATGAAATCTTTGTCATCCAGATTCAGTTCACGGTGCCTCTGGTTATTGTATCCCGCACGTATAAACAAACGGTCTCTGGGATTGAGTTCAGCGCTGATTGAAAACCGGCGCAGCATGTCCCCCGCCGAGGACGTGCGGTTCAAATCCACAAGATGCGCACTGACCGTAATGGGCGCTTTTTCAAGGCGTTTTGAAACGCCGGCCTGGACACTGAGTGGCAAATCGTCTTTCTTCCGGATGAACGATTTCGTCACCTGCCCGATATTCAGCATACTGACGCCGGCCTGGATCATCAGGGGTTTGTAGATATACTGCATACCAAGATCCATAGCTATAGCCGTTGACGAATAATCCTCAATCGTTGAACTGATATATTTAAAATTAATGCCATAAGTCCATTGATCGGCGTACTGATTCGCATAGAAAAAATTCCATGACCAGTCGATCGCGCTGAAAGAGGATGTTTTATTGGCGTATATGTCATAGCCTTCGAAACTGCCGTAATTGAAATAAACGACACTGGATCCGAAAACGCCGTAATCCGCCCATGGCTGGGCATACCCGATATAACCGGAACCGATGTCCAGTAAGTGATCCATGTAACTCACCGAGGCCTGCCGCTGCTCCAGAAGCCCAATGGAAGCGGGATTATACAAGACCGTCGAAACATCGCCCTGCCGGACGGTGAACGCATCGCCAAGAGCTGTTGCCCGCGCGGTAACGCCAACCCTGAGGAACTGATAGCCCGGTTCCCCCGCATAAAGTGAAGCGGTAAACAGTGCGAATAAAAACGCAAAACGATATATCATACATGTCCTTTGGGATTGGATAAAGCGTTGGTTATGCAATTATTCATAATTTTTGAATATAATCACTTTAAGGAAAGAAAATCAAGTAAAACCCATTGAAAATTACATGATTGATTTTTTTCTGAGCCGGGCGATGTCGAATCCTGCCTGCTCGGTTTCGGATTCAATTTTATCGGCGGTAACACGAAAATGCATTAAAAGAACGTACAATACGACAAACGCGGCGAGGCAAACCAGCAGGGTCAGGAGCATGGCGGGTTCAAGCCCGGATTGATCCCCACCTGTAAAAACGGATGAAGGATGCTGGGTTCTCCAGAAATGTATGGAAAAATAAACCATCGGGATATCCAGAAACGCTATAATTCCGATGACAGCGGAGAATCTCGCTCGTTTTTCGGGATCGCTGAACTGACGCCTTATGATCCAGTATCCGGCGTAAATAAGCCACATTACCAAAGTCAGCGTAAGACGGGCGTCCCATGTCCACCAGATACCCCACACGGGTTTTGCCCATAATGGCCCCGTCACTAGCACAACCGTGCAGAACAGCATCCCGATTTCGGCCGAAGATCCCGCGAACCAGTCCCAGTATTCGTTGCGTTTGACCAGATACATCACGCTTCCCACGAACACCAGCGTAAAGGCCATCATCGCAATCCAGGCGGACGGAACATGAAAATAAAAAATTCGTTGTATCATTCCCATGGATTGTTCTCCCGGAACCCAAATGAAAGTCATGTATAAAGCCACCGTCATGGATATGCAAAAACCTGTAAGTATGTATTTCATGGTCATCTCCGGGATATCATTGCGATAATGCATAAACAATTATATTAGCGCCCATTTTCAGCGCCTGCTGATGTTTTTCAATTCCGTCCTCCGGAAAAACGGACGGGCCTTCAAGACCGTCGCTGATATCCGTATTTTTGGAATAGAAGCAAACCATCCGTCCTTTCCAGAATAAACCATAGGCCTGTGCCGGCCCGCCGTCATGTTCGTGGATTTTGGGAAGACCGCCGGGAAAAGAATAAACGACTGAGAATACCGGATGACTGAACGGAATGGGGGTAAAATCCAGTTCCGGAAAAACCTTTTTCATTTCCCTTCGGAAAGCAGGATCAATGCCGTAATCGTCGTCGCACCATAAAAAACCTCCGCCGGTAAGATGCGCCCTCAGCTGCCGGATATCCTTATCAGAGAATTTAATGTTTCCGTGTCCGGCCATATACAGAAAGGGATAATCAAACAACTTGATATCTTCGGGCTCTACATATACTTCTTCGGTCTGCACGGCCATGATCTGGTTGGATTGGAGAAATTTGAGAAGATTATTCGGCGCGGTTTTATTGCCGTACCAGTCGCCGCCGCCGCCGTATTTGATCCGCGCGATCGTAAACAGACTGGATGCGTCTCCGACAGGTTTGAGCTGGGCGCTTCCGGGCCTGAACAAAACCACTGACATCAGTATTAATAATAATGAGTTTTTCATTTTCCTTAGTGTGAGGCCGTTGATATTTTTTTATTATAGGTATTATAAAAAAGCCAGCTCATTCCTGCCACTATAAAAAATAAACTGATTATTTGCGCCTGCGTGAGTCCGAAATACGCGGGATGATTAATTCTGATAAACTCTACAAAAAAACGTTCCAAACCCGCTAGTAGCAAATACAGAGCGGGAATAATTCCGAACGGCTTGTCTTTTCTGCTCAATTGCAACAAAATAATGAATATTACAAGCGATAAAAAAGTTTCATATAACGGCGTGGGGTGGCATAAAACCGTATCGGGCACAATCCCGCCCGGATATTCTGCAGCGATTGCTGTTCCCCGGAAAGCCGATGACGGCGGTACTATCCCGTTTGAGTAATTAACGCCCCACCAGCCGGTCGTCGGCAGGCCGTAATCACCATCGCCGGAAAGGTGGCATCCAATCCTGCCGATTCCGTATCCCAGCGGTAATGCCACGGCGAGAGAATTCAGCACCGGCATCAGTCTGTATTTTTTTATCCTGACAAATATCAATACCGTTACAGCCGCGGCAACGAATCCGCCATACCATGTCAACCCGGCGCCCGATAGTAACATCTGAAGAGGATACTGAATAAAACGGCCGAACGACTCGAATAACACATAATACAGTTTCGCGCCGATAATTCCCGATAAAGCTATCAGTATCAGCAACTGATCCGCCGACTGCACGGACAAGCCGTAGACCTTGAACTGCTTTTTCAGAACGATCCCGGAAGCGAAAAACGCTACAGCCATCATCAGCCCGAAACTGTGAACAGGAATTCCTCCGAACAGCGGAATTTCAAATAATGTGGGAATCATCGCCTGTCAGCCGGTCATTAATGGAAGATTACGGTACCATGGTACCCGGCTGCCGCTTTCAAAAACAGTTTGCGTCAATAACGCGCCGGTATCAGCCAACGGCCAGTCTTTGATTTTATCATAGATCAGTCGTGAATAAAAACCTGATACGGCCATCTCAAGCGCTTTGAACGGTCGGCTGATAAACCATTCCTGGATTTTCCAGTCCGGGATAATGCCTCCCGTCAAACCAAAAAATGTTTTACTGATATTTTCCCATTCTCCCTGCAAATCCCGAATGGAATGCGTATATAACTTCATTTCAAATTCCGCCAGCGCCGAGAAAAGCAGCATCTGCGCGTCGTCACGGATTCTTTTCCTGGTCATCCAGACGGACAGCTCTTTTTCATCTTCGCATATGACCCTGATTATCTGCTCATCCGTCATGAATTGATAAAACAATTCCGCCGTGATGTTAAGTAAAACGGGATTCACGCTTTTCAGGATATACCTGTTTTCGCGTACCAGTCCGTAATGGCAAGCCCGTCCGTATTCACTCACGGTATGCTGATATTGTTCCCAGGATTCACCCGTACAGAGAAACATCCGGATATCATCCGGCACGGATACGGGAATGCATAATGACGGAAAATCGGGACCGGCATCAATAGTCTGCAGGAGCAGATCGTCAGGGCTAATATTCAGTGATTTGATAAATTCTAATATCGACCATTGAGTTTTTTCAGGCGGAAATGGGAACTGATTGAGTTGTTGATTCTGTTCCAAAAACCTGTACTGAATATCCCAAGGCTCGGCAGGAAACAAATCTTTGTATAATTTTTTTTCTTTTCGGATGCGGCTTCGTTGAGTTTCGGATAATTCCCTGATTTGCTTGAGAAGTTCATCGCTGATTTCGAGGACGGATAACATGAATGAAATATAATTGCCGAATCCATAATCATGCGCAAGCCGGTTCCTGATGCCGATCAGATCGTTCCATGGCTCATCAAGTGATTCTAAACCCGGTTCGAGGGATTGGTATATTATTTTTCTTTTTTCAGTTTCTGACTGCATGAGCAGTAATTGCTGAACCTGGTAAAAAGTATAATCTTTTTTACCCAGGCGGATCATCCAGTCTGAAAGATAATCCCTGATTGACCGTACGGCATGATTATGTTCCGGATTGCTGTCGATCAACATCTTTTGAATTTCGGTCAGTATCAGCTGTATCTGCCGTTGAGTAATTTCATCATGCGGTTTGACGATTTCATCACTTAAAAAAACGCGGAGTTCGGGATTCATCATAATTCCAGTCAATTCCTTTTCGATCACCGGAAGCTGACTCGCGTTTTGTCCAAGATAATGTTTCCACAGCGTGTCTTTATACTGAATGGCCGTCTCTTCAAGCTTGGATTCAAATTGATCCAGGAAGCGTTGGAAGTTAAATTCAGGTGTTTTGTCGGACATAGAGTTGATTTCATTTTTCATATTAAGTTAAATAATGAACTTTATCAATAAAGTCAAAGAAAAATCACGAACCACAGGCTGTTTCGATCATATTTTATTTATCCTCACGGCACTATACGGGTTAATTTTTTATTGAATTAACAGCTGAATTTGATTATTATTCAAAGCGGATGACTGTTATTAAGCAACGAATCACCTATTCACCCAAATAAAGACCTCGCATGAAATCATTATCACGTCGGCGTTTTCTTCAGATCACAACCGGAACGGCTCTCGGCGCCGCAGCGGTAAACAGCATCGGATCGTTGACCGAACAGTTACAGGCGCTGGAAAACAGCGCATCGGATAATATCCGGAAAATCTCGACGTTCTGTGATATTTGTTTCTGGAAGTGCGGCGCAATCGCGTACGTCAAGGACGGCCGACTGTGGAAAGTCGAAGGCAATCCGGATGATCCGCTCAGCAGGGGAAGGCTTTGTCCGCGGGGCACGGGAGGAGTCGGCGCGCATTATGATCCCGACCGGCTGAAGGCGCCGCTGATCCGCAAATCCGTACGCGGTGAGGAACAATGGACCGAAGTCACCTGGGATGAAGCGTTTGATTATATCGCTGAAAAAATGAAGACTATAAAATCGAAATACGGGGCAGAATCCATCGCGATGTTCAGCCACGGGATCGGGGGAACATTTTTCAAACACACGCTGAAGGCCTTCGGAACCCCGAACTTGGCCGCGCCTTCGTTCGCGCAGTGCCGCGGACCACGGGACGTCGGTTTTAAACTGACCTTCGGGGAAGACGTCTCCTCGCCTGAACGAACCGATATCAGGAATGCGAAATGCCTCACGCTGATCGGAACGCATCTGGGCGAGAACATGCACAACACTCAGGTTCAGGAATTCGCCGACGCCATCGGAAACGGCGCGACCATCATCGTCGTCGATCCCCGCCATTCAGTCGCCGCGAGCAAGGCCAAGTATTATTTACCCATCAAGCCCGGAACGGATCTCGCGCTGATTCTCGCCTGGATGAACGTGCTCGTCAAGGAAGAATTGTACGATAAGGACTATGTTAACCGGTACGGATTCGGGTTTGAGCAATTCGCCGCGTCGATTGAATCCAATACACCCGAATGGGCTTATCCGGAAACAGGCATTCTGCCGGAACTGATCCGTGAGACCGCCCGTGAAATGGCGCGTTATAAACCGGCGTCACTGGTTCATCCGGGACGACATGTCACATGGTACGGCGACGACGCCCAGCGCAGCCGCGCGATCGCCCTTCTGAACGCGCTTCTCGGCACATGGGGCCGCAAAGGCGGATTCTATGCCCCTGTCAGCATGGATGTCCCAAATTATCCGTACCCGGCATACCCGAAATCCGAAAAAGGAAAAGTTGACAATCCAAACAAAAAATATCCTTTCGCTCATGAAACCATTACCACAGGCATCCGCGAAGCAACTTTAACCGGAAAGCCTTATCCTGTCAAAGGCTGGTTTGTGTACGCGACAAATGTCCTGCACGCGTTCCCGAATGAGGACGAAACGATCAAAGCGATACAGAATCTTGACCTGCTTGTCGTCATCGACGTAATTCCCAGCGAAATAGCCGGCTGGGCGGACGTCGTACTGCCGGAATCGGTGTATCTGGAACGATACGACGATATCAATGTCGAATGGTTCCGTGAGCCTTTTATTTCGCTTAGGCAGCCGGTCGTGGAATCCCCGCATCACCAGAAACCGAACTGGTGGATGGCCAGACAGCTTGCGGAAAAATTGGGACTGGGCCATTATTACCCGTGGAAAACGATTGAGGAATACATCGAATATCGGCTATCAAAAGCCGGTCTTGATTATCAGGAACTGAAAAAGAACGGTATCATCCGTGGCGCGAAAAAACCGATCTATTTTGACGAAGGCGTCCCCGCAGAATTCCCCACTCCTACCGGTAAAATTGAATTTTATTCGCCACAGCTGGCCGACGCGGGATTCGACCCGGTTCCGAAATACAACGCCCCTCCTCAGCCTCCGCCGGGATATTTCCGCCTGCTGTTCGGAAGATCGCCCGTGCATTCGTTCAGCCGGACTCATTCCAATCCGTTATTATTCGACATGATGGATGAAAATGAAGTCTGGATCAACCATGACATCGCACAGCGGTACGGCCTTAAGTCAGGCGACCGGATCAGACTGAAAAACCAGGACGGCGTCATCAGCAACACGATTAAAGTGAAGGCGACCGAACGGATCCGTCCCGACTGCGTGTATATGGTGCACGGGTTCGGGCATAACGCGAAGATGCTGAAACGTCCGTTCGGAAAGGGTGCCAGCGATGCTCAACTCATTACCAAGTACACCACCGATCCGCTGATGGGCGGAACCGGCATGAACACCAATTTTGTTACTTTTGAGACGGAGGTGTAACATGGCACGATTCGCGATGATCATTGACACGAAAAAATGCGTCGGATGCATGGATTGCGTCGTCGCCTGCAAAACGGAAAACCAGGTTCCCGAAGGACTCGACCGCGACTGGATCGTTCAGGACGCCAAAGGAAAATTCCCAACCGTTCATCTTGAAATACGTTCAGAACGCTGCAATCACTGCGACAATCCCCCGTGCGTATATTGCTGTCCCTGCGGCGCAAGTCATATTCACGATCTGGGCGGAGTCGTGCTTGTTCACCATGAAAAATGCAGCGGGTGTAAAGCCTGCATCGCCGCATGCCCCTACGATGCTAGGTTTATCCATCCTGAAGGATATGCCGACAAATGCACGTTCTGCATTCACCGCGTCGAGAAAGGCTTGAATCCTGCGTGCGTATCGGTATGCCCCGCGCATTGCATGCATTTCGGCGATCTGGACGACATCAACAGCACGGTCAGCAAGTTATTGAAAGAACGGAATTTTCATGCGCTCTTGACCGAAGCCGGAACCCGACCTTGCGTGTATTATCTGGTTTAATAAGGATTAAATTACCGCAAAGAACGCGATGCGCGCAAAGGAAAATTATTTCCGAAAGGATAAATGATGTTTTGTTTCAAAGGAACTAAATAACAAATCAAATCTTTAACGGTTCAGAAAATAAAAACAGAAATAAATAGTTTTCATTGCAATCATCCCGTCCTTTACTATGGATATATTTGAAGTTGATGAAAAAATAATTATATGACAGAAAACGAAATATCGAATTTAATAATCGGCGCTGCTCTCAAAGTGCATAAAACGCTCGGGCCCGGCCTGCTTGAATCAGCCTATGAGGAATGTTTATGTCACGAATTAGTGAAACTAAAATATAAAGTTGAAAAGCAAAAGCCACTGCCTGTCTTTTACGACAATATTAAACTGGACTGTGGGTATAGGATTGACTTACTTATTGAAGATAAAGTTATCATAGAAATCAAATCAATTGAAGCTTTAAAAGAAATTCATTTAGCGCAGATATTAACCTACCTGAAATTATCCGGATGTAAATTAGGCATGTTAATTAATTTCAACGTTAAACAACTCAAATACGGTATCAAGAGAGTTGTAAACAAACTATAGATTCACTTTACGTACTTCGCGAACTTAGCGGTAAAAAGGGTTAAAGGAAAGAAATCATGAACGAAATAACCACAACACGATCCAATGAAATGATTGACCCGTCGATTCACATCTGGGGATGGGAAGTCGGTGTGTACCTTTTTCTCGGTGGGCTGGTCGCGGGCATGATGATCATCTCCGGGTATTTCCTCCTTAAAGGGCGGTATAATGAAAATACATGCTCATGTTTCCGGTTGCCGTTACTGGGCGTGATCTTTTTAACTATAGGCATGTTCGCTTTGTTTCTCGATCTTGAATATAAAATCCATGTATGGAGAATGTACGCAACGTTCCAGATCGCATCCCCGATGTCCTGGGGATCATGGATTTTGATATTTGTTTATCCGGCATTGACCGCGAATATCCTCATACGGCCTGCAGACTGGATGAAACGGCTCATGCCGTTTATAAAAGATTTTTCAGAAAAAATTAATCAAAACGAAATAATCCTAAAGACGATCGGAATATCAAATATTCTGCTGGGCATCATGCTTGGAATTTATACGGGCGTTTTGCTGAGCGCTTTCGGAGCACGTCCGCTGTGGAATTCCTCGATTCTCGCTATCCTGTTTCTGACCTCCGGATTATCTTCGGCCGCGGCGCTGGTTCATATGATCACTAAAAATACCAGTGAACGTGAACTCCTCGCAAGATCGGATGTGAATTTCCTGATAATCGAACTCCTGATAATCGGTTTGTGGATCATAGGACTGATCAGTTCCACCGAAGTTCACCTGAAAGCGGCGGGACTGATTCTGAACGGGCATTATGCTGCCATTTTCTGGGTGCTTGTGGTTTTTATAGGAATCATCATTCCAATGATCATGCAGACTCTCGCCCTTCGGCATAAAATCCAACATTACACGGCCTTTCCGATAATGGTTTTGTTCGGAGGACTGATGCTACGATTCGTAATTGTTTTCGCCGGTCAGTACAGCCACTGGACAAAAATGTGACAACTTGATTGCCCGTAATAGCATAAAAGCTAGAAAGAAAGCCGTTTATTCTTTTTTCTTCAATTCAAATTTCATTTCAACAATCCGGTCTACATAAGTAAATCTTCCGGATCCCATGACATCGGTATGCCGGAACGTAAAATGTTTGTAGCGGATGGTTTTATTTTTAATTTTATTAATTTTCATAATCCGGGCGATCTCTTCTCTTTTTTCAGATTCGATAATTTTTTTAATCCGGTTGCCGGTTTCATTGAGAAGCAACTCCTCCCGTGTCGGCGCATATTCCTTGTCATTCGCGCCCAGTATCATATTGCCGTCATTCCACTGACCGGGATTGTTTTTGGCCTTTTTTCTGAACTGCTCATAAAGTTTAACCAGTTCCGGAAGCCTGTCTAGTGATGATTCAGGTAATTGTGAAATATCCACGGACAATTCTCCCATGTAATCCAGTATGGAATCCGGAGACAATTTAGGCTCATAACCGGGATAAATCCTTTGAATATCCTCGTACGGATCGAAGTCGTTTTCAAACAGCAATAACTGACGTAATATTTTTATCCAGTGACTTGTGACAGAGGTTGAGTTACAGGAAACCGGAATATTGGCTCTTTCAATCCGGTCCTGACACATTGAATAAAGGATATTTTTACCGGCATGATTACCATTATTTACGGCATCTGAAAATGTACTGCCTATGATATTGATAACCGCTTTTTCAGTTAAGGATACGCAGCTGTCGTAGTAATTATTAGGTTGTTCGATCCATTGAGTATGAATTGGCCCGTAATCGGGAATCATCGACAGGCGGATCATTTTATTTTTAGGCAGAATGTCCGGAATGGCGCGCTGAACGGCTTTACTCCCGGGCTGCGCCACTTCAAGATCGATATAATGGGCGTATTCTCTCATACGAATGACACGCAAACCATTCGGTATGGTAAATCCTGTATCTTCCCGGATGACACGTTGATTGGAATCGGTTTGAATCAATTTATAAAACCGGGAGTCAAATTTTTTCGCAATCCGGATCAGGTTCGTATCGGTTAATCGGGCAAAGGCTTGAAACGCGATCGCGAACGGCGTGACCGAGATCAATTCCTGCGTGATCCGAATATTCTGGTCGTCAGCCGATATTTTTTTCTGATACAGGTTTTGCCGGGGTATCAGGATATACTCGCGAAGCGTTTGTTTCCCGTCGGGAGTGACGAGAGATATGGACGCGGCGGGCAACGAGTCCGGCGCGATAAAATCATACGCGTCAGGAATGATCCATTGAATTTGCAAATGGGTTTGACCGCTGAAATCCGATGAATGAAATAACTGAACGGCCATATAAATAATTTTAATCCATTCGACGTTATTCATACCGCATCTCTGCCAAAAATCAATCATCATTGAAATGTTATAATACTATAATAATATATGATAACTTTCGTTCGAAAGAAAATAATTATTTTTTTTTACGCCTTTCATCCGTTTGACATTGTAAAAATTAATAAATACATTTTACTATGACTCAAAAGCAATTACATTCTAGGCCGATCCTGATTTTTACCGATCTGGATGGCTCTCTGCTCAATCATCATGATTATTCGTATCAGGACGCACGGCCCGCGATTGAACAAATTCAAAATCATGCGATTCCGCTGATTATATGTACCAGCAAAACACGCCACGAAGTTCTTGATTTAAGAACCGAATTGAATCTAAGCGATCCGTTTATTACTGAGAATGGCGGAGGCGTCTTTGTTTCAGAAAATTCTGAAATTGCTCATCAGGGTCAGGGTGAAACGATCGACGGTTTCCATCGTATTCTTCTTGGTAAACCCTATCAGGATATACGAGAATCATTTAATGAGATGAAGAAGCGGTATCCGGTAAAAGGCTTTGGTGATATGGACACCAGCGAAATTCAATCATTGACCGGATTAAGCGATGACCAGACTGCGAAAGCAAAGCAAAGAGAATTTACCGAACCGTTTATTATCGAACATGAGGATCACCTGACCGGTTTGGAAGATATCGCGCATCAGAGAGGATTAAAAATCGTGAAAGGCGGACGTTTCCACCATTTAATCAGCTCGGAACAGGATAAAGGAGCCGCTGTCAGACACGTTATTGAAATGTACAGAAGTTTCTATCAGCAGGAAATCATTACGATCGGCGCCGGCGACAGCATGAATGATTATTTGATGCTCAAAAGCGTGATGTACCCGGTACTGATTCCGCATCCGGATGGCTCGTTTGAATTGATGAGTCTTCAGAATCTCACTAAAGCGCCTTTCCCGGGAAGTAAAGGGTGGAACGCGGCCATTCAGGAAGTGTTAATGCGCCTGAATGAGATTTAGCGGCGGATGTGAATATTTTTGAAATTTTCATTACGGGATTTGATTATGACAAACACCAAAAACTTTGCTCGGCAGATTTTTGACGCCGCACTGCAATCGGCGCTCCCGGACCGGCTGATTCACGACGCCGTGTCGTTTGACGGCAAATCAATACGAATAGAAAACCGGAAATTCATCGTCAAACCTCATCAAAGGATTTTTATATTCGGTTCCGGCAAAGCGGCGGTCGCGATGGCGGATACTTTGTACAACATCATAGGCAAACAGATATCAGGCGGAACGGTACTCTGTAATGTATCTTCGCCGGACATCGGTCCGATCCGCGTATTGGAAAGTTCTCATCCCGTACCCACCCAAAAAACTTTCGACGCGACCGAACAACTGATTACGGCAATGTCCGTATTGAATGAAAATGATTTTTTTATTTATGTTATATCCGGCGGGAGTTCGGCCATTGTTGAGAAACCGGTTCCGCCGGTAACATTGGATGATTTTCAAACCATGACCGGATTGCTCCTTCGTTCAGGCGTTCCGATTATCGAAATGAACGTTGTCCGTAAGCACTTATCGATGGTCAAGGGCGGACGGCTCGGTCAATTGAACCGCGCATCGGGTATCGTGCTGGTTTTATCGGATGTCATCGGCGATGATTTATCAACGATCGGTTCGGGACTGCTGTATAAAGATGATTCAACTTATAATGATGTCGAGACAATCCTGGACAAATACAGCATCTCACAACTAATTCCGGAAAATGTCTCGTCTATCATCCGGCAGGGATTGGACGGATACATTCAGGATACGCCCAAAGCGGTAAATCCTAAAATCACCCATCACATTATCGGCAATAATTACATTTCCCTAGTTCATGCCCGTGAAGAGGCTTTGCGATTGGGTTTACCGGCACATATTATGACTTCCCGTTTATGCGGCGAAGCGCGTGAAATTGCTAAAGGAATTGTATCTGTCGGAAAAGAAATCCTGACAACCGAAAATCCCTTTTCTCCCCCGGTTTGCCTGATCTTCGGCGGGGAGACAACCGTAACCGTCTGCGGTAACGGGCATGGCGGACGGAATCAGGAATTATGCCTGGCCGCGCTGAATGAAATCCACGACAGTCCCAACATTACTTTTTTAAGCGCCGGAACGGACGGCATTGACGGCAAATCGGACGCCGCCGGCGCCGTGGTGGACTGCAATACTTTCAGAAAGTCGAAGGAACTCAACCTCAGTATCGATGAATATTTATCGCGAAATGATTCTTATCATTTTTTTAAACAAACCGATGATTTGATAATCACTGGTCCTACCGGCACCAATGTCTGCGATGTAACGGTCATGATCGTTAACCGTTAACGATTCGATCCCGATTTATCAGGCTTTAAAGATAATCAATATCGTCCTTCTCGCCGTTCATCCGTTTTTCCATGAACGTTTTAGCAAGATCGCGTCCACCTATGCCGAATGCCAGCGCCAGCGCCAGAACGACGCCTCCGAATGTGATGGCGAACGTCACCAGCACCGTATCCTTGCCGATGCCCAGTTGTTCAAGCGCAACCGACAACGCAAAGAAAAAAACTGCATATTTGACGAACCGACCGATAATTCCGGCTGTCTTGATCCCCGCATTAACGCAGGCAATCAGAATGGTACGGCCGATAAAATTACCGAACAAATAACCAAATAACAAAATCAGTAATGCGGTAAAAATGTAGGGTAAATACAGAACAAGTCGTTCAATAAGCTGTTCCACAGGTTTTAGCTTCATCGCACGAAGCGAAATCAAGGAAAACAATATAAACAAAACCCATCCAAAAATTTTTCCAATCAGTTTCGATATTGTATCCTTGATGCCTCCCTTACGGAGAAGATCCGGAATGCTCAGTTTTTGTGAAATCAGATCCAGTTTGGTAAATCTGAGAATTCCCGATAATATTTTCGCCATCAGAATGCTTAACAGAATTCCAAGTATGAAAATAATCAAAGCCGACGTCAGCGTAGGCAAATACGCAAGAAATTCCCTGAAAAAAATCCGAATGGGCTCTAATAATAATTCATTTAACCAATCCATCTTTCACCTCCGCTCATTTTATGACCAATGGTCAATGAAATGTAATTTTTCCTTTTCATAAACCACACACAGCCGGTCCAGGCGCTCTTCGACTTCTTCAGCGTTGCAATCCCACACTTCAAGAATAAACGACGCCGTCCTTCCCAGATACAGCGGCGTCAGCGATTTAAGCAGATGCTCCCGGTTTATGGTTTTTTTATTATACGCTGAAGCGAAACTGAATATGGTCCTAGCCCAGATTTCATCGGAAATATGAAAGTCTGATTTTGAAACATTCTGCAGGAGAGTGAATTCTTTTGCAACTTCGGGGGGAAGAAATATTTCCCATATTTGCGTCAGATCCTTCACGCCGAGATTAAATTTATCGATCAGACGGTTCACATTCACGGCAATTGGTTCGAGGCCGACGGCATATTGAAAGCCAAATGTAGGAACCGGTTTTGATTCGGTAATTTTTTTCCATTCATGGACGTAGTTCGACATCAGGTCAAAAGCGGCGCTGACAACCTGGTACAACATGCTGCTCAGGTCGACGCCGGGATCCTTCGCGTCATGGATCTTTGCGCCAAGAAACGACTGACAGACCTTAAAGGAATTAGCGACTGCCGTGGTTGTCATCCAGATATCAATCCCGAATCGGGCAACATCGCTTTCCCAAACATCCTGATCAAGAAAGAAACCTGCTAATTGGCCTGAGAAGCCGAACTCTCCTCCGATCGGCTGGCGAATCCTCATACCGTATAATGCCCGTGTCAGCGGATAGATGATGCTGTTTGTAATAGTACCATCGAATTTGTGGCGCATGTACATCGGCGCCACATAATCAAAATCCGATTCCAGCACCGGTTTCAGGAGAAGTTCGATCCATTCCGGTGTAATACTCCGTAAATCGGAATCAACCACACAGCACGCTTTAACGTTAAGTCTTTTCGCAGTCTCAAAAATCGTCCGGAATGCGCTGCCTTTCCCGGGAATGCCGTGATAGGGTGTCGCAATCTTGAAAAAATTATTCGCCGAATGCGTGATTAAATAAGTCTCCGCGCTTTCCATATTCGTATCCCTGACCATCTGCATGGTTTGATCGCTGGATCCTCCGTCGGAATTGAGCAATACCGCCTTATACCCCGGAAAGTACTTCACCAGGCCGGCTTGTACGGCACGCACAACATGTCCTATTGTTCGGGCGTTATTGTAACTCGGAATGCCAACTAATATATCAGCGGATCCGATTTGTCCGACCTGATCAACTAATGTTTTTTCCAAAATGATTTCCTTCATGGCGGATCTGTTCTCAACTCATTAAAAAAGGGAAAACAATGATCCAACGGACCCTTTATGAATTTATTTAAAAATGATTTGTATTGCAATAGTAATGTGAATCTTTTAAATTCACGTAATGCAGAGAGTTTGTCTGTTGAGAAGGGAGATGAAACCATGGCTGATTTCTTTCAAAACGGAAGCATTACAACCCTGCAAAAACTGAATACACGCCCGGTGGAAGTTATCGAGGATGAAATTCGTGGTTTTTCCAAAAAGAAAAATTCAGTACTTCTTCTTCCTTCCCTGTATTCAGAGTTTGAAGGTCCCGCCATGCCCAGGATTATAGAGGAATTGCGGCATGTCGATTATTATTACCGGATTGTATTATCCTTGGACAGGGCTGATGATCGGCAATTTCAAAAAGTCAAGGCTCTCTTTACGGATTTTCCTTCTCCGGTTAGAATTGTCTGGCATGACGGACCAAAATTGTCCGAAATGTATCATAAATTGAAAGAAACCGGGTTCAATATCGGGCCACAGGGAAAAGGACGATCCGTCTGGGTAACATTACTATATATTTTAGCGGACAGTGAAGTTGACGTCGTAGCACTGCATGACTGTGATATCGTTAATTACAAGCGCGAACTGCCCGCACGACTGATTTATCCTCTGATCCACCCAGCCCTGAATTATGAATTCAGCAAAGGATATTATGCCCGAGTCACTCACAGACTCTACGGACGGGTCACCCGTCTGTTTTACACACCCATAATCAGGGCACTGAAAAAAATATTGGGCTTTAATCCCTTTCTTGAATTGCTAGACAGTTTCCGTTACCCTCTGTCCGGCGAATTCGCTTTTGTGAGGACTCTCGCCAAAGGTATCCGTATATCTCCGACTTGGGGGCTTGAGGTGTCCATGCTGAGCGAAGTGTACCAGAATACGTCGGTGAACCGAATTTGCCAGACCGAAATCCTTGAAACATACGAACACAAGCATCAGGAACTGAAAAAGGACAAACCGCAGGAAGGATTGGTTCGTATGGCCGGCGATATAGCGCAAACTTTGTTCCGTGTGCTGAGCCAGGACGGTATTGTCATGTCCAGTTCTTTTTTTTCAACTCTTCTTACGACTTACATTCAGGAATCACGGAAAGCGATCGAGATCTTCAATGCGCTTTCACTGATCAACGGATTGACTTACGACCGTCACAGTGAAATAGAGGCCGTGGAAGCATTTGTAAACGCACTGAAATCGGCTGTGAAAGAATTCATCAACGACCCAATCGGCGCACCAATGCTTCCAGCTTATGTCCGCATCGTCGCCGCACTGCCTGAATTCACGAATCAGCTTGTAGATTACATTCATTACGACAATCAATAAAATCCGCCTGATCCGGTGATCACTTCGCCAATAACGGATCACAGATAAGTAACATCCTGAATACGACATGGACACTATTGACTGGATTATAGTCTGTGCTTACATCACAGGTATTATCGGCGTCAGCATGATCATCGGGCGCCGCCAGAAAACGCAGGAAGATTATTATCTCGCGGGCCGGTCAATGAGCGCCTGGAAAATCGCGCTGTCGGTTGCCGCTACACAGGTCAGTGCCATCAGCCTGATCGGTGTTCCCGCATTTATAGCCGCAAAACCCGGAGGCGGGCTGATCTGGCTACAGTACGAATTCGCCGTACCGCTGGCCATGATCCTGATCATGGCGTTCTTAATTCCCGTGTTCCACAGATTCCGTGTGATTAGCATTTATGAATATCTTGAAAAAAGATTCGGCCGAAACGTCCGGATTCTGATCAGTATGATTTTCTTAGTAAGCCGAAGTCTTGGAAGCGGGGTCATGCTTCTGGCCACTTCGATTTTAACCGCGGTTTGTCTCAATCTCGACATTGTTACGACAATTATGATCATGGGAATTGTATCGATTATATATACTTCGATCGGCGGAATTACGGCAGATATATACAGCGATATTATTCAGTTAATTATACTATGGCTCAGTACGTTTTTTCCTCATCGGAATTGTGTTTTCCCTATTGAACCTTGATATGCTCAGCCTGACGGCTATCGAACAGCGACGATTTGAGATATTCGATTTCCGGGCAATAGGATTCCAAAAAGAAGAGACATTCGGTTTCTGGCCAATGCTATTCGGCGGATTGTTTCTGTATTTTTCCTATTATGGTTGTGACCAAAGCCAGACGCAGAGACTGCTGACAACAGAAACGGTCAAAGAAGCGCGCCGATCATTGATTATGAACAGCCTTATACGTTTTCCGCTAGTTCTTTCCTATTGCGCATTCGGCATATTATTAATTCCCTATCTTGCCCAGAATCAGTTCCTGGCCGAAAAAATGAAGCATGCCCCCCCGGATTACCTGGTACCCTATTTCCTGCTGGAATACGTTCCGCACGGTTTCTTAGGACTTATCGTTTCCGGCATATTCGCCGCTTCCATGTCCAGTCTGGACAGTGCCCTGAATTCGCTGAGTGCATCGACCTGGCGCGATCTTATATCAACATGCTCCAGATCTGCAGTCCGTTGGACATCACGGCAGCAGGTACTATTTTCAAGATTCCTTACGGTTATGTGGGGAGTCGTATGCACTGTTTTCGCCCTTTTATTGATCCATACACCGGATACGGTGATCGAACTGATTAACAAAATCGGCTCTCTGTTTTACGGCCCTGTAGCCGCAGTTTTTGTCCTTGGAATTCTTACCCGCTCTCCGAATCAGTCTGCTGCTGTCACCGGATTAGTTTCGGGAGTAGGCATGAACCTTGCCCTGTGGCTTTTCGCCGGAACATCCGTTTCCTGGCTTTGGTGGAACCCGTTCGGATTTATAGTAACTTTTCTAGGGGGAACAGTATCCAGCAGGTGGTATAACCGCAAGACTATCATTATCAGCGAAATCACGGGATTAACAGGAAGTGATTCCTTCATCGATCGGATGCCATTCTACGCTTCAATACTGACCGGCTTTTTTTTCCTGATATTATTATTAAGCCTGATTATAGAATTTTTCATTCCAGTTTTTTTCAACTAATGCTTTTGACAAAATCCTGTTATTCCCCAGATCCTATTTTAATCACCGGCTTGTCGAAGTCCTGATTGATTGAATCGATGGCTTTCAGTAAATCCGTCCGCCGGGTTTCATTCTTGTTTTCAAACAAATCGAGTGTGGAATCCCCGGTGTCCATCACGCATCCGACACCGATCAGCCGGATTGGCTTTTCGTCGCGGTCGCATTCGGAAAATAATTTCAGGACGATTTTGTTAAGGACGACAGGATCAAATGACGACTGAATCGTCGTCTGGTGAGAATGTTCCGTCCAGTCATGATACCGGATTTTAACTCTGACCGTTTTAGCTTTTCGGTCTGCAGCGCGGAGATCCTCTGCGAGATAAGAAATCATTTCATGAAGCTTGATCCGGATAAAATTCATGTCGCGCGTGTCGACGGCAAACGTTTCCTCGGTTGACATCTGTTTGCGGTCATGGCCGGCGGATAATTCCGCCGAACCCATACCCTGCGCGCTTTCCCAGATGTACAGCCCCCATTGGCCGAAATGGCGGGTCACAAAATCTTCTTTCAGTTTCGCCATGTCACCGCAGGTTTTAATTCCGAACTTATGCAGATGTCCGGTCATAAATTCCCCGGCGCCGGGAAGAACGGAAACATCAAGCGCTTCAAGGAAACGCCGCTCCCCGCCTTCGGGTATTTCAACGATCCCGGTGGGTTTAGCCCGGTCGCAAGCGATTTTGGACATCATCTTATTGGACGCGATGCCGATCGCGCAAGGCAGCGACAACTGATCGCTAATGGCCGACTGGATTTGCCGGGCGGTTTCCGTAAACGGTTTTCCGAAAAGACGCTCACAGCCGGTCCAGTCCATATAGAACTCATCGATGCTCGCCACTTCAAAGGCCGGAGACAGCGGTATCAGGATCTGCCTGACTTTGCGGGAAAATTCCTGATACGCTCCGAATGTGCTCCGGACGCGGATCGCGCAAGGACATTTTTTAAGCGCGAGTGACGTCGCCATACCGGCGCGTACGCCGTATTTACGGACTTCATACGACGCGCAGGTCACGACTCCCCTTTTCTGCGGATCGCCGGCGACTATTATCGGCTGATCGGCATATTCAGGATGAAGTACTCGTTCCACCGAGACGAAAAAGGCCGTCAGGTCTAAATGCGCGATCCTCGTTTCTGTCATGGGAAAGCCTGAACGTTTAGTCGTTCAGCAGGGTTTTGATTTTTGTCATCAGGACGTCAACTCCGACTTTGTTTTCGACACCGTGCGGGATGATGATATCCGCGTATCGTTTGGACGGTTCGACAAACTGAAGGTGCATGGGCTTCACGAAACGCTGGTACTGATCCAGCACAGATTCGATGGTACGGGCGCGTTCGACTATGTCTCGCCGCAGACGCCTGATCAGGCGAACATCATCGTCAGCGTCAATGTACACTTTGATGTCCATGACATCACGGAGTTTCGGATTTTCCAGGATCAATATGCCCTCGAGAAGGATCACTTTATGCGGTTCGATGCGGTAGGTCTCGGCCATACGGGCGCTCGTCTTATGGTCATAGCAGGGAATGTCGATCGTTTTATTGTTCAGCGCCAGTTTCAGATGTTCGATCAGAAGATCATTGTCAAATGCGTCCGGATGGTCGAAATTGTATCCCAGTCCGGGAATCGTCGGAATGTCCGGCAGATCCCGGTAATAGGAGTCCTGTGCGATGATTACGACTTTCTTATGCCCGCCCAGTGTTTTAACGATTTCTTTGGAAACCGATGTTTTACCCGAGGCCGTTCCTCCGGCGATTCCGATCAGAATGTTGTTATTTGACATGGTATGATCCTGACAATTCTATATTGTGCTTAAGTCATAATAGAAAGATTTTTCATTTGAGTCAATCCCTGACTGCGAGTTCTTGCATTAATAGAACGTACGGCTTCCGTAATCGGTTCGCTGTATTTTTACATCGCGCAGATTCGCCGCTTTAATCTGAACAATAAAGAAATATCCGGCTGTGGGGCCTACCGGTGTCCAGTCTAAGCGCATCTCCCAGCAGTGAAGGTCGCGGATGAAAGAGAAACTCTGGCTGACCATATCTTTTTTCAGGATATCGTACCTCGCGTTATAACTCACCTGCCAGTTTTGCGTGATTTTCATTCCGGCGGTTATATTAACGCCGAATTGTTTGGTGACGACTTTCGGATTGTATTTACTGATATCGTAATTGAAATTAAAACGTACATCCCACGGAACGCCGTCCGGCAAGCTTGTATTGGACGGAACGAACTGAGATCCAGGAGTCGGAGCCGCGGTCTGCGCTGTACTTTCTGTTTCCCCGGCACGTTGACTTGCGGTACTTTCACCGCCCTGAAGGGAAAATCCCGCTGTTATGTTCGCGCTGATGAGGCGTGGAATAATGTTTAATTTATTGATTCGGGTATTCCTTGTAGTGTCCCACCGGTAAAAATCATGAACCATATTCATAGACAGCGACACGTTTTTAGCGAGATCGTTGCTGATCGACAAATTGGTCGACAGGTTTGATAATTTAAACTCCTCGGCTTCGAAGTTATAACTGATGGATGAATTCCAGTTCATGAGGTCCATTTTCTTTTCATTTGACGAAGGTTGCCCAGATGAGGTTTTACCTGAGTCATTTCCCGATGTCAGAAATTTTGCCTGGAAAACATTCCCCAGGCTGACTCCAAGCGACAGCGCCCTTCCCGATGGCGAACCTCCAAAAAGGATATTTCCCGTATAGCGGTCATACTTACGGATCACGCCTCCGGTATCGCGTACGGATTCCCAGTATCCCCACTGCTTTTCCGAGAAATCCGGCTGATAGGTCAGACTCATACTGGGCGTCATCACATGCCGGAATGTTTTCAGTCCGAAAACATCCGGATTCATCATGCCGTATATTTTGGTGGACATGGATACGCTGGTGCTGAATGTATGACGGGCGAAAAATCCGCGCACTGTATCGCTGATCAGCCTGTTCAGACTGTCGTAACGGTAATTTTCGCGGCGGCGGTCAAACCATGTTTCCTGTACGGAAAAATTCGGTGAAAGATTAAAGTATTTCATTATTTTGAACGGGGCGGACAGACTGCCGTTGTGGTTCATACCGATCGCGCTCAGAACTACCGCCGTGTCATTGGACTGAGTTTCCCTGCGAAGGGCGTTTGAACTGTAACTGTAACGGATCGTCTGGTACCAGGTATCGGGTTGGTCCCGGTCTTTCTCCGGCTTACTGAAAACCGGGGCTGAGGATTTGCTGACAGATACGTTCGGAAAGGTGAATTCGCGCTGACCGTTATCCAGGTTCTTGGACTGCGATAAACTCGCGGAGACGCTTCCCCAGTCATAACTGTTGTTGTAACTGGCATTGGAGCGCACCTGCCGGTTCAGGACTTGGTCCCGGTTGATGCTGGTAAACTGATAAAAGCTTTTTGTGTTGATGTAATGGATATCCGCATTGAGGTTCGACCGTTCGGAAATCGTCTGACTATGGGTCGCGTCGACACTCCACAGCCGGTTTTTCTCGCCGGTAATATAACTCAACGAGGAATACGAAAACTGGAACGATCCGCTGAACGAGTATCGTTTCGCGTACCGGATACCTTCGCGGAACTGATATCCGGCCTTATCGAGATAATCCATTTGGGTAAGCGCATCGAAATAATCGTTCGGCGCCCAGTAGTATCCGAAATTACGCAACTGACGGCCTTCGCGCGGCGTTTCATTATAGGTGGGCGGAACGATGCCCGACCTTCTTCCGGTCTGGTTGGGAAACACTCCGAATGGGATCGCAAAGACGGGTACTTCGTGGATATAAAGAATCACCGGCTTGGCTACCACTTTATCGCGCATTTCCATTTTCATCTGTTCGGTGTGAAAATAATAATGCGGATGATGATCATCGCAGGATGTGAATTTCCCTTTGCGGACATACAACGTACTATCCCCGATTTTCCGGATCGTCTGGCCGTAATATATTCCGTCCTGCATTTTGGTTTCACCTAGCGTGACTTTTCCCCGTTTCGTGTCAAAATTATACTCCATAACCTGCCCGATAAATGACTCTCCGCCTTCAGAAAAAACAGGTTTTCCCTTCCAGGACAATACGGTACGGGACGAATCCATGCTGTCTGGGACGGCTTCGGCGGTCATCTTTCGGTTCGGCTGATCAATCATGATTTTTGCCGCTTTGATCTCAATTCCCTTGTAGCGGACCCATGCGTTATTTTTCAGGATCACGACCGAGGATTCAAGAAAACCTTCTGTGGAATCGGCGCCATAACAGATCACGGTATCGACTCCATCGTCTGCGGCCTGCTGACCGGGCGTTTTGGCGGAATCCGAAACCAATTTACGGTCAGAAAGAGTATCAGGAAAAAGAATTTGTGTCAGGCTATCCGATGGAATTTCGGACTGCGGATATACTAACGGACATATAAAAACAAAAAAGTATAATGTAAAAACGGATTGTTTCAAAACGAACCGGGAATTTTTTTGATCAAATTATTTCAGATATAAAGATAAAATATTAAATGATAAAATAAATTGATTTTTTACTTTAACATTGATCCTTTGAATTCAGCTGATCATTATTGCTTCGAGAAATCAGCCGCGACAGCGGATGATGTATCGAGAAGTGACGTTCACCACTAAGTTCTCGATACGCTTCGCTACTCGGATAGTTCTTTTTTGTCGCTTCGGGTAATCATCCGCGACAGAGGAAGAATTATCGGGACATGAATTATCACTAAGAGAAAAGGAAAAACGATAAACCAATTTGTAGAAATCTATATTATCTTTGCGCCTTGGCGACTTAACGAGACTATTTTATACGATTTTCGGATCGAGATTAATCTGAAGTGTTTGAACTTTAGGAACCAATTGACGGCATTTTACGAACGCGTATTGCAGCATGCGTTTTGACGCCTTGACGGTATCGGTATCGGCGTATTTATCGGAAAGATAAATCACTTCCCGGATACCCGACTGAATAATCGCTTTCGCGCATTCATTGCATGGGAAAAGAGCAACGTAAATCTTACTTCCCAGCAGGTTTTTTCCCCCGCTGTTGAGGATCGCGTTCAGTTCGGCGTGACAAACGTAGGGATATTTTGTTTCAAGAAACTGGCCTTCTTTTTCCCATGGAAATTCATCATCGGAGCACCCTTTCGGGAAACCGTTGTATCCTACGCCGATGATCTTATTGTCCGGATCTACTATACACGCACCGACCTGTGTATTGGGATCTTTACTTCGCTGGGCTGAGAGAAGAGCGATGCCCATAAAATAATCATCCCAGGAAAGATGGTTTGTTCGTCTGACGTTTTTCTTTTCCATGCGCTAATATTAATTTATTCCTTGTACGCCCGACAGGACTCGAACCTGTGACATTCTGCTTAGAAGGCAGATGCTCTATCCACCTGAGCTACGGGCGCATATTTTCAGGTAATATACGATATTACAGAACTATTGCAACTCAAAATTCATGGGAACCTTTCTTCTCATGAAAAAAGCTGTTGATTCTTATCTGTATTTTTAATATTGTTTTCACCCTTAAGGGCTCTTAGCTCAGCGGTTAGAGCAGAGGACTCATAATCCTTTGGTCCGGGGTTCAAATCCCTGAGGGCCCACTTCACACCAGCGAAAAACCATCGGACAGGCTGTTTGATGGTTTTTTTCTTTTCATTTTTTCCCAATGAAAACGATCTATACTTGACAAAGGAATAAAAAATCTTTATATTATTATTGAGATTCTGTCTCAATAATATATAGAGTTAAAGAAAACCAAATGAAAACCCGACATCTACCCCTTTCAAGTGCGCCGTTGAATGAACCGCTGACCGTAATTTCCATCCCGGATTCCGCAGTACGAACCCAGCTGATACGATTCGGCATTTCCGTCGGCACAAAAATCAAATGCTTCCAGAAATTACCGGCCGGCCCCCTGATGGTCAAATATTTCAAGCAGGAAATCGCCATAGGACGAGATATTGCCGACCGTATCATCATTGAAGCGCCCGGATTATGAATCCCGACCATCATGACCCTGTATCCCCGTTTCACCATCACCTGATCTCCTCATCCGGAACCGACAAAAAAACCATCGTACTTGCAGGAAACCCGAATGTCGGAAAGTCGCTGATTTTCAATTATCTCAGCGGATTGTACGTCGATGTGTCCAATTATCCCGGTACCACCGTCGAACTCATGGAGGGCAGGTTCCGCGAACACCGTATCATCGATACTCCGGGCATTTACAGTGTCGCTTCATTCAATGATGAAGAAAGAGTCGCCAGGGAGATCATTCTTGAAGCCGATATCATCGTCAACGTAGTGGACGCCATACACCTCGAACGGGACCTTTTTCTGACGCTGCAGCTGATTGACATGGGCTATCCGATCGTCATCGCCCTTAATTTTATGGATGAACTCAACAAGGAGAAGATTACCATAGACAGGGAGCAACTTGAGTCACTGCTCGGTGTACCGGTTATTCCGACCTCGGCCACGACCAAATCCGGTCTGGAAACACTTGCAGAACATATCGCAAAAGCCCGGACAGGACGCCCTTTCGAACCGCTGCAGAAGCAGATCATCGATCATCTCAGTAAAGTAGGATCATCCGCAGAAGCCCTGCTGATCCTTGAAGGAGACATTCCAACAAGCCGCATTCACGGAATGGAACCTGAGGATTTCCGGGAAACAATTTACATCGACCGAAGAAGGCGCGTCAACAGCATCATCGAAAAAGTTTACAAGATATCCTCCAGACAGTCTTTCCGTGAATGGCTGGGACGGATAACTCTTCACCCTTACACCGGAATCCCTGTCATTCTTATCGTCCTTTACGCGCTGTACCAGCTTGTCGGAGTCGGTATCGCACAGTATCTTGTCGGATTCACCGAAGATAAAATCGGCAAAGAAGTGTACGAACCGTTCGTGCAGTCGTTTATCGCCAAATTCTCCTCAACGATGATTTCGGTCGAACAGATTGAACATTCCGGCGCGGATCAGGAACGCATCGTTCAGGATAATTTTTTTTATTTTTCGCAGGGCACGGTATATGACCGTGAACAATACCAGCTCTTTCTTCAGTCCGCCCTCACCCGAAACAGCAGAATCAGTTACACTTTCCTTGATCCCTGGGCCATTTTCCTGGCGGGGGAATTCGGACTTGTCACGATGACGGTTACGTACCTTTTCTTTCTTCTTTTGCCCCTCGTGATCGGGTTTTACTTTTTCCTGGCTGTACTGGAGGACTGCGGCTATTTACCGCGCCTAGCCACATTCACCGACGGTCTGCTGTCGAAAATCGGACTGAACGGCAGGGCGATCATCCCGATCCTGCTCGGTTTCGGATGCGTGACCATGGCAACCGTAACGACACGCCTACTTTCAACGCAGCGCGAGAAAACCATAGCAGCGGCGATCCTGAACTTCGTGATTCCCTGTTCCGCACAACTGGCCGTCATCACGGCGCTTCTGGCCAGGGCAGGGGGAACCTATGTCCTGTGGTATGTCCTGATCATGTTCGTTTCGCTGGTCCTGCTCGGATCGCTCCTGAACCTTTTTTTGCCTGGAAAATCCAGCAGTCTGCTGATCGATCTTCCTCCGCTCCGCTTTCCCAGACTGGATAACCTCATGAAAAAAACATTCCTTAAAAGTTATCATTTCATGAAGGAGGCCATTCCCTTTTTTATGATCGGATCGGCGCTGGTAACCTTCATGCAGCTCACTTCGCTTCTCAGGGCCTGGGAGATGATTTTCAGACCCGTTACTACCGAATGGCTTCTGCTTCCGCCTGAATCCGCCATCGTATTCATCATGGGACTGATCCGGCGGGATTTCGGGGCCGCCGGTTTCCTTACTATGGAACTGACATCAGCCCAGATACTCACTGGACTCGTCACACTGACATTTTTTGTGCCCTGCATTGCCAGCATGATGATCCTTTTTAAAGAACGCGGAAGTCGACAGGCCATCATCATTTGGTTCGGAACCTGGATGACTGCATTTGTAACCGGAGGAATTATCGCCCGCCTTGCAGGGCATTGAAAAACAGCTTATGAAAAAAACGACCCAACCGACAGCCCGTCTGCATACCTGCGCTGAAACAAGCGATAACGGAACTCTGACAAGAATATGTGCACATTGTAAACTTCCGGTCAGCAATCCATGGCTGAATAAATGCCCCCGATGCATATCTGAACTGGAATGGATCAATCCCTGTTCCGCCTGTACCCGGAAACGCCACTGCAGCACGGAATCATCATCCGAATGAATGATTTTCGGATCAATATTTATTTGATCGTACCCCTGACGATCAGATGCTTCATATCTTCAATTGTTTTCTGATATACCTCCCGAATATCCTTCAGATTCTGCCCAACCCTCACAAGATCGCTACGATGTGCAAACTTTTCGATCAGTTCGCAGATATGGGTCATTTTCAGGGCTCCAAGGTTTGCCGAGGTCCCTTTCAGGGTGTGCGCAAATTCGGTCAATCGCTTCATATCTTTGTTTTTCACCATTTCATCCATCTGCTCCATGTAATAGGGCGCTTGTTCGGTGTACATGCTGACCAGTTCATTGATGAACGCCTCATCCCCTCTTCCAATTCGGATAAGGCCGTTGATTTTACCCGAATCAATGAATACCTCCGCGGCTCCGCTGGCGGAACGAGCCTTCGTCTGCCGGACCGCAAAACCCCATCGCTGGATAATGTCCTGGACTTCTTCGACGCGGATCGGCTTGCTGATATAATCGTCCATACCCGCTTCAAGGCAGCGTTCCCGGTCCCCGATCATGGCGTTGGCCGTCATGGCAATTAATTTTGGCCGGTCATACGCCTGCCACTTTCCAACGATTATCCCTGCAGCAGTAAGTCCGTCCATTTCGGGCATCTGTACGTCAAGAAACAACAGATCGTATTTCTGCCGCTCGAGTGCTTCCAGAACTTCCAGTCCGTTGCTTACAGCATCGGCTACATATCCCATATTTTGAAGAATCCGCAGAGCGACTTTCTGATTGATTACGTTGTCCTCAGCAACCAGTATGCGAAGCGGAAGTTTTTCGGATAACTCATGATCAAGGAGGGTTTTAGGTTCATCCTCCGGAATGACCGGTTCCCCGGTCACAAAAAGATTAACGAGAATATCGAATAGCTGTGACTGCCGGATGGGCTTGGTAAGGTATGCATCGAACAAATCAATGGCGGACTTAATCTTTTCATCCGACTGCTTTCCCAGCGATGTCAGCAGAATCACGGGAATCTCGCCCTTCGGGCATACTTTCCGGATTTGCCGGGTCAGGCTGACACCGTCCATTTTAGGCATCTGCATATCCACGATGATCACATCATATTTCATCCCTTCATGGATTCCTTTCAGCGCCTCTTCCGGATCTGCGACCGATCTTGGGATCATGCCCCATTGGCGGCACTGTGAATAGAGAATTTTCCGGTTTGTTTCATTATCGTCGACGATCAGGACCTGCTTGTAAGCAAGCGCGGATATCCGGTTAGAAACCCGGGTAATCCTGACCTCGGATGTTTCACGGGTTCTGATCTTGAAATGAAACACAGAACCCTCGCCTGGCCGGCTCTGCACCCACATGCTTCCGCCCATCAGTTTCGTAAGAGTATGGCAAATCGCCAGACCCAGCCCCGTGCCTCCGTATTCACGGGTTGTGGACGAATCGACCTGGGAAAAGGACTTAAAGAGCCTGTCCAGCTTGTTCTCCGGAATGCCGATCCCCGTATCTTTCACCGAGAAATGCAATTCGATCCATTCCGGCGTCCTGCTGTTTTCTTCCACATGAAGAAATATTTCCCCCGCGTTCGTAAACTTCACAGCATTGCTGATGAGATTCGCCAGTATCTGGCGCAGACGGGTAACGTCGCCCACAATCATCGACGGTACATGCTCTTCCATCAGATAAGCGAGATTCAGTCCCTTTTCGTTGACCGACGCGGAAAAGAGGTCCATGGTATCCTCGATACAGTGGCGAAGATCAAAAGGCTGGTCTTCAAGCTCCATTTTCCCTGATTCGATTTTCGAGAAATCAAGAATATCGTTGATCAGGGTCAGAAGGGTCTCGCCACTGACCCGGATCGTTTCCACATATTCCCTCTGTTCGGACGTAAGGCTCGTATCCATCAGCAGACTGGTCATGCCGATCACCCCGTTCATGGGCGTACGGATTTCATGGCTCATATTGGCAAGAAACTCGGACTTCATCCGTGCAGCAGCAAGGGCTGTTTCGCGTGCATTGATCAGTTCGCGGTCGAGCCTTTTTTTCTCCGTAACATCCCGAACAATGGCAAGCACCTCGTTTTCCCCGCTGACGATAATCCGCGCTTCACGTTCCCGCGGTTCCCCGAGAATATATACTTCAAATTCAAAAATCTGCATTTCTCCGGTTTCCAGGGCTTTCCGCGCATTTTTCAGCATTTGATCGGCAAGTCCAGCCGGCAGCACGTCCCTGACGTGCTTGCCAACAGTGCTTCCGGCATCCAAAAGAGCCTTGAAACCTTTCGGAATCCGGAAGTCAAGAAAGACGCCACGATCGCTGAGCCTGTACATCAGATCGGGTATTGCATCAAGCAGAGCAACCAGTTTGGTTTCGCTTTTCCTTAATGCGTCTTCCGTCCGCTTTCTTTCGGTGATTTCCTGCTGCAATTCCCGTGTCCGGACATCGACCCGGCGTTCCAGGTTGCGTGTCAGCTGTTCCATTTCACCGTATGCGAATTCAAGGTTGTCGACCAACCGATCGAAGGCTTTCGCAAGTACACCCACTTCATCCGTCGACTCAATGCCCGTTCTCTGTTTCAAATCCCCTTTGGAAACCTTATCAACGACCCGGACAATCGTATTCAGGGAACGTGTGAGAAAACGGCTGATCAGGTATACGCTCAGCAGGCCTATGAGAAATATGATCAGGCTGAGTAAGCCCGTCATTACCCTGTATTGCCGGACATCCGCACGGATTTGTTCCAGCGATAGTCCCAGGAAAAGCTTTCCGGCGGGTTTTCCTTCATGCAGCACCGAAGTCTGAATTTTCATCACCCGACCATCCCCTGAAAGAACCGATCCTGATTCTGTCTCCTGATAATCCAGTTGTTTTGCGGATTTGTGGTTATAAGCCGCAATCAAGTGCCCGTGGTTATTGATGACAACCAGGTAGATAATATCGGGATTCTGCCGGGCGGCGTCAAAGGCATCCTCGATCAGCTGAACATTTGTCTGATGCAAAGCCGATCCGATGCTGAATCCAGTAATCCGTGTAATGGCTTCCGCCTTGTCCCGGAGAGCGTTCAGGGATTGTTCCTCCAGTCGGGCAGGGAAAAAGTAAAAAATAAAAGCCGCAATCAGCCCGATGAGCACGGAAATAAGAAATAAGAATTTCGTCTTGATCTTGAGATGCATATCGGTTTGATTTTTAAGTTTTATCCGCAGTTTTGCTGATGTTTAATCCTTTGTGTCCCGCCCATACCGTATCCTCAAGCCCTTCCTTGCGGTTTACGGCGCGGGCCATAACAAACAATAAATCAGAAAGGCGGTTTATATACACGATCACCGCCGGATTAACCGGTTCTTCAATCGACAGGGAAACCGTCAGCCGTTCCGCGCGCCGGCAAACGGCTCTGGCCAGATGAAGCATGGAAGAAGCCGTGCTTCCGTGAGGCAAAATAAAATTCTTCAGTGCGGGCAAATCCTGATCCAGTTCATCGATATGCCGTTCCGCCTGATCGATCATGCTTTTCTCAACCCTGAGCGCAGTATCGGCCGGCTGATCCAGGGGCGCGGCCAGATCCGCTCCGACAATAAACAACTGATTTTGTACGGTCACCAGAATCGATGTTATTACCGGGTCGCTGCAGACGTTCCGGATCACGCCAAGCATTGAATTGAGCTCGTCAACGGTTCCATAGCTGTCAATCCTCACGGATGACTTGCTGCGGCGGCTCCCGCCCAAAAGCCCGGTGGTTCCGTCATCTCCTGTTTTCGTGTAGATCTTCATCCGCCTTAACTTTCATCAATGACATAAAATGTGCGCAGGAGCAATGCCCGTGGCGTAAGTGTTTTTAACCTGAAACCGGTCATCGTACCAGATCACCTGTCCTGAACTCAAATAGTCCCTTGCGTCCGTAACAAGGAGTTGATTCCCGCAGAAGGAAACCGAATATGCATTGACACTGATATCGCGGATAAAGTTCCCGGACGCAATACTGTATACCCTCACCGACCCGTTTTCCGATTTGATACAAGCCAATAACGAATCGCTCAGTGCGATCTGCACTGGACGGATGCTTTCTCCATACCCGATCAGTCCTGTAATCATTTCACTTTGCGGATCCAGTACCGAAACATAACCGGGTGCGGTTTCCGTGCCCTTGCAGGCAATATATACAAATCCTGTTGACCGGCTTGTTTTCACATCAACCGGAGTGAGACCTGCAGTAACCGTATGATGATTCAGGGGATTGCGGGATTCCATGACAGTAATCACAGTGTCCGGACGCGTACCGGGCGAAAAAAGGGCATCGGATCCGGCAATGAAAATCTTATGATCCATAACGGCGATCTGGCCGGGTTTATGCATGATTTTTACCGTTCGTTCCAAGGTCCACTGGGGATAAAGGATCACAGCAATCTGGCTGTCCATGTAACAGGACACAAAAATGCGTCCGTCGTCATATGCCGCATGTCTAGGTGAGCTCATTTGAAGTGTTTGCAGGGATTTGAAAGTCACCGCATCAAACACTTCGATTCGGTTTTCCTGAGTAACCGTGATCACACCGAAAGAATCAACAAGTAACATGTGGTGCGCGAACCCTCCAAGCCGTGTTTGATTAGCCCGGTAATATACATCCCGGTGAATGGTATCCGTATAAAAAGTATCAATAATATCCAGACTCGCGTTCCTTGAACCATAATTCCCCTCACAGACTATGAACAATGAATGATCGCCGGCCGGTAAAGGATCCCGTCTGTTTTCAGTATCACAACTCATGAAAAAAAACATACTTAAAGCGAAACAAAGAATGAATTTCAGCTGTGATGCGCCTTTAACACCCCGTAAATTCATGATCATCCGCTTTAATCCTTTCCGGAAATATGCACCCTCCGTTTGAACGTCAAAATGGACACTGCCTCGTAGGCCGCCGCAAACAGGATTATATAGCACACATCCCCGGCAAGTGAATGCTGAAAGAACGGAACCGCGTTCATATAACTCATCGAAAGCCCGGAGATCGTTTTCGGGTACATGGGCAGGATCAGCCATGAACCGAAATTCGTTATCAGGAAAAACAGGACTGACGACAGTACCGTACCACCCAAAATTTTTCCTGCATAAAGCAGTCCGCCGGTTCGGTCTTTTCTGACCCACACGCCTATTCCGACGGCTATCAGGATAGAACCATACACAAAGGGCATATCCGGCCAGCTTATCCCGAGCCAGATATCCGACAGGAACATCGACAGCAAGGGAACAATCCAGGCTCTGCGGCCGGAAAGGATCATACCGCCGAAAATCGCAGCGGCCGTAACGGGAGTAAAATTCCACGGATGGGGCATCAAACGGTAACCTGCGATCATGACGACGGCAAGAACGGTTAAAAGGACGGAATTGCCGATCGGCTTCAAATTGCGTGAGAACATGATCATCTCCTGTATGAAATTTATTTTATCAGAACTTCCATATTACGGAATATAATATATTTATTCGTCGAATGCAATTATCTGTCCTTGTTTATTCCAATTCCGTTTTCCGGAAAAACGCAGAGAAATAAGTTTCCAAAAAGTTGTTTTCAAAAAAGTCCGAATAAATATTTCTCATTGATTTTTAACAATGAAAAAGGTAATAATGTGTTTAAACGTATCTGTAAAGCAATCCGGTAAAAAAACATGAACCTGCAGGAACAAAAAAACAAATTTGATGGATCCGGTTATTTCCGGGTGTTAGTGGATTTTGACCGCCAGATTCAAGGCGCTGCTGAAATTCTCGGACAAACCATACTTCATCCTGCCATCCAGTCAATCCGGCAACAAATCCAATCGATCCGGCATATCGTCATTTGCGGAATGGGCGGTTCTGCGATCGCCGGTGATTTTGTAAAAAACCTTTTCAGTGACAACCTTCCTGTTCCCATTATCGTCTGCCGGGACTATGAAGTGCCCCGATTCGTGTCCGGACAAACGCTGGTCATTATTTCAAGTTATTCCGGAAACACCGAGGAAACCATATCTGCATTCCGTGACGCGCTCGGACAAAAAGCGGTTATCCTTTCCCTTTCCACGGGAGGCATGATAGCGGATTTGTCGCAGCAACGAAATCTCCAGAATATTTTTTTACCCTCAGGCCTTCAGCCAAGACAGGCTATCGGATACTCTTTCACCATTCTGACGGGACTGATCCATTACCTTTATTACGGCCATGTAGCCCAGGCCGATATCTCCGAAGCGGAAAATTACCTGAAAAAGAAGAAGATGGTTTGGTCGGATGCAGGATCCTCCAATCCGCTTGTCCGAGCCGCGGAAGCCATGACCCATCTCCCGGTGATGATTTACGCCTCAGAACCCATGTTCGCTGCGGCGCTCCGCCTGAAAGGACAGATCAGCGAAAACGCAAAACTGCTCGCATTTGCCAATACCATCGTAGAAATGAACCATAATGAAATCGTCGGCTGGCAGACCATTGACGCGGATTCCATAAATAATTTTTCCGCCATCCTGCTCCGGGATACAAAAGATCACCCTCAGGTTATCAAAAGATTTGAAATCATTCAGGATATTTTAGGTAAGAAATCGCAGGTTTTCGTTTTCCAGAGTGAAGGCCGGTCAAAATTCACCCGGTTCGTTTCGCTGATATACCTAGGTGACTGGCTGAGTTATTACCTCGCGCTTGTAAGGGAACAGGATCCGACCCCGGTTGATATTATCGGTTATCTGAAACAACAACTTGCCGGATTGCAATGAAACCCCTGGCAACTCTGCTGGATCCGGCCCTATGCGGTCATACGGAAATCCAGAATCAATTTTTTTTCAATTTCAAAATGTAGAATTTCATTTTGCTTTTCAGGCTTTCAGCGGGCGATATCAGAAAAAGGCCCGCAGTTCAGCGCTTGCGATGTGAATGATTGACTGCCCTGGCTCTTTGCGGCCTGTATAGTTCATTCCTGCCGATAGATGTTCCCCGATCCTGTAATCACCGTGGATCATCCATCGGTATGTGATTCCTTTCTGATTTCCGTCCGCAAGTTCATATAACACCAACGGATCCTTATGGCTGATTTTTACGCTTACGGCTTCGGCGCCGGCGGTCAGCCGTCCTTTTGTCTGAAATGAATAATTGATTTCCGGCAGAAAGGAATAAATATCGGCCCGCTGCCCCTTGGTTTCCTCATGCGCCCTCATCCACTGTGCCTTGAATACGATCTCGAGATGATTGCCCGGCCTGATCATGATCCCAGGCTTGCCTTTAAGACGCTGAATGGTGAAATCCGGCTGATTTCCGCTGAATGTAATCTGAGATCTTCTCCGGTTCGTTTCATATTCCAGTTCATGCTCCATTGACCATATCGGGGTTAACTGTTCACGCCACCGTAGATTTCGAAGGATTCGCTTGCGACGGTCCTTTCCGTCGATGAGCAGGTTGGTGAGGCTCTGCTGATGTTCATACCTCAGCCGGACGGATCGTTGAGTCCGTTGCGGAAAAAGAATCAGGTCCTGCCTGAGGGAGGCTGAACCCCGGATCGTTCCTGCCCCTTTCTGAAAAACATTCCAGTTCAGGAAATAAAATGACCAGTCAGGCTGATTCTGGTTTTCTTCCACCCGGATAAATGTTTCCCATGCGGTATTTAAGAGCAACCATCGCCAGAATTCCCGTTCTGAGTGGGTATTTACAGAAGTATCGATCATACGATCATCCTTTTTTTCCCTTTGATTCAGCCAGCGGTACATTTCAATGCGAAGACGAAATCCTGCCGAGATTTCGACCACGGGTGTGAACTGATTTGAGCGGACACTTCCCTGAACCCAGTCACCCTGTCCCTGCGGAACCTGAAGAAAGCTGTCCTGATCGGCCCTGATATAGTTCCCCTGATTCGGCCCAACGGGTATAAAAATGATTTTCCTGTTCTGCATCTGCTCCTCGGAAACCTGATAATTCATGGTAACCTTCAGAGCCTGATTCAGGGGTGAGTATTCGATTGAAGAACTGGCAAGCCTGGTTGTCTTATCGGGATTGTCCGCTGTTCGGAATCGTCCCTGAAAAACCTTTTTCCGCTGTACATATTCAATACCGGATGTCAGATGACGCCAGTTGCTGATAGTCCAGTAAATGCGGCTGGTCGAGGCTACGGATAAAGTTCCGTTGAGTGTGTCCACCCGGGTGTTTTTTAAACGGTCATATCTAAGTTCATGCGAAACTCCGAAACTCGTTTTTGTGAAGCCGGTAAAATCGATTTTCGGACGATAAACCAGATAGGATGTCCCAAATACGGAATCGGCAATCAGGTCGGTGTTATCATTTTTTTCCGTTTCCAGTTCGAACCCGGGCTCCATTTTCCAGAACCGGTATCTGGTTATCAGATGCTGTCGCCGGACAGAGGATTGGAGCGAGTTGCCGGACTGTTCGTTTTTAGTTGATATCCCGTCAAGCCGGTACAGGATAAAAGGGAGCTTATCCCGGTTCAGGCTGACAAGCCCGCCGGCCCGGTCCGATAAGAAATGACCGGCGCCTTTCTCCAGGTGCCCGTAATACGGCGCAATCCGCAAAACGGAAACCGGCCGGTATTCGGCGCTTATTTCCCTTATGATCTCGCGATTCATGTGACGGGAAACAAGCGCAGGCGACGGCTGCAGATTCCATTCCCTGCTAAACTCAGTCTGGTCCATCCGTCCTACTTCTGTGAACAGGCTGTCTTTATACCGGATCCGGGCATTGAGATCGAACTCTCCGAGATGCCTGCCCAGGGCATGAACGGCCTGATTATTTGCGCGGACGTTGATCAATATAGCTTTTCCGGTAATTTGCCCGGGTGAGAAGGCGTTAACGTCAAAGCCGCTCACCGCGAATTCACTGTAAATCTTCCATGCCCTTGCCGGATGCACGCTCAGAAACACACTGCCCAGAGTGTTGGTAGTCGGGAGTGTCAGAGGAACAACCGGAAGATAATCGCCCTGATTCCTGCCCGCATAGCGGAATTCGCCAAGAATCAGTCCGCGGGTATAATCGCCCCGGTTTGCGCCGACGTTCGTAAAGCGCACGTTATAATCGCCGGCGCTGTCGGCGCCCTGATATATAAATATCGTATCCTGAGCGGCAGAGTCGTATATCCGGATGTAGGCGCCTCGCCCGGATCCAGTGTACACCGCTCCGCTCACAAAAATTACATTTCCGGCCTGATGGATCGTTCTGTCATCAATCTTGGAAAGCGAATCCGTCAGCTGTGAGGAAAGGCTCAGATTGACCGGGTGGTCCTTGTCATCGTATTCATGAATGAACACACCTCCGACCGCCAGTTGGTCCCCAAACCAGTTGGTATGCAGTTTACCGGCGAGAGTATTCCTCCGAAACAAATCCTCCGTGTACTCAAAATCCACGACCACCCTGGATTCAGGGGCAATAAGCCGACGACGCGTGAACCAGAGCTGAGCCGCGCTGTAATCGATTATATAGTCCTGATCCTCGCCACGCCTCATTTGCACGCCGTTCAGCCATACCTTTTCCGTCCCGGCGATGACAAGAATATTTTTCTCTCCGCTGGCCCCGGACAATTCATAGGGCCCCTGGACGCCTTCCGACACAGTAATGTTGTTTGTGGCATAACGCCCTTCAGTGGCCGCGAAGGCAATATCCGCTTTGACTCTTTCCGTATTTGCCATCGCCTTGACCCCCTGGAGCTTGCGTGCATAATTACCGAATTCCGTCCCCTGTAGCGTAAAATCAAAGTCGCCGAATGTCGCAGAATAACGGTCAGCCTTGCGGATTTCAATAAACACCTTATCAATTTCCTGAAGTGTTTCCGTATTGCCTTCCGGCTGGATCGGCGTGGACTCATCGGTAAGAGAGGCTTCAATGGTCACGTCATCTGTTATCTGGCCGGAGATCTGAATATTCAGCCCTGAGTTCAGCGTGAAATCCTGATTAGAGCCTATCGTAAAACCCCTTGTGATACTGCCTGATCCCGTCAGATTCGATTGACCGAAGAGAGCCGTTTCTCCAGGATCATAGCCCTGGAAGACCGTTATCATTTGCCCCCGGCGGGCGGTATCGGTCAGAACACGCAGGGACGAAAAGTCCCTGTGCCGGTAAACTTCTTTTATTCCGAACGGAAACACCTTATACTTTACAAGTATAGTTACGCCCTCCGAAACAGGAATCATAAAATCAATTTCACCGAAACGGTAATTGATCCTGTAATCCGTTCCCCGTTTCATCCTCAGGCCTTCTGTTTCTACGGTTTCACTTTCAAAAATGATCATACCCTCTGGAAGACGGTAAAAGGTATCGGTTCCTGAACCCTTGAATGTATGCTGCCTGTCCATCAAACCGGTCAGGTATTGTTTCCCGGATTTCCCGATGTAACGCAAATCCATATCTCTTCCGTCGGATGCGGAATCCCTTATCGTTTGTGCGGGCAAGGATATTCCGGAAAACAGCATGGTAGCCGCAAAGAATCGAAAAAGCATATTCATCAATCAGCGGCTTTCCGAAATTTGAAAAACAACGATCTGCATTAATCCGCTGTCGAGCACATAAAGCCGGTTTCCGGCAACTGCCAGGCCGGCCGGAATACTGAAATCAAAATCGGATATCTGCGCAATCAGTTGCCCGTTCGGCCTGAAAATCAGGACCACACGGGAAGAGGATTCAGCAATATATATCCTTTCATAACGATCGACAAACAGATCACCCGGTCTCCGGACAAGGGAATGACTCAGTTCTGAGAGATAGTTACCGAAATAATCGTACATCACTATACGCGACTGATCAAGGATATAGACACGGTCTTTGGTGACTCTTATCCTGGAGGGAGAATTCAGCTGTCCTCTTCCAGATTCAAACCCACCGAAAGTAAGTCCCCGCAGACCCGTGGAACTGATCCTGATCACCTGGTTTTTTTCCTGATCCACACAAAACATGTCGCCGAGCGGAGAAATAGCCAGCGCGGCCGGATAACCCACATCCGTTCCCTGACTGATTTTCGAATCCATACCCAACCGGTTACCGGATGCCTGTCCCGTGGATGAAATATACTGCAGATTGCGGTTGTACCGCTGAATCCGCTGGTTCTGATAATCAGCGACATAAATATTCAGGCCGTCGTATGTCGAAACATCCTTCGGGGTATCCAGCTGCTGATCATTCCATCCGAAACCGCCCGTATGATTCACATAAGCACCGTTCGGATCCAGCCGGATCAGCAGATGCTGTTCCGGATCCACAATAAATATGTCCCCGTAGAGACTGACAGACAAAGCTGCCGGCTTTTTTACAGTAACGGAAAGGGACTTCAGGTCCAGGATTTGAGCCGTCTTAAATTTTATCGGGACCGAAGATTGCCCGGTGACAGGCATAAAACCGGTGAAAAGAAAAAGTAAAAATCGGTAATACCATTTGAAAATGTTCATCATTTTTCTTATAATGTTGATTATGTATTTTACATTTAACATATCATATACTAATTTAATCTATGGAGGTCGCATTGTTCAAGTTAAATTTTAAATCATCGAAAACCAACCATTTTATCCGGTTTTTTATCTTGCCGGCCGTATTAATGTTCCTTGCCTCCGCAACGGCGTGTTCTCAGGAAAAAAAACAGACCCTTCCGTCGGATAACACAAATAAGGAGATCACAAAAGTGAAGGTAAAAAAAGAAGTGGCCGTAATCGAGACAAAAACGGGAAAGATCGTCATCAATTTTTATGAAAAAGACGCCCCGAAGCATGTGGAAAATTTCAAGAAACTTGCACGTGAGGGTTTCTATAACGGCACCACCTTTCACCGTGTGATCGCGAACTTCATGATTCAGGGCGGCGACCCCAATTCCAAGGATGACAACCCGAACAATGACGGCCAGGGCGGAACGGGATATACGATTCCGGCGGAGATCAAACGGCTGCACAAACGCGGAGCGCTTGCCGCCGCAAGGCTGGGCGACCAGGTAAATCCCCAGAAAGCTTCGAGCGGCTGCCAGTTTTATATCGTTCATAACGGCCCAATGTCCCTCGACCAGATCCGTTCCTTTGAAATGCAGATGCGGATGAGCGGGAAACCTTTGTTCGCTTTCACGCAGGAACAAATTGACCTCTACACAACGGTCGGCGGTACGCCTCATCTGGACGGGGATTATACGGTGTACGGTGAAGTCATCGAGGGTATGAACGTCGTGGACCAGATTGCGGGCGTTCGGGTTGACCAGCGGTCACGCCCCTATGAAAATGTTACGATGGACAAAATATACCTTGAAACCCGCGAGGTTGAGGAATAAAACCGAGTAAATCATTGAAGGGAAGCGCTGGTAATATAGGATATGATTTCTGAAGCCAGCGCTTCTTTTGTTTTATCCGGCCCGGTCTCAAACCACCGGATCCGTTCATCCTTGCCGAACCAGGTCATCTGCCTTTTCGCGTAATTCCTCGAATGCTGTTTGAATAAATTCAGCATGGCATCCCGGCCGGTTTCGTGGCTGAGATACCGAATGATTTCGCGGTATCCCAGTCCTTCCATAGATACAAGGCCCGGCGAATAGCCTTCTGCAAGAAGTCTTTGGGTTTCCCCGATCACGCCCGCCTGAATCATCCTGTCGACGCGTCGGTTGATTCGGTCATATAATGAGTCCCTTTCCGTTTTCAGTCCGGCAAAAAAAGGTCGGCACCAGGGCTCCCGGTTTTGATGCAGGTGAAGCTCCGACAAGGGCCTTCCGGTCACCCTGAAAACTTCAAGGGCGCGTTCAATCCTTCTGGCGTCATTCGGATGCAGCCGCTCTGCCGTTACCGGATCAATTTCACTCAGGATTTGATATACCTTTCCCAGGCCGAGTTCCCTGATTTCACAGCGTATCCGTTCCCTGACTTCGGTGTCCCTTTCCGAGCCCCCGAAAAAACCGTCGATCAGTGACCGGATGTACAGCCCCGAGCCTCCGACAACCAGAGCATTTTTTCCCCGTTTTATCAATTCCAGAATCCTCAGGCGGGCTTCCCGGCCAAAACGGCCGGCATCATAGACTTCACCGGGGTCTGCGACATCAATGAAGTGATGAGGAACTGCGCTCCGTTCTTCGATTGAGGGTTTAGCAGTTGCGATATCCATTTTGCGGTAGATCTGGCGTGAATCTGCAGAAATGATTTCCGCGTGAATACCGGCCGCCACCAGTAACGAAACTTCCGTCTTTCCGATGCCGGTCGGCCCGACGATCAAATACACAGCGGGAAGAGCATTCATACATTATTTCGTCCGAAGAAAGCGTTTATCCAGCTCATCCAGGGACAATTGGACGATGATCGGACGGCCGTGCGGGCATACGTAGGGAAATTTCGTGGCGAACAACTGGTCGATAAGGCTGTTCATTTCCTCTACATTCAGGGAATCTCCCGACTTGATTGCGGTTTTGCACGCGAATGCCTTGGCCAGATTGTCCCTTGGATCCATGCTTTGGCTTTCATGTTCGCGGTAATAATCGATCATGTCGTAGAGAATTTTATTTTCGTTCCCGAGACGAACGTCTGCCGGAACCGCCTCAATCACGACAGTGCGCCGGCCGAATTTTTTAATGATGAAACCGATTTTTTCAAGAAGAGGCAATATGTCTTCCAGAACCGCGTAGTCGTCGTGGTTGAAATCCATCGTAACGGGAAAAAGCAGTTGCTGGGAAAAGACGGACTGCTGTTCGAATGCTTCCAGTGCACGTTCATAAAGAATTCTTTCATGCGCCACATGCTGGTCAATAAAGGCCAGCCCGCTCCGGATTTGCGAAACAATATAACGGTGATGAAGCTGCCAGACCTGATTTTCGGCATAGGCGGCTGTTCCTGCCCTGCCTGACTGTCCGGCGGAAACAGGTTCGGAAGGCTGGGCCATACTTTGCGGTTCGGAATCGGGAAAATCATTTTCCGGAAATAAACCGGGCTGCAGATCGTGCGACTTTCCGCTGACCGTCTGATACTGACTCACAGCGCCCGTATGGTCAATCCCCGCTGCGGAATGGCCCTGAACGGAGGGCGTTTTCAGAGCCGGAATGACCGCTTCATGGCTTAAAGCTTCGCGGACGGCATAGTACGTGATTCTGTACAGAAGCTGTTCATCACGGAACTTGACTTCCGCTTTGGTAGGATGAACATTGACATCGTATTCTTCAGGGTTCCAGTCATAGAATAAAACATAAAACGGTTTGTCCCCTTTCGGAATTGTCTGACCGTACGCCGAATAGGCCGCGAAATTGATTGTGCGGTTGTAAATGGGCCTCCCGTTCAGGAAAACAAACTGTTCGCCTTTTGTCTTTTCTGAAAAACCGGGCTTGCTGATGTATCCTTTGATACGCGTCCCGAACTGCTCCACCTGAACCGATAACACCTGATTCAAAATGTCCTTGCCGAAAACCGATTGTAACCTTTCTTCAAGGCCCTGTGCCGGATACCGGATGATTTGCTCATCTTCATGGAATACGGTCCAGGATACTCCGGGATAAGCCAGGGCGAATTTTTTTATATTCGAGAGGATATGCCGGAGTTCCGTCTGATCTGTCTTCAAAAAATTCCTGCGCGCCGGAACATTATAAAAAAGATTCCTTACGGTTACGATCGATCCTGTAAGTCCCGCGGCCTGACCCGAGTCCGTTAAGGATCCGCCGTGAAAAATCAGCACACAGGACACCTCCGAGCCGGCGGTTTTCGTCTTGAACTCGATATCCGATACGGAAGCTATGCTGGGCAGGGCCTCGCCGCGGAAACCGAAGGTTCTGATTTTCAGCAGGTCCTCCCATCGGCTGATTTTGCTGGTCGCATGACGTTCAAACGCCAGATGTGCGTCTTCCGCTGTCATTCCGCATCCATTATCAACGACCTGAATCAGCGTTTTACCGCCCTGCTGAAGGACAACCGTGATTTCATCGGAACCGGCGTCAATCGAATTTTCGACAAGTTCCTTGATGACCGATGCGGGACGTTCGACAACTTCGCCCGCAGCGATCTTATTGGCGATGGACTCGGGTAATATCTGGATCTTGCCGGGCATTACAACCTTCACGTCCTGTTAATATAACCATCGGTTGAGAAGCGCGATGAGGCCGATCAGTACCGCCATGGAAATCAGATAGCTGACTGCACCGGACTGGCTGTATTGCCGGTTTTCGATCACAATATCCGATCTGCGGAAAACCACTTCGGCAGGCTCGCTGTTCTTTCCGGCCCAGGTTTTCAGCCAGATGTCCTGTTCCGTAAATTTTATCACTTCAGCTTTATAATAATGAAAAATCCGTCCGTCGATCATTTTCACAGTGATTCCGGTCTGATTCTTCATGCTCTCGAAATTTTGTTCATGATAAGTAACAGTCTTTGAGGTATTAGAACATGCGGCCAGACCCGGCAGAATCAGGACTATCCAAAACAGTTTTAGGACAGATTGTATATTCATAGTCTTTCTTTGATTCAGTTTTCGTAAGTTATAATTTTTTTATTAAAAATAAAATATAAGTTCCCGATATGATAAAAAAAAGAATCAGGACGATCCATGCTGTCATTTTATAGTCCCCGGTCCTGAAATATCCGTATCCGAGAACTGAGAGCATGGCCACTGGCGTCATTAGCAGACAAGCCAGCGCAGCAGTCATTATCTCCGGTACAAGAAACTGAACGTCTCCGGAACCGGGAAAAAAGGCATACAGGAATAAACCGGTCAAAATCAGCAGAATGCTAAGACTGAGTAAAATCCTTAATGAGAATATCATTCCCCTTGATGCGGTATGTTTCATAGACCCGTGGCTTTCATGACAAAACGAATCGCTGATGCAAGCAGCACGGCCATCATGATGCCGGTCAGTGTTTTTGCCCGGATCTTAACGGCCCAGTGCGCGCCTGCATAGGCTCCCGCAAAGATTCCCAGTACGAGAGACCCTGTGAGCACCAGATCGGTTTTACCGAACAGGAAAAAGATCAGCGCTCCTGCCAGTCCGGTGATTCCGATCATGAAGGCGCTTGTCGCTGCGGACTCTTTGACCGGAATTTTGCATACGGCATTCATGGTCGGAACCTGAAGAACACCCCCTCCCACTCCCAGCATTCCGGATAACATCCCCGCAAACACGGAAATCACGAAACCCAATCCGATTCTCCGCCCATAAAACGGAATCATAGCCCGGGTAGTTTCCGAATACGTTTCTCCGGTGACCGAAAAAAAACTTTCCTGTCTTGGGCAGGCGGAATCCGTTTTCTCACTCGCGATGTCCGGTTTCGTGCAAAAATTCCTCCTGTACAGCATTCCGACGGCTGCGAGCTGTATGAGCGCGAAAACGAGCATGAGAATATCCGCACGGAGGATGATCGCAAGGTAACTCCCCGAAAAAGAACCCATCACGGTGGCGAGAGCCAGGAAAAGTCCTAACCGGTAATGGATCATTTCTTTCTCCGCGTAAACCAGAACGGACATCGAAGAAGTTGCGACCAGCGATATCAGGCTTGCACTGATGGCCAGTTTCATGTCAACCCCAAGGATGAGGGTTAATACGGGTACGATGATGATGCCTCCCCCCAGGCCCAGCATGGATCCGATCAGGCCTGCAAGCGCCCCTGTTCCGGCAAATGTCAGAATGTCCGAACCCATCACGATCATTTCCCGCCGTGGAGAATACGCTGATAAGCCACTGAATCCCTAAGCAGGGAAACCGATTCCCGGATCATCCGGTCATATTTGAAACTGCGCCGGATGCGGTGTTTGTTCCCGAAATACCTTCCCGCAAGTTCCGTCTCAATCGCTTCGGCGACGGATGTGCGTTTCTCGGACAACTGGACAATCTTCATCTGCTGAATCGATTTGTCCAGAGACTCGATTTCCTTTGCCACTTTTGCGGCATATTTCTCGCCCGCCAGCATGTCCCGGAATTTATCAAATTCAATCTCAATGGATGTCCTGAATTTATAATTTTTTCCAGCCAAGAAACGGTCAAAAAGATCCATGATCGAATCATGAAATATATAATTCGTGTCCATGACAGGATGAGTATTTACAAAGTGAGTGGCAAAATCAAACAGAAGCCCCTGTTTCAGCAGGTCAGCATGGTAGGACGTGATGCTGTCCTCCTTCATTTCAATATCGGGAGTAATACCTCCGGACGCAAAAACCGGACGTCCGTTTTTTGTTCTGAAAACCTCTTTCCCGGCCTCACGGACAGAGTCTGCCCGCAAATCATCGCCGCGGGAGGATTCGTAAACATCACGGTCATCCGTTTCATCCGACGGAACCGACGCAGAACGCCTCGGGAGGCGCTTAAAAGGATATAGTTCTTTCTGGATGCATCTGCCGCTCGGGGTGTAATATTTTGCGGTAGTGATCTTAAGCATGGATTTGTCCTGAACCGGATAAACCGTCTGCACCAGCCCTTTGCCGAAGGTCTTCTGCCCGATGATAATTCCGCGGTCGAGATCCTGGATTGCGCCGGCAACAATTTCCGATGCGCTTGCACTTCCGCCGTCCACCAGAACCGCCAGCGGAACCTGATCCGCCAGCGGATCATACAGCGCGTCGTAAAACCGCGTAACATCGCTGGTTTTTCCCTTCGTGTACGTAATCCGTTCCCCTTTTTTCACGAAAAAATTTGTAATATCAACAGCCGCATCCAGCATCCCTCCGGAATTTCCCCTCAGATCAAATAAAAGCCCTTTCAGGGTATCCCGTTTCAGGTCCTGAATCGCTTTCATAAGGTCGGAAGTGGCGGTTTTCGAGAAACGGTTAAGCTTCACATAACCGATACCGGGTTCAATGTAACCAGCAAAACCGATGTTATCAACCAGAATAATTTCTCTTTTCAAATGGAACTCGACCGGCAGGCTTTCCTGATCGCGTTGAACAGTAAGGCTGAGCTTGGTGCCGGGTTCACCCTTGACCTTCAGAGACATTTCATCAAGACGCATGTTCCCCGTGGATATCCCGTCCACCGCAATAATCTTATCTCCCGGCCGTATGCCTGCCCGTTGAGCCGGGGAGCCGTCCATGGTGGAGATGACCGTGATCTGGGATTTTTTTATTCCGATTGTAATTCCTATGCCTCCGTACTGTCCCTGCATCAGCACATCCAGATCGCTGGTTTCTTCTCCCTCATAATAGACTGTATATGGATCAAGCCGGTCCAGCATCCCGTCAATTCCTGCCCGCATCAGTTCATGAGGCGGAACATCTTCCACATACCTGTCAGTAATGTACTTATAAAGTTCACCGAACAGCCTGAGATTTTTTTTCACTTCAAGATAATAGTCACTCTGGATGAAAGCCCATCCTCCGGCCATAGCGGAAAACAAGCCGAGAAAAAACAGGATCAGAAAACGTGTACGGAAAATCCTCTGTACATTTTTCCATGCATTGATTTTCATTGGGTTTCTTTCCGTATTAATTATTCCTGGTTCGGAAATTAAATGTGCTATTTTTTTTCTTCATTCCATAATCCGATAAATCGTACCGCATCAAACGTGACCGCGCCTTTTCGCTGACTGGAGGAATTATCAAGGGAAACGTACACATCGTCGTGCATATCCAGTTCAAAGTCACCGAGCGTTGCCCATTCCCAGGTAAATTTGTTTTGATTGATCTTCACTTCCTGAACACCGGTCTTGGTGTGGATCTGATAGGTCGCGGTCGCTGTAGCATGATCCCGCGGAATGTGGACCTGTAACCGATAAAACCCTGAACGCGGGAGTTTTGGCTTCCATTTTGCTTCAACGGTTTTCTGACTGCTGATGCCGCACCAGCGAAAGCTGTGATTATAACCCTTATACTCCAGCCATGTTCCGGGGATATCCGGTTCATCTACAACGATGATATGATCCGGTTCATAGAAATTGTCGGATTCGTACGACCATCCGTCGCGAAGCGTCTGTATCACCGAAGAGTCATTTTCAAAAATCGGTTCGGGAGGCACGCAGATATCGTTCATACGCAATTCCCAGTGAATATGAGGCGCGCTGGAACGGCCCGTCGAACCGCAGGTGCCCAGTTCCTGCCCTCTTTTGACTTTTTCACCGACGGACACGGAAATCGTGGCTAGGTGGGAAACCAGGGTGGTATAAATTTTTCCGCCGTATTCATAATTGATTCTGACATTGCGCCCGTAGCCTTTCGTATACCCAGCAAAACTTACGGTTCCGTCAGTGGATGCTCGTACCGGTATGCCAAAATCATTATCCCCCCCGTCGGTCCCTTCGGCGTAATTGAGATCCAGCGCATACTTGATCCCCTTGGTATGACGGCCGCGGTTATAATAGCTTCCCCCGCCTCCGACCGTCCAGCGCCCGAAAAACGGAAACTTGTATTTCGGGAAATCCTCCACGATAACCTTGATCACCACAGGTTTGGTCCAGTTCCCGGACTGATCCATCGCCTTGAAAAATACATAATGCATACCGGGAGATAATTGATCATAACGGGTTGAAAAAAACAAACGATCGCTCAGTTCACCGTTTATGCTCGAAGTCCATAGGTATTTTTTCGGCTGTATCCCTGCAGCGGCGTGAATAGACCCTTTCAGGAACAGGATTTTGTAACGGGGTATCCGGATTTCCCCTGTTTTGATTTCCTCCTTGATCAGATCCCAGGTCACGTGTTTTGCCCCCCATCTCACCCGCCTGTGAAACTGTACGGTGGTCGACAAAACCGAATCGATCCCTACGGAAAAAGGCATAGTGATATCGGGCCTGTATTTTCCGGCTTTAGCGAGATCAGAACTGCTTACGGCCGAAAGCGAATCCTCGAGTGATTCCCATTTGCTGGTCATAACCGTATCATAAACGTGCTCCTCATCCGGATCATCGCCCGGGACATCTTCATCCAGGCCGCGAAGGCTCTCCGTCAGAACCGGACCCGGTGACAAAAATAAACCCCGGAAATCAACAGTCGCCTCTTCCGCGTTAAACATGCTTCCTTTGAACTGCAAAATCATGCCCGAACGGGTTGGAGAGATATAAACATCTGAACTTCCATGATGAATGCCGTTGACTGACGATTTGATTTCATTGATTTTTTCCCAGCTCCGCCCATGATCCTTCGTCCGGATAATATAATGATAATTAACTTCCGACATATCCCCGGTGATATCCTCTGCCAATTGCCTGTCAAACGCATAAACATATGGATGTGCAATCACTGGAAACGATAAATGACTGATACCGCTTTTATTCTGTTCCCGGTACTGAACCGTGAATAACTCATGGGATAAAAACTGATCCTGCGAATATGCCAGCAGGCTTTTCCCATCTTCAGATCCGTTCTCATCCGAAAGATGAATCACAACGGCCATCCCCTGCTTTTGGCAGAGAAATCCGCCGGGCAAATACTTTTCACCCTTCGGTGGATCCAGCACCCTGACAAGAAGCCAGGTTTTTCCTGAATCATCCGACCGGATGATTGAAATCCCGTCCGGATTCTGCCGGGTTTGAGCAATCAGCCAGATTTGCCCGTTCAATAAATCAATAAATTCAATGCGTCCGTGAAAGTCTGTCTTCATCTCATGCCAGGAGAAGCCTCCGTCAGTGGTCCTGTAAAGCCTGTCTTCTTCAAAAATGTCTCCCGCGATCACAATGCCGGTTTTTGGACCGGTAAATTTCATTTTTTTCGGAACGATATCCGGAATTAGGAATTCAGTAACCGACCATTGCAGCCCGTCGTCGGTAAAAAGAAATATGTTTTTTTCCTCATTTTCATCCGTTAGCAAAATGCGGCAATGAAGCGAATCAACGGCTTCGACCGCCCGGACAGTGTAACCGTAATCCTGTGTCTGAAGGATAGTCTGAAGTTTCCAGTTCTTTCCCCCGTCTATGGTTTTCAGGATCATCGGAATCAAGACCGTCTTCTGAGTCGCCTGATGGATCTGTCCATTTTCAGCGGTCCCCCCTGTCTGAACATATCCTGCCGCCCAGCCGTAAACGCTGTCCGCCATGCTGATAATAAACGAAGACTGTACTCCAGGATGTACCGGAAAAGACGAAAGGCTCGGGGTATTGCCAGATAAGGCGAAAAGAGCGAATATAAAACAAACCGTACCGGCAGTCCGGCTTTTGCATACAGACATCAATATTTTCCTTTTTGTTGTTTCATCATCCATTGCAGAAAAAGTATTTCGTGATGAATGGAAAGTAAGTCGGTTCTGCGTACGGTTTTTCGCCCGGCAATCCCCAGGTATCGAAGGGCGCATTGCGGCTGTCCCAGCATCGTCAGACACCGCGTCAGCATGCGGGCCCGGCAGAATTCCAAAACCGGATCCGTGAATGCGAAAAGATCCAGATACCGAATAGCTTCCAGCCACAGCCCTTTCTCATAATATAGTTTTCCTGTCCATAAATTCAACAGGGAATCCTTTTTTATATCATATATTCCCGATGATCCGGGGAGATCATGAAGGGACCGCAAAATGATTTTTTTAAGCGATCCGGTATCGGCGTACATCAGCTGATTTTTTATTTCGTATTCCAGGTAGGCTTCTTTGAATGCATGATTACATTTTCCTGCCAGATCATAGAACATTTTTGCCTTCGGGTCATGCCCCAGCAGAACATTCAAATCACCGGCAAGGGTCTGAAATTCAACTTTCCGCAGAGGATGGAGTCTGTCCCTTTTTAAGATTTCTTCAGTCATTTTCAGGGCTTCCGCATACTCGCCCTGCTTGGTGTAACAATTTAACATAAGCCTCCTCGAGGGCAGGTAATCCGGATCCATTTCAGCCGCCCGATTCAGCGATTCCACTGCATGACTGTAACGTCCGGCCCGGATGTTTTTCCTTGCGGACATCATCCGGTCGGCAACCGCGTGATAGCAGTTCCTGTCGGAATAGGAAGGCTGTAAAAGAATGTCCGCAAGCGCCAGGTCCGCGCTGTCAACGGGACTTGACATGACTTCCTGTTTCCATCCGGCGAGCAGTTCGGAAAAATTTATTTGATATACATCCTCCAAATCCGCGCTCCGGTATGCCCTTTTAAAATTTTCCATCCCGTGATGGTCAATCAGATATCTGCAGAAAGACCCTGCAAGAGTATAGCGCAGATGCGTCGCTGAAGTGAAAAAAACATTCTGGTCAAGAATCTGTTTCATGTCGGGTAACTGATTTCTGAGGATCAGGATATGCGTCCACTGATGCGGCGTCAGGAAATCATGATCCGTCTCCAGGGCGACCGCAAGCCCTTCCAGCAGGGCCGCCGAAACGGAACCGAACAATGGATGCCCGAAATCGTTCGCCAGCACATGCACCATTTCGTGCCGGATCACTCCTTCTGCATCCTGTGCGTTGACGTGGACCGAATTATTCCAAATTCTTGCAATATTCGTTTTGCCGGATCCCATAAGTTTCTTCTTCCGAACCGGATCGCGGTAAACAAACACACTCATTTTTTCAGGGTTGCTGAGATTCATTTGACGGGCAAGATCTTCATAGTGATATTCCCCCAGTAATGCCAGATAGTTATTGTTTTCTCTGCTTACAGCAGGATCAAAATACCAGTCGATGTTTCCCGATGTCCGGTGAACCCACAGATATTTTTCAATTTCATTTTGTGTACGGATAAATCCGGTTCCGCGGTAATGCAGAATCAGGGCAACGGCGAAAACACCAAGACCGCAAAAAAACAAACGGGTAATCTTTATTCGCACTTCCGTCTTCGCGTACAGGATTAACGCAACGAATATCTGCAATGCCGCAAGAACAGCCGTGATTAACCTGTGTGTGAGAAAAGTTCCGTCAATGGGAATCCAGTCGTCATAAACGGGCCCCGCGAAATAACCCCAGTACACGCTGTAAACATATACAGCCGGAAGTTTGATAAGCAGCCATATATTATACAAAAACGAAAGAATGAGAAAAGAAAACCAGGACAAATAGTGACGTTTGCGGATCAATACCGAAACCGTAAGCCCGGCGGAGAAACCCATCAGGGCCGAAAGCAGGGGTAGTGTGATGAAAAATATAAAGGTGCGGTAATAACAGCAGGGTTTCAGAATGAAACCCGCAAGGACAACAAAAGCTGAAAGCAGAAGCATGAGCATGATATAAACAATTGATTCCTGAAATCCCGGAATCTTGCATGAAGCAGGTTTGTTTGCCAGCGTCTTTTCTTCACCGGCCGTATAAATCCTGCGGATGATAATCGTGGATGATCCGGCGGCAACAAACATCAGAACAGCGATTATTTCATTAAACTCATAATCCAGATCACGGATCAGCGGAATGAAGAGGAGTATAATCTCTGAAAGAAAAAATCCTGCCAATATCAGCCTTAAGGGGCGGCTGCTTCCAATCCTCCTCAGATTGTCTTTTATTTCATCAACAAACCAATTATTCATGCACCGATTCGAATTCCAGAGTTTCCATCACGTTTATGATCGAATAATAGCGCTTGTCCGCAATCAAATGCGGAGCGTATACTTTCCATTCGGCCGTTTGCTGACCGTGGGTTGCCCTGAAGGAATACCGAAGAGACGACTTTCCGAAACTCGTATCCGTTTTTAATGACCAGCCCTGGTTCGTTTCAATAACATTCCACACCCTTACGAAATCACGGTCCGAAAGCGGACAGGTCTTTCCGTATTTTTCGAAGACAAAATTTCTGCAATCCTGTTTCAGAATATACGTGGCGGAGTTCGTCTGATCCTCGCGTTTGAGAAATACCTCGCTTTGGGTATCCTGCACCCGAACAACCGGATAGTGCGTCTCAAAAAGATCCATAAGAAAACGGACGATTTCATCGGCGTCCGATTTGTCTCCGCTGAAGGAACGATTCTCCAGTGTAAAATCCCTGTCTTTTATGATAAGTGAATAGAAATGGGCGTTCAGTTCCGGATTCGGAATCTTTGACTGCAAATCCTTCAGACGACCGATCCGGCAGAATAATTCTTGGGACTTTTTCGGGTCAAGTATGACCGAGTCGGTGATGTTTTTTCTCCATGTATAAGGATCATGATAATCCAGAGCCTGATCGGGTAAATTCATCCGGCGGATAAATAAAATTGTACGTGAGGAATCGGAAGGATGAATTCTGATTCCAAGATTGACTTTAAACGAACGAACAGGATTGGTTATGCGCAGGGTCAGATCAAAATCCCGGGTAGGAACGAACTGATTATCACAGCAGCCAAAAAGGATCAAGGCCGCAGGAAAGCTCCGGAAAAGGATTTGATATATGGGATGAAGCATCTCTAATAGAAAAACCAGCGACGCTGGCGCGGCCGCTGGTTTTCGTATATGTCAGGGAAAATTAAATGATACCTTTTTTCATCGCTTCCCTTGCAGTCATCCCGCCGGCCATTTCAACGATCTTGTTATCGTAAAAATCGGAAATACGTGCGACGGATTTAATGGAGGCCATGAATTCGTTTTCATCCAGATTAGCGCCCGCGAGGGAATTGCTGAACAGGATGGTGCCGTCGAATGTGATCCCGAAGGCTCCGAAATGCAGCATCGCGTTTTCCCGGAGCAGGAATTTCAGTATATTCTCATCCAGGTTGGATTCCTGTACGACATAAGCGAATGTTTCCACGATGACGTCGCTTTCGTGCCACGGACGGATCACCGTCTGAATAACCGTGGATCCTTCATATACGAGGAACCTTCCGTCGTCTGTCCTTTCGTACCTGTTCTTGTAAAGCTTCTGTATGTAGCCTTCCACCTTTTCCTGTACGAAACCGATCAGTTTGGCGCCGGTAAGTTTAGGGCTTCTGACGGCGACCGTTTTTTTCGTTGCGGCTTTTTTTCTTCCGACTTTGATCTTACCTTTTTTCACTGCGGCTTTTTTCACCGGTTTTTTTGCAACCACTTTTTTAATTTTTTTAGTTCCGCGAACCGGTTTTTTGGCCTTTGCTTTTTTAGCTTTTCTTGGCATGGTGTTTTCTCCCGGATTGAATATGATGAATGGATATTTGCAACTCAAATTCTATGAATCAATTTCACGATCAAAAAATGGTGAAATATTTTATTAAAGTCAAGCAGTGATTGGATAAAAATGCATTATTCAGGTGTGACATTTTTTATCTTTTCCAGCGAGGAAACGATATCCTGATTTAACTGATGAACTGCCTTTGCCGCCGCCTCACCGTAACTTTCCCCGTCTCCTGCATATAGAACGGTGCGAGATGCATTGATCAGGGCCAGAACCCGGTATCCGTTCCAGTTAACACGAAGGGAAGATTCCAGGTCCCCGCCCTGTGCGCCCACTCCGGGAATAAGAAACGGCATATCACCTGCGATGTCCCGAACCTTCTGCATTTCCCCGGGATGTGTGGCTCCCACAACCAGTCCGCAATTCTTGTTATGATTCCAGTCCCTGACCCGAAGGGCAACGTGTTCAAACCACCTCATGGTTCCGTCCGATAAATATTGAAAATCCTTCGATCCGGGATTCGATGTGAGACATAATATGAAGGCCCCTTTTCCAGGATTCCGTATAAAAGGCTCCACAGAATCATATCCCATGTACGGATTGACAGTGATGCAGTCAAAATCCAAGTCTTCCGTTATGGCACGGGCATATTGTTCGGCCGTATTTCCGATGTCCCCCCGTTTTGCATCGGCAATCAACAGGGCTTCGGGAGCGGTATGACGAATGAGGGAAACGGTATCTTTAAGGATATTCCATCCCCTGGCGCCGAGCGCTTCATAAAAAGCAAAATTAAGCTTGTATGCGCCCGCCTTGTCCCGGGTCGACCGGATAATCGTTTCTATGAATTCGGAAACGGGATTACTTTTTTTACGGACGCATTCGGGCAGTTTGGAGAGGTCGGGATCGAGCCCGATACAAATGCAGCTGAGGTCCAGCGCCCGGTTCAGTTTTTCTGAAAAGTACATTCATGCCTCCGGAGATGAGCCGTTTCTTTTTTTCAGCTGGTGGCTCGCGGAAAATAAAATCGCTTTTTCCTCGGCAGTGAGTTTGTCAAAACCAATTTCATTGATTTTGTCGAGGATACGGTCCACCTGCCGTTTCAGTTCCTCCTCGGTCGGCTTGGGTTTCTGGGTCGGATAGAACCTGAGATGGCCAGCTTCGGCTTTTTTCCGGGGAACGAGCGTGAAATATTTCAGGAAACGTTTTCGGGTGAGATAAAAGAATCCTGTGACCAGTCCTCCGAGATGTGCGAAATGGGCGATCTGACCGGACTCCGGCGCGGCAATGCTTAAGAAGGTAATAACCCCGAAAATGATCACCATATATTTTGCTTTCATGGGAAAGATCAGGGCGAATAAAACCGTCTGATTGGGAAAGGTCATCCCGTACGCAAGCAGAACCCCGAATACACCTCCCGAGGCGCCGATAACATATCCGCTGGAAAAAAACAGGAATGTCAGTCCCGCCCCGACACCGCAGATAAGGTAATATTTCAGAAATTCCTTTCCGCCCCACTGCCTTTCAAGTTCTTTTCCGAACATCCATAACGCCAGCATGTTAAATAACAAATGCCAGGTGTCGGCATGAAGAAACATATACGAAATCAGCTGCCATATCTCTCCGTGCCATATCCGGCCGGATAAGGCAAGATGAACCAGTACGTCGTCAATATCGAGCAGCTGTAGCAGGAACTGAAACAGAAAAACGAATCCGTTGATGACGACCAGCCATAACACAACCGGATACTCGGCATTCAGCCAGCCCGAAGAACGGCCATATTTTATCTGTCCGTACAAGTCAGCGGCTCTTTTTCTGATGTGATGTATGCATTTATATTACCTGCTTACGTTTCAAGGAATGATCCGGAATCATCCGCGTGATTGCCCGGATCAATCCGGCATGGTCAGTACTTTGTCATAAATCGGTGCGGGTATAAAACAAAGCGCAAAGATGATGATCGCAAGAATCCCGATAATCATTCTTTTTTTGTCAAGCGGATCCTCCGAGTCCTGCACCGGGGGATGCTGTATGCGTATAATAAAAATAATCAAAATCGCCCAGATAAACCAGCTTTTTATGTCATACAGCAGCCCGATCGAAATAATCAATGCAAAAGCCGCTATGGCAAAATACTTCTGGCGTGGTCCCACAAGCGCATACAGGATATGCCCGCCGTCAAGCTGTCCGATGGGAAGCAAATTCAGCGCGGTGACCAGCAGTCCGAACCATCCTGCAAAAAGCAACGGATAATGGATTATGTCATACATAGCAGGCATGTTATCCCCGGCCAGTAAAGCTCCCAGGGCTGAAAAAAGGATTGAACTGCCGAAATGTATCACGGGCTGTCCGTCGTACAGGGTGCTGACCTCATAATACTGATAGGCATAGTCTTTCGGAGGAATAAAAACAAATCCAAGGATCAATACCGCCAGACTTACGATAAAACCGGCGATCGGACCGGCAGCTCCGATGTCCATCAGCTGCCTTCGCGTCTCAATCGGGGACTTGATGCGGATAAACGCACCGAAAGTACCCGGCATGATCGTCGTTCCCCCGAATCCTGACATGATCCATGGCGGGATCAGGATTCCCGGAAGAAAATACGGCAGGGTGACTTTCAGGCGGTGATACCTTGCGGCAAAATAATGACCAAACTCATGTGCGGTAAGGATCGCGATCAGCGCGCCGGCATACTGAATGCCGATCCACCAGTCCCATTCGTCCAGCACGGACCGGTTGATGATCGTCGCGGCGCCTGTAATAAATACAATGATGAACGTGAGCCCGAAAAGCGCTGCGTGGAACAATGGATGTCCGTGCCATTTTACCGGTACCGATTCCGCCGCGAACGCTTCCGGTTCATATCCGGAAAACAGGCCTGAACGGCTGACCGGGTTCAGTGCAATATCCACAATGTCCGTATAACCCGATTCCGATTTCCGGCTGGACAATTGCAGGAACGTACACTGATACCCAAGGCTGAAAAGACGCTGTTCCAGCGTGTTCTTCAGACGGAGGTCCAGACGGTCAGTTTGCAAAACCGTGTAAATCAATTCCCCGCGGACAGACCACGATAACACATCGCCGTATTCGGACAGGGTTGATTTCAGCAGCAATTCAGACATGCAAAAAATCCTTTGAAAAATGGTTCATTTCCGCTATTGTTTATGCATGAAACCAGCTGTTCCGAGAAAAATATTTATTCTATGCGGTGAACCTTCCGGAGACCGGTATGCCGGCCAGCTGGCGGGCGCTTTAAGAAAAATCGATCCGGACATTATTCTCTCGGGCGTGGGAGGGAACCAGCTTGAAAAAGAAAAAGTCCCGCTGCTGTTTCATATATCTTCACTTTCTTTCAGCGGTTTTACATCGGTAATCAGAAACCTATTCAGCATTTTTTTCATCCGGAGAAAAATAATCCGCGTGATCCTGAGTCATAAACCGGATGTGGTCATTATGATTGATTTTCCTGATTTTCATATTTCCGTTGCCCGGTCGATTAAAAAACATTCCCGGCGTCACAAACTGCCGGCTCCGGTGTTTATTTATTACATACCGCCGCAAATCTGGATCTGGCGAAAGAACCGCATTCGTCAGATCAAACGTTTTTTCGACGCGGTCATTCCGGCATTTGAATTTGAAAAAGAACTTTACGCCCGGCATGGCATCCCTGTTTTTTTTTCAGGGCACCCAATAATAGATTGTTTGCAGGGACAATGTCAAGTAAAAATTACGCACGAAGACACTTTATCAGGGACCATTACCCTGTTACCCGGAAGCCGTGAACACGAAGTGAAATCAATTTTACCCCTGATGCTGAAATGCGTTCATCATTACAGTCTTCATCATGCAAAAGCCGGCCAAAGAATGAACATTCTTATACCCGTTACTGCATCCATCAAAAAAGCCCTGTATGAAAAAATCCTTGCCGCACATAAGAAAACTTTCCGGAATCCGCTTCTAAGTGATGAACTAACCGGTAATGTACATGAGTCTGTCCGGTCAGCAGATGTTGTTTTATGCAAACCCGGAACAAATAACCTTGAAATCGCTTTTTACCGAAAACCTTTCATCGTCATATATAATACGAACCGGTTCAACTGGCTGATGATTCGTTTGTTTGTCAGAACCAGGTTTGCCTCCCTGATCAACATTCTGAACGGCCGCCAAATCATACGTGAGTTTATTCAGAGCGAAGCGAAACCAGAATCCATAGCTGAAGAAATAAATCGTATATACAACGATCCTGCGTTCCGCAACAGGATCAGAACCGGTCTGATGAATTTCTGCTTAAAGACTGGATTTAATTCCCGGAAACAAGTATCCGAACAGAACGCCGAATTCATTCTGACTTTTTCTTCACGTACAAAGGCAAATGGCTAGTTTTTTTACTCACTGAAATGTTCAGATAAGCTATTTTTCAAGCCTTTGATAAATCAAATTACTAATATAGATTTTAGGTATTTCTTACTATAATAGGATTTTTCTGGCCTGTAATTTGTTATATGATTTCGGATAAGAATATTAAAATTCTTGTTACAAAAACATCTTGTTTTTTAATTGTTTTTTTTATACTTAAGTTTTTGTGACCAAATTTTTATTGTTTTATTTAGGTACAGATGTTATATTCTGATACATATTTTTATACTAATTTAAAAGAAAGATTTGCATCATGAAAAATCTATTTGGATTTCTTACCCTTCTTTTTTCTCTTTCAATTTTTTCGGGTATGGTTTACGGGCAATTGCTGAATAATGACCCGCGTAGCGATTTTTATGTTACGGACGGAACGAACGGTACTGTACATGCGATGGCTCAATCCGGCGGCACTACTTATATTGCGGGAAGCTTTCAGCGGGTTTTGCCGTATGCCGGCCGCGGCATTGCCGTAGATACAGCAACCGGAGATTATGATGCCAGTTACCCGAAAGTCAATGCCAAAGTATGGGCCGTTGTACCTGACGGATCCGGCGGTTGGTACATCGGCGGAGACTTCACAAATGTCGGCGGAACAGCATTAAACCGCCTGGCTCATATCAAATCGGATAAAACCGTTGACGCAACATGGAATCCGAACGTGAACGGCACTATCCGTGATATGGCTCTGGATGAATCGAATAATGTTTTATATATAGGCGGCAGTTTCTCATCGGTCGGAGGAAACACAAGAAACCGTTTGGCCGGTATCAGCACGATGACGGGTAACGTTACCGCGTTTATTAATCATGCGAATAATACTATCCATGCACTGAGGTTAGTTTCATCGACCTTGTACGCAGGCGGGGAATTCACGCTGATCGGAGGATCCGGACCGGATTCTTCTCGAAACCGCATCGCTTCAATCAACACGCTGACCGGAACCGTTACGGCATGGAACCCTAACGCCAATGGAACCGTACGGGCTATCGCGGTACAGGATACTGTCGTTTATTTCGGCGGGGACTTCACAAATATCGGGGGCACCACTCGTAATCGTGCAGCGGCAGTTTCCTCAGTTACCGGACTTGTCACATCATGGAACCCGAATATGAACAATACGGTTTATACGATCTCACCGGTTGATTCATTCATATACCTTGGCGGGGACTTCACAACGGCTGGCGGAACGACACGTAACCGGCTGGCTCGCATCTATACCACCGGCGCCCTCAGCCCGTGGCGTGTATCGGCTAACGGCAGTGTCCGCAAGCTGATCGCATTTACGAATAAAATTTACGTGGCCGGACTATTCACCGGTTTCGGTACAGGTTATGAACGCAGCCGGCTGGCTTGTCTTCCTTCAACGGTGGGTTCTCCGGTGACTTATCCCACAGCCTGGGACCCGAATATGAGCGGAGAAGCATATGCGATCGCGTTAAACGGTTCAACCCTTTATGCCGGGGGTTCATTCGCTAGCGCCGGCGCCGGTTACAGCAGAAAAAACCTCGCGGCCATCAACTCATCCACAGGTATACCCACATCGTGGAATCCGATCACCGCCGACGGGGGAACGATCTATACGATCGGCATCAGGGAATCAAAGATATATGCGGGCGGGGCATTTACGGACATCAACGGTTCGGGTCGCGGCCGGCTTGCCGCTTTTGACTTAACGACCGGCAACCTGGAATCCTGGAACCCGAACGCCAACGCAGATGTGAAATCCCTTTTTGTCGACGATTCACTGATTTTTGCAGGCGGCGCGTTCACTACAATGGGAGGAACAACCCGTAACCGGATTGCCGCCGTCAGGATCAGCGACGGATCCCTGGTTACCGCATGGAATCCCAACGTCACCACCGGTACGGAAGTGACATCGATTTCTGTTTTTGATACGCTTGTTTATTTCGGCGGCAGTTTCACGGCTGTCGGCGGAACGACCCGGAACCGGCTGGCGGCGGTTTCCAAAAAAAACGGGGCGCTGGTATCATCCTGGAATCCTAACGCCAGCGGGATCGTTAACACAATATCGATTGATGCCGCTAACAACCGGATGTACATCGGAGGGGCATTTACCAATGTCGGCGGGACCACCCGAAACCGAATCGCCGCCATTAATCTTCTGACGGGCTCCCTCATTTCCGGCTGGAACCCGAACTCCAACGATGAAGTGAAAACCCTTGTCCAGCGAGGAAACGAACTGTTTGCCGGCGGCGCATTTTCCAGTATCGGGGGTCAAACCCGAAGCCGGCTCGCAAGTCTGAATAAATCGGACGGCACGGCGACCAGCTGGAACCCTGTAGCCGATACCACTGTTCTGACGATTGCGTCTACCGATTCACTGGTGGGTGTCGGCGGCATTTTTACCAGCCTGGGAACGGAAGGCCATAATTATTTTGTGGCGTTCAGCGCTCCGGCGGCACCTCAGGTCGTCCGGAACCTCCGCGATACATCCTTCGCATGGAACACCGGTACGCACACAATTGAATCGAACATGTACAACGTATTCAATGACGCAGACAGCCCGACTTTGACATTCAGCGCTTCATTGCAAAGCGGCAACGGAATTACGGTCAACATCATCGGGAACGCATTGCAAATCACTACAAAACCCGACTCGGTCGGTTCGTTCAATATTCTCGTATCCGCCACAGACCTGCAGAACCAGTCTGTTTCGGACGTTGTGAATGTCACCGTTTACAGGCCGAATGAAGCCCCATACGTTCAATTCCCAGCCCGCGATACAACTTTCATTGAAGATTTCGGCAAATCCTATGTATTTAAACTCAATACGGTTTTCAAGGATGACTTCGGCGGTTCTTTAAGTTACACCGCCGCTTCTGGTCCTGCATATATCACGACTTCCATATCCAGCGACAGCTTATACCTCACCGGCAACTCAAATCAGTACGGGCCGGTCGACATTTATTTAACGGCAAACGACGGCGAATATACGGCACGGGATACTTTTCTGGTTGACGTAACGGCCGTGAACGATCCTTTGTTCATCGTAACCGCACTGCGCGACACCTCGCTGGATGAGGATTTCGGAACGGCATTCATCGCAGACCTGAATACGGTGTTCGACGATATCGACAATCCTTCGCTGACATTCGGCGCCTCCTCATCCGGAGCGGGCGTTAGCGCTGACATCTCCGGCGACACTCTCTACGTCAGCAGTTCCCTCAACTTCAGCGGTCCCGTCCAGGTTTTCGTATCCGCAAGCGACGGCGAATTCACCGCCCGGGATACTTTTCTTGTCAATGTCACTGCTGTCAACGACCCGCCGTACATCCTGAACGCTATCCGGGATACATCGCTGAACGAGAATTTCGGACAGGCGTTTATCGCAGACCTGAATTTGGTGTTCGACGATATCGACAATCCTTCGCTGACATTCG
>CAYPIY010000005.1:274978-347664 GCA_964410965.1 uncultured Bacteroidota bacterium | reverse complement strand
CGGATTAAAACCATAGGTTTTTCTTATCCGTGAGAATCCGTGTTGGTCCGCGTCATCCGTGTTCTATTTTTCTCTACCTCACAAGCAGCATTTTCATCGTCTTCACGAACGATCCCGCTTCCAGACGGTAGAAATATATCCCCGATGAAACCGATTTTCCTTGATTATTCTTTCCGTCCCATATGACCGTTTGATTTCCAGCCGTCCGATAGCCGTTAACCAGGGTCCGTACTTCCTGGCCCAGTGTATTATAAATTTTCAGACTGACTTTCCCGGCTTTTTTAATGTCGTACCGGATGGTTGTACTCGGATTGAACGGATTCGGGAAATTCTGCGCGAGATGATACCGGACCGGCTGGTTTTCGTTTTCGTCAGCGCTGACCGCAACATCCAGATGCAGACTTACGCTGACATTGGGGCTTGATGTATCGTCGGAGGCGATATGGAAATAACCGTCCATCGGCACGACTATTTCCGCCGGGATTTTTCCGTACCAATAAACGTTGATTTCAGCAGAATCACCCGGCAGAATCGTTCCGGACGTCGGCTGGGCGTACACCCACGGCAGTCCGGTTTTCAGGATGCCGAACCCGTCGATTTCCTGATTCGGAAAAGCCCCGATAATGGTTGTGATGCCGGTATTCAGATCAACCGTTCTCAGGTATCCGTTGGGTGAGGTATACGAAGCAAGGTAGCAAAGACCGTCCGTAGGATCAAAATCCATTCCCTGTGCGTTGGTTGCGTTGAAATCTAACGAAGCCACTGCGGAGCCGAACGCCGTAGCCTTGTCGATCACATAAAGGCTGTCGGTCGTGATGTCATACGAATACAGGATCCCGGCCGGGCTGGCGCCGATGGCGATCGGGATGGCCATATTCGTGATCGTGCCGATCAGCGAGGGAGTTCCGTCTTCCGGATTGACCGTGTAGAGAAAACCGGCTGAAGATCCGTCAGTGACCGTCAGATAAATCGTTTCATCCGTAGGATCGACGGTCATGCCCGTAACATATCCCGTCAGACCTGTAAGCGGTCCCCGAACCGTAAAATCCCCGGTGGCCGTGTCGATGACGCCAAACTGTTTGCTCACATCATCCACGGCGTAATACACCGATCCGTCGGTGGAGAAATCCGCAGCGTAGAATGATTGGGGAACCGTACCCTTCAAAAAGATAGTGCCGGGCTCGGTCAGATCGAATCGTACAAACTGATCAGGAACTGTTTTAAGATTAAAGCCGTAAGCGGTCATATCCCCGAATGCTTCGGTGAATCTGGTCCCGGATTCCGTTGACTCTGCAAGATCGGCTTCCAGCGATACCGGTCCGGAAAGGTTTTGATGCCTGGGTTTTTGGTTTTCATGGGATCGTATTTTCTTCAGGAATGTAAAGGCGTTTTCGCTTTCGGATATGGCATAGGTCAGTCCGGTCATTCCCTGATTATAAATTTTAAACGCCGTGCTGTCCGTTCCGTTCTCGTTCACCAGGCCGGTGAGAACCGTATCGCTGACGGCGATTTTAGCGAATAACACCGAACCTTTCAGGTACACCGTATCCGGCGAGCTTTGGGCGTTGTGAATGAAGACCAGCGCGTCTTCATGGATTCCGTATTCCGACGGATCGAACATCAGGTGCACGTCGCGGCTTTCGCCCGGCGGGATCGTGTCGACGGAATGCGTGAAATCAAAATTTAACGGATCGGAGATATAGATGGTGTCGATGATCAGCGGAACATTGCCATCATTGGTTATTGTTATTGTATCAAAAACCGGACTACCGATCATAGTCATACCGAAATCAATCTGATTTTTATTCTTTACGAAGAAAGGTTCATAAGGTATTTCAAAACTGTCTATTGATGTAAATTCTGATCCCTGAAATGCGTGATTAACTGTTTGTAGAGACCAGTAATATTTTCCGCCTTCCAGATTGAAGTATGTTTTGCTGGTATCCAACATGCAATTGCCTATACCGGCAACATATCTTTTTCCGCTGTTCGTATTTGCCATTGGCGATACGAAGTATTCATCTTCATCAACCCAAAAAATGTTGATATTGTATGAAAGAGATTGATCGGGGATGCTATGTATACGGTTCCATGTTATTGTTACGGTATCCTGTCGTACAAACGTACCAACAGGTACCGATAATGATGAAAGGTCATCCATCAAGTTATTTTTATATATTTTAGATGTATAATTACTTGATGAAATATAACCGCAAATTAAAATATCCAAATCCCCGTCATTGTCAAAATCACCCCATCTTGCCATACCTTGACGAATTTTTACAAGACCATAATCTATTCTTGTAAAATGTGTTCCTCTTTCATTCCTGTATATTAAAGTATGGCTGGCTCCGGCTGCTCCCGTTGCACTTGAATCACCCGAAACTAACAAATCTAAATCACCATCATTATCATAATCACCCCAGTCCATTGAACATTGTCTTAATGATATGAAAGGTATTGATGAATTTGTAAAAAGGCCATTATCATTTCTGTAAAGAATTGTTGAGTCACGTAATGAATTATAATTACCGGCATAAGCAAGGTCTAGATCACCATCATTGTCAAAATCACCCCAGGCTGCAGCTGAGTACCTAACGCCCCATAACCCGGCATTGATATCAGTAAAAGTTCCATTCTGGTTGTTATGATACACACGGGCAACGAAAGTGTTAGATGTAATTCTGCCAATCATGGCAAAATCCAACCAACCATCTTTATCGTAATCTCCCCAAGTAAATGTACCGTTCGCAAGAGTTTCTGTGATGGCATTTGTTGGCGTGAAAGAGTCGCCTCCGTCATTACGATATAAATTAGACTGATCCGATCCTCCGATAAGTAAGTCAAGATCCCCGTCGTTATCATAATCTCCCCAGGCAAGGGTGCCAGACAATACTTTAAAAAATGAAGAATTAATCTTAGTAAAAAAAGTTTGATCGTTTCTGTAAAGCAAAGTGGAATCATTTGATCCGCTAACTTTTCCTGAGATAATAATATCAATATCTCCGTCATTATCATAATCTCCCCATGCCAACGCTGAAGCTCCTGCGCCAGAAAAAACCATTCCGCTATTCACAAAAACACCATCATCATTTCTATAAAGATTTGTTGATGTCGTTCCCGATCCGTCTATATATCCTGCAATAACAACATCAAGGTCACCGTCGTTGTCGTAATCCCCCCAAGCGGCTGAACTATTCCATGCCGGTATTAATGATGCCCCTAAATCTGTAAATGTTTGCGCTGTCGCAAGTGTAGATATCAGAGATAATACCGTAAATACTGTAAATGCTATTTTCATAACATCTCCTTGATTAAATTTTAACTGTTTTCTATTTCAGAATATAGTTTAGACAAATCAATTTAACAATTATTTTTTAGAAATCATTAATTAACTTTAGTTCTTCATCATTGCAAATAATGCCATATTGAGATTTTATGCAGAAAGGGAGCTTGTTTTTTATTTGCCGAAGACGATATTTTTCCATAGATTGCCGCGTCATTAAAAGAAAGCGTATATTTTATGTGCGGAGTATTCGGCATATTCAATCATCCTGAAGCGGCGAAGCTGACTTATCTTGGTCTGTATTCGCTTCAGCACCGCGGCCAGGAATCGACGGGCATCGTCACGTCTGACGGGGAGAGGCTGCACCGGCATGTCGGCATGGGATATGTATCGGACGTGTTCCGCGATCCAACGGTATTCGAGCGGTTGCCGGGAACATGCGCGGTCGGGCACAACCGTTATTCCACCACCGGCGGAAGCATGATCGAAAACGCCCAGCCGTTCCTCGCGACGATCAGTTCCGGCGAGCTTGCCGCGGCGCACAACGGCAACCTCGTGAATTACCAGGACCTGAAAGAATTCCTGCAGAACCGCGGAGCGATCCTGCACTCCAACAGCGACACCGAAGTCATCCTGCACCTGACGGCTCATGCTGGCGTTTTGCCGGTTGAGGACCAGATCAAAAACGCGCTCCGCCAGATCCGCGGCGCCTATTCGCTCCTGCTGATGACGAAAGATAAACTCATCGCCGCTCGCGACCCGCAGGGCATCCGCCCGATGTGCATCGGAAAGCTGAACGGCTCCGTCGTCTTTGCGAGCGAATCCTGCGCGCTGGATATTATCGGCGCTGAATACGAGCGCGACCTCCGGCCGGGTGAAATGATCGTCGTAACGGCGGACGGGATTCACAGCGAAAATTTTTACTGGGAAAAACCCCGCCCGGCGCACTGCATTTTCGAATTCGTTTATTTCTCCCGGCCCGACAGCAAGATCTTCGGCGACACGGTCGACAAGGCGCGCCGCAAGCTGGGCAAACAGCTCGCGCTGGAGCATCCCGCCGACGCGGACATCGTTATCAGCGTTCCCGATTCCAGCAACACCGCGGCTCTCGGATTCACGAGAAGATCGAATCTCAAATACGAGCTCGGCCTGATCCGCAATCATTATGTCGGGCGGACGTTCATTCATCCCCTTCAGTCGATGCGCGACCTCAGCGTAAAGGTAAAATTCAACGCGGTCACCGGAGTCCTAAACGGCCGGCGCGTGGTACTGGTGGATGATTCCATCGTCCGCGGGACCACTTTGAAATTGCTGATCGCGATGATCCGCAAAGCCGGCGCGAAGGAAGTGCACGTCCGCATCAGCAGCCCGCCGGTGATCGCGCCATGCTACTACGGCATGGATTTTCCCACGCGGACCGAACTGATCGCCAACAAGCTGAGCAAAGAGGATATCCGGCAGCAGATCGGCGCCGACAGCCTCGAATACCTGTCGCTGGAAGGCATGCTCTCCGCCGTCCCGCACGACGAAAAAGATTACTGCACCGCCTGCTTCAGCGGGAATTACCCGATCGAGGTTTCGGACAAAGATAAAACAGGCTGCTCCCCCTGATCGCGATACTCCGGTTTTTTTCCCGATATAACTAATTCATGACCAAGCGCTCGCGTCCATACATCATCGTAATTTGTTTTACGGGCATATTGGCCGTCCGCCTGTTCAGAAGTTCCGGTATTCCCTGGCCGGCGTGGTTTAAGTTTTTGACGGGCATATTACCGAATTTTTTCGCCGCATCCGGCTTGCCGTTTCTGTTTCAACATATAGTTGCCCGTCCATCCGCCCTCAAAATCATCCGATTTGGATGGTTCGCTGTTATGACATTTATCGTTCTGACTTTATGGGAATTCGCTCAGTATGCGCTCTGGGATTATCCGGTTGACTTCTATGATCTGACCGCAACGGCCGCAGGCTGCTTTTTATCGGCAATTGCGGATCGCCTGCTTCGCGGTTGAGGGAATCGGCGGCTGTGTTTTGCGTCACACATTTCTTGATCCATGCCTTTTCCTGAGTGACCTGCGTCACATAATCGAAAAAATTTTACGATATTTGCGATAATCGCACGGAAATCAAGGGTTTTTGGCGTTTACTTTTCATTTCATGGTGTGATAAACGGTATGTTTTCATCCGGAACGGAATGACAGAAAGGAAAAACCCAGGGTGACCATGATGACAAATCCCGTATTCAAGACGATCGAAAGCGCCCAGATCACGGCGCTGAACCTGCTGAAAGATTCCAACCGGCGGTTGATTTATTTTCTTGAAAATCCGTTCATTCCGAAATCCGAAAAAGAACGTATCTCCGATCAGGTATTCGAAAATATGATCCGTATCGCGCATCTGGAGGAAAAATACCTGAAAGACGCAAAACCTGAACATCCCTCACACGCCCAATGATCTCATCCGTTCCTTCGTCCGGACAGGGACGGACAACCGGATGCCTTTTCCTTTGGATCACTTTATTTTGAAGTATTTCCCGTTCGCAGGATCAGCCATCCTAAAAATCCGGCGGCGATGGATGACGTGAATATTCCGATTTTCGCGATATCCAGCTGATGCGAAAGGCTAAACGCCAGGTCGGCGATAAAAAGCGACATGGTGAATCCGATTCCGGCCACGCAGCCGATGCCGAGTATGGATTTCCAACTCACACTTTCAGGCAGGCTCGCGATTTTTGATCTTACGGCCATCCATGAAAACAGCGTGATCCCGACCGGTTTACCCAAAGCCAGGCCGAGGAAAACACCGATGCTGATCGGATCGACCGCGTTGGTGATGAATTCCGCGTTCAGAACGATTCCGGCATTGGCAACCGCGAATACCGGCATGATGAAAAAGGTTACCCACGGATGGAGATTGTGCTCAAGCCTCTGCATCGGGGATTCCGCGTAATGACACGCTGTTTCAATCGATTGTACGGCGGTCTGCTGGGATTCGCATAACAACATCGGTTTGCCGCACTCATCCGCTTTTTCATATTCATCGATCAGTTTCCGGCAGTGATCCGGAAAAGCTTTTGAATCGATTTTAATACGCGACGGAATCGTGAACGCGAGCAGAACGCCCGCCAGAGTCGGATGGATTCCCGATTTCAGGAACGCCACCCACATGATGATTCCCAGTATCACGTAAACCGTGACTTTACGGATTCCCATCCTGTTGACCCCGATCAGCGCCGCAAAACAAATCAATCCGGTAACAAGATGAAGCACATGAAGATCGGCGGTATAGAAAACGGCGATGACGATGACCGCACCGAGATCGTCTACAATCGCGAGCGCGGTCAGGAATATTTTCAGGGATACGGGCACGCGTTTTCCGAGGAGAGAAAGAAATCCCAGCGCGAAAGCGATATCGGTCGCCATCGGAATTCCCCATCCGTTCCTGCCTTCGCCGCCGTAGTTGAATGCCGTATAGAACAACGCCGGAACGGCCATCCCGCCCAGGGCCGCGGCTATCGGAAGCATCGCCTTTCTCACGGTTGATAATTCGCCGGCCATCAGTTCGCGCTTGATTTCCAGTCCTACCACAAAAAAGAATATCGCCATCAGCCCGTCGTTGATCCATAGAAATAGGGATTTGGACAGCTCCCATGTGCCGAAACCAACCGTCAGGGGCGTTTTCCAGAAATCGAAATATTTATCCGATATCGCTGAGTTCGCGAGTACCATCGCCAGTATCGCGCAACACAATAGAAATAATCCGCCGGTGGTTTCGGCTTGTATAAACTCAAGAATGGGACTCAATAGCCGTTTCCGGGGATCGATTTCTTTTTTCATGACATATTCTCCTTTGTAATCTCAGCTCATCTTATAAAATTAAATTCTAAAAATCAAATGCAACCGCATCCGATAATTCTTGAATTTGAGTTCAACTTGCAATAAATTCAAAGGTCATTTGAGGTGCACGATGAAAACCTATTTGGTCTTCGCCATTCTTGCGGGCGTCGCCTGGGGATTGGGCGGATATTTTGAAAAAGCCGGTCTAAAGGCGATGGGCATTCCGCCGATCGCCGGGATTACGTTGCGGACAGCCGTCGCGCTTGTGATTCTCGGTTTACTGTCCATACCCGCGTGGAAGGACATCGCAAATCCTTCAGACTGGAAGGCATGGCTTATGATCATCATCGGCGGCGGGATCATCGCCGGGAGCCTCGGCATGTGGAGTTTTTACTCCGCTCTCGCTACCTCGGAGAACCTTGGAGTCACGCTTGCCATCGCGTTCGCGTTTTCCCCTATCGCCGGAACGTTGTTCGGACTGATCCGCGGGGATCAGCCGATGGACTGGAAAATCGCCGCGGGCCTGACCGCCATCGTGATCGGGATCGTCCTGATCCAGCTGTCACGCACCGCTCATAAATAATTTTCAACCTTACCACCCAATCCGGAGGAATCCACCATGTCAAACAAACCGATACGCCGAATCGCCATAAACACCGGCGGAGGAGATGCGCCCGGCCTTAACGCCGTTATTCACGCTGTCGTGTACTGCGCACGCAACCGCGGATGGGAATGCTTCGGTATCCGCGACGGATATAACGGCGTCTTCCTGACCGAACAATATCCCAGCGGCGGACTGATTACGCTCAACCGCGAAATTGTCCGGAATATCACCTCGCTCGGGGGAACGATCATCGGCACCACGAACCGGGGAAATCCGCTCCGTTACCCGATGAAGGATAAGGACGGCAACATGGTGGAAGTCGACCGCACGGATGAGATCGTCCAGGGCCTGAAAGAAAATGATATCGACGCCGTGGTCGCCATCGGGGGAGACGGATCGCTCAGTATTGCCCATGAATTATACAAAAAAGGAGTTCGCATCATCGGCGTACCCAAGACGATTGACAACGACCTCGACAAAACCGTCATTACGTTCGGATTCGACACGGCGGTCGGTTTTGCGACCGAATGCGTCGACCGCCTTCACGCCACGGCCCAGGCGCATCAGCGCATCATGGTCGTTGAAGTGATGGGCCGCTACGCCGGATGGATCGCCCTGAATACCGGCGTTTCCAGCAATGCCGACGTGATCCTGATACCCGAAGTTCCCTATGACCTCGATAAAGTCGCTGCCCATATCAAAGCGAAAACCCGTACCGGAAAACATCATTTCATGATTGTCGTTGCAGAAGGCGCCAAGCCGGCCGGAGGAACGACAAGCGTGGTCGAGAAAGAATTAGGCAAGCTGGAACGGCTCGGGGGAGCGGGAGAACAGGTTTCCCATCAGCTTGAAAAACTGACCGGACGTGAATCCCGCTGCGTGGTGCTCGGGCATTTGCTCCGCGGAGGTTCGCCGACCACGTTCGACCGTCTGCTGGCTCTGCGGTTCGGCGCCGCCGCCGTGCGCGCGCTGGATGAAGGACAGAACGGCGTTATGGTCGCGCTGGCCCCGCCGACCGTTCTTTACGTACCTCTCGAACAGGCCACCAACCGCATGAAGTGCGTCCCGCTGAATTCCGATACAATGATCACCGCGCGCGACCTGGGAATCTGTTTCGGGGATTAAACCGTTTTACCGGACATCCAAATAAAAAAAGCCGTTGCAGAACAACGGCTTTTTTCATGCTTTGAAATGAATATCAGTGTTTCCCGTTCCCGTGATGCGGGTCGGCCTGCGGAAGCACCGCCTTGACTTCCGCCATCGAGATCATCGGAAGGAAGCGCAGGAACAGCAAGAAGAACGTAAAGAACAGCCCGAACGTCCCGAGATAGGTCAGCCAGTCCCATACGGTCGGGGAATAATAATCCCAGCTGGACGGCAGGAAATCGCGGTGCAGCGTCACGATGATGACAAACCGCTCGAACCACATGCCCACATTGATCAGGATGGACGCGATGAACAGCACGGCAAGGTTCGTCCGCATTTTTCTCCACCAGAACACCTGGGGGACAACGACGTTGCAGATGATCATGCTCCAGTACGCCCACCAGTACGGCCCGAAAGCCCGGTTGATGAACGCGAACGTCTCGTAATCGTTTCCGCTGTACCACGCGATGAAAAATTCGCAGCTGTAGGCGTACCCGACCATCATACCTGTCACCATCAGCACTTTCGCCATATTTTCCAGGTGGTATAATGTGATGATGTGCCCTACATTGTAAATTTTCCTCGCGATAATCGTCAGCGTCATCACCATGGCGAAACCGGAGAAAATCGCGCCGGCGACGAAATAGGGCGGGAAGATCGTGGTGTGCCATCCGGGCAGAAGACTGGTCGCGAAGTCGGTGCTGACGATGCTGTGCACGGACAATACGAGCGGTGTGGAAAGTCCGGCCAGCAGAAGGTACGCAAGCTCATAATGTTTCCACTGCCGGTTGCCCCCGCGCCATCCGAGCGCTAAGATTCCGAAGATCAACTGACGGGTGCGTGTTTTCGCGCGGTCGCGCAGCGTTGCCAGGTCGGGAATCAGGCCGACATACCAGAACATCAGCGATACGGTGAAATACGTGCCGACGGCGAAGAAGTCCCAAAGCAGCGGGCTCCGGAAATTCGGCCACATCGACATCTGGTTGGGCACCGGCGCGAACCAGTAGGTCACCCAGATACGCCCGACATGGATGCCCGGGAACACCAGCGCGCAGATCACGGCGAACAAGGTCATCGCCTCGGAAAAACGGTTGATGGACGTGCGCCATCGCTGGCGGAGAAGGAACAAAACCGCGGAAATCAGAGTACCGGCATGGCCGATCCCGACCCACCATACAAAGTTCACGATAGCGAGTCCCCAGGACACAGGGACGGAAATGCCCCAGATCCCGGTGCCTTCCAGCAGAAGGAACCCGACCGACATCAGGAAAGCCGCCAGGAACACAAGCGCGCCCGCAAAAGCGTAAAACCAGAGACGCGGAGGTTTTTTCTCGGTGATCGAACTGATGTCCTCCGTGATGGATTTGAATGTCGCCGGTCCCTCGATTAAGGGAGGTTCGCCGTGTCCGTGTTCATGAGTCGTTTCTTTAACTGCTTCCACAAGTTATCCTGATATTTAATAATTCAATATTCTTTTTTCAGTTTCCGCAAACCGTTTTAATCAATTCGTGTTTTATTTGCATGTTCGCATTTTTCGCGTGGAAAATCACATATTTTGTTTATGCTGTTTCATTCATATCCGGATTCGGATTGCGCAGTTTCGCAAGATACGACAATCGCGGGCGGATGTTCAGTTCTTCCAGCAGGACGTAATTCAGGTTGTGTTTTTTGATTCCGGCGATTTCACTGTCCGGGTCGAGAATGTTGCCGAATTTGATCGCGTTTGCCGGGCAGGCTTGCTGGCAGGCTGTCTGCAGTTCACCGTCTTTTAATTCACGGTTGTCTTTTTTCGCGGCAAGCTTGCTCTCGCTGATCCTCTGAATGCAGAAAGTGCATTTTTCCATCACGCCGCGCATCCGGACGGAAACGTCGGGGTTCTTCGACATCTTCAGTATCTCCGGCATTTCCGACTGGAACAGCCCGCTCGCGGAGCCGTTGTAATCGAGGAAATTGAACCGGCGCACCTTGTACGGGCAGTTGTTCGCGCAGTACCGGGTGCCCACGCAGCGGTTATACACCATCAGGTTGAGCCCCTCGCGGTCATGCACGGTCGCGACGACGGGGCACACCTGCTCGCAGGGCGCGTTCTCGCAGTGATGGCAGGTCATCGGCTGGAAGACGGTTTCCGGTTCCTCGGGCGAACCGGAGAAATAGCGGTCCACGCGCATCCAGTGCATCTCGCGTCCGTTAACGACCTGCTCTTTTCCGACGACGGGAATGTTGTTCTCGCTCTGGCAGGCGATCATGCAGGCGTTGCAGCCCGTGCAGGCGTTCAGGTCAATCGCCATGCCCCACTGGTAGCCGGTGTTGTACTCACGGGGCGAATTGTAAACGGATTTCGGTTTTCCGTCTTTTCCCACGTACGGCGTCAGGGCCGGATTGATCCGGCCTTCCTTCGCGAAATCCGGGTCCGCCTGATACTGTTTCAGCGTGGCCTCACGGACAAAAACGGGGAGACGCTTGTCGATCGTCTTTTTCACCAGTTCTTCCTCGTCCAGCCCGCCGTGGTCCTGCACGCAGGCAATCATGTGAGTCGTTTCCGTAACGGACAACAGAACGCCCGTTTCGATAAGGGAGGATGAGCGCATCAAGGCGCTTGCGTTTTGTCCTACCCCGTTTCCGATCCGGCCCGCGGCGGTGCGGCCGTATCCCAGCATGACCGTGACCGAACGGTCCGCATGCCCGGGAAGAACCCAGACCGGAAGCGCAAGTTCTTTACCGTCCAGCTGAATCTTAACGAGCGGCTGTTTCGATTTGCCGTTCTGCAGAATATTCTTGACGCCCAGCGATTTCGCCAGTGAGGGCCCGATGAGAGCGACGTTGTCCCAGGTGATCTTTGTGACCGGATCGGGCATTTCCTGGAGCCATCCGTTGTTCGAGTAGCGGCCATCGAACACGTTCAGCGAGGGACGGAAGACGATTTCGGTATCGGTTCCGCCGGTAAGCAGGCCTGGGTTGCTTTTCAGGAATTCGTTCACGGATTCGAAAGTAAAAGTAACGTCTTTCGCCAGTAACGCGCTGTCTGCCATAAATCCGTCGTGTAAGGTTTTGCGCCAGTTTTTTTCAAAAGTGATACCGCCGATTATCGTTTTCCAGGTTTCGCGGACGATCTCGTATACGCGCTGATTCTCTCCGGTCAGCAGTACATGAAGGAGTTCTTCCAAGCTGTGCGATCCGAACAAGGGTTCGATCAAAGGCTGGATTACGCTCAGCGTGCCGTCGGACGAGCGGACATCGCCCCATTGTTCCATGAAATGAGCGCGGGGGATATGCCATTCGCAAAGGGATGAGGTTTCATCCATGCGGTCGCTGAGGTGTATGGTGCGGGCGGCTTTTTTCAGCGCGTCCGCGAAATCCTTTCCGGCGTGATATGCGGGATTCGTGCCGAGCATGACCAGCGTTTGTATGCCGCCCGAGTTCATTTTTGAGATAAGTTCCAGGACCGACGGGCGGTCGGATACGGACGCGTCTTTCAGTTCATGGTAAGTGACCGTCTTCCCTGAATTTCCGAGCGCGTGGTTCAGGGCATGGGTCATGGCGTGCGCGATCGCTGGCTGATGCTGTCCGCAGATCAGCAGGCATTCTCCGCGGTTTTTCAAAAGGTCCGCGGCGACGGCTTTCAGCCGGATCGCGTCTTTTCCTTCCGCGGCTTTTGGCGCTGAAGCATGAAAGGAGGGCATTGAAAGCCCCATGTTTTTCAGTTCGCCGGCCAGCTGAATCAGCCATGCGGTGATCCGGCTGCTCTGCAGGAGGATGCGGTGATCGGCTGCCGCGCCGGTCGGCGTCAGCAGGCTTTCCACGGCGTAGAGCCGGTTCATGGACCGGGTTCCGCCGTTTATCCGTCGGCCGCTCATGAAACCGTGCGTATGGGCCACGGCGTTCGTTTCCGAGTACAGGAAATCGGCGTCGAGCGAAAGAATGACTTTTGCCCTGTCTGCATGATACACGGGAAAATAATCCGTGATACTCCGGCCTGCGTCAGGTCGCCCGGAATCACCGCCGGCCAAAAGACGGATGCCGTTGACCGCGTTCTCATCGCTTACCGCTTCAAACGTATACCACAACGCCTCGGGAAATTCCCTCAGGAACTGCTCTTTCAGGCGGAACAGGGTCGGGGAGCGGAACGATTCCGACAGCACGGCAAGTCCCTTTCCGCGCTGCTGCTTGATCTTGGGCAGGTCCTGTTTATAAGACGCGGTAAAATCGTCCCAGGACGACGGAGCCCCGTTTTTCATCACGGACTGCGACCGGTCGGGGTCATAGAGATTCAGGATTTCCGCAAGAATGAACGGATGGCTTCCGCCGGGCGTGGAAGGGTGTTTCGGATTCGTCTCGATTTTTGTCGGCCGTCCCTCGTGCGTTTCCACGATGACGCCGAAGGCGTTCAGCCCGAACGGCATCGCGGTCGCGTAACGGCTGGCGATACCCGGCACGATGTTTTCCGGCTGGATGACGTACGGGATGACTTTTTCCACGGGCTTTCGGCAGCCTGAAAGGCCGGCCATCGCCATCGACGCGCTCATCAGCGCCAGGAAATTCCTGCGCGACATCCCGTCTGCCGTCTCCGGAAGCGCCGGAAACTCATGTTTCGTCAGTTCCTGATATTCACCGGATTTCGCCAAATGATGCAGGCTTCGCCAGTATTTTTTCTCGTTCATACCCGTGTCCTTTATCGGTGGCAACCGGAACAGTCTTCCGGAGGATTGATGTTCATGGTTTGGCGTAGAAGGTTTCCGGTTTCCCGCTGGTTTGCAGGGGGCGTCCAGCCCATTTTCGTGACTGCCCCGGTCGGGCGGAGATGCATGACCGGATCGCGGTGGCAGTCCAGGCACCAGCTCATGCTCAGGGGTTTCGCCTGGGATACGACGGCCATCGCGGCGATGTTGCCGTGACAGGATTCACAGCCGACGCCCGCCCGGATATGCGCGCTGTGGTTGAAATACGCGTAATCCGGCAGCTTGTGGATCTTGGTCCACTCCACCGGCATTTTCGATTCATAACTGTTCCGGATCAGCGCCAGCTTCTCGCTTTCGGCCTTGATGATCGTGTGGCAGTTCATGCAGGTCTGCGTCGGCGGGACATTCGCTACTCCCGACTGTTCCACGGATACGTGACAGTACCGGCAGTCGATTCCCAGGTCGCCCGCGTGAAGCTGATGATCGTACGGCACCGGCTGAACGGGACGGTATCCGACATCCGTGTATTCGGGCGATCCGTAGTACCAGAAAAAGGCGACGGCGGACAAAAGGAAAACGGCAAAACCGGCAAACGTAATCAACGGCCATTTGTTGGCGGTCGGCGGAAAAATTTGCGGCACAGGAACTCCTTATTTTATGAACCGGAAAGATCGACGGAGAACGAACCGGGAAAAAGATCATTGCCATGCATGCGGATGATAGGACTGGAATTTTCCGCACGGCTTAAAATGTAAGGGATCGGGATACGTTTTTCAAGAAAAAAGTTTGATACGCAATTATTTTATTCCGCTGCTGCCGGACATAAAAAATATCCTCAATAAGCTTGACATTCGTAATATGTTTTTTTAACTTTTCCGGTTGATTAACTTTCAATTGTTATTTTCAGGGAGACACGAATCATTTACTTTGCATGCTGTCCAGGGATGTATTTCAGCATTCATTAAACTACCGGAGCCGATCATGATAAGGTTTGGCGCGATTTTTACCCTGCTGTATCTTGCTTGTCTGTGGAACCCCGCTCATGGACAGGAAAAATTCTACAATTACTATGACCGCGGCCTCAAGTTCATGGAAAAGAACGATTTTGCCCGGGCGCTGACGGAATTTACCAGCGCGATATCGCTGGAATACGAGGACGCGAAAAACAAGCGTACCTACGGAACCCGCTTCATCGAGTACTATCCGCACCGTGAAATGGGGGTCTGCCATTTCAATCTGGGCGACGTCGAGTCCGCCAAAAAAGAGCTTGAGCTTTCGCTGGCTTTCAACAGTTCCAAACGGGCGAATGAGTACCTCGGCAAATGCGGCGGAGACGCGCTGACCTCCTATTACCAGAGGAAAAAAGAGGAGGACGAGAAAAAGAAACTCGAAATGGAGGAAAAACTGAACCTGAAGCTTCAGGACAAGATCCGCGAGGAACAGGTGATCGCGGAGATGGAGAAAAACCTTGAGCTCCAGAAAGGCCAGATGGACGAGAAAAAGCTCCAGAAGGAAAAACAGCTCGAGGAAGATGAAAAACGCCTGGCCGAGGATAAAGCCAAAGCCAAATCCAAGGAGGAACAGAAAAGACTGGAAGAAGAAGAGAAGCGGATCAAAAATGAAAAAGAAAAGCTGATCAAGGAACGCCAGATGCTGGTCACCCTTAAGACCAGCCAGGAGAAGGATTACCAGGACAAGCAGAAGGAAATCGAAGACCAGCGGAAAAAGCTGCAGGCCGAGAAAGACCGCCTGGACCGGGAAAAGCAGAAGATCATGGAGATGAAGGCCGCGAAGTCAAGGGAAGGCGGACTTCCTTCCGGAGCCCTGACGTATGATCCCGCGAAAGTCACGCAGGTCGGCTCCCGGCTGGCGATCGGCGTGCTGCCGTTTTCCCGCTACGGACAGGCCGGAAATATCAGCGAAAGCATCACCGACAAAATGATCACCCAGCTCGTCAATCTCAAGCGGTTCAGGGTGATCGAACGCTCCGCCATCGACAAGGTCATCAAGGAACAGGATTTCGGCATGTCGGACATGGTGGACCTGCAGGCGGCGGCCAAGGTCGGCAAGCTCGCAGGGGCGGACGCGATCGTGATCGGAAGCATCAACATTGAGCCGGGATTCGCCAAGGTCAGCGCGCGGGTCGTGGACACCGAAACGGCCGAGACCATGGTGGCCAAAGAGGAAAAAAGCGGCAACACCACGCAAAACGTCATCGAAATGCTTGTGGAAGACCTTACGGTTTCCATTTATAACGATATGCCACTTGTTGAGGGGTTCATCGTCAGCGTCGAGGCCGACATGATCTACCTTGATATCGGCAGCAGGGTCGGACTGCGAAAAGGATCCAAGGTGGTGGCCTACCGCGAGGGCGATATCATCCGTCACCCGATATCCAAGGAAGTCATCGGGAAAAAGAACTTGCCGCTCGGCGAACTGGTCGTCCTGGAAGTTCAGGACAAACTGAGCGTCTGCAAATTCGTCGGGAAGGTGGAGCAGTCGGCGCGTGTCGGCGACAAGGTGGTAGTGAAATAATCTGAGATTCTGAGAGGGTTCTGTATTTTTAACAAAACAAACGGAGGGTTTATGAAGAAACTGTACGTGTGGGCGCTGATGATGCTGTTTTCCGCGAGTTCGTTCGCGCAGATCCGCGATCTTAACATTACCGGAGCCGGGGCGCGCGCGGAGGGCATGGGCGGGGCGTTCATCGGGGTCGCCGACGATGCGACCGCCATCGTGTGGAATCCCGCGGGACTTACCCAGCTCGAGAAACCGGAAGCGTCCTTCGTTATCAAGCAGTATTTCGACGGATTCAAATCCACAAACAGCGAAGACGCGGACTGGGGCATCAGCAACTCGGCCAAGCATTTCAACCTGAACTTCATCAGCGCGGTCTATCCGTTTGAGCTGGGAAAATTCAAGATGGTCGCCGCGCTGGCTTACCAGAGCCAGGTGGACCTGTACCTTTTCCAGGATGGCGAGGAAGAAGATGAAATCGACGAGGTCAAGCAAACCGGCGGTATCAATACCATCAGCCCTTCGCTGGGTTTCCGGATCAGCCCGATGTTCTCTCTCGGCGCCACCGCCAATATATGGTTCGGCAGTTCCAAATACCGCGGCATCGACGCCGAGACCTTTGACACCTACGGGTTTGACGACGACTGGTCGGGTTTCAACATACAGGCCGGTGCGATGGCCGATTTTGAGGCCGTGAAGAGTACGTTCCCCCTGAAGCTGGGCGTGTCTTTCCGGACACCGTTCAAAATGACCGACAAATGGCATAATTACGGAGAAGAAGATAAATACAAATGGCTCTGGGATATTCCCATGATGGCCGGAGCGGGACTTTCCTACCGGTTCGGCGAAAACCTGACCGTGGCCGCCGATTATGAGCTCAGGGCTTTCGGAGGGAGCAAAATCGAGGATGACGACGGCGACAAATCCCCGCTGACCGCGCATGAAAAAGACCTGCACCAGATCCGGATCGGAGCCGAATACCTGTTCGTGACTTCCTCCGCCGTGATCCCGCTCCGGGTGGGCTTTAAAACGCAGCCCACGCTGTATTCCAATTATTACTGGGATGATGTGGACAATGAATACGTCGTGGACGGCATGGCCAGCGGCATCGGGTTCTCGGTCGGCACCGGGTACATCCATCAGCGTTTCGCCGTGGATATCGCATTCTCCAGAACGAGTTTTGAACACAAAAACGACGCTTCCAACACGGCGTTCGGGGTGTATAAATACTCCCGTTCTAAAAACGCGGTGACGTTGTCCACGATTGTTTATTTTTAATATAAATCAGAGAGAGGAAATACAATGAAAACGAGATTAATTGCAATACTGCTTTCCGCTTTCGTCCTTACCCTGGCTTCCTGCGAGGACAAAGGGGGATTAGGAGATGGAAAAAACAAACCTCCGGTTGTGCCATCGAGCCCATATCCAGCGAATTACGCATCGAATGTTCCTGTTAATTTCACGTTTACATGGACCTGCAGCGATCCTGATGAAGATGTTTTGACGTATGATATATTTATATCGGGGGATTCCAATTTCTCTACTTATATTTATCAGACGGGACTCTCTTCTCCAGCCCAGGGAGTAACCAATTTGAGTTACGGAGCAACCTATTACTGGATAATCAGGGCCTATGATGCCGAGGATACTACCTACAGCCCGCGATGGAGATTTACCACGACCTTCGGTTCACCATCCATGTCCGTAACGCCTGCCGACCTTGATTTCGGAACAACCACTACAACCATGCAGTTCCGGATATCCAACACCGGAACCGGTAACCTTGGATGGTCGGTCACCGATGACCGTACATGGATGTCATTATCTCCTACAAACGGTGTTTCTATTACCGACACCGATACAATAACCGTAACCGTCAACCGCGGCAGCTTATCAGCAGGCACTTATACGGGTTCAATCACGGTCACGCCTTCGGTTGGGTCGGTTCAAACAATCAATGTTACCATGAAAATACCCACAAAAGCGAATCTTGTTCCGGATTATACTCAGACTACAGTTAATTATAATCAAACAACAGATGTTTTATCCGGATTGTTGTACATAAAGAATACAGGGGAAACGGATGCCACAGGACCGCGTGTAGATTATTATGCGTCGACCAATAATATTATTTCTACCAGCGATTATAAAATACTTCAGGGCAACACTTTCAATGTTACGGCCGGCACTACAGTATCGCGATCATATACGATTAATATGCCTTACACGTCGGTGCCATATGGCACTTACTATTTCGGATTTATTTTAGATCCGGCAGATGTTGTGGATGAATCAAATGAAAGCGATAATATTGGTGTTTCCAATGCCGCAGTTATTGTTTATTATGCCAAAGAGGGTATCAAAATAAATTCAGGTTTCATGCAAACAACTGGAAAAGAATAAAACCAGGGAAATAACCGATTTTAAGGCTTCCTTCAACAGGAAGCCTTTTTTATTATATATTCTTTTAGATCGCAGAAATATTTTCCGTAGATAATTTGGATTTGAAATAAGGATCGGATTTCAGTATTTTGAAATGAACATATTTTATGATAAAAGCTTCATGATCACCGGATTTCTCAAAAAACATTCATTCGGGATTTTTCTTTTGGCCGGAGTGACAGTCTCGTTACTGTATTTGTTTTTTAAGGAAAACTCGTATAGGGCGGAATTCGGTCACGATCAGATCACAGGCGATTCTTGTATTTCAGAACCTGTTTTCCCGTTCAGGATGCATTCCCCGGAAATCATCACCCGCCTTCCGACTCACGATTCTGTCATCGCGCTGACATTTGACGCGTGCGAATCGGTAACGCCGTCTTATTTTGACACGGCGGTGCTTCATTACATTATCCGCAACGAACTGCCGGCAACCCTGTTCATCAGCGGGAAATTCGCCCGCCGGAACGAACCGCTGCTGAACGGATTATCGGAACTGCCGTTCATCGAAATCGAGAACCACTCGCACGATCATGCGCAGCATATGGAACGCCTGACCCTGCCGGATGTATTTGCGGATGTCGAACGGGCGCGCGGAATACTCGACACCATCGCTCCTGTGAAAACGCGGTTCTTTCGGTTTCCCGGAGGGAATCATGACCGGCGTTCACTGCTGGCCGTCAACCAGATGATGTACAGCATTGTGCACTGGACGTTTCCGAGCGGGGACGCTGATCCGCTGATTCCCGGGGAGCGCATTATTGAATGGAATGTTTCGCAAGCCCGTCCCGGCGCTATCATGATCTTTCATGTCAACGGCAGGGGATATAAAACCAGAAACACTCTTCCCGTTATCGTGGAGGAGCTACGAAACCGAGGTTACCGGTTTGCGCTGCTGAGGGATTATCTGTGATAAATTGGATCGCTATAAATCGAACACGGATTTCACGGATTGGACGGATCATCACGGATCAAAACCAAGTCATAATTTGTATTATTTGCATTCTATGGTTTCTTATCTGTGTTTATCAGTGTTCATCTGCGGTTTCAGTATTCAACCGTACAAATCCGTGTTCATCCGCGTTCCATAAATACCGAACACTGATTGCACGGATCAGACGGATCATCACGGATCAAACACAAATCCTTTTTTCTAATCCGTGTAAATCCGTGTTGATCCGCGTCATCCATGTTCCATAAATACCGAACACTGATTGCACGGATTGAACGGATTGCCACGGATTAAATCCTTAGGCCTTTTTGTATTATCCGTGCAAATCCGTGTATATCCGTTTGATCCGTGTTCATCCGCATGATCCGTTTTCTGTGTCTTCCTACCGTACCAGCACCATCTTTCGTGCTTTCACATACCCGCCCGCAACCAGCCGGTAAATGTAGATTCCGCTGGATACCGCGTTTCCGCGGTTGTCTTTGCCGTTCCACTGAATGTCATATTTTCCGGTTTCAAGAGTTCCGCTGACCAGTATCGTTACAAGCTGCCCGAGAACATTGTACACATACAGTTTCACTTTCCCCGTCTTCGCGACGTCGAACCGGATCGTGGTGTTCGGGTTGAAAGGATTGGGGAAATTCGGATGCAGCGAGAACCGTTCCGGCATGTTTTGTTTCAGCAGGGCAAGTTCTTCAGTGATATGATCCGCATCGCCCGCCAGAATTTTAAAATGATGCTCTTTTTGAGATTTGAAATTATAAATGTTTTGCTGCCTGAGATCAATAAACGCGTTGTTATCGATATCGGCCAGCCAGGCGGCATGGTTGTCGGGAAATCCTGTGTTTTCCCAATCCAGCGTGACGGACGTAAGTTTCGTATGATTGTTCACAGTCATATCCCATGAATGCACGTTTTCAGATACCGGCCGGATGTCGGCAGCCATCGGTTTACCGTCCTGGTTAAAATGCAAACATATTCCGTCGCCCATATCGAACGGTTTGTGAATATCCAGAGGATCATTTCCTGTGCTTGCGGAAGAAGCAGCTCCGATGAAATTATCCTCATCGGTAAAACTCCCGGCTCGTGCCGCAAAATTTATATTCCACAAACCGGCCTGTTTCTGGATGGAAGGTTTATCGAATAATCCGTTTATGGATATCGCATCACTCAAACGTATCGTTCGGGATGTCCGGTTATAAAGCGCGAAAGCATAAAACGGTTGGATCATGGTTGTGTGCTGCCAGCCGGAAACGGTTTTCCAGTACACATGCTGATCGATCAGCGTATCAATAATATCAAAACTCAGCAGAAAAGTGTATGGATTGGGTATGATATTCCATCCCGGAGCCAGCCGGACTGAATCGAGCAGGTCCAGTTTGTTTGTTGTACATGCGCCAAGATATAAGAACGGATTCACCTTGTTTAGATTCCAGATGAAATAAGCCTTATTGGAATTCATGACTGTAATATCCCTGAACTGATGAGCCAACGTATCCCATTCAACGGCACGCCAGTTGAGCGGCCCTCTGGAGGTCATTTCCTGATTACCCCAGGCGGAAACTAAATTCAGGTCTGTGTTGCCCGGCAACGAGACCAGCCAGTAAGTGCCGCATCCGATAGTAACACCTTTGAGCCAACCTCTGGTAGATCTTTCCATGAGAGTGTCCAGATTATCGGTGCTGAGCTGCAGAGGAACGCCATAATGTTTATCGACGCCAGGATAATAAAAAGTACCGGCCATATTCGAGGCTATAATGCGTATCCATGCACCGTCTTCTTTGACGAAATCGGACGGAATATCAGCGATATATGCACCGCTGTACAAAGTCATATTTTTTTCAACAAAATTAAAAAAATCGCTGTTATGGCCATACCGCAAGGTTACACTCGAAGGACTTCCCGTTATGGTTATCCCGACGACAACCTGCTGGTTGATACCCGGATTTTCCGGACTGAAAACGGGCGTTTCCCCAAACGCAGGCGGTTCATAAAAAGTTCTCGCGCTGTCCTCATCGGAAAACGGAGAGATTCCCCAGCCGTTCACGGCCTGAACGCAGTACCAAACCACTTTGTTTTCATTCAATCCCTGATCGGTGTAAGTCGAGTCGGTTCCCTGAACGGAATCTAACTGATCATAACCGTTTACACCCGGATCATAAGACCGGTATATCCGGTACAAGTCAGGCTGGTTGGAACTGCGGGACCAGGTTAGTTTTATCTTTTCATGATCGACAGCCGCAGCCGAGAAATTCACCGGCTTCGTGGGTGCGATCCCAAAAGTTGTTGCGCTGTCAATGTTGGAAGCCGACGATGAACCCTGCGAATTTATCGCGGTTATTTCGTAGAAATATTTTGTGGAAGCCGTAAGTCCGGTGTCTGTTGCCGCCGTATCAGGAGCGGTCACAGTATCAATTATGGAATAAACCCCGTTGTAGCTCATGGAACGGTGAATCACGTATTGATCCGGATTTCCGGAACTTGGCCGCCAGCTAAGGGTGATCCGGCTGTCCGAAACGGCGGTCGCATCAAGATTGTATGGCGCGGTGGGCGGTTCACTTGTTCCATTTGTCGTAATGCTGCCGGACAGCGGGGAAGTTGTCAGGTAATTGTTGGTTTCTCCCACGCCGTTATAAGAAAAGATCAAATAATGGTAGGTTGTTCCGGGAGATAAATAACCCTGATCGAAAGTAGTACCGTTGCCCGTGAAAACGACTAATCCGTCTCCAATAGCCTGATTCGGATTATAATAATCCCCGTCCGCAGGCAAACCGGTCGGAGGATTTCCAATTCTGCGAATCGCGATATAATTTTCTCCCGAACCGGCGGTTTCATCAAATGAAACCGTGAATGAAGTGTCGGTCAGATATAAAAAAGACAGATTAGCGGGCTGATCCTGAGGTTCAACCGCGTATGTATACCGGACACCGGTAAGAGCGGAAGAAGTCCGGTAATTGGTAGTTAACCCGTTTCCGTTAAAAGAAAAAATGATGTACCGGTATTGTGTCCCGGCCGTGAGGTCTGTCTGGCTGAACATAGTGTCTGCGCCGAAACTTACGACTCTTGCGATGTCGTTTGAATCTCCCGGACTATATTCAAGCCCGTCCTGCAGATGCAGTTCCGGCCATTCACTTATGGTGCGCAGAACGATGTAACCATCAGGATTTCCGGCAGCCCGTTTGAATATAACATTGAATGACGAACTGGTAACACCGGAGAATGCGATATCATACGGCTGCGCGACCGGTTCGGGAGCATAAGTAACCGCGCTGTCGATGTTGGAGAATGACGATGATCCCCACATGTTTGTCGCGTTTATTTTGTAAAAATATTTTGTGGAAGCCGTCAGTCCGGTGTCCGTCCAATCCGTGTGCAGAGCGGTTACAGAGTCGATGAGGAAATAGGTTCCGTGGTAGTTCGCAGAGCGGTGAATAAAATATTTGTCCGGGTTTCCGGAGCCCGGCTGCCAGCTAAGGCGGATCTGACTGCTCGTATTGGTGAACGCGTCAAGATTGTTTGGAGCGGCAGGAACGGACGGAGTGATATTTCGGAAAACGGACAATGCATTCGCTCCGTAAACAGTCACCGCCAGATCCGGCTTTCCGTCTCCGTCCAGATCAGAGGGAACGGCGATGTAGGGTGTCGGTCCGGCAGAGAAATTCACACTGTCCCCGAACGAACCTGATGTGATCGAGCCGGCGGTGCTGTTGTTCTGGTAGACGGAAATGCTTGCTCCGTTGGCGTTGGCCACGATCATGTCCGGTTTGTGATCGCCGTTCATCATGCCGAATGTAATGCCGTACGGATAAGTGCCCGCAGTGAAAACAACCGGCGTTTCAAACGACCCGGAAGTAACCGTATCGTTTATTCCGGCGTTGCGGAACACAGATATGGTATTCGCGGCAGAATTGGTCACGGCGATGTCATCCCGGCCATCGCCGTCCAGATCGCCCAGGGCGAGGCTGTTGGGATATGAGCCTGTTGAAAAATCGACTTTGCCGGCGAAAGACCCGCTGTTCAGCGTACCCGGACTGCTCAGGTTTTTCAGTACGGAAAGGGTATGGGCGCCATGGTTTACGACTACTAGATCCGGTTTTCCGTCATGGTCCACATCCCCCAGGGCAAACCCGTGCGGATTCGTGCCTGTTGAGTAACTGACCGCGGTTGCGAATGAGCCTGCGTGTATGATTCCTTTCGTTCCGGTATTTCTCAGGATCGAGACCGTGTGATCATTAAAGTCCGTAACCAGAATATCCGCACGGCCGTCCAGGTCTGCATCGCCGATCAGAATTCGTCTTGGGGAATTGCCGACGGCGAAGTCAACTTTACCGGCGAATGAACCGGCGTTGATCGATCCTGTCACGCTTGTATTCATTAAAACAGATACAGTATTGTCACCCGAGTTGGGAGTTGCCATATCGGGTTTTCCGTCCCCGTTCAGGTCCCCGAACGCAATGTCATTCGGGGAAATTCCGGTCGGGAAATGCGACGTATCCTCAAACGAACCTGCCGTGAGCGTCCCGGTCACACTGACATTTCTGAACAAAGAAACGGTGCTAATTGTTGAGTTGCAGCTGGCAAGATCCGGTTTCCCGTCCCCGTCGACATCCGTGACTGCGAGTAACTGAGGATTCGATCCGACCGGCAGATCGATTTTTTCACCGAAAATGGATCCGTTAATGGTCAGCTGTCCCGAAAATGTTACTGCAAACGCTTGTCCTGAAAAAGCCGTCAATCCTGTTGTGGTTTCCGTAACGGTAACCGGTCCGTAAGACGCGCCTGCCGGAACTGTTACTAACAGTTGCGCTGAATCGGCATCGAGCACATTTGCTTTTATGCCTCCGAAATGAACCATGTTGTCCGCAGCGATCGGATTGAAACCGGAACCACTGATGATTACAGACGTACCAACAGGGCCGTGTAACGGTGAAAAAGAGTGAATCACCGGCGGAGCAACCATGACATTTCGCAACACACCGACGGCCGAAGCTGTGTTTCGGTTAAACAAAATATCCGGCTTACCGTCTCCGTCGATATCGCCGGCAGCGGCTACGAGTGGAGTATTCGGTGCAGAGTAATTGATTCTGGAACCGAAAGCGATGTTTCCGGCTGAGCCTTCATTCCTGAAAACAGACACGGAATCGGATTGATGACCGGTGATGATGTCGATTTTACCATCCCCGTCGATATCTTCAAGTGAGATTCCGACGGGATGGGTCGCGGCTCCGTAAACCGTCCTTGATGAGAAAGAAATGTTCCCGGGTGTGCAGGTATTCCTGAAAACACTGACCGTATTGCCTTCATAATCCGTTACAACAATATCATATTTCCCGTCGTGATCCAGATCGGCCGCGGACGCGTTCATGGGAGTGGCGCCCGTTGTAAAATCAGTTTTCGAGGCGAACTTCACGGAATCCGCCGTACTGATATTTCGGTATACAGAAATGGAATTGGCGTTGGCGCTGACGATCAGCATATCCGTCTTGCCGTCGCCGTCGAAGTCGGCCAGAGCTCCCGCGGCGGGGTGTTCGGTAGTCGCCAGATCAATCGCGGACGAGAAGGATACTGATCCGGGGCCGCTGTTGTTGATGAACAGGGAGATCAGATAATGATTTCCGTTCGCGACGACTATGTCCGGCTTGCCGTCGCCGTTGATATCGCCGACCGCGGATGTCGGATTGGCCGAAGCGACCGTGTTCAGATCGGTCTTGGTCCCCAGCGTGATGCTTCCCGGTACGCTCAGGTTCGGGAACACCTCCATCGCAAGGATTCCGTCATTGATTGCCGTTACGGCGATGTCCAGTTTTCCGTCGCCGTCAAAATCCGCCGTTTTGACGGAAGCGGGAGCCCCCGCGCTGGCAAAATCCGATTTGGCCGCGAAGGAAACGGTTCCCGGATTGCCGGTATTCCGGAGAACCGATATGTAATGGTCCGTACCGTAATTGGGCACCAGCGCGTCCAGTTTCCCGTCGCCGTCGATATCGGCGAGTGAAACGGCCCATGGGGATACCCGGGTCGCGAAAGAACCCGCGGAAGAAAACGCGTTTTCATCCAGCGGCGCTGTATTGCTGAACGTCACGGTAAACGGAAGAGGGGAATAGCCTGTCAGGTGTGTGGCGGTGTCGGTGACTGAGATGGGTCCATAAGCAGCGCCCGCCGGTACGGTAACGGTCAGTTGTGTGGAATTCCCTCCGGTGACCGTCGCCCGGACTCCCCCGAAATATACGATGTTGTTTGCTAATGCGGAATTAAAATCCGATCCGTTAATGGTAATAACCGTAGCCACCGGGCCTGATACCGGTGAAAAAGATGTGACAGACGGCGCCGCGACAGCTTGATTACGGAATACCGAAACCGAAGGGGTTCCGAGACTGTTCAGCGATACAATGTCCGTTTTTCCGTCTCCGTCGAGATCGCCCGCGACAACGCTGGCAGTGCCTGTACCGGCAGTGAAATCAACCTTTAGGGGGAACGAACCTGAAGTAATCGTGTCCGGACCGCAGAGATTTTTAAATACCGAAACCGTATTGTTGCTTCCGGTAACAACGATATCTGTTTTTCCGTCTCCGTTACAGTCTCCGAGCGCGATGCCGGCCGGGTTGATGTTCGAAGCAAAATCGACCCGTGGTATAAACCGTACTGTACCCGGAATTCCGTTATTCCGGAGAACCGAGAAATTGTCGGTCCCGTAATTTGATACCGCCAGATCCGCCTTCCCATCGCCGTCTAGATCACCGATGGCCGGACGAGCAGGGTATCCGCCAGTGGTGAATTCAATCCTCGTGTCGAAAGAACCGGACGAAATGATCCCGGGCGTGCAGGTGTTGCGGAAAACCGAGAGGGTTGTATTAGTGCCTCCGGTAACGATATCCGGTTTGCCGTCGCCGTCCAGGTCGCTGAGATCCAGATAAAAAGGTCCGGAGGATGTCGCGAAGTCAATTTTTGATGCAAACGAAGTGTCTGTGATCACGCCCTTGGCGCATTGATTTTTAAAAATCGAAAGCGTACTGCTGTTATTGTTCACAACGGCGATATCGGGTTTGCCGTCGCCGTCAAAGTCCCGGATGGCCACGCTGTACGGGTATCCTCCGGTGGTGAAATTCACTTTGGGCGCGAATGAGCCGGCGTCAATGATGCCCGGGGTACTTGTGTTGCGGAGTACGGAGATGGTGTTGTTGTCTGCGTTCGCGGATACCATATCCGGCTTCCCGTCGCCGTCGAGATCACCGATGGCGACATCCAGCACCCGCTGTCCTACGCTGAAATCCACTTTGGGCGCGAACGAGCCGGAAGAAACAGATCCCGCAGTTCCTGTATTTCTGAGCACGGCGATCACGTTGCCCTGCTGGTTGGCCACGGCGATGTCCGTCTTGCCGTCTCCGTCCAGGTCGCCTAAGGCCAGATCGTTGTTGTAGGGGGTGGCTCCGACAGTAAAGTCTACTTTGCCGGCAAAGGAACCGGCGTCGATTGATCCGGTACTTCCGAAAATGATCCTGAAAGGAGAGGACGAATACGACGTCAGTCCGGTGGTGGTATCGGTGACGGTGATGGGCGCGTACGTCGCCCCCGCGGGAACCGTGACGGTAAGCTGCGTGGAATTTCCGCCTGTGACAGCCGCTTTCATTGCGCCGAAATAAACGATGTTGTTCGATGGTGTTGTATTAAAATTTAAACCGCTTATGGTAATGGTTGTTCCTACAGGGCCGGAACTGGGGGAAAAGGAGGTTAAAGAAGGCGGCTCTGTTAGATTGCTTTGGATACAACGAACAGCAAATCCATTTTTTTTCCAACTAAAATCACGTTGTATATTTGAACTATCAAAACTTAATCTTCTTCTCCATGCTTGCGTTGTATCGACATTGTAAACAGTATTTGACCATCCATAACCATTTAATCCTAGTCGATTAAAGGTACCATCATAGAAACGATGCCCTCCAGGAAGTGCAGTAAAGCCTGTTTCATTTGTTGCCCCGGTATTAGGGACATTCCAATGAAAGGATCCTGTTTCCTTTAATTTACCACCAGCAATATTACTACCGCCAAGATAAGCTATAAGCGTATCCCAATCTGCATCAGACGGAATTTTCCATCCCAATGGAGCCAGTCCTTTAATATCATTTACAGCATGCCAATTGTATAGTCGTCCATAAATGTTTGAATTATTAGTATCGTTACCATAATCGCAATATCCCCCGGTGCTTAATCCGCTCCATGTACCGTTATCAGTTACATTCGGTATATCATCGCCATTACGGTACTTGGTGGCCATCAGGTTTTCCGCCATCCATGTTTGTGTGCCGATTGTGACCATGGAGTATTCCCTGCCGTCACGGGGATCCACAAAAACCTGCAATGTCGTCGCGCTGTCGACTCCGGAGGTGGGAGATGATCCCCATGTGTTCGACGCGATGATCGTATAATAATACTCTGTTGAAGGATTCAGCCCCGTATTGGTGTAGACCGTGTCCGGCGCTGTGACCATATCAATAAGGGAAAAATTTCCGCTCACGGAATTCGACCGGTAAATAAAATAAGAGACGGGATTATTCGCGCTTCGGTTCCACATCAGGTTGATTTTTCTGGCTCCGACCGCTTCCGCAATCAGATTGGCCGGCGCTGTGGGATAAAGATAACTGTCATTGACAAAAAAACCATCGCCGGTACCGGCGTAAATCAATCCCGTATCTGGAATCACCAGTTCCATGATATAACCATTCGTCAGCCCGTTCGAAACACTGTCCCAGCTGGAGCCGTTGTCGGTAGAAAGATGAACCCCCGCATCGACATCCCCCCTGAAGATCTGTCCGTTTTGTGTAAAAGCCAGCGTCTTGAAGATCCGTCCCGACCGGTGATAAATTTCCGACCATGTATTCCCGAAATCGGACGAGTAATACAGTCCGTCGTTATAACCCGTGAAAAGCTCATTGTCCGAATTAAACACAATGGAGAAAAACATCACGCTGGTATCCGTAATCCCTTGATTGACGGGAAACCAGAAATTGCCGTTGTCAGTTGATTTAAAAATTCCATGCTGGTCCGTAGCCGCGTACAGTCCCTGGTTGTCTTCCTGATCCGAAGTAAGACTGCGTATGATTGCAGTGGGCAATCCGCCGGATGACATAAACCAGGTCAAGCCTGAATCCGTTGATTTGGCAATACCCTCGTCCAGTCCGGCCAATATGTCGCCGGTTGCGCTTATTCTCAGCGCATTGGCAGCCTGAGTTGTTTTTTGGGACCAGTTGACACCGTTGTCGGTGGAAAGATAAATTCCCGAAAGAGTTGCGGCGATAAGACGGTTTCCGGTGACATGAATTAAGTCCCAGACTGAGGTTGTGCTCAATCCGGTGTTGGATTCAACCCACAGGTTACCGCCGTTTTCCGACCTGTAGACGCCGTGATTATCAACACCTATGAAGAGGTCGCCGGACGTGTTCCGGCAGATGGCCCTTACCGAAGGTGTCGCCGGCAGTCCTGAATTTTTCTGAATCCACGGATTAACCTGCGGATAAAGCGATGCATATCCGGTGAATGCGAAGCCAAGGATTAAAATGATGATGGTTTTTTTCATGGTACAGACTCCCGCTTAAATGATCCGATCAGAAAACGAGTACCGCTCAGAACGGCCATGTCGGCAGGGGCAGGGCTGATTTTGAGCCGCCTCCGCCTTTTTTGCCTAACAGGACAACGGCCGCTCCGCCGCCTCCGGCCAGCGCCACTCCGCCGATGATATACCATTTCATGTTCGATTTGCCGGTGGCCTGCGAGCCTTTTTTGGCTCGCGCTTCCTTATCAAGCCTTTCTTTCACTTCCTTCGCTTCCCTGGCTTTGCGTTCCATTTCCTCCTTCAGCGCCAGTTGTTCCTGCTCCTTTTGTTTCTTTTCCTTCTCCAGCCTTTCCTTTTCAGCCAGCTGTTTCTGCCCGTCTTCTTTTTGCTTCTGTTCCATAAGGATTTTTTCCAGTTTTTCCTTCTCCAGTCTTTGCTTTTCGGCGAGGGCTTTCTGCTGATCGGCTTTCAGTTTTTCCTGGTATTCATAAGTGTATTCCAGGTTCGCCTCGACGGTCTGGTCGGATTTCAGGTTGACGATCTTGGAGAATTCGGATAGGATCTCCAGGTTTGTGACGACCTTTATGATGTGCTTTCCTTCCGGAAGCTCGAGGCTGAGCCGGTCGTTTCGGCGTATTTTATCGTCCACGATGACCTCGACGCTTTTGGCGGTCACGTCTTTCGGCAGGACGGGCTTCACCGTCAGCGTAAACAGCCGCCGGAGGGCGGCCTGCAAGCTTTTGGAAGCCTCGCCTTCCCGGATGGCGAGTGAATCGGAGTATTCTTCATACCCGGATTTCCGGACCCGGACCTTGTGCGATCCCGCGGGTACATTCACCACCATGGGCGTTACACCGGATTCCCGGTCATTGATATAGATCGAAGCGCCCGCGGGTTCGGATGTGATTTTCACGGGAACGGTTATTTTGCCCAGCTTCAGGTCGATATTCTCGATCCCGCCTTTTTTGAGGTCAATTTCCTTCCGCGCGACGAGTTCGCCGTTCCTCGCCTCGATGACGTGCTTGCCGGCGGTCACGCCCTCAAGCAGTTTGGGCGTGACCCATTCAGTCTGCTTTCCGTCGATATAAATCACCGACCTGGAAGGGTTGGAGACGATGTAGATGTCGCCGGTTCCCGCGGAAGCGGCGGATCCGCCGTCGAGTCCGGCAAACGCCCCGGCGATGCTTTTCATCACGTTCAGCAGGCCTTCCACCTTGCCTTCATAATCCTCCGATTTCGTGGTGATGATTTTCCCGGTGCTGACGTCGATCATGCGCAGGTCGATCGTGTACATCTGTCCAACCTTGCCGATATCGCCGGCGATCATGTACCGGACGCCGAGCAATTGCCCGATCTGCACGGCGCATTCGGAGGTGTTGCACTGGTCGGAAATGGCGAAGTCCTGTTCCCGGAGGATTTCGCCCATTTTCTCGCGCTCGATGACCTCAAACGCGTTGGTCTGCACCATGATTCCGCGGAACCGGTTGGTCAGCGCCTGAAGCTCGCTCTTTTCAAGCCCTCCGCTCGACTGGAATTCCAGCACCGCGATCGTTTTTTTTGATTCCTGGGCGTGCAGGGAACCGCACGCGATCCACATGATAAAAAGAAAAGCCCGCATTTTTCCATCCTCCGTTCCTGTGAAAAGCTGAACTTCCCGGGGAAGCCCGGCTCTCTGTAAAATGAAAACCGGAGCCGTTCTTCCGCATCCGGCGTTCATCATTTATGAATCGTGTCCTTCCGTCACCGGACCAGGACCATCTTTCGCGACTTCACGTATCCGTCCGTCACGAGCCGGCAGATGTAAATTCCGCTTGAAACCGGAACGCTCCGCGCGTCTTTCCCGTTCCATTGAATGTCATACTTCCCTGTTTCCATTTCGCTGTTCACGAGAGTATTTACCAGCTGTCCGAGAACATTGTAAATCTGAATTTTTACGCGGCCGGTTTTCGCGACGTCAAAACGGATCGTCGTGTTCGGGTTGAACGGGTTCGGGAAATTCGGGTGCAGGGCGAACCGTTCGGGAATGGTTTCGCGGATTTTCACGATTTCACCGAGAATAAAGGCAGACGTTCCGGCGATGACCTTTCCACGGTGGATATCCGGCCCGGAGATCCTTGCCTGATGATTCTCAAGAAGATTCACGACCCTGTTTGCCGTAAAGTCGTACAGCACCGCCGAATATCCTTCGGGCAGGGCGTTCACGGACCATGAGAGATCGGCATAAGTTTCATTCGGCCGGCGTTCGACAGTGATGTCCCACGCGTGCCCTTCCGTTTCCGCGGAGCGGATGTCGCAGGCCAGGCTTTTCGAGGATTTTCCGGTTTCAGAGGCGGAAAAATATACATGTGTCTGCCGGCCGGGACTGATCGGTTCGGCGTCATCGAATGGATCGGATTCAACCGCCGCCTGTTCCGAAACGCCGATGAGGTTGTAAAGATCGCGGGATTTTTCGTTCCTAAGCTGGAAATGGATGCTCCACAGCAGGGGCGATGGCGCCGTTTTTTCAAAAACGGATTTCCCGAGAGAAACATGGGACCACTCCAGGACATCCTTGATCAGAACCGTATCCGGCGTCTTGTTGAAAATCACGTATCCGCCGAACGGCTTGAGCGTCGTCGTCATCGAATCATACGCGCCTTCAGTCATCTGCCAGACCGGTCCGATTTTTGACGGATCTCGCCAGGTGATATTGCCTTTGAAAGCGTACGGCCATGGCACGAGGTTCCATTCAGGATGCAGGCGGAAATTCTCAAACAGGCCGGTTGAGTTGGTGACGGCGTTCAGCAGGTTGAGCTGTACCGGAGCGTCTTTCCGGTGATAAAAGAAGTACGCTTTGTTGTTTTCCATCACGTATTGGTCCACCCATTCCGTGGGAGCGTGCGTGACAAGCCGCCAGACCGTACCGCCTTCGGAGGGGCCGACCAGGGCCTCCATGTCGATATTCGAGTTCAGCGGCAGGCTGATCGTGTTGTAACATTCAAGAATTATCCCGTCTGGATAACTGCCGATGGACTGTATGGCCGCTGTATTGGCGACACGGATCGGAATGCTGATAAATCCGCTGGCCGGGAAGAATGACGAATCCGCAGCATTCACGGCCTTAATCCGGTATACCACGCCCTCACGGGTGACCAGGGGAGGCGGAATGGTCGCGAAAAACGCCGTACCGTTACTGTTCATGCGAACCGTGAAAGCCGATGTATGGCTCCCGTTGCCGAAAGTCAGATATCCCGCGGGCGAGGTTCCGCTGATGGGTACGGTGATTTTTATGGAATCGTCTTCCGAGGGATTCGCGGGTAATATCGACAGGGAGCCGCTCAGGATCTTCGGCGGGCTGATATGCGTGTGCTGGCCGGTTAACGGGGCCTCCTTTAAGTAATGGATTGCCTCTCCGTTGCCGTTATAGGAAAATATTTTGTAAAAATAGGTCGTATTTTCAACCGCTCCGGTCTGGTCGAATTCATGGGAATTGCCGGTATAAACCACTTGTGCGTCGCCGATGGTATTTCCGGCCGTATAAACCGTACCGTCGGACGGGATGGCAGACGGGAGGGAGCCGGTTTTCATAAGCACAATATAACCGGTCGGAACAGGGGCGGCATCCTTGAAATCGACTTTGAATGTGTCAGAGCTGACGGCTTCGAAGGACAATTCCGTCGGCTGGGCGGTGGGCTCGGCAGCCAGCGTCGTCTGTGCGCCGGTTAGGGGATTGGTGGTCAGATAATCCGTAAGAGAACCGGTACCGTTAAATGAATAGACATGATAATAGTATATCGTATTGGCAAATAAGCCGATTTCGTTGTAAGATGTGTCGCTTCCGGAAGTAACTACCCTTGCATTACCGAGAACCGCACCTGGACTGTAGGTTTGTCCGTCAGTCGGGGAAATATTTGGATAATTAATCTCACTCCGCAAAACGAGATATCCCAAAGGATAATCTGTCGCGCAGTTAAATGTAACCTTGAACGTACCAGTATCGACATCGCTGAAAACAAGATTCGTCGGCTGGTAAGCGGGTTCGGTGACGAATCCAGAGGATACGGTATCCCCCGTTAAGGGTGAAACAGTCAGGTAATTTGTCCGCGGGCCATTGCCGTTGTACGAAAATATTTTGAAATAATACCGCGTGGCAGACGCCAATCCGTACTGGCCGAATGTGGTCTGGGAACCGGCATACACCACGGAGTCGGTACCGATGGTTTCACCCGCCGTATAAGCGGTACCGTCGGCCGGATTGCCAACGACAGGAATGCTGTTCCTTAACACAATATATCCCGCCGGGCCGCCGATGGCTCCCGTGAAACTGACCCGCATCGAATCGGAATGCACGCTGCTGAAAACCAGGGCCGTGGGCTGCTGCGGGGGTTCGGTCTGCAGGGTCGCACGGGAACCTTCCAGGGGATTTTCAGCCAGATAATTAACGGTCAGCCCGTTGCCGTTATATGAAAATACATCGAAATAGTACACAGTGCTGGGAGCAAGACCGGTCAGGTTCACGGAAGTATCCGATCCTGCGTAGACAACCGTATCCGTCCCGATGATACTGCCGGCCGTATATTCCGTTCCATCCGACGGCACAGCGGTCGGAGAGCCGTCGGTTTTCTTGAGGATGAGGTAGCCGGCCGGAAGATCGGCGGCCTGATTGAACACCAGCGTGTAAGAGTTAAAATTCAGATCCGCAAAAGCCAGATTTACAGGCTGTGACGCGGGTTCGGTCGCGAAGGTTGTCGCATTGGCCTCGTTGGAGGGTCCGGAAAATCCGTAGGCGTTTGACGCGTAAACCTGGTATGAATAGGTCGTGGACGGATTGACCGACTGACCGGAATCGACATACAACCATTGAACGGCTCCGACTGAATCATGCAATAAATAGGCGGGTCCGTCTTTGCGGTAAATGAAATATTTGGTCGGATTTCCCGATACGCTGCCGGTCCATGCCAGATTGATGCGGCCGGAGGAAACGGCAGTCGCGGTAAGGCTGGACGGTGGGGAGGGAGGCACGCCGGAAGAGGCTGCAGTTGTATCTCCTTCAAGCGGCGACGCAGTTCTGTAATTAATCAGTGCGTTTGCGCCATTATAAGAATAGATCTTGTAAAAATATTTTGTACCGGGCGCCAGACCCGTGTTAACAAACGTTAAGGACGGACCGACATAAGCCACGGTGTCCCCGCCGATGACCTGGCCGGCATAATAGGATATCCCGTCTGCAGGATCGGTTGCCGGTGCGGTTCCCGCGCTGCGGATGGCGATATAGCCGGTTGCGCCTCCCGGGGCCGGTGAAAAACTCACCCGCATGGAATCTGCCAGTACGTTTGAAAATACAATGTTTGCCGGAGAAGCCGTCGGTTCAGCAGGCAGGGAACCGACGGTATCCGAGTAAGCGGCAACCATTCCGTCAGCGCCGACGATCCAGCCCGATGTATAGGGGCCGACGGTGACGAAATCCACCGCTGTTATAGAGTTTGCAAATGTTCCTTCCGAAAACCAGTTTGTGCCCTGATCGGTGCTACGGGCCATTGTGGTTCCGTGACTCATCCAGAAATCACCGTTCCCGGAACCTCCGGCCCCAAGAATGACTCCTGAACCCGGGATTGCAGGGATGGAAATCCAGGTGGCCCCGCCGTCCGTTGTCCGGGCAGCAGATGCTTCTCCGCCCGTTACGCCGGTCAGAATATCGGTAAAATGAATGTCTGATGAGTGCAGAAACGGCGTGGCGCCGGAAGACCATGTGAATCCGCCGTCGGTGCTTCGCATCACGCGGTTTTTGTTGGTGCCAAACCAGATGTGTGAACTTCCGACCGTTACCAGCGAATTCGGCCAGCCCCATTCGCTTGTGAGCGAAGCCGGTTCCGTGGGAATCCGGTACCAGGATGCACCTCCGTTTGTGGTTTTCAGGACCGTCCATTTTCCGCCCACGGGATCACCGCAAGCGATGCCGTTGACCGGGTCGTACATGTGTACAGCATCAATATATCCGTTGGACTGGTTAAACACCTGATGCCAGCCGGATCCGCCGTCGGTCGTGCGGTAGATAAAGGTTTCGGAAACAGGATTAGTTGTGACAAATGCGGTATTGCCGTCCAATCCTGATATGTGTTTGATTTCTTCCGTTCCGAATGCGCCTCCGTCGGCTGTTATCCAGTTCACTCCCCCGTCAGTGGTCTTTAAGACTTTTCCACCGAGGCCGGCGGCCCATGCGACGGAAGGACTTACGGCGGATACCGAAGTCAGGTTACCCGAAAATCCGGAATTCTGCAGTTTCCATCCGGTTGCGAATGTGGTCGCGCTGTCTTCGTTGGAGGCTTCGGATAATCCGGAGGCGTTCGCCGCTTTGACATGGAAATAATAGGACGTCGCGGGACTGGGTACGGTATGGCTCTTTGTAGTCGCCGGCGCGGTTACGGAATCAGCCAGGATAAATCCTGAGCCGGATGTCAATGACCGGAAGATATAATATTTGAGCGGTTCACCGGTCGCGCTCGCCGTCCAGGAAAGATCGATGAGGCCGGTTGAAACGGCGATCGCGTTAAAAGAGGTGGGCGCGGAAGGCGGGGAACCCGTCCCCGAAGTAACCGTGTCGCCTGTCAAAGGCGATGCTTCAACATAATTGACGGAATCCGAGCCGCCACGGTATGAAAAGACGGCAAAATAATAACGGGTTTCGGATGAAAGATCCGTGATATGAAACGACGTCTCGCTTCCGGTATGCGCAACGGCGGAACTTCCGACCGTACTTCCCTGAGCGTATGAAATACCGTCCTGGGGAGTATCTGTTACCGGTTGATTCGCCCTCCGGAGTGTGATGTAACCGGTCGCTCCGGCGGCCGCCTGGAAGGAAATCGAGACCGAATCGCTGACCACTGATGTGAACAATAAGTTCGTTGGCTGGGCGGCGGGTTCCACGGCCAATGTGCTGCGGTATCCGGAAAGCGGGAAGGGATAGTCGGTCAGATAATTTGTTGTGTTCGCGCTTCCGTTGTACGAGTATATCCTATAGTGATATCGGGTTGATACTGCCAGTCCGGCACTCCAGAATGTTGCTGCAGAACCGACATAGGCTACAGTATCGCTGCCGATGGTTTGTCCGGCAGTATAACTTGTGCCGTCCACCGGATCGGACACCGGCTGAGTTCCGGCGCTCCGGATGGCGATGTATCCGGAAGGGTTTCCGGTCGCTGCCGTGAAACTGATTCGCATGGAATCGGTTTTTACATTGCTGAAAACCAGATTAGAAGGCTGGGAAGCGGGTTCCGCGGAAAGTGTATAGCAATTACCTGAAAGCGAAGATGAAGTAAGGTAATTAACAAGATTCGCGGATCCGTTGAATGAAAATATTTTATAATAGTAATTGGTAACCGGCATAAGTCCGGTTTCCGGAAATGTAGTTGCGGAACCCACATAGGTCACGGTATCACTGCCAATAACCTGACCGGTATAGTAGGATATTCCGTCCGAAGGAACCGCGGTCACTGCTGAACCCGCGCTTCGGATCACTATGTACCCTGATGCGCCCGGGGTTCCCGCAGCTGCGGTGAAACTCACACGCATGGAATCGGTTTGAACATTAGAAAATACCATATTAGTAGGGGACGCAGCCGGTTCGTCCGCCAAAACGCCGACGCTGTCTGTATAAGCGGCAATGGTTCCGTTATAACCGACAACCCAGCCTGAAGAGCGGGGCCCGATGGTGATGAAATCCATAGCCAGCATGTATTCAGAAAAGGTACATTCGGTATACCACGTCCCGCCCTGATCGGTGCTTCGGTTAATCTTATTTCCGCGGCCAACCCAGAAGTCGTTCGTTCTGACTCCGCCGGCACTGTACATATCAGCGGAGCCGGGCATTGACATTATGTCAGTCCAAGATACCCCTCCGTTCGTTGAACGTGCGGCGTTTTGACCGGTTACAACGCCGATGGACGTGCTTAGAAAATGAAGACCGTAGGAATTTACAAATGAAGTGCTTCCGGTCGCCCATGTGTTGCCTTTATCGGTTGAATAGAAAACCCGGCTTTTATTGGTTCCGAACCAGATGTGACTATTACTAATCGTCACCAATGTGTTAGGGTATCCCATCTCACCGGTTAATGAGGTTGGCTCGTTAGGAATATGAAACCAGGAAGCGCCTCCGTTCGTTGTTTTTAGGATGGTCCATTTGCCCGCCACCGGATCGCCGTAGGCAATTCCGTTGACGGGGTCGTACATATGAATGCCATTAATATACCCGGGATCAGACTGCGTGAAAACCTGTTGCCAGCTGGAACCTCCGTTAGTCGTCCTGTAAACAAATGTTCCGGTTGATGTATAGGCGGCAAACGCTGTTTGAGCGTCCAGTGCCGTTATACTCTCAACGTTATACATATTAAATGTGCTTCCGCCGACATCGTTCCAGGTAATTCCGCCGTTGGTTGTGCGGAATACTTTTCCCTGACCGGATGCCCACGCAACCGTACTGGAAACCGCTTTGACGCTGTACAGTGCTCCGGAAATTCCGGAGGTTTGCAATGACCATCCGGGCGCGAATGTTTTGGCATTCGCTTCATTGGATGATGAAGATGAACCCCACGAGTTAACGCCATATATCTTATAATAATAAGTTGTCGCGGGGCTGAGGCCCGACGTATTATTGTAAGTTACGGTAGGAGCTGTAACAGAGTCGATCTGCGTGAAGCCGGAACCTGATGACAACGAGCGGTATATACGATACCTTTGCGGATTGTTCAGGCTGGCAGACCATGATAAATTAATTCGGGTTGATGAATAAGTTGTTGCCGTTAAATTCGACGGGGCTGTAGGAATGGGAGCCAATGCTTTGAAGATGCCTCCACCATAGGTACCAGCAAAAACATTTGAATCGCTTATAGCAAAAAATTTAACATCTTTATCTGGTAACCCGTTATTTTGTGCTGTCCAGCTTGCGCCGTTATTAGTTGATAAAAATACACCGTCATATTGAGTATGCACTAGTATATTTGAACCTCTGCTGGATAATGCATAGTAAACATATAAATCAGTCAAACCGTTATTCTTAGCAATCCAATTTGTCCCATTATCAGTTGATAAAAATACGCCTTGGGTTTCTATAGCCGTAAACACATTGGTACCGCTGCTAGTTAAGCCTTGGACCCATAGACCAGGCAATCCATTATTCACAGCGGTCCAGTTAGTTCCGTAGTTAGTGGACAAGTAAACGCCATGGCTCTCCGTACCAGCAAAAATATTAGAATCACAAATATTTAGATATCTAATGTTTGTATTTAATCCGGAATTTACTGCGGTCCAGTTCGTTCCGTTATTTGTGGTAAGGAAAACACCAGCGTCATAAGTTCCCACCATTACATTTGGTCCTTTGATGACTAATGAATATGCTAATATACTAGTTAAGCCATTATTTACCGCTGTCCAATTCGTCCCATTATTGGTAGATAAAAAAACGCCGCCTCCCATCGTAGCAGCAAAAAGATTAGAGCCGCTACTGGCAATAGAATACACGGATAACTCAGTTAAACCACTACTCTTCTGAGTCCAACTCTGTCCATTATTAGTTGATAAAAAGACGCCACCATTTACTGTGCCCACAAAAATATCAGACCCATTAATATAAATAGTATTTATTATTGTATCAGTCAATCCGCTATTTATAGGTGTCCATGTAAGTTGTGCTTGAGCGGGGTACAATGAACAAATTAAAATAAATATAAAGTAGAATATGCATTTCATGGTATTTATCCTAAAAAAAATATGGTTTATTGGTTTATGTGTTTATTAACATAACATATTTTCTCTTACTTACTTATTACTTAATAAAAGTTAAACTTCTTTAAGATGTTTAACTTTTATCACGGCCACCACGGATCGCTGATCCGGTCGGGTCCGCCGCCTCCGCCGCCTTTTTTTCCTCCTAATAAAACCGCCGCGGCGCCTCCGCCCGCGATCACCGCTCCGCCGATGATGTACCATTTCATGTTCGATTTTCCGGACGCCTGGGCGGTTTTCTTTTCGCGCGCTTCTTTTTCAAGCTTTTCCTTAGCCTCTTTCGCTTCTTTCGCCTCGCGTTCCATTTCCTGTTTTAAGGCGAGCTGTTCCTTTTCCTTGTCCTCTTTGGCTTTGCGCTCCATTTCTTTCTGCAGAGCTAATTGATCCAGTTCATTTTTCTTTTTCAGCTCTATATCCTTCTGGGCGGCGATGTACTGGTCGGTGAAAACGAGTTTTGCGTTCACCGTCAGGTCTCCGGTCAGGTTCACCGCCTGCGAGAATTCCGTCAGGTCGGCGCTGTTCGTGCGAACCTTGATAATCAGCTTGCCTTCGGGCAGGGATAAATCCACTTTCGTACCGCTGCCGGCGGATTCATCATTCACCAGCACGTCAACGGTACGCACCTTCGCTTCTTTCGGGTATTCGGTGGTGACGGTGACCTTATGGATTTTCTTTAATGTACCCTTTACGCTTTTCGCCGTTTCGCCTTCCTTCACGGTCAGGCTTTCCGAATAATCCTGATAGCCATTCTTTCTGAATATGACGGTGTGCGTCCCTACCGGAATATTGATCACGGTCGGCGTCGTGCCGGATAATTCGCCGTTCACGTAGATTTCAGCCTCTTGGGGCTCCGATGTAACTTTGACGGCAATGGCGAGTTTGGCCAATTTCAGGTCAAGGTTCTCGATCGCGCCCTTTTTCAGGTCGATTTCCTTTTTTGCCAGCAGTTCGCCGCTGCGGACCTCAATGGTGTGCTTTCCGGCGGGAATGCCTTCGAGCAGTTTCGGTGTTGTCCATTCCGTCAGCTTTCCGTCGAGATAAATCGCCGCTTTGGAGGGTGAGGAGATAATGTAAATGTCGCCCACATCCGTGACAGCAGCGGCTTTATCATCCCGACCGGCGAAACTGTTCGCGATGGTGCGCATGACGCCCAGCAGGCCTTCCACCTCGCCGCGGTAATCCTCCGACTTGGTCTGGACGATCTTGCCCGAACTGACATCCACCATGCGCAGGTCGATGGTGTACATCTGCCCGACTTTGCCGATGTCGCCCGCGATCATGAACCGCACGCCGAGCAGTTGCCCGATCTGCACGGCGCATTCGGAAGTGTTGCACTGGTCGGATACGGCGAAGTCCTGCTCCTTCAGGATCTCGCCCATTTTTTCGCGCTCTACCACCTCGAAAGCGCTGGTCTGGACCATGATCCCGCGGAACCGGTTGGTCAAAGCCTGCAGTTCACTTTTTTCCAGCCCGCCGCTCGACTGGAATTCAAGCACCGCGATGGATTTTTTCGGTTCCTGGGTATGGGCGGAAAACACCATTCCCAGCAAAAGAATGATAAAATATCTTTGCATCATCGCCCTCCGGATTAAATTCAGTTCAGAAAATTAAATGAATTTCCATCAGTTATTGCTTTCAATAACTTTTCATCAACCCGTTCTTCCGTTTGTATTCATATGGGAATCTCTCAGAAATCCTGATATAATTTAATCACAAAATTCCGCTTAAGCAATGAAAAATTACACCTGTGCGGAACACGAATATCAGGATTGGACGGATTGTCACGAAGAAAAATATTTACCATGAAGAAAATAAAAAATTTGAAGAAAAGCATCCCATAGATTTAATCTGTGTTTATAAGTGCAAATCCGTGTAAATCCTTTTGATCCGTGTTCCGGGGTTTTCTCAAATTATGACAAATATCATTTTTTTATCTGATGGAAAATGATATATTTTCCTGTCTTTCAGTCCTTTCGGGCTGAGCGTTTTACTTACGTTTTGTTTCCGTTCTTTATTACAATACAGTTTTCTTGTTTTCAGGCTGGTTTTGAACGTCAACTGATTTCTGTTTGATCTTTTTACCATAACCCAAGGCAAACGCATGGAACCCACCACCATCAGGCCGAATGTTCCCGTCAGCGCGTCGCCCGGCGAAATTGACGTCCGGAGGCGTATCAAGTATGAGGAGGAACTCGACCATACCTTTCCCGACCGGATCGCGGAACTGGCGCACGGCGAAAAATTTTATTCCTGCATACAGTGCGGCACGTGCAGCGGAACCTGCCCGGTGAGCCATTACATGGACTACACCCCGAGGCGCATTATCGCGATGGTGCGGGAAGGATTCCGCGCCGAAGTGCTGAACAGCCAGACGGTCTGGCTCTGCGCGTCTTGCTACGCCTGCACCTGCGACTGCCCGCGCGGCATCAAGATCACCGACGTGATGTACGCGATCAAACGGGAGGCTATCGAAAAAGGCGTGTACCCGAAACGCTTTCCCACGCCGGTGCTCGCCAACGCGTTCTTTAACCAGGTCATGAAAGACGGCCGGAGCAGCGAAGGCAAGCTGATGATGAAAGTTTTTCTCGGAACCAATCCGTTCAAGGCCTTCGGCAATATGATGCTCGGCATGAAATTATTTTTTACCGGCCGCATATCCATGAAATCCGAACGCATCAAAGACCGGAAGTCGCTGAAAGCTTTGCTGGCAGCGCTCGACCGGCAGAAGGAGGCGAAGTAACATGAAATATTTATATTATCCCGGCTGTTCGCTGAAAAGCACCGGCCGCGCGTACGAAGAATCCATTCTCGCCGTTTTTAAAGCGCTGAACATCTCACTCACCGAAATCGAGGACTGGAACTGCTGCGGAGCCACAGCCTACATGGCGGTGGATGAATGCAAGGCGTTCGCCATCGCCGCAAGAAACCTCGCGCTAGCGGAGAAACAATTCAAGGACGAACAGGAAGTTCATATTATTGCGCCGTGCAGCGCATGCTTCATGGTTCTGCTGAAAACCATCAATTATATGAACACGCATAAGGAAATCGGCGCCACGATCCGTAAGGCGCTGAGCGAAGCCGGACTGAAATTCGAAAACCGCGTGAAGATCCGCCATCCGCTCGATGTACTCGTGAACGATTACGGCATTGATAAACTTGGCAAGGCAATCAAAAATCCGCTGAAAGGCCTGCGCGCCGCGTCGTATTACGGATGCCAGACCGTTCGTCCGTTCGAATCCTTCGACAATAACCGCAACCCGATGACGATGGACAAAATCGTACAGGCGCTCGGCGGACAGCCTGTGGACTGGTCGCTGAAAACCCGCTGCTGCGGCGCCAGTTTAACAGGCACCATTCCCGAAGTCGGCCTTCGCTTAAGCTACATCATCCTTCACGAAGCCCAGCAGCATCACGCCGACGTGGTCATCACGTCATGCCCGCTCTGCCAGTTCAATCTCGAATGCTACCAGTCGAAAATGACCAAAGCGTTCGGCCACAAGATCGATATCCCGGTGATGTTTTTCTCGCAGTTGTTCGGCATCGCGCTCGGCCTTCCCGAAACAGAACTCGGCGTGAAACGGCTGTTCGTCAAACCGGCGTTCAAAACCAAGTCAGGACAAGGAGGTAAGCCCGTTTATGTCTAACAACACCAAATCTCCCCGGATCGGTTTTTACGTCTGCCATTGCGGGCACAACATCGCCAGCGTGGTGGATGTCGCGTCGGTTGCGGAATACGTTAAAACAATGCCCGGCGTGGTGATCTCCCGCGAGTACAAATACATGTGCTCCGATCCCGGCCAGGAACTGATCCAGTCCGATATCAAAGAACACAATCTGAACCGTATCGTCGTCGCGTCGTGTTCGCCGCTCCTTCATGAACACACGTTCCGCAGCGCCCTGGAAAAAGGCGGGCTGAACCCGTTCTATTTCCACATGGTGAATATCCGCGAGAACGTATCATGGGTTCATGAAAACAAAGAAGCGGCGACGGATAAAGCGAAAGACCTCGCGCGCGCGGCCATCCAGCGCGTGTGGTTCCACAAGCCGCTGGAAAAGAAATCGGTTCCGGTCAATCCTGACGTCCTCATCGTCGGCGGAGGAATCGCGGGCATTCACGCGGCGCTGACTATCGCCAATGCCGGCAAGAAAGTATTTCTGGTTGAACGTGAAGCCACGATCGGCGGGCATATGGCGATGTTCGATAAAACATTCCCCACGCTCGATTGCGCGGCGTGCATCCTGACGCCGAAAATGTCATCCGTGAAATCGCATCCGAATATCACGCTGTGGACGTATTCTGAAATCGAAAAAGTGGAAGGTTACGTAGGCAATTATAAAGTCACCGTAAAGCACAAGCCGCGTTACATCGTCGAGGACCTGTGCGTGGGTTGCATGGCCTGCATCGACCAGTGCGTGTATAAGGAGGCGAAATATCCCGATGAGTTCAACCAGGGTCTCGGCAAACGCAAACCCGTGTACATACCCTTTCCGCAGGCCACGCCGCAGGTTGTTCTCGTCGATCCGGAAACCTGCATCCAGCTGAAAACCGGAAAATGCAAGCAGACCTGCGTGGAAGCGTGCGACCGCAAGGCGTTCGATTTCCAGCAGAAAGAAAAATTCCAGGAGGTCGAAGTCGGCACGATCATTCTCTCTACCGGTTTCCAGCCGTTCGACGCAAAACGTCTTCCGGAATACGGTTACGGCAAATACCCGAATGTGTACACCTCTCTCGAAGTCGAGCGTCTCGTGAACGCGTCCGGCCCGACGGGCGGCGAAGTCCTCACCCGTGACGGCAATCATCCGAAGACTGTCGGCATCATCCATTGCGTCGGTTCCCGCGACGAGAAGACCAATCGTTGGTGTTCGCGCGTCTGCTGTATGTACTCGCTGAAACTTGCGCATCTGATCAGGGAACACACGCACGCGGAAGTGTATAATTTTTACATTGACATGCGTACGCCCGGTAAAGGGTACGAGGAATTTTACGATAAACTTCTCAAGGAAGGCGTTCATTTTATCCGCGGGCGCGTCGCGGAAGTGACCGACTGGTCGCTGTCGCAGGCGGAAGCCGGCAAACTCGTCATCCGTGTGGAAGACACGATGATCGGCGCCGTTCGGAGAATTCCCGTGGACATGGTCGTGCTTGCCGTCGGGCTCGAACCGCATCATGACGCGCAGGACGTCCGGCGGTTATTCAATATTTCATGTTCGACGGAAGGATTCTTCCTCGAACGGCATCCGAAACTCGCGCCGGTCAACACGTTCACCGACGGCATCTTCATCGCCGGCGGATGCCAGGGACCGAGGGACATTCCCGATACGGTCGCCCAGGCCGGAGCGGCGGCCGCGGAAGCGTTGTCGCTGATCAGCGCCGGACATGTGGAACTTGAACCTAACACCGCTTATATCCGCGAGGAAGACTGCTCCGGATGCAAGTCCTGCCTGCCTTTATGCCCTTACACCGCGATCACATTCGATGATGCCAAGAAAAAAGCCGTCATCAACGAGGCTCTGTGCAAAGGCTGCGGAACCTGCGTAGCCGCGTGTCCGTCGGGATCGATCGTCCAGAACCTGTTCGAGGACGAGGAAATCTTCAGCGAAATCGACGGTCTGCTCAAATTCGATTTTTCCTACTCCCAATCGATGGAGGTGAATCATGTCCGCTAATCCGAATCCGAACTGGGAACCCGTGATCGTCGCGTTCTTCTGCAACTGGTGCACCTACACCGCGGCGGATCTTGCGGGCGTCTCCCGCCTCCGTCACGCGCCGAACGTACGAATCGTGCGCATCATGTGCTCGGGAAGAGTCGATCCGCAGTTCATCATGACCGCGTTCGCCAAAGGCGCCGACGGCGTGCTGATCGGCGGATGTCATCCCGGCGACTGCCATTATTCCGAAGGCAATTACAAATTATTGCGCCGCGTGCGCCTGCTGAACCGTATGCTCAGGGACATGGGCATCGAGGAAGAGCGGTTCCGCTTGGAGTGGATTTCCGCGTCGGAAGGCGACAAAGTCAAATCCGTGATCAACGAAATGGTCGTGCAGGTCAAAGCGCTCGGGCCGCTCGGGCTTCCCAAGCAATTCGATGAACTCGATAAGGAACTCGAACATATCGAACAACAATCGTCCGGAAAGGAGGCGCACAGCCATGTCGGATAAACCTAAAATCGGATTTTACTGGTGCGCGTCGTGCGGCGGCTGCGAAGAATCCATCGTTGATCTCGCGGAAGATATCCTCATGCTGACGGGCAAAATCGATATCGTTTTCTGGCCGGTCGCGATGGATTTCAAAAAGAGCGACATCGAGGAAATGGACGATCAATCCATTACGGCGACATTCATCAACGGCGCCGTACGGACCAGCGAACAGGCTGAAATGGCGCGTCTGCTGAGGCGCAAGAGCAAATTCCTCATCGCTTACGGTTCCTGCGCTCATCTCGGAGGCATTCCGTCGCTGGCCAACCAGTTTTCACGGGATCAGATTTTCCGGTATGTGTATGATGAATCGCCTACGACGGAAAATTCCGAGAATCGCCTGCCTGTGGAGCGCTTTAACGATCAGGGCCGCGAAGTCACGCTTCCCGGCATGCACCGGCGGGTCCGCTCATTAGATCAGGTGGTAGATGTGGAATATTACATTCCCGGCTGCGCGCCGACGCCGAAACTCCTGAAAGAAGCCGTGATGGCGCTGCTCGAAGGCAGGCTTCCGCCGAAAGGCTCCGTACTCGCGCCGGATATCGCGTTGTGCGACGAATGCCCCCGCAAGGACAGCAAGCCGGCCGATGTCGCGTATACGGAATTCAAACGTCCGCATATGACTCTGATGGACGCGACGAAATGCTTTCTCGCGCAGGGCGTCGTCTGCATGGGCCCGGCCACGCGCGGAGGATGCGAAGCTCAGTGCGTCAACGGCAACATGCCCTGCACCGGCTGTTTCGGTCCGACTTCGCGTGTACAAGACCAGGGCGCGAAAATGCTGTCGTCGATTTGTTCGTCCATCAAGCCGACCGAAGAAAGTGACATTGATTCCGTGCTGGAAGGCATTCCCGATCCCGTCGGCTCGTTCTACCGCTACGGACTGGCGAAGTCGATATTGCGGGGAAAAATGGGTAAAGAATAAACATTAAAAAACCGATTCATTGTGAGCGAAGTCGAACCATGAATCGTATTATAACTTCACACTTCGACTTCGCTCAGTGTGAAGAAAAGAATTGAAATATTCAAGGTCTTACATGCAAACCAGAAAAGTCACCATCGATCCGATCACGCGCCTGGAAGGGCACGGAAAAATTGACATTTTCCTGAACGAACAGGGCGACGTGGATCACGCGTATTACCAGATTCCCGAACTGCGGGGATTCGAGATCTTCAGTCTCGGCCGTCCCGCGGAGGATATGCCTCAGATCACCAGCCGTATCTGCGGAGTCTGTCCCACGGCGCATCACATGGCCGGCACGAAAGCGTTGGACGCGCTGTACAAAATCGAACCGACGTCCCCGGCGAAGAAACTGCGCGAACTGATCTACAATACGTTCATGCTTGAGGATCACGCGCTGCATGTATACGTCCTCGGCGGACCGGATTTCATTGTCGGCGTCGAAGCGTCCAAGGAACTGCGCAACGTGCTCGGCGTAGTCGGGAAAGTCGGCGTGGATACAGGCATCAAAGTGATTTCCATGCGCCGGCGTTTGCGCGAACTGATCACGTATCTCGGCGGAAAGATCATTCATCCCGTGTTCGGCCTGCCCGGCGGCGTCGCAAAAGGACTCACGAAACAGGACCTGCCGAAATACCAGGAACTCGCCAAAGACGGGCTCGAATTCGCGCTGTTCACGCTTCAGGTGTTCCACGATATCGTTTTGAAAAATGAAGAATACGTCAGGATGATCACATCCGACGCGTACACGCACCGTACGTATTATATGGGTCTTGTGGACGATAACAACAAAGTTAATTTTTATGACGGCAAGATCCGCGTGGTGGACACCGAAGGCAAGGAATACGCTAAATTCACAGCCGACAAATACGCCGATTACGTTGCTGAGCGCGTGGAGCCGTGGAGTTACGTTAAATTCCCGTACCTGAAACCGCTTGGCTGGCGAGGGTTTACGGACGGCAAGGACACCAGCTTATACGCGGTGGCTCCCCTGGCCCGTTTGAACGTATCCGACGGGATGGCCACGCCGAGAGCGCAGGAAGCGTATGAGGAATTTTACAAAATTCTCGGCGCGAAACCGGTGCACCACACGCTGGCGAATCATTACGCGCGCGTCATCGAAATGGTGCAGGCCGCAGAGAAAATTGTTGAACTCATTCATGATCCTGAAATCACCAGCGATCATATCCGCGTCATCCCGTTCGAGAAGCCGACCGTCGGCGTGGGCGTCGTGGAAGCCCCGCGGGGAACGCTGTTCCATCATTATGAAACCGACGAGCGCGGCATCATGACGAAATGCAATCTGATTGTCGCGACGCAGAACAACTCTGCCCGCATCGCGATGAGCGTGGACAAAGCCGCGAAAGGACTGATCAGCAAGGGACAAATCTCCGACGGACTGCTGAATAAAATCGAGATGGCCTTCCGCGCCTACGATCCCTGCAACGCCTGCGCCACGCATGCGCTGGGACAAATGCCGCTGAGGGTGGATATTAAAGATCATAACGGCAGCCTGGTACGCAGAATAAAGCGCTGATGTCCGGTTCATCGGGTTCGTCTGAGCGATAAGCGCAGCTGAAGCGTCATCATTAACGTCGTATATATTCGATTCAATATAAATTGCGCGCACGAAGCCGTGATCCGAATCAACCCTGTTCAAATCTTAAGTAATATCATTTCCGGCCGTTTGAACCGTTCGATGCAGGCCGGCCTGGCGGCCAATTTTGTCCTGGCCGCGGCCATTTTCTTCGTTCCGGACATCAGTGATTCATTCGGCGAAATCATGTTCAGTGATACGCCGGTCAGCGACGCTTATATCCCATTGGGCGTCGTCTGCATCATTCTTTTCATAATCGACTGGCCGGTGCTTTTATTCAAAACCAAAATGATGCTGACGGACGCGCCGGCGCCGAAAAAATCGGCTTTTCTCTACGTTCTCGCGTTTTTCCGCATTCTTCCCCTGGCTCATCTGTTCATCCTCGGTGTGAATGCCGTATTCGGGTCATTTCACGATGTCCCCAAATGGCTTCCGCTGGTTTGGGGATTTTTTCTTACCTTTAATTTTTTCGGAATATTTTTTATCGCGGCCTACGCCTTCAAACCCTTTGAGAAACAACCGGCCTGGTACTGGCGGCTTGTCGTTGAAATACTGGCCTGGGTAACGATGTTTGTCATGTTATCAAGTATGTGGGGAGTGATTTCTCAACGAATTGATATGCCCTCGCCTGATCGGCCAAGCAAATTTATACCGGAATTTATCGCGTCGCTGGTTCTTATCCTGATGATCTATCTGCCGGCCCGGTTGCCGTATTTTATGGAAGAAAGGTTATACGTCACAGACCGGAGACAAAAAATATTTTGGTATTTATCGATCATATTAGTATTCGCCGCTGCGCTGTATTCGATGCGGTGGTCATGAAATAAAAGATTTGATCTGAACGGATTATTTTATTATTCTGATAAAAATGATTTACTGATATTATCCATACATTTTAAGAGGAACGATGACTCATCCTCTGTTAACCATTAACTGGAAGCGTTATCTGCTGGTTACCGGCGCCGTCATTCTCATCGGATTAGTGTGGAGTTATTTCTTATCCTACAAAACACAGGACGCGCGGAATGTTGCGAATGCGTTTATGAAATCAGTGGTCGGTAACCAAACCGAAGATTTATCGAGATATCTCCGGGATAAGAATCTGTATTTTGAAAACCTGCAGGCGTTTTCCGATATCAGCCATTACAACGAATGCGGCTTCGGGATGGATGCCGACGGCTCCGCTTCTATTCATTATTTCGTGACCGGGCTTCCGGCGGATAACCGTAACATTTATCTGAAACTGGGACGGGAAGGATCGGTGTGGATGATTACCCATATCCATATCAATTATCATATTCTCCGGGAAGATAAGGCAATCGCCCTGCAGGCAGCCGAATGGATTGCCAACAGTGATGAAAAAAATCTGCGGCAATATATGTCCGATTACAGCGATAAATTTATGGAACCGGTATTAGGCGTATTTCGAAACGAAAAATTAACACTCCGCAATACGGAAACGCGTCCTGCCGGTAAAAATGAGGGAAATATGCGCAGGACCATTTTTTTCTTTTCAAACGCGGACGAATCAAAGCGGCTGTCTTTTATGGTGAAACATCACGGTAAATATTCGGTGGAGTCCGTGAAGATATTGTAGCAGAACGGAATCATCGGCATAAGAATACGGCAGTGTCCGGAGAGAACCTGTCGAAGCCAGAAGGCCGGAAATAAAGACAGGTCAAAGCATTCAAAATCAGCGTGATGATGCTGAATCCGCCATTTACAAACAGACAGGCCAAACTCCTACAGGACTGTCGCAGCAAACCTAAAAAAAATAAAAAAAAACTTGCATCTTTGACCATCTTATTTTATAATTCGAACCTTAATTAATGCCCCTGACAGGGCGCGGTTTTTTATGGAGGTAACATGTACGCAGTAGTTGATATCAAAGGTTTTCAGTTTAAATGCGAGTCCGGGAAGAAGCTGGTGATCCCGCGCATTGCTGAAGCGGAAGTCGGCGACCAGATCGTGTTCGATCAGGTCCTGCTCGTCTCCGAAAACGGCGATGTCCGTATCGGCACGCCTACCGTTCAAGGTGCAAAAGTTGAAACGACCGTACTGACCCATGGCCTCGGCGACAAAGTGATTCATTTCCGCAAATACCGGCGGAAAGGCTTTCAGAAGAAAAAAGGTCACCGACAGCCGTTCACGGAACTCATGGTCAATTCAATCAGCAAGTAACCGGCAAAAGCCAAGGAGAAAGTATGGCGCATAAGAAAGGTTTAGGCAGTACGCGAAACGGACGCGACAGCCACGGTCAGCGGCTCGGCGTGAAGAAGTACGGCGGAGAATTCGTTCTCGCCGGAAACATTATTGTCCGTCAGCGGGGAACCAAATTTCACTTAGGCAAAAATGTCGGAATCGGGACGGATGACACCATCTTCGCACTGACCGACGGCATCGTGAAGTTTGAGCATAAGGACAAAAAACGCCTGAAAGTCAGCGTGAATCCGAAGCCCGCCGACGCTTAAACGAAAACGCAACATCTGAAAAAAAAGGATTCCGGAATATCGGAGTCCTTTTTTTTTTTACGCCGGAAAACAGGGATTACGGTTGATATCTTCAGTCACGAACCTTATATTGTACCGCTTTTGGAAAACCGCAGTTCACTCATTCACGGATAGGGAAAAGCTCATGAAAAACTTAATTATTAAAACTGTCGCTGTCATCATTTTATTTGTCTGTTCTGTTCGGTCTCTTACGGCTGACACGGGTTCCCAAGCCATTGGACAATGGCTGATACTGGGACCCGTTCCGGTTTCCAAACCCGTGTTCCATGAAAAGAAATCCTCGAAATCGGAATATTATACTGTAAAAGAACTGCTCCAGCAGCAGATTCTGGATATCGGAGATCTCAGTCCTTCGGAGGGAAAAGCTTACAGGGACGTTTCCGGCGGTCTTCTATGGAAAAAGAATGTCATTGATACATCAGGCTCCATACGGTTTCAGGGAGAATCCGGACGGTATGAGTTGTTTTACGCGGCGGCCTATGTTGAAGTCCGGCGATGGATGAAAGTGAAAATTGAATTATCCGGTTATCATCCGTTCCAGTTTTTCGTTGACGGAAAACTGATATCTGCTAAATCCGCTTCCGATGACACCTCAAAAAAAACACCCGGCAAACTGGAGCCTGAACTTAAGTTCGAAACCGGAAAGCATCTGCTTGTCGTAAAATACCTTGTCGATAAGGATCTGGCGCAACCCGCCGGACTAAGAGGCGCATTTACGGGAATCGCTGATTCGCTGAAAAATGATTTCATTTTGTCCGTTGATCCTGCCGGCGGGATGTCTGTCGGTCATCTTTTGGATCTTCCGAGGATTACGCAAATGATCATCACGCCCGACGGCGAATGGGCGGCGGTATCCCTGTCGCGCTCCGCGGGAGACCAGACGGAATCGTGGATCGAAATACGGCGGACATCGGACGGAAGCCTGGTACAAACATTCAGAGGCGGATTAAGCATGTATCAGGCCCAGTGGGCGCCGGCGGGAAAACGACTGAGCTATATGACGTATTCAAACCAGGAAACGACTCTCTGGATAATGGATTTTTCAGCCGGTCAGACCAAAGCTGTTTTGGAAAAGGTAAAGAATTTTTCGCGGTATATGTGGTCCCCGGACGGCGACAATATCATTTATGAGCAGTATGAAAAATCCGAATCCCCTAAAACCGGTCTGAAGAAATCGGATGGATTAAAAAACCGGTCCGAAGGCTCTTCTGTCACGCATATCTACCGTCTCAACACGTCAACCGGAATTATGAACCGGCTTACCGCTGGCCCATTGCCGGCGTATTTTCAGTCCGTCAGCCCCGACGGGAAAAGAATGATTTTTACCAGAAATGCAGAAAACCTTACCCGGCGGCCTTATACGGACACTTATGTCAGCGTACTTGACCTTGAAACGATGACCGCCGATTCCCTCTGGACACTCTCGTGGTTCAGCCAGGCGCAGTGGTCGCCGGACGGCAATCAGATTCTTATGACCGGCGGACCGTCGCTGTTCGGTACGCTCGGGATTAACCTGCCGGATAAAAAAATGATCCCCAACGATTACGATAATCAGGCCTACATTTACGACCTGAAAACAAAAGAAATAAAATGCATCAGCCTGAATTTCAACCCTTCCATTGATAATGCCGTGTGGAATTCAGCCGACGGCTATATCTATCTTGAAACCACCGACCGGTCGTTCAGCAATTTATACCGATACAATCCCCGGGACGGAAAATTCAGCCTGATCGAAACCGGAGTCGATGCGGTATCGGGATTTGACCTCGCCGGTAACGCGCTGAAGGGAGTATATTACGGATCGGGAACCTCGAATCCGCAAAAGGGTTATTCGCTGGATTTGTCATCGCTAAAATATCAGGTCGTGTGCGATCCCGCGAAAAGTGAATATCAGACAGTCCGGTTCGGAATAGTAAAACCGTGGACTTTCAGAAACAAAAACAAAACCGAAATTGACGGATATGTCCATTATCCTCCCGGTTTTGATTCAACCAAATCCTATCCCTGCATCGTATATTACTACGGAGGAACTTCACCCGTAACAAGGGATTTCGGCGGGCGTTATCCGAAAGAATTTTACGCCGCCAACGGTTACATTGTCTATACGCTTCAGCCGAGCGGCGCGAAAGGGTACGGACAGGCCTTCTCCGCGGCTCATGTCAACAATTGGGGCATGACCGTCGCCGATGAGATCATCGACGGTGCCAAGAAGTTCCTTGACGCGCATCCTTTTGTGGATAAGAAACGTGTCGGCTGTATCGGCGCGTCGTACGGCGGTTTCATGACCATGCTGCTCACCACGAAGACCGATATGTTCGCGACGGCGATTTCACACGCCGGTATCAGTTCAATCTCCAGTTACTGGGGTGAAGGATACTGGGGCTATTCATACAGCGCGATGGCGACGGCCAACAGTTTTCCGTGGAACCGCAAAGACATTTACGTGAACCAGAGCCCGCTGTTTTCCGCCGATAAAATCAAAACACCCCTGCTTCTTCTGCATGGCGCGTCCGACACCAATGTTCCGGTAGGCGAGAGCATTCAATTGTATACAGCGCTGAAACTGCTGAACCGGCCCGTGGAACTGATACAGGTGGACGATCAGGATCATCATATCATGCAGTATTCCAAACGGATGCTGTGGACAAAAACGATCCTCGCCTGGTTTGACCGCTGGCTGAAGGATCAGCCGGACTGGTGGAATGAGCTCTATCCGGAAAAGTAAATTGAAAAGGCTGTCATGATGTGACAGCCTTTTTTATTCGTTTGAGGAAGAGAAAATTTATTTCAGCAGCATCATTTTCCGGGCCTTGACGAATTCACCGGCCTGAATACGGTATATATAGATTCCGCTGGAAACGGCTTCGCCTCGGTCGTTACTTCCGTTCCAGACAACATAATGGCGGCCTGCTGTACTATAACCGTTCACAAGGGTTCGGACGAATTGGCCATGGATGTTAAAAATTTCTATACGCAGATTAGTGGATTTGGGGAGATCGTAAAGGATAGTCGTTGACGGATTGAACGGGTTCGGATAATTCGAGCCGAGCGAGAAAGACTGGGGGATATCCAAAGAATGTTCTGTTGTGATATCTTTCCGCGACGTTACACTTCCCTGGGCAAACACCCCTGAAACAGCAGTCAGTGGCGTTTCCCATAGGCCTCGCCCGTATGTTGCCGCGCGAAGTCTAGAGTTTTCCGGATCCGCGTCATCGTAATATATATCCAGATCCGTCACAATTGCGTTAGGTAACCCCGTGTTGAAGGGTTTCCATGAACTGCTTCCGGTTTTGCGGAACACGCCGATATCCGTACCGGCATATAGTTCCGTTTCATCCGGGTTTTGCCGGTTCTGCAGGATACACATCACAGGCAGGTTCGGGAGTCCGTCCGATATGTTTATCCAGGGAATGCCGCCGTCCCTTGATTCATAAATCCTCTGTCCGTCATATCCTCCAAGCGTGACCCAAACCGTGTTCCGGTCGTCATGTTTCACCGCGAGTCCGGTAATCGCGTTGGTTGTTGTCGGCAGGTCGCCGGTGATCTCATGCCAGATTTCCCCGCCGTTGTTCGTCATCCATAGTTGCTGTCTGGATGCAATATAAATGACACGAGGGTCCGAAGGCGAGACCGCAATCGCGCAAAGCTTATCGGGAATATTGAAGGAGGAGATTTTATTCCAGTTTGTACCCCGGTCGGTTGTTTTCCACAAATCGGCGTATCCGGCATAAAGCACAGAAGGATTGACCGGGTCCATAACGACAGGTGTGACCCAATTTCCATAACCGGCTGATGTAGGAGTAATCATTGTGTAATTGTTCCAGTGATTTGTCGTACGGAACAGGTAGCCGTAATACCATGAACCGTATTGGATATTCGTATCGGAGTAATCGATGATGCATTCCATGCCGTCAGCCCCAAGCACATCGGTCCATGATCCGCCAGAGTATATTTTAGTCCCGTTGTCCTGAAGCCCGCCGATGATTTCATCAGCTGAAATTTGAGCGCATGCGATCCGGTAGATCTGGCTGATCACGAGGTTACCCGTCAAATCAATCCAGCTTTGGCCGCCGTCCGTCGATTTGTAAATACCGCCGTCATTGGCTTCAAAAAGAGCACCCGTCACGGGTTGAAAAGCGAGCATGTGCTTGTCGGCGTGCACAACGGGCTCGCCGGTGATATTGTATACGGGATCGGCTGTGTAACAATTCACGCATTCCCAGGATGTTCCTGAGGAAACGGATTTATGCGTATTGATGCCGCCGATATATAAAATATTCGCACGCAGCGGGGAAACGGCTATGGCCAGATCATATATTCCCTGGCCGCGATTGATCCCGGCGCCATTACTGTAACTTCCCAGCAGGGCTTTATCGGTTCCGCCGGTGAACATCTGATTAAATGAGCTTCCGCTGTTGGTGGAACGGATTATCCTGCCGAGTCCGCTTGTCTGATTGCAGCTAATTGCGTACAGGTAATCGGGATTGACCGGCGTGACGGCAATATCCACCCGGTAATCATCGGAAGTAAATCCTGCCGGGAGTCGGTTCCAGGTGGCGCCGCCGTCAGTGGTTTTATGGATCTCGGGCGTTCCGGATAAATTAACCGTTGAGGCGTAAAGCGTGGAAAAATGTCCGGGTCTGAATTCCATATCCATAAAAGCGCCTTCGATCTGCAATGTCCACGAGATACCGCCATCATTGGTTCGGAATATTCCCATGGAAGTTGCGGCCCACAGGGTAGAGGAATTTTTCGGATGAACCAGGATTCGGGAAACGGTTTGATGAAGATCGGGCGTAAAATTCAGTCCGGTGGGGAACCAGCTTAATCCGCCGTCGGTGCTTTTCAGGACTCCGATACTCTCATTGTCATGCGATTGTCCTCCGGCAAGTTTGAGCAATGAGCCCATGTCCTTATCCCCCGTCGCGATGTACAGGGTGCTGGTGAGATGATAATCATGCGGCACTCCGATATCGCTCACGCCGAGAACGGGATTCCGGTCGGTCAGCGCTGTCCATGATACCCCGCCGTTGATGGTTTTCCACAGTCCTCCCGACGGCGATCCGGCCCAGAATGTGTTCGGATCGGACGGATGAAAACCGATGCAGTTGATGCGCCCGGTTCCGGCATATCCTCCGGCGGATGAATACGGCCCCATACTTGTCCAGTTGCCTCCGCTGCTTTCCTTATCACCGAGGTTCGCCGAATATTTCATGATTTCAGCGGCCGCAGAAGTTTTCGGAAATTCTCCGGTTGTCTGGTCGATACGGATTTGCCAGTAATGCTCCCATCGCTTGTATAATTTCCATCCCGGAACTTTGTTTTTTTTGCCATTAACTATATAATATCCGTTTTCGGCCTTGTAGGGCTCCCAGTACCGGTGAAAGGCTTTCTGGATTTCAAAAAAATTATTGTCCGTTCCTGACGGAACAGCCCGTTCACTTTCCTGGGTCAAAAGACGGCCCGGCTCACAGATAGCTGCCAGCCATAAGACTATTCCTGACAATAAAAAGGATTTCATAAGATGTATCCTGTTAAGGAATTCCGGTGAAAAAATGCGGCAAAGATACTAAGTTAATGCCGATATATTAAACAATCTTTCAGAAAAAACAAAAAGATTTTAAATTAGTTTGAACGTTAATACAACGGCATGAAGATAACGATAAAAAATACAAATCAGCATTTCCATCGGGAGCAGGAAAAATACAGTACGTTATCCGTATCAAAAAAAGGCTGCCCTGGAATGACAGCCATTTTATTCGTTAGAGGAATAGAAAATTTATTTCAGCAGCATCATTTTCCGGGTTTTTATGAAATCACCGGCTTGTATGCGGTAGATGTAAATTCCGCTGGATACCATTTGTCCGCGTTCATTTCGGCCGTTCCAGCTGACCTGGTAACGGCCCGCGGTTTTCTGTCCGTTGACAAGCGTCATCACCCGCTGGCCCTGGATATTGTAAATGTTCAGTCGCACGTTCGAAGATTTCGGCAGATCATAATGAATCGTCGTCGACGGATTGAACGGATTCGGGTAATTCTGTCTTAACGCGAATGCCGAGGGTAACAGGTTATCCTCCGGAATGCCTACAAGGACTGGTGTGCGGAACCGGTATGTATCTGTTGAGGCGACGGTCAGGAAACCATCGGTCACGGAAACGGTCCAGCGGTACGGGTTGTCGAAAAGCAGGCGGCCGCTGAGGTCAACGTAAACCGACGTATCCGCGATTCCGATGATCAGTGTATCGAACGCCGGATGGAAAAGGCCGAGCGCGTAATGCAGGGCATCGCCGTCGGCGTCAAGGGACGGATGCCAGGCGAAACCCATGGGCGCCGATAAGGACGCAAGGGTGTCGCCGTCGGCCGGACTGATGAGCGTGAACATAAGCGGTGCGTCGTTTACCGGCATAACGGTGACCGCAAACGTGTCGGCAACAACCGAATTGCCGTCGCCGGCCGACACCCGGACAAAAACCGTTCCGGAATAATCCGCCTCCGAATTAAGGTACAGCGTATCATGGCCGATATCGGCGGTCAGTCCGCTGCTAAGAGCTTCGCCGGTGTAGATAAGTACCGCGTTGTCGACATCGCCGAACACGGAAGACAGAAGGCTGATCCGTATCCGCCCGAAATCCTCATCCGGCGATGTATCCGGAATGGCCGTCATGATGAACGGAGGATCGTTCACGTCCAGGACGGTTACACGGAACGTATCGGAAACGGTGAACTCCCCGTCGCCGGCCGACAGGCGGACTTCCACAGTTCCCGTAAAATCGGGAACGCTGAGAAGATAGAGACTGTCCCGCGAAATAAGCTCGCTTACACCGGCCGTGAGACTGCCGGCCCAGAAGGAAAGCGTATCGCCGTCGACGTCGTCAAAAACATCGCCAAGACGGGCGACAAATATCAATCCGAAATCCTCATCAGGCGCCAAATCGGGAAGCGGAATCGCAATATGCGGCGCGTCGTTCACCGGCGTAACCGTCACGTTAAAGGTGTCGTAAACGGTGTATTCACCGTCTGAGGCGCTCACATGAACTTCAGCCAATCCGTTGAAATTCAGTGTGCCGGAAAGGTAAAGCGTATCGCCGGAAACCATGGCCGTAATTCCGGGACCGGTTTCAGCGGCATAATTCAGGGTGGCGTTATCCGCATCTGCGAAGAACTGGCTTAGACGGTAAACAACCTGTTCCGGACCGAAATCCTCGGCGAATGCCGTATCGCGCAGCGCCGTTACCCGGTAAGGCGGATCATTGACCGGCAGGACGGTAACTTTAAAAGTATCACGCGCCGTGTACTCGCCGTCCGATGCGCTCACATAAACGTACGCCGGTCCGTTGAAATTCTGCGTACCGGAGAGATAAAGGGTATCGCCCGATATCGCCGTGTTAATACCCGCGGAGGATGATGTGTTGTAATTTAAAATCAGGTTATCGGTATCTGTGAAAAACTGACTGAGTTGATAAACCGGCAGGTATCCGAAATTCTCATTCAGTGAGGTATCGGGCATCATGTGTGACAGGGAAACAGGATCGTTCACGCCATTTACCGTCAGAACGAATGTATCCGTATCCGAGGCTATTCCGTCGCTGACGATGACGGTGATAGTCGTCGTGCCGGACTGATTGGCGTTCGGCGTGATTGACACTGTCCTGTCGGCCCCGAAACCGCCAAAGATAATGTTGCCGTTCGATACTAACGTCGTGTTGCTTGAAGTTCTGCTCAGTGTCAGGTCAGCAAGCGGTGTTTCGTTGTCCCCGATAGTAAACGCGATACCTGTAATTGGTGTATCCTCGTTCGTGGACTGATCCGAGATATCAGAAATCGTCGGAGGATCGTTCACGGCATTTACCGTCAGAACGAATGTATCCGTATCCGAGGTTATTCCGTCGCTGACGATGACGGAGATAGTCGTAGTACCGTACTGATCTGCATTAGGTGTAATCGATAGCGTACGGTTTGTTCCCGATCCGCCAAAAACAATATTCGCATTTGATACAAGTACTGTATTGGAAGAGCTTCTTGTCAGAATCAGGTTTTCCGGCGGATTATCCGCATCACCCACGGTAAAGGCGATTCCGTTGAGAGGCGTATCTTCATCGGTGGAGATATCGGTAATATCCGAAATGATCGGCTGGTCGTTTACATTGGTGATCGTAACATTGAATGTATCCGACACGTTCAGGGAACCGTCGCTGGCGGAAACGCGCACAACAGCCATGCCGTAGTAGTTCAGAACACTGTTGATGTACAGAGAATCATTGCTGATATTCGTCGTTACGCTGCCGCTCAGTACATTTGCCGCGTATGTCAGTGTCGGATTATCCGCATCGGCAAATACATTCGTCAGCTTGCGGATGAACCGTTTCCCGAAGTCCTCGGAGAATGCCGTGTCGGGAATCGCCAGAACGACATACGGCGCGTCGTTTACATTGGTGATCGTGACATTGAATGTATCCGACACGCTCAGGGAACCGTCGCTGGCGGAAACGCGCACAACAGCCATGCCGTAGTAGTTGAGAACGCTGTTGATGTACAAAGAATCGCCGCTGATATTCGCCGTTACGCTACCGCTCAGTACATTTGTTGAATATGTCAGTGTCGGATTATCCACATCAGCGAATACATTCGTGAGTTTGCGGATGAACCGTTTCCCGAAGTCCTCGGAGAATGCCGTATCCGGAATCGCCAGCGCAACATACGGCGGATCGTTGACGGGCGTGATGGTTACAGCAAATGTATCTGCCACGGTTGTCGAACCGTCATTTGCTGTCACGCGGACATTCACTATTCCGTTGTAGTTAAGAACGCTGGTAACGTACAGTGAATCCCCGCTGATGCTCGTTGTTACGCTGCCGCTCAGTACATTTGCCGAATACGTCAATGAGCCGTTGTCCGCGTCAGCGAATACATTCGTGAGTTTGCGGATGAACCGTTTCCCGAAGTCCTCGGAGAATGCCGTATCCGGAATCGCCTGAACAACATATGGAACGTCGTTTACCGCCGTTATCGTAACGGAAAAAGAATCTGATACCGTTGACGCCCCGTCACTGGCCGATACAAAAACGCTGACTATGCCGTTAATATTATTTACGCTGTTAATATACAAACTGTCATGACCGATGTCCGCCGTAAGGCCGCCTCCGGATACACTCACAAAATAGGTCAGTTCCGGTGTGTCGTTATCGCCGAACACTTCCGTAAGCCTGTAGACCATGCGGCGTCCGAAGTCTTCACTGAATGACGTATCTCGCATGGCATGAACGATGTAAGGCGGATCGCTTTCAAGGACTACGGATACTTTAAATGTATCCATCGCAGAATATTGTCCGTCGTAAGCCGTTAAGCGGATTAAGACCTGCCCCAGAAAGTCTGTTGTGCTTTGCAGGTACAGACTGTCATTGGAAATAACCGGATTGATCCCCGCGCTGAGATTGTAGGCACCGTAGGTCAGGGTGCTGTTGTCCGGATCAGTGAATATCTGGTCCATCCGAGAAATGAACACCTTGCCGAAATTTCTGACCAGCGAAGTATCGTGTACTGCTGATGAAAGATATGGGGGATCGTTAACAGCCGTTATCGTGACATTGAACGTATCCAATGCGCTCATGGCGCCGTCACTTGCTGTAACGCGAACCTGGGCGCTTCCGCTGTAATTTGATACGCTCGTCAGGTACAGCGAATCCCCGCTGATGCTCGTCGTTACGCTGCCGCTCAGTACATTTGCCGCGTATGTCAGTGTCGGATTATCCGCATCGGCAAATACATTCGTCAGCTTGCGGATGAACCGTTTCCCGAAGTCCTCGGAGAATGCCGTGTCGGGAATCGCCAGAACGACATACGGCGCGTCGTTTACATTGGTGATCGTGACATTGAATGTATCCGACACGCTCAGGGAACCGTCGCTGGCTGTTACCCGGACGACAGCCGAGCCGTAGTAGTTCAGAACACTGTTGATGTACAGAGAATCATTGCTGATATTCGTCGTTACGCTGCCGCTCAGTACATTTGCCGCGTATGTCAGTGTCGGATTATCCGCATCGGCAAATACATTCGTCAGCTTGCGGATGAACCGTTTCCCGAAGTCCTCGGAGAATGCCGTGTCGGGAATCGCCAGAACGACATACGGCGCGTCGTTTACATTGGTGATCGTGACATTGAATGTATCCGACACGCTCAGGGAACCGTCGCTGGCTGTTACCCGGACGACAGCCGAGCCGTAGTAGTTCAGAACACTGTTGATGTACAGAGAATCATTGCTGATATTCGTCGTTACGCTGCCGCTCAGTACATTTGCCGCGTATGTCAGTGTCGGATTATCCGCATCGGCAAATACATTCGTCAGCTTGCGGATGAACCGTTTCCCGAAGTCCTCGGAGAATGCCGTGTCGGGAATCGCCAGAACGACATACGGCGCGTCGTTTACATTGGTGATCGTGACATTGAATGTATCCGACACGCTCAGGGAACCGTCGCTGGCTGTTACCCGGACGACAGCCGAGCCGTAGTAGTTCAGAACACTGTTGATGTACAGCGAATCCCCGCTGACGCCGGCTGTGACCCCGCTGCCCAGCGCATTGGCTGTATAAGTGAGGACCGGCGTGTCGGGATCAGAAAACACCGTGCTCAGCTTGCGGACAAACAGACGTCCGAAGTCCTCAGCGAAGGTCGTGTCCCGCATCGGATTCGATACAACCGGCGGCTGGTTCGGCGCGTTGTTGGATACGGATACATCATCGATGTACCAATAATCCATGTTGTACAGGTTTCCGATGGCCGTGACGGCGATATAAGTATTCGGGCTGTTCAGGTTACTTGAAACCGTTGTGTTGACCGTGGCCGGACCCAGATTGCCGCCGCCTGAAACCGCTGACCAGGCCTCATTGGTCCAGTTCACAAGGTCGGTGCTGGACTGTACCCGTAAAGTCACTCCGGTACCGTAATCATCAAAGAAATGCTTGAAACTCAGATTTAACTGGGACATTCCGGTCGTGACCAGGGCCGGGGTGATCAAGCGGGTCGTGCAGGTGCTTGTGATTTCATGGTAAGAACATTTCATCTCATTGGCCGTCCCGCCTGCGGAATTCGAGGCGGAAACTCCCCAGCGCTCGGACATGCCGCTTCCCGTATTCTGCGTGCTCCAGCAGGACGGCAGGGCTGACCCGGTAAAGCTTTCGGTAAAAGGCAGGCTGTAATTGCCGCAGAAAGTCCTGCCCGAATCCGTCATGCCTCCGGAATATACATTTCCGCCGTTAAAGGACCATGCCTTGTAATAATAATCCGTTCCGGGAGGCAGGCCGGTGTGATTGTAGGATGTCAGGCCTCCCCTGTAAAGAACAGCGCCGCCGCCGGGAATCGGATCGGAAACATTGTAAGAGGTTCCGTTCACAGGGGTGCCGAAAGTTCCGGTTGTACTTACAGCGATCATCACATCATGCGCGGAGGGATTCTTTGTCCATGCAAGATTAATCTGTGATTCGCTGACCGCGGTAGCCGTGAAATTGGAAGGATCGGCGATGATCGAAACGGTCTGAAGCGGAGTCTGCCACAGGCCGCGCCCGAACGTGCCCGCGCGCAAACGGGAATTGGCTGTTACGGTGTCATAATATACATCAAGGTCGGCGACTACGGCGTTCGGCAGGTTGGCGTTGTACGGTTCCCAGAAATTGCCGCCGTTGCGCGTGTACACGCCGCGGTCGGTACCCACATATAGTTCATTCGTCGCTGTATTTTGCTTGTTCTGAACGATGCTCATGACAGGCAGATTTGGAAGTCCCGCTGAAATGTTGATCCATGAGGTTCCACCGTTTGTGGTTTCGAACACCCGCTGGTTGTCGTAACCGCCGAGCGTGATCCAGACTGTGTTGGGATCATCATTTTTGACGGCGATATAAGTGATCGAGTTGCCTCCGGTGGGCAGGGATCCTGTGATTTCAGACCAGCCGGTTCCCCCGTTAGTGGTTTTCCAGATCTGATTGGGATCGGAAACGTAAATCCGCTGAGTATCCGAAGGGGCCACAGCAATGGCGCGAAGCTTATCGGTCGTGTTCATGGTGGAAATTTTCGTCCAGTTGGTGCCCTGGTTGACGGATTTCCATAAATCCGCGTAGCCCGCGTAGATCGATTTGCTGTTGACCGGATTCATCGCCAGCGGGGTTACCCAGTGACCGGTGCCTGCCGTACCGGGTGTAATATCGGAACTGGCGGCCCAGTGATTCGTCGTTCTGTAAATCGTGCCCTCCGCGTAAGTGGCATACTGTACGTTGTTATTGGTGAAATCCACCAGACAGTCCATGCCGTCCCCGCCGGTCACATCTGACCAGCTTGCGGCGGAATATAATTTGGTGCCGTTGTCCTGAAGGCCGCAAAGGACTTCGCTGCTGGTCTTTTGGCCGGTTGAAACGCGGTAGATCTGGCTGGGAACGATTCCGTCGGTCAGGTCGGTCCAGCTGGCTCCGCCGTTGTAGGTTTTATAAACGCCGCCGTCGTTGGTTTCGAACAGGGCATTGCTTCCCGGGCGGAATGACAGCATGTGATGATCGGCATGGACCACCGGCGCTCCGTTTTTGTTGTACGTGGCAGAACTCGTCCAGCAGTTCACGCAAAACCAGGCGCCGCCGCCGTTCGTGGATTTGTGCGTGTTGACCCCGCCGATGTATACGGTATAAGTATCCACAGGCGATACGGCGATGGCCAGGTCATAAGTTCCCTGTCCCTCATTGGTTCCGGAGGCATTGCTGTACCAGCCTAAAAGGGATTTGTTGTTGCCGCCGGTATAAACCGTTGTGAAAGATGTTCCGCCGTTGTTGGACCGAAGGATTTTCCCGAGTCCGCTGGTCTGGTTGCAGGAAATCGCGTAAATGAAATTCGGATTGGCCGGGGTGACCGCGAGATCCACCCGGTAATCGGATACGGCCAGGCCGGTTGTGAGGGCAAACCAGTTCGTGCCGCCGTTGGTGGTTTTATAAATGCCGGGCGCAGCCGAGTAACTCATGGTGGATGCGTAGATCGTGTTCGGGTCACCGGGCCTGAATTCCATGTCCATGACATACCCGTTCGCCAGTTTGGCCCAGTTCTCGCCGTAATCGGTCGATTTGTAAATGCCGGTGGATGTGGATGCCCACAAAATATTCGTGCTGGTCGGATGAATGAGGATTCGGGATACTATATTGTGCTGGTCCGGCGTGAACGTCAGGCTGGTTTTGTACCAGGTTGTGCCGCCGTTAGTGGATTTCATAATGCCCACGCTCTCGTTGTCGTTGACCTGTCCGCCTTCCAGCGACCACATGCTGCCGCCGTCCTTGTCGCCCGTGGCGAGGTAGATCGTGCTGGTCGCCGCGTAATCGGACGGAATGCCGATATCGCTTACGCCGAGGACGTCCATATTATCGTTGAGAACCGTCCATGAAGCGCCGCCGTTGACGGTTTTCCACAATCCGCCCGACGCGGCTCCCACCCAGAACGTGTTCGTGTCCGCCGGGTGAAAACTGATGCAGTTGATCCGCCCGATGCCTGCGTACCCCCCGTCGGAATACGACGGCCCCATGCTGCTCCAGTCGCTGCCGGCGGCTTCGATGCTTCCGTTCGCGGTAATATATTTCCTGAATTCTTCCGCGGCCGAGGTTTTCGGGAACTCGCCGGTGCGCTGGTTCACGCGCGATTCCCAGTAATACGCCCAGCGTCTGAATAATTTCCAGTACGGCGCTTTCGTTTTCTGCCCGTCCTTCATGTAGTACCCGTTCTCGACCTGATAAGGCGCCCAGTAATCCTCAAAAGCCTTTTTGATGGCGAAAAAATTATTTTCCTTTCCCGCCGGAATGTTTTTCAGCCATTCCTGGGAAATAACATTTCCGGAAATCATCAAAACCGCAAACAGGAAAAAAATAAGCCCGTTACAGCGTTTCATAAAATCAGACCCTATTATGTTCATAAAAAATAATAAACGGATATTCAATCGGCTGAATACTATAAAAAGAATGAAACTTAATGTAAAGGATATCGAGCCGAAAAACAAATGAATTTTGTTAAGAACAATAAAAACAGCTAAAATAAATGTTTAAATCTAATGAATTACCATTACTTTTGAGAATGGATCTGCTTTCGGTTAAGGCAATAAAAATCTTAACACCGGACAGATAAAACTAGTTTCGGCGTTCTTAAGGCTGTCTGAAATCATTCATCAGTCAGGCTGGTTCAGTGAGTTCTGATGAAGTTGTTTTCTCCACTGTCCGTATAATATTTTCCGGGTCGTCAGGGTATCGAGTTCGGACAGCAGCCATGGATCAGGCGGGGCAGGGGATTCGTGTTCAAACGGAGTTCCCGGAAGAGGCATGAACCAGTGCGCGTGGATCTTCACTCCCGGTTTTGCCATTTTTTGGATCAGCCGGATGGTTTCGAGCCGGTCCGATTTTTCTTCCCCGGGTAGCCCGAAGATCATGTCCGCGTTGACGCTGAACCCGGTATCCAGCGCCAGTTCCACTGCCCGCAGAGCCGTGGCGGGTGCGCACTCGCGGTGGCAGCGTTCGAGGATTCGTTCCGATCCGCTCTGCACGCCGAGTATGATGTTATCGTTGTCGGCGTATCTTTTAATGATCTGAAGGGACTCTTTCGTGACATGTTCGGGGCGGATTTCGGACGGGAAAGTGCCGAAATAGATTTTCCGGTCCGGGCCCATCACTTCACGGAGCTCTCTCAGGAGGGTTTCGACCTTGTCCGGGCTGGGTTCTTTTCCGGATGAGCCGTACGAAAACGCTGACGGCGTGGTCATCCGGAGGAAATGCCCTCCGCGATCGGTCAGGATTTTCGCGTATTTGAGGATGCTGTCCGCCGACCGGTGCCGGAACGCTCCCCCGAAAAGATATGAAGTCTGGCAGAACCGGCAGGCGTACACGCAGCCGCGAGTGATCTCGACCGGATTGAGCTTGAGCGTCTTCTCCGGAAAGGCCGGGTAATCATCGAGATCGATTTTCTCTCCGGGCGGACTGTTCCGGATTCCTCTCATTTCGCGGATGTCTTCGCAACGGATCAGTTCGTGAACATATTCGGTGATAAGCCGTTCGCCTTCGCCGCGGAAGACGGTGTCGAATCCCATGTCCATTGATTCTTCCGGCCGTGCCGTCGCGTGCGCGCCTCCTGCGATAAAAACCGCAGGGATTAAATCCAGCCGCCGTCTTACATCGCCGGCTTCCTGCCGTACGCGGTTTGCCTCAGCCGAATGGAACGACCACGCGATCACCGGGATCCGTCCTTCCGCGTGCGATTGAAGGGCGTGCCCGGTAATTTCCTCCGTGTTGCGGCCGTATTTCAGATCGCACCATTCGGGCGAAAAATACTTTTCCAGGCTTCCGAGAAGGACGTTCAGCGCGTGGGCGTTGAACGGGGTCTCGCGGGCGATAAAGGTTACGGAACGCTTCATAAAAAAAATCCGCGGCATCCGCAGGGAGCGGACGCCGCAGACCGGTACGTTCTACGGAAAATTTATTTTTTCAGGGAATCCGCGCCGGGGCTGAATGGAACCGGAAGCGTGGGCGGGACGCGCGCGTTCAGTTCGGTCACGATCGTTTCGGTCAGGTCGTTGGCCGGGTCGCCGTACACGATGATGCCCTCGACCGGCGTGCCGAACACCACGGCGTAGCCGTTGTCGCGGCCGTACTTGGTGATGAAATTGCTGACGTCCTGGAACACCGGTTCCAGCAGTTGCGACTGTTTCTGCTGTACCTGCTGCTGGATGGACTGCTGAAGCTGGAGGAACTCGTTTTGTTTCCGCTGGAGTTTCTCGATCTGCGGGGCCAGCGCCTGCATCGTCAGCACCTCGGATTTTTTCTTGATGTCGGCGTCCATCGCCTGAAGCTCCTTGTACCGTTTTTCCAGGTCTTGCTGGGCGTCGGCGGTTTCCTGCTGCAGCCTCTGCTGGACGGCCAGCGCGGGCTTGTACTGCTGCAGGATCTGTTCGGATCTCACGTATCCGATCTTCAGCGGTCCTGAGCTTTTCAGGTCGGCGGTCTTATACAGAAGGTACACGGAACTGACCAGCAGGACGGCGCACACGGCGGACAGCGCGTACATCCATGTTTTCTGGCGGTTCGGTTCGGGCGTGGCGGTTTCTTCGGTCATGGCAATCTCCTAGGGGGTTTGATGAATATATCGTTTGTGATAATCCTGGATGAGCTGGATGAGCCGGTGCAGCAGGTGATAAGCCTCGATGTCGTACGCGCAGGAATCCACGGCGCCGTCTTTCACCGCGGTCAGGGAGCCGTTCCGCAGGACGATGTATTTCATGCGGTAGATCGAGAACAAAACGTTCAGTTCGTTCGCGATGAAGGGGTTGGCGAAAAGCCCGGCCGTCCATTCCGGGGGATAAGATGTGAGCGTTCGCGCAACGGAATGGGAGCCGTCTGTTCCTGTTCCTCCGGGCGCATCCATGTACAGGAGGATATCGGCCGAGCCGGATTCCGGAAGTTTCGGGCTGATGAACGCGATCGCGGGCTCAATGTCCGCGGGGATCCGGAACACAAGGTAATACGAACCCGTCTGCGAGACGAAATGGTCCGGGGTTTCCATTTCGATCTGGATGAGGCTGATATCCGTTTCCGAGGCGTATTCATTCAGGCGGAACCGGTAGCCGTGTTCCTTGAAAGATCGGTCCGGCCGGTCGGTGCGGATCAGTACGGGTTCCACTTTCGATTTTTTTTCCTTTGCAGTCTTGCGGAACACGTCAAGGATGTCGCTCTGGTCGAGGATCAGCGGCCAGGTCTTCCGGATCAGCCAGAAGAGCCCGGCGACGGCGGCGAAAAAGGACGCCAGCAGGCCGATCGCCTCCGGGGAGCCGTCCGCTGCCTTCAATGCCGAACGGACGATCAGGATCATCCCCGCGGCGCCCGTGGCGATGGCGGAAATATATACGACGGTGGCTGTTCTGGGACGGAAGGTCCCGCGAGGAGCCGTTGCGGATCGGGCCATCGGGGTCAGGCGGAACTGCCGTTTTGCTTTTTGAACACGACCTTGCGTTCCTCACCTTTCAGGAGGCGGGAGATGTTCTGGCGGTGCGTGGCAATAATGGCGCCGGCGATGACAAAACTGAATATCTTGAGATAGACCGAGGTTTCTACCCCGAACGCGAGGTTGAAAATGAACACCACGACGGGAAAGAACGAATAGGCGATCATGGAACTGAGCGAAACGTAACGGGTGGTGAACAAAACGATCAGGAAAATGGCTGTGCAGATCCCGACCTGCAGGGGAGCGACCCCGAGCACGGCGCCGGCCATGGTCAGCACGCCTTTGCCGCCCCTGAACCCGAAGAACACCGTCCAGATATGCCCGATCATCGCCATCGACCCTGCGAGTATGCGGACTAAGGTGACGTCAGGGGATGTTTCATCCACCGGCGAGTACAGCCACGTGGTCAGTACGTAGGACGCGGTGAACCCTTTCAGCGTGTCGATCAGGGCGACGACCGAGCCCCATTTCATGCCGAGCAGGCGCATCGCGTTGGTCATACCCGCGTTGCCGCTTCCGTAGGTACGGATATCGACCCCCTTGATCAGCCGCGAAAGGATGATGCTCGGGGACACGGAACCGATCAGGTAGGCGAGGACAAGGATCAGGGTAAGTGATATCATAAGTCTTTCCGTTTAAAAAAGTGGGCAAGTATAGTGAAATTGGGATATAATATCAATATTAAAGATGAAAAAGGACGGTTTTCAGCGATTTTCCGTTTGAACGGCATGAAAGTGAAAATCCGCGCACAGATCGGGCATTTCTGTGTTTTATGGAGGATGGGAAATTAGTTGTAACCCGATGCCAAGAAACATCAAGCGGAAAAAAACGGCACTGTGATTGCCGGTTAAAGCCAAAAAAAGAGTAAAGGATTATTTATTAGTCCGTTGTCAAGTAAAATTTTATAAAAATCAAGAAAAGCCGATATTTCTTAAGTATGTATAATTATTTGAATAATATCAGCTATAAAGATTGATTTTAAAAAACTATATGTATAATTTATGGCCGGTAAATCTTAACCGTTCATCAATCTCAGGGTTATTGTAAAATATTTCATTTTTAAGGGAGAAATAATATGCGAACAGGGCTATTGATCCTTCTATGCGGTCTGATGTTTCCGCTTTACGCGCAGGAAACAAAAAAAACGATCGCCGTGCTGGAATTCCAGTCGGCGGGCGGACTTGAAAAAAACGAGTTGTCGATTCTCACGAACCGGTTCCGCGGGATACTCGTGCAGACCAACGCCTTTGAGGTGATCGAGCGCGATAAAATGGGCGAGATCCTCAAGGAACAGGATTTCTCGATGTCCGATCATTGTAATTCAGCTGAATGCGCGGTGCAGATCGGTCAGCTGCTCGGCGTGAAGTACATGATCGCCGGTGACATTTCCAAATTCGGACAGACTTATGCCATCGATTTGAGAATGATCAGCGTGAAAACAGGGAAAATCGAGCAAACCAAGACTAAAGATTACGTGGGCAAATATGAGGGATTGCTGGATGAAATGAAAAAGATCGCCCAGGATTTTTCCGGGGGGAGCGGAGTATCCGGCGGAACGGTTGTCCAGAGCGGTAAAAAATCCTCCAATATGAAATGGTATATCCTAGGGGGAGCGGTTATTGCCGGTGGCGGAGCTGCGGCCGTATTGCTGGGAGGTAAAAAATCCTCTTCCGATAAAGGGGGCATCAACTGGCCCCTTTGGCCATGATGCAGATCAAAAAGTTAATACCAAATTAATTAATCCATTCGGATCCAACCGGAGATTAGTCATGAAAAATATATCGGGAATTGTTTTGTTGATTTTGTTTGCATTCACAGTCGCTCACGCCCAGCTGAACTGGCAATCGGGAGGGCCATACGGGGGAAGCATCAGGACATTATGCGTGAATCCGGGCAACGGATACATTTTCGCGGGTTCCTGGAAAGGGATGTATCTATCCACGAATAACGGGTCATCCTGGTCAGCTGTGAATAACGGGCTGACAAGCAACGGCATCAGTGATATCGCGATCAATCATTCTAATGGTTATGTCTTTGCCGGATCCTGGTCAAACAACAAAAGAAAAACGTTTACAAAAGATTCAAAGTACTCCTCTGCTTCCGGCGGAGTATTTTTGTCCACCAGCAACGGAAATTCCTGGACTTTAGTGAACAGCGGTTTGACAAATCTGTATGTTAATACGATAGAAGTCAATCAATCCAACGGAAACATTTTTGCCGGTACAGATGGGGGGGGTGTTCTTATCCACCAATAACGGAACATCATGGACTGCTGTCAATAATGGATTAAATAGTTTATATGTTGAAACGATAACTATCAGCGGTTCAAATATTTTTGCCGGCACTAGTGGAGGCGGGATCTTTTTATCTACCAATAACGGGAATTCATGGACAGCTGTCAATAATGGTTTAAATTATAATTATGTAAATACAATCGTTGTCAGTGGATCAAATATGTTTGCAGGGACATCTTACCGGGGAATTTTTTTATCCACAAATAACGGTACATCCTGGAAATCTGTAAACACAGGGTTGACTGACACTACGATCGAGGCTCTTGCCATAAGCGGATCAAATCTTTTTGCGGGCACCGAAAACGGCATCTTTTTATCTACGAACAACGGTTCAAACTGGATTCCGATAAATAATGGCCTTCCTCTCGGACTTACCGTACGATCCATTATCATTAGCGGTTCAAATACTTTTATCGGAACCGATGAAGGTGTCTATTTATCAGGCAACAACGGCTCAATCTGGTCCGCGGTGAATAACGGGATAAGAAATGTTAGCAGCAATGCATTGTCAGTCAATCCGAATAACGGGTATGTTTTTTCGGGTTCCGGGAATGGTGACGGCATCTTTCTTTCTACAAATAACGGGTCCACATGGACATCTGCTAATACAGGATTATCATTTAATGCAAAGTTTGTATTCTCCCTATGCGTTAAACCGAGCAATGGTTATATATTTGCAGGAACAGAAGAAGGTTCTATTTACGTGTCGATTAACCAAGGCGCCAGTTGGAACGAATCATATGTTGACGATAATGCTTGGGTACAGACGATCGCTGTTAGCCCAAGCGGGAATATTTTCGCCGGAACGGACATAGACGGTATTTTTATATCTCAAAATAACGGATCTTCCTGGGCATCAGCGAATAATGGTTTGAACATTGCTGGAGATGAAATTACATCGATAGCGATAAATCCCAATAACGGGTATATCTACGCGGGTTTATACACCTCCGATTATGGACGGAACTGGACGGACAAGAACGATAATGCGATAACGAGCTATGATTCCCGGGAAAAAAAGAACATGGTTACAAATAAAAAATCTCTTTCAAGAGGTTTGACTTCAATAAGCGGTGTATACAGATCCACGAACAACGGATCTTCATGGTCAGAAACAAACGATGGACTGGCCAACCAGTTGGTCCTTGCGGTTGCCGTTAATCCCGTCAACGGATACGTTTACGCGGGTACAAACGGGGACGGAGTCTTCTTATCCGCAAATGACGGGGTTTTATGGACGGCGGTTAACAACGGACTCACTTCTCAGGTTATCCGGGCGCTTGCCGTCAATTCGAACGGGCATGTTTTCGCCGGCACAACGAACGGACTTTTTATGTCCACAAACCATGGTACATCATGGATGGAAGCCAGTACCGGTTTAAATGATCTGTATGACCGATACGTCCTCGCTTTAGCCGTGAACGGTTCAAGAGTTTTCGCCGGTACCGCCGGCGGAGTATTCAGCGCCTCCATACCCATACCTTCCACGCCCGGGTCATTATCCGCTTCAGGAAGTTCATCTTCTCAAATCAATCTCACATGGACAGCCAGCGGGAATAATCCGGAACGATACCGTATTTACCGATCCACTCCAACCAATACCAGTTATGTCTATCACGATTCAACCACTTCAACAAGTTATTCGGATACCAAGAGTACCACGCCCAATACCGTTTATTATTACAAAATCTATGGTGTTAATACATGGGGCGTCTCACCCGCCTCCAATGAGGACAGCGCGAAAACATTTCTGGCCGCGCCATCTTTTGACGGGACTCCCGATATATCCGTCGAAAACCCCGCACCGCAGCAAGCCGTAACCGTAAGTATGGATGTTAACGGTGCTGGCCTTTCGGTGAGCTTGACATACGGAACGTCCACCCAAACAACAGGGAAAACCGTCAATATGATTCTTTCTGCGGGGAATGCATACAGTTATACAATCCCTGCGGACAGCGTAACCTTAAAAGGACTCTGGTACAGGATCACGGCGCAGAATTCTGCCGGAACGGTATATTATCCTTCTCAGACCGGAAAAGTCAATATTCCGGTATCTCTGAACAACGCTGCGATCAATTCTCTTTTGACCTCCGGGGGCATACCCTCCCAATTTGCACAGAAAAAATACTTCACCGTGGCTCTTCCGTGCAGCGCCGCTTCCGTTAATCTTGTTTCCGTCTGGGGCGCTCAGGAAAAGAATTCTTCCAATATTCCCACCAACTGGCGCGCGGGCACGTTTAATTCATCCGCACAGCAGTTCTCCGATGTGACCGTACTGAATCCCAATACGGCCTATGTCATCTATAACTCCGCGGGCGTGCATCCGTTCTCGTCCATGACTTCCGGTCTGACCAACGCGTCCGGTTTGATCGATAATATCACGCTGGTTCAGGGCTGGAACCTGATCCCGTGGCCGTACGCCAGCACGGTGAATGTGTCGGTAACCAATTCCACGGAGATCGATCCGGTCTGGTATCTCGACGATACCGGCTGGCACAGCTTTACGAACGGGCAATTCAAACCGTTCCGCGCGTACGCGATCAGGAAAAAAACAACCGGAACGATTTCCCTGATGAATGTCATCAGTCTTTCCTCCTCCTTCGCCAAGACGGAATCGACAGACTATGGTAGAAACGGATGGCTGAAGTTATCCGCATCGTGCGGCGATCATTATGATCTGGATAACTGCATCGGAACAGGAGACAATGCATTTAATGAATACGATCCCGCAGACGCAGGGGAGCCTTTCGACATGCAGGACGGCATCAGCATGTATTTTACACAGGGTGATCAGAAACTGGCATTCGACATCCGCTCTTCCGAAGAACCCGGGCATACCTGGGACGCGGTGATGCTCAATCATACGTCTCAATCGTCCGCAACGCTGACATGGGATAATTCCGCCATACAGAACGGCTGGCTGGTGGATATGGAAAATAACCGTTTTATTAACCTGTCCGAACAAAACAACTATACGTTCCGTTCGTTAAAGGAACACCGGTTCAAAGTGATTGCCGGCGATCAGGATTATGTGGCCAAAGAAGCCGATGCATTGAAGAAAACGATGCCGGAAACATTCCATCTGTATTCCAATTATCCCAATCCTTTCAATCCGAACACCACGATCCGGTTCGATGTCGCGAAAACCGGCAATGTGAAGCTTCAGGTGTACAATGTGCTGGGTCAGCTGGTCGCGACCCTGGTCAACGGGACGATGGAAACCGGAAAATATGATATCCAGTGGAACGGGAAAGACGCGCATGGAAATTCAGTGACCAGCGGAATTTACATTTACCGGCTGGTTACGGACGGGTATGTGAAAGCAAGGAAAATGGCGCTGGTGCGGTAGAATAGCCATAGAACACGGATGACGCGGATGAACA
>CAYPIY010000005.1:0-274878 GCA_964410965.1 uncultured Bacteroidota bacterium | reverse complement strand
CGGATTTTCACGGATAAGAAAAAACTAAGGATTTAATCCGTGTCAATCCGTCCAACCTGTGCAATCTGTGTTCGGTATTTATGGAACACGGATGACGCGGATGAACACGGATTTTCACGGATAAGAAAAAACTAAGGATTTAATCCGTGTCAATCCGTCCAATACGTGCAATTAGTGTTCGGTTTTCTTTATAAAGGTTCTAACATCTGCGGTTTCGCTAAACTTTTATTTGATTTTCACATAAATATTGATATATTCCGCAGAACAGTCTTTTTACGGTTTAATTGTTGTATCAGCGATTTGATACTCATAATTAACAACATGATAAGGAGATAGAGCCATGGCTGTAAAAATCGGCATCAACGGATTCGGGCGCATCGGGCGTCTGGTGTTCAGCGCTTTGGTTAATAAAGGCCTGCTGGGTAAGGAAATCGACGTGGTCGCGGTCGTGGATATCAGCACCGACGCGCGTTATTTCGGATATCAGCTGAAATATGACTCGATACACGGCCGGTTCAACGGCACGATCTCTTCGGAAAAAAGCAAGGCTGACCTGGCCGACGATGATATTCTCGTAGTGAACGGCCATAAGATCCAATGCATCCTGGCGACCAAAGAACCCGCCCAACTGCCGTGGAAAGACCTCGGCGTCGATTACGTGATCGAATCCACCGGTCTGTTCACCAGTTCCGACAAGGCCCAGGGCCACCTGACCGCGGGTGCCAAAAAAGTCATCATTTCCGCGCCGGGAAAAGGCGAAGTCAAGACGATCGTCATGGGCGTGAACGAGCAGGAGTACGACGCTTCCAAACATCACATTGTTTCCAACGCTTCCTGCACGACGAACTGCCTCGCGCCGGTCGTCCATGTGATCATGAAAGAGGGCATCGGCATCGAGACCGGGCTGATGACGACGATCCATTCCTACACCGCGACGCAGAAGACCGTGGACGGCCCGTCGAAGAAAGACTGGCGGGGCGGGCGCGCGGCGGCCATCAACATCATCCCGTCCACCACGGGCGCGGCGAAAGCCGTCGGCGAGGTCATCCCCGCGCTGAAAGGGAAAATGACCGGCATGTCGTTCCGTATCCCCACGCCGAACGTCTCCGTCGTCGACCTGACGTTCCGTTCCGCGAAAGACACCGGCATCGAGGAAATCGACGGCCTGCTGAAAAAAGCTTCCGAAACCTACCTGAAAGGGTATCTCGGATACTGCCGCGAAGAAGTCGTATCCACCGATTTCATCCACGACGACCGCTCTTCCATTTATGATTCGCTCGCCACGATGGACAACAACCTCAAGGGCGAGAAACGGTTCTTCAAGATCGTCTCCTGGTATGACAACGAGTGGGGCTATTCCTGCCGCGTGATCGACCTCCTTCAGTACATGACGAAGAAATAATACAATCCGGGTGTGTGAATAAAAACATTTATTCCATTCAACAGGCGATACGATTATGAAAAAGATGTCCGTTCACGATATGAATTTTAAAGACAAGCGCGTCCTGGTGCGCGTGGATTTCAACGTGCCGCTGGACGCGGACCTTCAGATCACCGACGATACCCGCATCCGTGAAACCGTTCCCACGATCAAGAAGATCCTGCACGACGGCGGACGCTGCATCGTGATGAGCCATCTCGGGCGGCCGAAAGGCAAGAAAAAGCCGGAGATGTCGCTCAAACCCTGCGCGGTGCGGCTCGGGGAACTGCTCGGCCATCCTGTTCACATGGCTCCCGACTGCATCGGCGACGAGGTGAAGAACATGGCCGCGAACCTGAAGAACGGCGAGGCGCTGATGCTGGAGAACCTCCGGTACTACAACGAGGAAGAAGCGAATGATCCCGGATTCGCGAAGGAACTGGCGTCGCTCGGCGACATTTACGTCAACGACGCTTTCGGCACGGCCCACCGGGCGCACGCGTCCACTGAAGGCGTGACGAAATATTTCAAACAGAACCTCGCCGGGTACCTCATGGAACAGGAAATCCGGTATCTCGGCATGCACCTGCAGAACCCGCAGCGGCCTTTCGTCGCGATCATCGGCGGGGCGAAAGTGTCCGGCAAGATCGACGTCATCGACAACCTGATGAAGAAAGTCGACGCGCTTCTCATCGGCGGGGGCATGATGTTCACGTTCGCGAAGATGACGGGATACGAAATCGGAAAGTCGTTGTTCGAGGCGGAAAAGGCCGAACTGGCGAAGCAGATCATGGAGACCGCAAAAAGAACGGGCAAGCGTCTGGTTTTTCCGGTGGACTGCATTGTCGCGAAAGAGGCGAAGAACGAGGCCGAGCATAAGGCCGTGGCGATGGATTCCATTCCCGCTGACTGGGTGGGAGTCGATATCGGGCCGAAAACGGTCGAATTGTTCAAGAAGGAAATCGTTGCGGCGAAAACCGTGGTGTGGAACGGGCCGATGGGCATCTTTGAAATGGAAAACTTCGCCGGAGGCACACAGGCGGTGGCCGAAGCGCTCGTGGACTGCACCAACGGCGGGGGCGTGACGATCATCGGCGGAGGCGACTCTGCGGCCGCGATCACGGATATGGGCATGGCCAAGCTGGTCTCGCATGTGTCCACCGGAGGCGGGGCATCGCTTGAATTCCTCGAAGGCAAAGTCCTGCCCGGGCTCGACGCCTTAACCAACGCGTAAATTAAAAGACGAGGTTCATCATGAGAAAGAAATGCATTGTCGGGAACTGGAAAATGAACAAGACGCCGCAGGAAGCGCTCCAGCTCGCCCGTGCGCTTAAAATGAAAAGCACCGACATCCGCAAAGCCGACATCGGCGTCTGCCCGCCGTACCTGGCCATCCCGGCCGTCGCGGATATCCTGAAGGATTCCCGGATCATGGTCGGCGCCCAGAACCTGTATATCAATAAGACCGGGGCGTTTACCGGAGAAATCTCCGCCCCGATGATCAAGGACGCCGGATGCGCGCTCGTAATCATCGGCCATTCCGAACGGAGGCAGTATTTCCATGAAACGGACGAACTCGTCAACAAAAAGATCGGGTTCGCCATGGACGAGGGCCTGAAGCCGATCGTCTGCATCGGCGAGACGCTCGGGGAGCGCGAGAGCGGAAAAATGGAAACGGTCATCGAAACGCAGTACACCGGCGCCATGAAAGACATTCCCGAAACGCGCGCGAAAGACATCATCATCGCGTACGAGCCGGTCTGGGCCATCGGGACCGGCAGGAACGCCACCGTACAGCAGGCCGACGAGGTGCATCGTTTGATCCGGAACCTGGCCACGAAACTTTATTCCGCGGCGTTTGCCGAATCCATGATCATCCAGTACGGCGGAAGCGTCAAGGCCGACAACGCGAAAGAGCTCTTCAGCTCGCCGAACATCGACGGCGCGCTGGTCGGCGGCGCCAGCCTCGACGCGGACGGATTCCTCGCGATCGTCCGGGCGGCCGAATCAGTCAATTAACTAACTTTTAAGATACAGTAACGGAGTTACGGATGTTATTCACCATTCTTGTCATTCTTCACATCATCGTGAGCGTACTGCTGATCATATCGATCCTGCTGCAGGCCAGCAAGGGCGGCGGACTCGCGGGCATCGGCGGGGGTTCCTCCACCGCGTTTCTCAGCGGGCGTCAGGCTGTGGACACGCTCGTGAAAGCGACCATCGTTCTCTCGATCCTTTTCGCCCTTCTCAGCATCGCTCTGAATATCCGGGGCCTGCGCGATACCGGCCCGGAAAAAGGGATCATCGAAACCGAACTGGAACAAGGCGGCGGGCAAACAGTACCCGGCGAATAAGGTTGTAAAAAAATCATTGGACAAAAATCCGATTTTTTATTACATTAACCATAAGAAACGCTCTTTGACGTTTTGATGCCGAAGTGGTGAAATTGGCAGACACACCATCTTGAGGGGGTGGCGCTTAACCGCGTGCGGGTTCAAATCCCGCCTTCGGCACTACGAATCTTCAGGGAATCTTTCAGATTCCTGATTTACTCTTTCGCTGTAAAACGGATATATATATGGATAAAGACATATAACCAACCACTTTTCGGAGGTGTTGAGCGATGAAAAAGATTTTAATGTATACCTGGATCCTTTGCTGGCTGATGCCCGCCAGCCTTATTCTGGTCGCGCAGGAAGGCGGCACGGGCGACGACGATTACCAGAAAAAACTGGAGGAATGGAAGCGCCAGAAAGAACTGATCGAGAAACAGAACCAGGAAAAGCTTGCCTCCATGGGATCGCAGAAACAGGCCAAAGCGAAGTTCAAACAGGGCTCCGATTACTACAAATCCGGAAACTATGTGCAGGCCATCAAGGAATTCCAGGAAGCGGTTAAACTGGACCCGACCTACCAGAAAGCCTACATCAATCTCGGGCTAGCCTACCGCCGGCTGGGGGACAATCAGCAGGCCCTGACCAATTATGACTTCGCGATCAACATGAAAGACGGAGACAAGGAAGCCATCTCTCTGGCGATCAGTTATAAGGCCAACCTGTATATCGACACGAAAGATTTCAAGAAAGCCATCGAAACGATGGATCTTTACCTGAAGGATAACCCGTCGGACGACGGTATATTATATCTAAAAGGAAAAGTTCTGAAAGACGGGCTCGGCCAGCTGAAAGAATCGATCCTGATCCTGCAGGATGCAGTCGCGAAGAATCCGGCCAACGCCAAGGCCCTTCTGGAGCTGACCAATGCCATGAACACTACCGGCGATTACCAGACGGCGATCACCCACGGCCTGAACGGGCTGAAATCGTCGAAGGACGCCGAGACCACCGCGGCTCTGAACTATGAACTGGGCGATTCCTACCGGAAAATCCAGAACAGCTCAGAGGCGGTCAAGTATTACGATGCATCGAAAACCAGCCGGCGCTGGCGCGAGTCTGCCGAGTACTGGATCAAACTGCTGAGCGGAAAATAATCCGCATATCCGCCGATCAAATTAATGGGTGTTACCGCGCTCTGCATGTTGAGGGGTAACACCTGTTTTTATATTACCAGGGAGTAACCGTATGAGCGAAATCATCGAGGGTTGGGTTGTACTGGAAACGGTCAATTATGAGCATCAGGCGGAAATGATCCGTTCGCAGCTGGAAGAGGCCGGCATCGATTGTACCGTGTATTCCCAGAAGGACAGCGTCAACGTGGTGTTCGTCGGCGATCTATCGGAAATCAAGATCCTCGTGCACCAGGACCGGCTCGCGGAAGCGCGCGAGATCATCAAGGACATCGAACTGCCCGACATGGAGATACCCGAAAACGAGGATGTCGGGGAATGGGAGGCCTCGGAAGAGGAAGACGATGAATCCGCGGACGGGGAGGAAAAGGAACCCGGCTCAAGCGGAAAGGAATAACCTTGCCGCAAGACCTTCCGCCGTCAGTCGCTTCGCCGGACCATCTCAGTGTACAGCCGCTCATTGATTCCATCAGGGTGAATCCCGGCTATTCCTTGCGGGATTTTTCACCCGCCGGGTGCGCGGATGCGTTGCTCGAAAAAACCGCAGACGTCGCGCTGATCCCTTCAATCGATTTTTCCAGAATCCTGGGCGTCCATCCCCTGAGGGTCATCCCGGACCTTTCGGTCTGTTCAGGTCAGAAGTCTATGAGCTGTCTTTTGCTGCTGAGAAAAGACCTGAGCCGGATCAAATCCGTCGCGGCAGATACTCGCGATAATTCCGCAAACGCCCTGCTGAAAATCATTCTCAAGGAAAAATACAGGACCGAACCCGCTTTCATTCCCATGCCTCCCGATCCTGAAGCGATGCTGTCACGGGCCGACGCCGCGATGATCACGGGCGATGAGGCCCTGCTTGCCTATGAATCCTGTGACCTGAAAATCGACCTTACCGAGGACTGGGAGGACCTGACGGAAGGCCTTCCGTTTGTTTTTGCATTCTGGGCCGGTATTCCCGAACCGGCAAAACCCGGATTGGCGGCAGATTTCATTGAAGCCCGGAGGAAAGGGCTGGAGCGCATTCCGGAGATTGTCAGCGCTTACAGAAACCGCTCCGGCGCCGCGTTCAGCCGGGAAACGGGGCTGGAGCATCTGCGGGACTGCATGCGCTACGGTTTCGGAAGAAAAGAACAGCAGGGACTGAGGGAATTTTATTCCTATTGCTATTATTACGGGCTGGTCGGGGAGATTCCCGACCTGCGTTTTTTCCAGCTCTGAGACCGGTCCGCCAAGTCCCGATCATCAAAGACCGGAGATATCCGTTGATTTTGTGGCCGTTTTTTCCTAACCTCGGGTATAGATAAAGGAAGTTTCTTGGACATACAGGTAGAAATCAAGTCGATCATCGAGGACGAGCAGAGCAACGGGTATGTGCTTCAGCTCATGGAAATCAGCCAGGAGCGGGTCCGCGTGCTTCCGGTGGTCATCGGGGCGCCCGAGGCCCATGCGATCGCTCTGGAACTGCAGGGCATCAAGCCGTTCCGGCCGTTCACGCACGACCTGATCGTCCAGCTTCTGGAAGCGCTTGACGCGGAGGTCCGCAAGGCGGTGATCACGGAACTCAACAAGAACACGTTTTACGCCTCGATTTTCCTCGACCACGCCGCGAACGGGGAACAGGTGATCGATTCGAGGCCGTCGGACGCGATTGCGCTGGCGATCCGGGTCGGCGCGCCCATTTATGTTGCCGAGGAAGTGCTGCAAAGCGCCGGGTTCGAGATTGACCGCGCGACAGGGCAAGTCATCCGGCAGGCCGAAACGACCGTGGTCAGCCAGGATTCCGGCGATGAAACCCAGATCCTCATCCGGCAGCTGGAACAGGACCTCGAAAAAGCCATCCAGTCGGAAAACTACGAACGCGCCGCCCAGCTCAGGGACCAGATCAACCTTCTGAAATCAACCGAAAAATAAGGGTCTTACGCCCGTCCATTAAATCATTCCGTCCGCATGTGGATCCTGTCCCGTTACATACTGCGTGAGCACATTGGGCCGTTCTTTTTCGCGCTGTCCATCATCACCGCGATGCTGGTGCTGAATTTTGTGCTGCAGGCCATGCGGTACATCATCGGCAAGGGCATCCGCCTCGGGGTGATCATGGAATTCATCGTGTACAACCTCGCATGGATCATGGTGCTGGTCGTGCCGATGGCGATCCTGGTTTCCACGATCATGGCGTTCGGGCGGCTGTCATCGGACAATGAGATCACGGCGATGAAAGCAGGCGGCATCGGATTTTACCGGCTGATCTTTCCTGTCCTGTTTGCCGCCGGCGCGGTCATGATCGGCGTGTTTTATTTTAACGACCAGATCCTTCCCGTGGCGAACCACAAAGCACGTATCCTGAAGAAAAGCATACAGACCAAACGGCCGACCCTGTCCCTTCAGCCCGGGGTGTTCCTCGACGGTATCGAGAATTACAGCCTGCTCGTGGAAAACAAGGACGAGTTCGGGGCGGCCATTTACGGAGTGACGATCTTTGACCGTTCCACGCAGGGCACCGTACGGACCATCACCGCCCGCCAGGGCGCGATCGAGATGGACGAGGCCAGCGAGTCCATGATCGTGTCGCTGGAGGACGGGGAACTGCATGAATTCCAGTACTCGAGGCAGGACCAGTACCAGCGGATGAAATTTTCCGCCTACCGGATCGTCATCCCCGTGGAGAACATGACGCTCAAGAAAACCGAGGAAAATTACCTGAACGACCGGGAAAAGACGGTGGTGCAGCTGATGAGCGATGTCGAGCACCGGCTGGACGAAAAGCAGAGGCGGGTGAATACGGTACACCAGATCCTGAACGAAGACCCTGCCGCGGCGTCGGGACTGGATCCGCGCTCGCGCAAAATACTCTCGGATCAGGTGTTCAGGGAATCATGGCTGGACCGGATCAGCGACGGGTTCATGAATTTCAACCTATCCGCCCGCACGGACAGCGTCGCGCGGGAAACGGTGATCCCCCTGGATGAAAGCCTCAGGGATGAAATCATGATGCGTTTGCGGGATACTGCCGGAACCGCAAGGAACGAAACCGGATCCGCCGGTCTTCCGCTTGAGCTGAATCCCCGTTTCATGAACCGGTTACCCATAGGCGAAGCGAAACGGGATTCGGTATCCAAATCACGGAACGCGAATATCCAGCAGCTGGTATCCAACCTGTCCGCGCTGTCCAATTACCAGAGGATGGTGGATCAACTCATGATCGAGGTGAATAAAAAATACTCCATCCCCGTCGCGTGCCTGATTTTCGTTCTTCTCGGCGCGCCGATCGGCGTCAAAGCCCGGAAAGGGAATCTTGGCATTGCCGGGGGGATCAGCCTCTTCTTTTTTATCGCGTACTATTTTTGTCTTGTCCTCGGCGAGGATTACGGCGACCGGCAATTGCTGAACCCGTTTTTCGCGATGTGGTTTCCGAATATCATTCTCGGCGTTACGGGGATCGTTCTCACCTGGCAGACGGCCTCCGAGAGAACGTTCGGTTTTCACCGGGTCTTTCCGGCGATCGGGTTCGGGATCGCTTATCCTTTCCGGCTATGGCGTAAAAGAAAAAAGGGGAAAAATGAAAACCGGTAAACAGGAACCTGAAATGCATAACCTGATTTACGGCCGGCGGCCGGTGGAAGAGGCCCTGCGGTCGGGGGCGGAGATTACGGCAGTAATTTTTCAGGAACATGTCCGGGGGGAGAATGTTCAGGAAATCAGGGCTCTCGCCGAACGGCGGAAAGTCCCGGTCAGGATTCAGCCGGCGAATTACTTCGATAAGCTGTTTCCGGATCTGAATCATCAGGGCGTAATGGCGGAACTCGTCAGCCGGGAATTTCAGTACGCGGAGCCGGAAGAAATGCTGGAACTCGCAGCCCGGAGGAATGAAAAACCCGCGCTGGGAATTCTCGACCAGATTACCGATCCTCATAATTTAGGCGCGATCATCCGGAGCGCGGTGGCCGCGGGACTGCACGGACTGATCATTCCGAAGCATCATTCCGCGGAGGTAACGGCGACGGTCATGAAAACCTCGGCCGGCGCGGCGCTGTTCTGCAAAATCGCCGTTGTCACCAACATCGTGCATACCATGGACTGGCTGAAAAAGCAGGATCTGTGGATTTACGGAACATCGCTGGCCTCGGTGAAAAGCCTGTATGAGACCGACCTGACCGGCGGCACGGCGATGGTGATCGGAAGCGAGGGAAAGGGCATGCGCCGGCTGGTGGAGGAACATTGCGATTTTCTCGTGTCGATTCCTATGCACGGTCCTGTTCAATCATTGAACGCGTCGGTGGCCGCGGGTATAATGTTCTTCGAATTGCGCAGGCAGCGAAACCGGCAGTAATTTATTATTAATGTCCTCCTCGCCGGAGCCTATGGGTTAAGCCAGTCTAAGAAATATCGCTCTGATGAAGGGTTGCCGTTTCGATATCTTTGTCTCATATAATTATATGTTACCATGAACAATCCATGACCCGTCATATCGTGTTTCTCCGCGGGATCAACGTCGGCGGAAAAAATATCATTCCGATGAGAGAACTGGTCCGGATATTCGAATTCTCAGGATACCGTAATGTTCAAACATTTATCCAGAGCGGCAACGTGATTTTTGATTCGGAACAAGTCAGCATCAATTCCCCGGAAATCACAGCGGCGATTACCGGTAAATATGGTTATTCAGTCGATATATTTCCGCGGACGTTTAAAACGGTTGAAAAACTTCTCATTCAGAATCCCTTCGGTAATTATGTTAATCAGGATACAGTCAAATGCTATGTCAGTTTTTTATCGGCCAAACCGAAATCCATGCCGCCGTTGCCTTTGACTGATTTGAAAGAAGGGCTTGAATTAGTGAAGATTTCGGGCAATCATGCGTTTGTACTGAGCCGCGAGATCAAAGGCCGGTACGGATTTCCCAATAATTTTATCGAGGCTGAATTCGGCATCCCGGCGACAACACGGAACTGGACGACAATCATGAAAATAGTTTCCCGGTTTAAATACTAAATAGCAATCAACATCCCGTATCCGGCTGTGCAGAACCTGAAATAACCAATCAAGACCAGCGGACAAGATATTCAAAAGGCTGCCCTTATACAGGAGGATAGCGGAGGGTTTCGGAAATACGGAATATGCCGCGCCTGAATGCGTTATCATTCTTATACAGAAAGGCACATTTTGAAAATCCTTATTATTCTGACCAGTATCATTTTTGCCGCGCGGGGATGCGCTCATGATGAACATACCCGAAAGGATACATCGATGCAGTTTAAGATCAGCAAATCCGACGAGGACTGGAAAAAGCACCTGACGAAAAACGCGTATTGTACGCTTCGTGAAAAAGGAACCGACAGGCCGTTTACCGGCAAGTACGATAATTTTTACGAGGACGGGACCTATCAATGCGCGGGCTGCGGTCAAGAATTGTTTTCTTCCGAAACGAAATTCAAGTCCGGCAGCGGCTGGCCGAGTTTTTATGACGCGATCGAGAAAAAGCGGATTAAGGAAGTTAAGGATACCAGTCACGGCATGATCCGCATAGAGGTGGTCTGTTCGGAGTGCGGCGGGCACCTGGGCCATTTGTTCGATGACGGACCCGCTCCGACGGGCTTGCGCTACTGCATCAATTCTTCGTCGCTGGAATTCAGGAAAAATCAGAAATAAAGCGCGCTGAATTTTTTTAGCCTGGTTATAAGGATTGTTTATTGGTAATGAAGAATGATTCAGAATTCTTCGCTATCTTAATTTATTGATTATCTTTCATAACTCTCTCCCGCACCACTTTGTTCATCCCGGAATTCTCTTCAACAGGGAGCGGTTTGTGAACAGACAGTGTCGGTGAAATGGTGTTGATGACCGGCTGACAAGCGTCATCAGGATCCGGATACACTTCATTGCTGGTAAATCGCAGAAACCGGATGCCGGGCGATTCGATGTAAAGTTGCCGGTTTCGGTCATATTCTTCTGCGCCTTCTTTGAAATGGCTGCTGCCGTCCGCTTCGACATAACCGTCTTAAAAAACGGTTGTTTTATCCTGCATTTGTGCTATTTCTGCAAACGCTTTTTAAGATAAATCATATCGACAAGCTGTATGCCGCCTTCGAACATCGGGTGGTCGTAATTGTCGGTAAAAAAATTCTTTATCCGGTGTGACTTTTCAAATCCGCAGCTTTCATAAAACGACAGGATGGCCGGCGTTTCGCCAGTCCCGACGAGCATGGTTTTGTAGTCGGTTTTGTAGAAATCAGAAATGAAACGTATCAGCGCTCTGCCGTATCCTTTGCCCTGATATTGTTTGTAGGTCGCAATGTTTTTCAGCTCGCAGGTTTCGCTGTTGACCGGAGCTACAACGCAAACGCTTTTCAGATCACCGTCATATAAGGCAAACAAGTCTCCGTCAGGCAAATACTTATCGATCATATCTTCCTGCTCGTCAGCCAGCAATAATAAGTCGAGGAACTGTTTCTTATTTTCGGTAATTTTTTCTATTTTAACCATAAAAGTTCCGTGGGGCCGGCCGCATCTACAATTTCCTGCATGAGTATTATATCCGGATTCACCGCTCAAAACACAGTTTGAAAATATGCGTTTCGTGAACCGTTGGGATTGCCTTCCACGTTCAGCCCGTTATAGGTCATCAATCGGAAGGGGGTGTTGGTGAAGGCGAAGGAACAAATTTTTGAAAAGACCCCGGAGAGTAAAATGTGCAGATATTCCATGTGAATGCCTTTGCATCAGATAATTGCAGCAAATAATTACAGATTTTATTCATTATTAGCCATGATTATTTAATCGTATTTACTCAGTAATTCAATGACCTGAAATTATTAATAAAGATCAATTCGATTATAAGATATTATCAAAGAAGAAAATGATTATATAATAATAAATATCAGAAAATATTAAATCTCATCGAAACCAATACTTCTTAAATATTCATATATCGGATCGTAAAATACAGATAAACGGGTATGATCCTCCTTGTCACCTGAAGGAACAACTATAATCATTCCTTGTCTTGCGCGTGTTAATAATACACGGTATGCGTTTTTTAGATATTTTTGTCGATAATCCTTTTTTATTTTTTCCCATCGGTAACCCTTAAATGACCAATGTTGCCAATCACCTTTATGATATCTCAAATCTGCATCCCAAGTAACACATGCCCAAATGATGAAAGTCGGTGGTGATAAGAGAAACAGAATCCTGATGTTCCCACAAAAAATTCATGGCTTCGTGAGTCCGGGAAAAGCTGTAAGTGTTAACTGGCAAAGGCGTCAGTAATTTTTTATACACCCGGACCAGCGTTTCCTCGTCATCAATGATGATTATGTTTTTATATTTTTGATTATTGGGACGATTCATTTTATGGTTCCATGTCTTCTGAAATCCGGTGATTTTCATTTTTCAATCCTGAAACCAATCGGATTTCTTTTAGGTTTCGGCGGATCCAGCAGATAATTCAGGGCCTCATAGATATCTTTAAATTTTCGGTTCATATCTTTCTCAAGCTTTTCGATGTTCAGTTTCAACTCCTTGTAATCCATGTAATACCGCCTCATCAGGACAAATGCCCGCATAATTTCGATATTCACTAGAATGGCATTTTTACTTCTGAGAATGCTTGACAGCATGGCAACACCCTGTTCTGTAAACGCGAAAGGTAATGATGGCGAATACCGGACATTCGCAGACAGCTTATCACAATCTGTGATAAGCTCAGCCCATTCGTCTTTGCTTAAAACGAACATGAAATCGTCCGGGAATCTGGACGCATTTCTTCTTACCGCCTGTTTTAATGCCCTGTTTTCAACTCCGTATAGTTCCGCCAGATGAAAATCCAGCATTACCCGGTGGCCCCGTATTTCAAATATTCTCTTATGTATAACTTGTAACTCCATTAAACGGTTCCCTTATTATTAAAAAAGCCTCTCTATAAACAGCGATATTTATCATCTTCAATCACCCAAAGACTCTCATTCTTCACAGCCGGTTTGCGCCGGTGAAAATCGGCATACTGTCGGCGGTCCTTGAATAATCCGCGGATTTCATCCCCGTCCAGCAGGGAATCATCGCCGTTCATGAAGGAGTGAAAAGAGTTCCACGGGTATTCCCCCAAGTCCTGCCTGAAGCCATGCCGCTCGGGATTATGATTGATATAGTGCACCGCGTTCATGAGATACGCCATATCGGTGATTTTCTTGCGCCTGAAGTTTTTCTGGAACAGGCTGCCGGTGCGGCTTTCCTGTTTGTTGATGGCCATGGAATAGCAGATAAACATCTTCCTGAACTGATCGCTCACCAGATCGGCCAGGCAGCCCGGTGTGACCGCCGGCCGGATTCTGACCAGCAGATGAAAATGATTCGGCAGCAGGCAGTACGCGACCGTCTGTACGTAAGGCCCGACGTAGAACCGATACTTGTCGAGGAAATACTGATAGTTTCGGCCGGAGTAGAATATCAGCCCGCTGTTATTGCCGCGGTTGTAGATATGGTAATATTGGCCGGCTTCGAGCGGGATGATGGCGGCGGAGTTCATGTGGGAGTGTCCTTTCGTTGGGTTTAGGTTATCGTAAGGATTCCATCTATTACAGATGGAATCCTTACGGCGTTTGCTTTTTTCTCTTCATCGCCTGCCGGTAGATGACGTCCAGATCATCCTCGTCGAAGTCGATATCCACCAGGCTTCTGTATCCTTTTTCCTGCCAGCCATCCGGGGCGTTGCCGTCCCAGTTCAGGCAGAGATAGAAATCCGGAGGGTTGGAGAAATTGGGCATCGTTTTGATCTCTTCCTCATACCGGTCGCCAAGCAGACCCCGTACGTGCCCCCGTACTTCCTGATACATCTCCAGAAGCGGATAATCCTCCCGCCCGTGCTGCCACTCGATCACCACATCCACCGGCCGGTTCATGAACCAGTTAATATACTGGTTAACGGCTTTCTGATGCCAGTCCGTACGTTCCTCGCCGGCTTTATCGGGATCACTGAAATGTTTTAACACGTGTTCCCTGGCGGAAGGCGTCAGCGGAAAATGATTGAGATGCAGTACCTGAAAACCGGCGTATTCAAACTGCGGGAGAAACGTATCAACTAAATAGTATGACAACAGCAGCACCGGTTTATCGGCGACTTCGCTTTTAATCTTAGCACGGCGCGCCCGTTCCTCGCTGCCATCGTCGAGACCTTTCAGGCGCCTGACCGCCTGATCATGCTTTTTCAGCAGTTTTTCTTCGCTTTGTATACCGGCTTTCTTGATCAGCATAGTGGTTATATGCATTACGGCCATTATTTTGGCGGTAACAGAACCGGCTCTGGAATTTGCATCGGAATCTTTGGATCCTATTTCTTCCATAAGCCTGTTCCTTAAATCGATCGCCGTTTTGATCGCCCTGAGTTTTTCCATCAGGTCCAGGCTGTTGTCCAGAACATAATCCAGATCCCTTATTTCCGGATAACGGTTTTTAACTTCGTCAAATTTATCCATATCAGCCTCCTTTTATCTGTGAAGGTATCAGATACCCATGATCTAATTATAATGTAAGGCAGAACGGAACGGATTTTTTCTCAAAATTTGAGAATTTTTGCATATTTTGCTAAAAAAATTGTAATCTTTCAATTCCAGCCCGCAAAATGTAATAACAAGACTGTAATGAAGGACTGCAAGCCTGCAATGTAATATTACACGTCTGTAATGTAAGACCGCAAACCTGTAATGTAACATTACATCGCTGTAATGTAAGGCTGCAAACCTGCAATGTAACATTACACGGTTGCAATGTAAGACTGCAGACCTGTAATGTAACATTACATGACTGTAATGTTAGTCCGCAAGCCTGCAATATAACATTTCACGGTTGTAATGTAACAAAACGGACATGTTTGTCGTTCGCGATGATTAATTCTATTATTTTCTATGGGTTGGATAAAAACATGCCAGATCACAGCATTGCAAATCTTGCAATGAATTTCATACATATTGTGAAAAAAAACCATAAGTTGATCTCAAACGACAGTTAGTTAATATACTATCCCATTGATTTTCATGATTATAATTTTTCGGCACAAAATTTGTTAAATAGAAATACGTAATCATTCATGCAGGTAATAACACCTGCAGATAACTTTTTAAGGAGATTTTTTATGATTACGAAGAAAAACCGGAAGCTGCCCGCAGACTCGCAGCAGACCGACAGGGACGCTTTCGCGGCGCTCGAAAAAGTGGAAAATTATAATCCCGCAGCGCCCGAACTTTCCATGGACAACCTCCGCAAAGTATTGCAGGAGATGACCGCCCTGCAAACCCTCCGCGTGCAGACCCATACCGCCTATATTTCCGCCGATGACGACGCGCGCGACAAAGAGATCGAGTTTCATAACCTGATCATACGGGTTAAGAAACACATGCTCGCCCAGTTCGGTGAGGACTCGAACGAAGCGCAGGCGCTGGGACTGAAGAAGCAATCGGAGCACAAATCCGGCGGGCGCAAAAAGAAGGAAACTGCTGCTTAATTAACGGTTCGTGGTTCCTCCTGTGAAGCCGCTCCAAAAGGGCGGCTTTTTTTATCGGTCCGTTTCCGATACATCCCGATACGTTCCGATAGCAAAGCAATCGGAACCAGATGCGACAATTACTTTTGATCATTTTCGGCTGTATCTGCGTTTTCATAACGCAGAAAACCGTCCCGAACCGACAGTATTTTTATGTACGCTTACTCGGGATGATCAGTGTCCTGAGGATTTCATTCAGCTTCTGATCCGTTCATTTAATTTCCTCGAACATGATCATGCCGCCTAATTCTTTTTTCTTCGGCGGGTCGGGCCAGGCTTCAGGGATTCCGAGAGGCGTGAAACAGATCAGTTTGTAATGATCCGGAATACCGAAAAACGGCCGCATGTGTTTTTCGGGAAAAAATGTCGTGTAATAGCCGGTGCCGTATCCCAGCGCCCGCGCGGAAAGCATCAGTTGCGCCGCTGCCATCGCGCCTTCCGGAATGACGGATTCGGGAAACGTTGACAATGAATCAACCAGTACCGCGATGTACACCGGCGCCGAAAGGACATTCGGAATGATTTTACTGATAGCGTCCTGAGTTTTTTTCAGATCGTCGTCGTTAGGCTGTGCGACCAACCGATAATAATCCATGTACCACAGGACCGCGCGGTTTTTCAGCGTGTCGATTTTATTTCGGTCACGGATGACAAGAAATTTCCATGGCTGCTGATTGCCCGAGGTGGGAACCATACGCGCTGCGTCGAGGATTTTGATGATGTGCCCGGTCGGTACTGAATCGGATTTGAATTTCCGTATGGTCCGGCGGTTTTTAACGGTCTTAAAAAAATATTCCTGTTCCCTGGTATAGGAAAGAGTCTTGTCATTATTGAGAAATGTACGGCTGACCGGCGTGCGGATATCTTCAGTAACTTTCCACGCCCCGCTTTCTTTCCTGAAAATTAGCGTCATATACGATTCCATATCAAAATACCGTCCGTCGGTTAATAAATTCCGGTAATTAAAAAGCACGTTCACAAAACCGTAATCCGCGCCTTCGCTGACGGCGATGGTATTAAAGGATATGGTCCAGTCTTTTTCATTGAACCACTCAGCATGGTAATCGACATACTCTTTACGTGAATGAAATAATGTTCCGTCGGTTGAGAAAAACAGAAGGGTGTCGTTATCCGTAACCGTCGTGAAAAGCGTTTTTAAATCACGGTTCAGAATCGACTTTGTATAAATGTCAGTCGTCTCACTCAGCGACCGGCTGGTTTGCGCTTCCAGTCGCAGTGCCGAAGCGAAAGTGATTACGAAAATCCATGATCGGGCCGGCGTAAATTTCATAATGATTCCTTTACCAAATGTAAATCAGGCTGGTATTAAAAGCATATTACGAAACAAGATTCGTTTTGTTCCAAATCCGTGTCCGGATTCACCGCGAATGACTGCCTCTCCGGCAATATCCGCTCGGCAGGTAAACACATCCGGATTCTTTGCGGGGAGTCACTGACTTGCGTACATATTCATGGAGGCAGAAGAGGCACAGATCAATCGCCTGCCATGATACGCTTCCTTCAAAATATTTTTTTGATATGATCTCAGATATGAGTATATTTCACGGTCAGGCGGATCACGGCATGGCCAGGCAGGCTGTTACGGTAACGTTTCCATTAACCTAAGGACTCGGATATGAACGACCCATCAATGACCGCATTCTGGTTCGGGCTGATCAGCGCGGTCTCGCTTCCGCTGGGGGCGCTGACGCTGCTGGTATGGAGGCCGGGCGACAAAACCACGGCGTTCCTGATGGCGTTCGGCAGCGGAGCGCTGATCGCGGCGCTGACGCTCGATCTGGTAGCCCCGGCCATCAGTCACGGGCATTTCTACCCGCTCGCGGCCGGATGCATACTGGGCGGACTGCTGTTCCTTGTACTCGACCGGGTGATCAGCCACCAGGGCGGGTTTCTGCGCAAAGCCTCGACCACTATCCAGTTCCTGAAAAAGAAAAAAATCGAATCCTGCCGGGAACTGTCCGACCGCCTGGGCCGGATCGATCTGTTCCGCCATCTTCCGCCGGCGGATATCCAGACGCTCCTGCCCTACATCCAGCCGCGAACGTTCCCGAAAGGCTCCACCATCATCCGGCAGGGCGAACCGTCGGACAGTTTCTACATCATCGATCACGGCCATGTCGAAATTGTGGACATTAAAAACCAGATGAAGCGCATTGCGGATCTCGGGGATAACGACGTGTTCGGCGAGATCGGGCTGATTACGGGGGAGATGCGGACGATGACGGCCGTCGCGGCGCAGGACACGCGGACGTGGGTGATCCTGAAAGAGCACTTCGACCGGCTCGCGAAAGCCCATCCCTCGGTCGCGATGAACCTTTCGGTGATCGCGAAAAACCGTCTGACCGACCTGCACGATAAAAACGTCATCGACGCGCACAGCCGGAAACAATGGTCCAAGAAAGCCTACCGGTACATCGACGAGAAAATCATTTTGCCCACGCGCACAGATATCAAGGAGGCGGTCCAGCAGCATCCGGGCGCGCCGCTGGCGATTTTCCTCGGCGTTTTTCTCGACGGCATTCCGGAATCGCTGGTGATCGGCGTGAGCATGATCCACGCGCCGGTGAGCCTCTCGCTGATCGCCGGGCTGTTCCTGTCGAATTTTCCCGAGGCGCTTTCGAGTTCGGCCGGCATGCGGGAACAGGGGTTCCCGATGAAGCGGATCCTGCTGATGTGGGTGAGCCTGATGCTGTTTACGGGCCTGGGCGCTTGGACCGGGAACATCACGATGCAGGAAACGCCCGCGGGGACGTTCGCGCTGATCGAGGGCATCGCCGCCGGCGCGATGCTGACGATGATCGCCCAGACGATGCTTCCGGAATCGGCTTACAAAGGCGGCTCGCTGACCGGGCTGTCCACCCTGCTCGGTTTTCTCGCGGCCGTGTTCTTCAAAACCCTGCAGCACTGAGAACGTTTCAGTCCCAAACAAATCGCTTGCAATGATTCGCATAAAAAATTACATTCACGGGACCGCATGAACCGAAACCGAGCTACGGCAAAAAGGATGACTGCATGACCGCTGACCACGTTTTCAGGCCTGTCCGTTCCGAACTCAGGCTGTTCCAGAAAAAATTCAGGACCCGCCTGCAGTCCCGGGTCCCGCTGATCGACGCCGTGGCCCGCTACATCATATCCGCCCGGGGAAAGAACCTCCGGCCCGGGCTGGTGCTGCTCTCGGCCAAGTGCTGCGGCGGAAGCGTACCGGAAGAGGCGTATTCCGCCGCGATGACGATCGAACTGATCCACACCGCGACGCTGATCCACGACGACGTCGTGGACGGGGCCGACATGAGACGCAGTCTGCCGTCGGTCAACTCGATCTGGAACAACAAGGTGGCCGTGCTGATGGGCGATTACCTGCTGGCCAACGCGCTGATCAGCATGGCGGACGTACGGAGGCAGGAGGCGACGGAACTGATCGCGGAAGTCGCACGGCGGGCCAGCGAGGGCGAACTGGTCCAGAACGAGCGCAGCCGGAAACTCGATATGGACGAAGCCACTTATTTCCGCATGATCTCCGACAAGACCGGCGCGCTGATTTCCGGGGCGTGCGAGCTCGGCGCGGTCACCGCCGACGGGAACGATTCCGCCCGGAAAGCCCTGCGGGAATACGGCTTGCACGCCGGCATCGCCTTCCAGATCCGCGACGACGTCTTCGATTACACCGGCGACCCGAAAATCATCGGCAAGACCAAGGGCCGCGACCTGAAAGAACGCAACCTGACCCTGCCGATCCTTCATGCCCTGAAACAATCCACCCGCTCGGAAGCCCGTTCCGTTTTATCGAAAATCCGCCACGGACTGCACGCCCAGGATATCCGCGACATTCACCAGTTTGTAAACCGGCACGGAGGGCTCGGATACGCGGAGGAGAAGATCAGTTATCACGCCGGGCTGGCCGCCCGCGCCCTTTCGGAATTTCCGGAATCGGACGCACGGTCGGGCCTGGTCCGCTTTGCCGATTATAACAGGATTCGCAATAAATAACCCTCAATGAATTTTTCAAGGAGAAGACCATGAGCTGCATACATTCCATTTACGCGAGAGAAGTGCTCGATTCGCGCGGCAACCCGACGGTGGAAGTCGAAGTCCAGCTGGACGGCGGCGGATTCGGCCGGGCGATCGTCCCCAGCGGAGCGTCCACCGGCGAAAACGAGGCGGTGGAACTCCGGGACGGCGATAAAACGAGGTTCCTCGGCAAGGGCGTCCTGAAAGCCGTGAAGAACGTGAATACGATAATCGCCAAGCACCTGTCGCACTACGACGCCGAAGACCAGACCGGGCTGGATCTGGAAATGATCGCCCTCGACGGCACGCCGACGAAATCGAAACTCGGCGCCAACGCGATCCTCGGCGTCAGTCTCGCTTGCGCGCGGGCCATGGCCTCCGAAATAGGTCTTCCGCTGTACCAGTACCTCGGCGGCAAGCAGGCCAACACCCTGCCCGTCCCGATGATGAACATCCTCAACGGCGGAGCCCACGCCGACAACAACGTCGATTTCCAGGAATTCATGATCGTGCCGGTCGGCGCGACTTCTTTCCAGCAGGCGCTGCGCATGGGTGCGGAGATTTTCCACAACCTCAAAGCCGTGCTGAAAGGAAAGAAATACAACACCGCCGTCGGCGACGAGGGCGGATTCGCGCCGAACCTCAAGTCCAACGAGGAAGCGATCGAGGTCATCCTCGAGGCGATCCGCGCCGCGGGCTACAAGGCCGGAAAAGAAATCATGATCGCGCTCGATCCCGCCGCCAGCGAGTTCTTCATGAACGGCAAGTACGTCTTCAAGAAATCCGACCAGTCCAAGCTCACGCCCGCCCAGATGGTCAAATACTGGGAAACGTGGGTGAAAAATTACCCGATCATTTCCATCGAGGACGGCATGGCCGAGAACGACTGGACCGGATGGAAACTCATGACCGATACCCTGGGCGGCAAGATCCAACTCGTCGGGGATGATTTGTTCGTGACCAATCCCAAGTATCTGTCCAAAGGAATCGACATGGGCGTCGCCAACTCGATCCTGATCAAGGTCAACCAGATCGGCACGCTGACGGAAACGATGAACACCGTGCAGATGGCGCACCGCGCGGGATATACCACCGTCATCAGCCACCGTTCGGGCGAAACCGAGGACACCACGATCGCGGACATCGCCGTCGCGCTGAACACCGGCCAGATCAAGACCGGTTCCGCCTCGCGAACCGACCGCATCGCCAAATACAACCAGCTGATGCGCATCGAGGATTCGCTCGGCGAACAGGCGCTGTATCTGGGCCGCAAGGCATTCAAACGCTGATCCTTCCGGATTTTATTTTTTTTTTTCAGACTGCTGAATTTTCTTCTTGGATTTTCAGCAGTCTTTTTTTATAATTGAATTGTAGCGCAAATATCAGCGCGTTTTAGGAGTAATTGTTTTGAAAAAAATCAGGAGAATCGTATGAACTATGTTCAATCCGTCGTATTGCCGGCATTGCTTTGCGGCATCATGCTGACCGGACCGGGCATGTCCCAGCAGAAAAACTCATTTCCCGTAAAAGTCATGAATGTGGAGGACGGTGCGGCCGCTGCCCGTGCCATGCCGGCCACTCCGTACAAGACCCTGACAGCCGGAATCCCCCCGGGCGATTCCGTGGGTTACACCTATTACGATTATCTCGGGAACGGTTCCGCGCCGCATAATGTCTGCTTATACCCGTACGATTATATCGCGATCGGGCGCATGGCTTCCCTTTCCGACGGAAATGCCGCATGGAACCTGAGAGGATCATATTACACTTTGTATGACGGCACCCAATGGTCCGTACCGTGGGCACGCGTGGAACCGGCCCGGAAAGGCTGGTCTGAAATCACGTCCGTACGGGACGGAAGAGAAATCCTGTATTCCCATACCGGCAATTATGTCAGCGTAAGCCAGGTACCGAATTACGGAATATTCAGCAACTACACGGACGGATCGCAGTATTATTTTTCCAAAATGACTTCAGCGGGGGATACACTGCATGCCATTAATTGTTCGGGTTTCGGATCTTCCCCTAATAACTGCGTAAAATACACAAGGATCAAAGTCAACAACGATAACACCGTCACCGTCCAGAAACTGGATGTGGAACTCTCCGGCATATCCGTTCCTCCGGTAGCGGATTCAACCCATTTCCGTTCTGACGCCTACAGCATTGCCGCGCGGGGAAACAAGGTCGCGGTCGTACAGTCCACGTTTGATGATTCGTATTCTAAAATCATCGGAAAATTGTATCTGTTCGTCTCCACCGACGCCGGAAACACCTGGACTTCACAGGTCATCGCCGATACCGTCAACGCGGACCAGCAAAGGGCCTATTTTGATCCGTACGTCGTCATCGACCATCAGAACAAGATCCATTGCTTCTGGAGCACGTATCATCACCTCGCAAACGGCGATGACGTTTTTGACGCCACCGCCAAAATCATGCACTGGAGCGAAACCTCCGGATCGAACGATGTCGTGTTCGCGGCTGAACTGCCCGTAGGGGACAGCGTGGACATCAGCAATAACGCCCAGCCGATCGGCTATCTCGGACTGCCCAGCTGCGCGGTCGACAATGGAAACAACCTTTACATGGTTTTTCAGGGCATTCACAACAACAGCGACCGGGATGCGAACGGAAAATCCTATTATCATGTTTACGCGTGCGCGTCCGACGATCAGGGCATTACCTGGGGCAACCCGGTGGACCTCGGCGCAAACCTGACCGGCTGGGATATGACATTCCCTTCCACCGCGAAGGATTTGTTGCTGGACCAGAAAATTGTCGTCGTGTACAACTGCGATCCCTATACCGGAAACCAGGTCAGCGGCGGTCAGCAGATCCATCCGGTGGCCGTGCGGGTGATGTCCGTGAATAAAAACATGATACCGTTCGGCTCCGGCCCTTCAGCGCCGGTCATTGTTTCCTATGAAGAATCCGTGATTGATACGAACAGCTGCATCATCGGCGCTGTAATCAATCCCAACGGCGATTCCACGTACGCATGGGTCGAATACGGAACCTCGGACTCGTACGGCAGCGCAACCGGGTTGCAATATATCGGCCAGAGCGCAATCGGAGTGCCCGTCGAGTTTAACCTGCAGTCCCTGGATCCGGGGACGGAATACCATTACCGGATCATGGCGCTTAATCATGTGGATACGATGTTTACCGTGGATCAGGTTTTTGTCACTGCCGGTGCGCGGCCCGGAGTCATCCTCCTGCCGGCTACAGATGTCTATCCTGCATCGGCAAAACTGGCCGGAACCGTAAACCCAAACAGCCTGTATACGACGGCATATTTCAGCTGGGGAGCCGACACGTCCTGCGCAAACAGCGCGGATCCGGTTTCAATCGGTCCCGGAACGGTCTATGCGATGCAACACAGCCTCAGCGGACTGATTCCCGATACACGCTATTTTTATGAAATCACCGCGTCCAATTCGATGGGAACGGAACGCACGGAAACCGGTTCGTTTACGACCGCGCAGGAGCATTCGCCTCATATTTCATACGTCAAAGACGTGCCCAATGACCAGGGCGGAAAAATTTACATGACGTGGCAGGCATCCGATCTGGACACCAATCTGGGCGATGTTACGTTTTACAGCGTCTGGCGGGCATTGCCGGACGAAGGAGGGTTTGATAAAAACGAGATCACCGGTCTGAAGGATCTCACCTCTGATTTTTCCGGCAAGGCATACCGGCGTACGGACGGCCGCGAATTCGTGTGGGAATGGCTCGTTAATGTGCCCGCGCACCGATGGAGCCAGTACGCGATGACCTGTTTGACATTGTACGATTCATCCTCCCGGACGGAAGGGAAGCATTATTTTCTCATATCCGCTCATACCGCTGATCCCAACCTGTTTTACGATTCGCGCCCCGACAGCGGTTATTCCCTGGACAATATCGCGCCGGTTCCTTTGTCAAGGCTTGCCGGCAACGTGTCCGGGAATGCCGTTCAACTGCACTGGGAAGCCTCGTACGACAGTGATTTCAGCCATTATATGATTTACAGGTCGCGTCAGTCCGGCGCAAATCCCGACACGCTGATGCCCGCCGGAATCGTCACGGACACGGTTTTTGAGGATACCGACGCGCTTCCGTCCGTCTCTTATTATTATTTTGTAACGGTGGCGGATATCCATGACAATGTGAGCGGCAAAAGCAATGAGATCCTTGTACAGGCATCTGTGGCGGCAGGCGAGCCGGCGGAAACGAATCCCCGGAAACTGACGCTGCATCAGAATTATCCGAACCCTTTCAATCCGGCGACATCGATCCGGTACGAGATTCCCGAAGCCGGGCATTATAAAATCAGGATCCTGAACCTGCTCGGCCAGGAGGTGACACTCTTAACCGATCGTTTGCATGATAAGGGGATGTATCAGGTTATGTGGAACGGAAGAAACAGGCAGAACAAGCCCGTGGGATCCGGCCTGTATTTTTACCAGCTGGTTTCCGGTAACCGGAGCATCACGAAAAAAATGATACTCATGAAGTAGCGTTCAAGCAAATCAGTCCGTGAAAAACCCGTTATCTCCGTAACGGGTTTTTTATTGCGCTTCTTCGGTCAGGAAGTTAAATTGATGTAAGGAGGTGATAATATGAAAAAACCTGCGTCGTTAGCGGCCGGGCTGTTTCTGGCCTTAATCGCAATCCTTCAATTTCTCCGGTTCATTTTTCAGATCGAGGTGATCGCGGACGGCATTGAAATTCCTGTCTGGATGAGCGCGGTTGCCGCTGTGTTCCTTGGCGCACTGGGATATTGGGTGCTTCGGGAAAGAAAACGAACGATCGGTTGAATGCCGTATAATCAAGCGGCTGTCGCGGATAACTAAATTTGCAGGTATAAAAGGGTACCCCGCTTGCTTTTCCCATTTCCCTGACTTACATTAACAGTACCAATCTACGTTTGCTGGAGTATAAAAAAGGACAATTCTATGAATCGGTTATTATTCATCGTATTTGGGTTCTTGATCTTTTCACAGCCCCTATTTACGCAGAGCTCGCTTGAAGATAATATGTACATAAAACGGATGCGCGAGCAGTATGAACGCCGGCAAAAACAACAAAATAATTTCCAGAAACCCATGGACGACAGCGTGCTTACATTACTCGGAAGATGGGCATGGGGCGCCTGCGGAGGCGTGGATATTCATTTGCCCTATGCTTATATCGGCAACGGGCCCACTATTCAAATATTAGATATACAAAATCCTGAATCACCGGAGATTATCGGTGAATATTTAACCAATGGCGACATAATTAACGGACTGGATGTTCGAGGTCAATATTTATATGCTTCAACGGCCGGATATCTCTTAATACTCGACATCTCAAATCCGAATCAACCCGTTTTATCAGGAAGTGTTGAAACCGGAGGAATGAATTTAACCGTGAGGGATTCATTCGCTTATTCGTTGACGTGGGGTTGTTATCTGAAGATTATTGACATATCCAACCCATCAAATCCATTTTTACGAGGCGGTACATTTGTTGTGGGGGATGAACTACCTGCCAATATTGCAGTAAATGGAAAAACTGTTTATGCGAACGGAATGCAAGGATATGGCTTTTCTATCGTGGATGTCGCCGATCCGGATCACCCGCAAAGTTACACATTTGAGATGGAAGCTAACATTTCAGATTTATCTGTTTATGATAGTCTATTGTTAGTCAGCACACTTAATGACAGCTTGTTGGTCTATTCCGTTGCAGAACCGCTGCAGCCCGTAAAATTGGGTTATATACTTGCTGCCCATGGTGAAATATATAATACGGCGATACATAACAACATCGTTTTTGCCACAGGCGGAGGAGGCGTATATAGCTTCGATATTTCAGAACCCAGTATGCCTGTATTAAGAGACTTCTATACTTCAAATAATTTAACTCACTCATTCGGCGGAATAAATTACAATAACGGTATGATTATTACCGGCGTCTATTCCGGCATGATGCTAATAGACGCTGAAAATCCTGATTCGTTGAAGCAAATTAGTTTTTTCGCTACGGCGGCAGCTCTTTCTAATATCAAGTTAAAAGACAGTTTAGCCCTTATTGCTTGCGCAAATTCAGGATTATGGATATTAGATGTTTCTGATCCATACCACCCAAAAACAATATCAAATGTTAATACCGGCAGTTGCGCAGTTGACCTCGAGGTGGAAGGTAATTTTGTTTATGTTATTTGCAGAAATGATTTTGTTGCCAATGATCCGAGGGGATTATATATAATAGATTATTCGAATATAAACCAACCTCAAATTATTAGTTATTATCGGGGTATTATAAGAGCCTATACAACCGGCGCCTATGTACGAAATAATATAGCGAAGTTTGGTAATAAAATATTTCTAACACAATATTTAAGCATAAATGATACTATATTAGAAATTGTTGATGTACAGAACCCTTATTCGCCATATCAACTTGGAGTATACAAATCAAATATTTACGCTCCTTATGATATAGCCGTTACGGATACAATCATTTATATGGGAACATTCCAATATGGAATGAGAATTTTAAATTATAGAAATAATCAGCCCTTTGAAGTTGCAAATTTCTTTAATGGTCAAGAGGTATGGGGGCTTTTATTAAAAGATTCAATATTATATACAGATAGAATTGATACGTTTTTTGTGTTGGGTGTTTCAAATCCAATTCAACCAATTATATTGGGTTATGCAGATAGAACATATGGATCATTCAGTCAAATTAAATTATTTGTAGATGAAAAATATGCGTATTGGGCAGATGAAGAAATGGGTATGTTTAATATTGAGAATCCATTTGACCCCTATGAAATCCCGCTTCAGGCAAATTTTGATGCCCATTCAATAGTTGCAAAAGAAAATATGGTTTACATTATAACGGGCGAAAAAGGTTTATTAATTTTTAAAAATAACCTGATTGTGGATATAAAAAACATTGAAAATAGCATTAAAAAAACTATTTCATTAAATAATTATCCAAATCCGTTTAATTCCAATACTAGATTATCATTTAATATGCCTAAGAATGAAAAAATTAAATTAGATGTATTTAATGTGTTGGGTCAGAAAGTTATGACTATAATCAATTGTTATGTTGAAAAAGGTACTCACGAAGTTGATCTTAATTTTTCAAATTTATCTTCCGGAATTTACATTGTTTCTTTAAAAACTTCGATTGGTGTTGTTAATAAGAAGGTAACATTCATCAAATAAAACAAGGAGGTGTGTGATGAAAAAGTTTGCTTTTCTTTTATTGGCTCTGACGTTAAGTTTAAACGCGCAAGTACAAATTGATTCGATTACCTGGGGTGCGTTAGATCAGCATGAAACGTCTATTGCCGTTAGTCCCATCAATCCGAAATATGTGATTGCGACATGGAATGACTTTAGATCGAATATTAAATCTGAACCCGGCTATGCAATTTCATCTGATGGTGGTCATACTTGGTTTAAAAAAAGTATTATGGAGAACATCAGTGATAATTTAACATACGGTTTCGATCCTTCATGCGGATTTGACAGGTATGGTAATACATTTTATTGCTATAACACATATTGGAATGATCCTCAAAATAATTATCCTAAAGGTCCTGTTTATATTTCAAAATCAGCCAATTATGGAACCTCATGGCAGCATATCCTTGTTTCAGAGAATTATATGTACAATCAAGACAAGCCGTACATGGCCGTGGATAATACCGGCGGAGATTATGATGGAAGAGTATATGTGGTGTGGAAAGATATCGCCCCCGCTTGCTTTTCCCATTTCCCTGACTTACATTAACAGTACCAATCTACGTTTGCTGGAGTATAAAAAAGGACAATTCTATGAATCGGTTATTATTCATCGTATTTACGTTCATAATGTTTTCACAGCCGGTAATTGCGCAGGGCTCGATTGAAGATAACTTTTACATTAAACGCATGCGCGAAGAGTATGAACACCGGCAAAAACAACAGAACAATTTCCAGAAACCCATGGATGACAGCGTACTTACAATGCTTGGAAGATGGGCGTGGGGAGCCTGCGGAGGCGTAGACATACATTTGCCTTACGCATATATTGGCAATGGTTCACTCATACAGATTTTAGACGTCAGCAATCCTGAGACTCCGGCAATCATCGGTGAATATATGACCGGCGGAGGTATCATTGACGCATTAGTCGTTAAAGATAATCTTCTCTACGCTAACTCAGGAGGATATTTACTCATCCTTGATATATCCAATCCTAATCAGCCTTCTTTGCTTGGAAGCGTGAATGCGCAGGGATGGCATCTCGCGGTGAGCGACTCATTCGCCTATGTTACAAACTGGGGTTGTTATCTGAGGATTGTGGATATTTCCAATCCTTCGAATCCCTATTTACGTGGCAGTACCTATTTTACGGGCGATGAATTGCCTACCAATCTTACCGTTCAGGGTAAAACAGTTTACGCCAACGGCCGCCAGATGGACGGTTTTTCCATGATTGATGTGGCCGATCCCGACCAGCCGCAAAGTTATTTATATTCATTAGAAAAGCGAGTATCGGATTTAACGGTGTACGATACTTTATTATTCGTGAGTACCATGGATGATAGTTTTTTAGTGTATTCGGTTAGCAATCGATTTAGTCCAATTAGAATAGCGGTTATGCCTTTGACACAGACAGGTATCATTGAAGCGGTAGTATATGATAACATAGTATACGCAACGGAGAAGAGAGGTTTATATTCCATTGATATATCCAATCCCGCGATGCCTGTCGAGAGGGATTATTACAGTTCGAATAATTTGACGCATTATTATGGTTATGTGCGCTGCGATAGCGGCATGTTAATAACCGATGTTCATTCCGGCATGATGCTGATTGAAGCAGAGAATCCGGATTCATTAAAACAAATCAGTTATTTTGCTACTGGTAATGAAAATGCAGATATAAAAGTAATAAATAATTTGGCATTCGTCGCTTCGGGTTTATCCGGAATGTGGATACTTGATATTTCAAATCAATACGAGCCAAAGGAAATTGCAAATGTCAATACGGGGAGTTATGCAAGAGCTATAGATGTCCAAGACGATTTCGCTTATGTTATTTGCAGAAATGATTATATATCTAACGATACAGCAAGAGGTATGTATATAATTAATTGCCAGAACATTAATCGACCCAATATTTCAAGCCGGTTTGTTGGAATGATTAAATCATTTAATGCCGGGGTATGGGTTCCTAACACAATAGACTATATTCATGATAAGGTTTTAATTACTCAATCAATCAATGGTTGTGATTCTGTTTTAGAAATTATTGACGTAAGTAATTCGACTTTTCCATTTTCGCTGGGCGTATATGAGGATAATATTCTAGCGAAAAACGTAATAGCAAATGATAGCATTATTTATTTAGGAAGTAATGATAAAGGAGTTGCAATAATTAACTATATTAATCCTTCATCTCCATATTTAATTAAAAGATTGTTTCCATACACATGGATAAATTACTTGGCGCAAAATGATTCAATGCTATTTATATTGGAAGATGATAGTTTATACATATTAGATAACGTTAATGGATCAAATCCCCAAATAGTAAGTTTTTTACGACTATCCGGCAACCGTATCGTCGTTGAAAATAATTTTGCATACATAACTTATCCTTTTTCCGATACCACGAGCGCAAATATCGCGATATTAAATATTAATAACCCCGTAAATCCTTTATTGATTGGATATTTTCGAAATCTTCCCTGCAGTTCTATGGATGTGAAAAATCAAATAATGGTTTTAGGAGCGGCTGAAGAGATATGGTTAGTTAAAAATAATTTGATAATTGATATTCCTTATAATATTTCAAGCAATCCGAATCAATTCATTTTATATCAAAATTATCCAAATCCTTTCAATAACAATACAAGTATAGGTTTTTTCCTGCAAAAAAGTGGTTATATCAAACTTGAATTGTTTAATGTTCTAGGTCAAAAAGTAAAGACAATTTTTTCTGGTTTTAAGAATAGTGGTTACCACAATTTAAATATAAATTTTCTTAATTATTCTTCCGGTGTTTATATTTATAAATTATCTACGTCTTGTGGGTCTATAACTAAAAAACTCACTTACATCAAGTAAAAGGAGGTTTTATGAAAAAGGTAAGTTACATCATCGCTATGATTTTATTTGCATCACCACTATTTGCACAAGTTGTTATCAATCCTGTTGCAAATCTAACCTCAGACCAACATGAAACTGCTATAGCCGTTAGTCCGATTAACCCAAAGTATATGATCGCGACATGGAATGATTTTCAATCTAATATTCGATCTCAGGCAGGCTATGCCATATCAAGCGATGGAGGTCTAAATTGGTTTAAAATTGATACCATTACTGGAATAAATCGACATCCTTTTAGATTCGGTTTCGACCCTTCCTGCGGATTTGACAGGTATGGGAATACGTATTATTGTTACAATACATATCGTAACGATAACGGAGGCAGAGGCCCCGTGTATATTTCAAAATCACCTGATTATGGTATTAATTGGCAGCACATCCTCGTCTCCGTGAATTATGAATACAATCAGGACAAGCCGTATATGGCCGTGGATAATACCGGCGGGCTTTACACTTAATGCATCACGGCCGGCAATCGGACTCAATCAAAAAAGATGTTATTTTTGAAATAGTATTTTGAAATAAGAATTGGGTTCATTATAATATCAGCGTGAATAACACGCTGATAGGGATATAGAATATGGACGCTGAAAAAAAACAAATTCAATCCTGGTATAAGACCGTCAGAAAGAAAAAAATCTTATTGTGGATCGCGGGAATCATCATTCTGATTTCCGTTCTGACCGGACCCTACGGCGTGTACCAGCGCGTGGTCATCGCGGGCCAGAAGCACCAGCTTGAATCCCAGATCGAAAGGCTGACGCTGGAGCAGGAACGGCTCATGACGGAACGCGAGCGGCTGAAGTGGGACCTGACGTATATCGAAAAGGTCGCGCGAGAGAAATACAGTCTCGTAAGGCCGGGTGAACGTGTTTACCAGTTCATTCCCCGCGCCCAGCAAACTTCCGATCCCGGAAAATAATCCTTACCTGCCGGCTTTTTGATTTTCCGCATGACGTTACCCGCCTGTGTATCAAAGATCATGATTTTATTGTCGTGGATCACCCTGTCCGCGGCCGCCCAGCGCATGTACACGCAGGCGGATATGGATTCCGTTTCTGAAAAATTCGATCGGGTGTTTTCCCACCGGCTGATTCAGAAATCAAACGAGGGTTTTATCGCGCAATCCATGTCCACCGGACAGGTTTTATACGAACGAAACGCCGACAGCATGCTTTCCACGGCTTCCTGCATGAAGCTTGTCACCACCGCCGCTGCGCTCGACCGCTGGGGCAAAAACCGATTTTTCAAAACCGCTTTTTTCGTGCAGGATTCTGTCAGGGACAGCGTGATCTACGGTCCGCTGTATGTCAAAGGGTACGGCGATCCGTATTTTACCACGGAAATCATGCTGAAAACGGTTTATCATTTTCATTCCATGGGCATCCGTGAAATCCGCGGAGCGATCGTCGCCGATGACTCGTACCTTTCGGACAGCCCGAACGCGATGACCAATGACCGCGCGTACGCCGCGCCGGGAAACGCCCTGTCCTTCAATTTCAATACCGTGACCATCTGTGTCCGGCCCGGAAAAAAGGGCGATACAGCCAAGGTATTCGTCGAACCCTCATCCCCCATGTTCCGCGTCGTCAACCGCACGCTGACCGTGGATTCGGGCGCCGGAGTCACCATCGATCACAATAACGTGTCGATGTCGTTCGGAAAGGACATCATGACCGCATATGTCGGCGGAACCATCGGTTCGGATGAGCTGGAATTTTCGATTTACAAACGCGTCAGCAACCCGCCGGTGTACGCCGCAACCGTTCTGAAGGAAACCTTCCAGAAAACGGGCATCCGCGTCACCGGGCCCGTCAAGCAGGGTTATGTGCCGAAAAAAAGCAAGTTGTTTCATGAAACCTATTCCTACGACCTGGGTTACATTATCTCAGGGATCAACAAGTGGAGCAACAACCAGGCCGCGGGCCAGCTGTGCATGATCATGGGCGCGGAGGAATACGGCGTGCCCGGCACGGATGAAAAGGGGATCCGCGCGATCCGCCAGTTCCTGGCGAAAGCGGGGCTGGATACGAACGGCGTGTTCATGGCCGACGGTTCGGGACTGGACGCGAGAAACAAAATGACCCCGCGCGTCCACGTAAAATTGCTGGATTACATGTATCACCGCTTTTCCGTCGCTTCGGAATTCGTCTCCTCGCTGAGCATCGGGGGAGTGGACGGCACGGAAAGGAAACGGTTCAGGAAAAACGGAGGGCCCTCCGGCCGGAGCCGGCTGAAGATCGGCTATTTATGGGGCATCAGCGGACTCAGCGGTTATATCGGGACGAAAAACGGGGATGTCGTCGCGTTCTGCATGCTGACCACTGATTTCCCGAAGGATTACTACGAAAGCATCAAGCAGATCGAGGACCAGGTCTGCACGATCCTCGGCGGCCTGTGATGACGCGCCGGGGTTCCCATCATGATACGGGCCTCATGGGCGAGCAGATCGCCGCGGAATACCTCGAAAAAAAAGGATACGGAATCCTGAACCGCCGGTACCGCTGCCGCAACGGCGAAATCGACCTGGTTGCAGGTCACGGGACCTGTATCGTCTTCGTGGAAGTCAAGACCGTGCACAGCCGTCCCGGCGAAGACGTCGCGTTCGGAGAACCCGAGGAAAGAATACCGGCCCGCAAACAGGAAGCCCTGCGGAGGTGCGCGGAACATTATCTCTGGAAGTATGAAATCACGGACCGCGACTGCCGGTTCGACCTGATCACCGTGAGATTGTCGGACGCTGAACCCGAAATCGGGCACCTGGAAAACATCCTGTAAAAGAGACCGAATGGAAATTTTGATTGTATGTTCCTGAAAACTTGTTAAATTGACAACGCTAAAAAATAATCATCCACCCCAAACAACAGGGAGCTGAAACGTGAACATTCTGATTACCGGCGGAGCGGGATTTATCGGATCCAACAACGCCGACGCCATGATCGAACAGGGACACCGTGTGGTCATTCTGGACAACCTGATCACGGGAAAAAAGGAAAACATCCATCCGAAAGCGGTTTTTTATGAAATGGACATCCGGGACGTAAAAATTGAGAATATTTTTTACAAGGAAAAGATTGACGTGATCTGCCATTACGCGGCGCAGATGGACGTCCGGAAATCCGTGGCGGACCCGATCTTTGACGCGAACGTCAATGTTCTGGGCATGCTGAACCTTCTGCAGATGGCGGTCAAACACCGGGTAAAGAAGTTCGTTTTCGCGTCCACCGGCGGGGCCATATACGGCGAACAGGATTATTTTCCGGCGGATGAGAGCCATCCGATGCGGCCCTGCTCCCCGTACGGGATCACCAAGCTTACCGGCGAGAAATACCTGTTCTTCTATCAGCAGACGTACGGCCTGAATTATGTAGTGCTCCGGTACGCGAATGTTTACGGCCCGCGGCAGAATCCGCACGGAGAAGCGGGCGTGGTCGCCATTTTCTGCGCGAAAATGCTTCACGGGGAACAGCCCGTCATCAACGGCGACGGGAAACAGACCCGCGATTACGTGTACATCGACGATGTGGTCGCGGCCAACCTCGCGGCACTGAAACATGAGACGTCCGATTTTTTCAATATCGGGACCGGCATCGAAACGGACGTTAACACGCTGTTCCGAGTGCTGAGAGACGAACTGAAATCTCCCGCAGAAGAAAGCCACGGCGAGGCCAAGCCGGGCGAACAGCAGCGCAGCGTACTGAATTACGGCAAGGCGGAGCGGATTCTCGGATGGACCCCCAAAACGGACGTCCAGACCGGTCTCCGGCAGACCGCGCGGTTTTTCAGGGATCAAATGAAATAATCACCGAGCCTGTAATTGAAAAGGAATTTCACCCTATGATCAACAGTATGACCGGTTACGGCAAATCCGAAAGATCCGCCGGAAACACCACCATCAGTATCGAAGTGCGTTCTCTGAACAACCGATTTCTGGACCTGATCTACCGTTCCCCGAGAATGTTCGTCTACAAGGAATCCGAAGTCCGCGAGCGGGTGAAAAAGCATATCGAGCGGGGCAAGCTTTCGCTGAACTTAAATATCCAGTCCGACGATTACGCGCTGGCCGGGCTGAAAATCGATCCCACGCTGGTCAGGCAGTACTCGTCCATGCTGCGGGAACTGACCCGTCAGTCCGGCATCCGCGATGAGATCCGGCTGGAGCATCTTCTCACCTTTCCTGAGATTTTCGCTCCCAACGGCCAGGACGAACAGTACGACGCGCTCTGGCAGGAAATCCTTCTCGCCATCGACGACGCGATGACCGAACTGAACCACATGCGCAGGAACGAAGGAACCTCGATGAGCGCGGATCTGCTGAACCGTACCGCCCTGTGCGCGGATCTGATGAACCGGATCGAAGCCGCGTCTCTGCAGGCCGTACCGGAGGAGCTGCAGAAACTACGCGAACGCGTCGAGAAAATCCTGAACCGGAGCGACCTCGATCCCCAGCGAATGAGCCTGGAAATCGCAGTCATCGCCGATAAAATCGACATTACCGAGGAAATCGTACGGTTCCGCAGCCACTGCGCGCTGTTCGAAAACCTGATCCGCGGACAGGAATCGAAGATCGGCCGGAAACTGACATTTATCGTCCAGGAGATGGGCAGGGAAGTGAATACCATCGGCTCCAAATCGCCGAAGTCCGACGTGATTCACCTCGTGGTGTCCGTTAAGGAGGAACTCGAAAAAATCCGCGAGCAGCTTCAGAATGTGGAATAAGCCGGTGTTCATAAATTTATCCGGGACGCGTCTTTATGTCTGACGGTTTTTCACTGGAAGCCGCGCTCGAAGCGATCCGGGGACTGGATTCCGTCTGGATCTATCTGATCATTTTCTGCGCGGGATACCTGGAAAACTGCATTCCGCCCATCCCGGGAGATACGGTCACGGTTTTCGCCGCGTACATGGTCGGCACCGGGCGGCTGAATTATTTTCTCGTGTTCGCCACGGCCACGCTCGGCAATATCGCGGGATTCATGACCATGTACAAGATCGGCATGCATTTCGGGAAGGAATATTTTCTCAGGAAAAACTGGAAATGGTTCCCGAAATCCGGGTTCGAAAAGGCGGAACACTGGTTTCATAAGTACGGGTACAAGGTCATCCTGTTCAACCGTTTCCTGAGCGGGCTCCGGTCGGTGATCTCGCTGTTTTCGGGCATGGCGCACCTCGACCGCAGGAAAATCATCCCGCTCGCGCTTCTGAGCGCCTGCATGTGGGACGGCGTCCTGATCTACGGCGGGTATCTCGTCGGCGACAACTGGCAGGTTTTCGACGCGATTCTTGAACAATACAATACAGCGGCCCTGATCGTGATCGGCAGCCTCATCGGGCTGTATATCCTGTACAGGATCATCCGCTGGATTGCCGGAAAATAATCGCCGGGCATACCGGCACCGGGGATTCCTGCGGCATGCACATTCCTCACGGATCCTAATCCGGGCATCCTTCCCCCGCGGACAATCATTTTTATTGACTTTATTCTTTTAAAAATTATATTTGTCGGAACAGCTGAAAACAGAACCCTAACCCTGTTCCAAGGAGAACCATGGCATCCGTATCCGAATTCAGAACCGGCATGACGATTTTAATGGACGGTAATTTATATGTCGTCTCCGAATTCCAGCACCGAAATCCGGGCAACTGGCGCGCATTTGTCGTTGCCAAACTGAAAAACGTTAAAACCGGCCGCGTGATCGAGAAGACATTCCGGTCGCATGACAAACTCGACGAGGTCCGCACCGAATCCAAGGATATGCAGTATCTTTACAACGACGGCAGCATGCTTCATTTCATGGACAATGAAACCTTCGAACAGGTAGGCATTCCCGCGGAAGTCGTGGGTGACGCCGCGCATTTCCTGAAGGAAGGCGTCACTCCGAAAATCCTGTTCTACGAAGGCAATGTCGTCAGCATCGAAATGCCCATCACCGTGGAACTGAAAGTCGTGCATACGGCGCCGGGTGTCAGGGGCGATACCGTGACCGGCGGCACCAAGCCGGCCGAGCTGGAAACCGGTTTTTCCGTGAATGTTCCTTTTTTCATCAACGAAGGCGATTCCGTCAAAGTGGACACGCGTTCCGGCGAATACATGGAACGGGTCAAGTAATCCATTTTCCGTTTAACCGAGGACATCACCATGGATCTCAATGAACTGAAGAAGCTGATCAAAATGATCGATGAAAGCCAGGTGAGTGAAATTGAGATCGAGCATGAGGCAACCAAGACAAAAGGCAAGTTCCGGATCCGCATCAGCAAGCATCCGTCCGGTACGTCCGTAACGTACCCCTCCCCGATGGCCCAGGCCGCTCCGGTGTATTACCCGTCGGGCATGCCTTCTCAGGGGATTCAGTTCGAGAGCCCCGAAACCATCCTGAAATCAAAGACCGAACGTCCGCCCGATGTGGTGGATACGGGCAACTTTATCGAAGTCAAATCGCCGATCGTCGGAACGTTCTACCGTTCCCCGTCGCCCGACGCCGAACCCTACGCGGAAGTTGGCACGGTGATCAGGCCCGGCCAGACGCTGTGCATCATCGAAGCCATGAAAATCATGAACGAGATCGAATCGGAAGTGAACGGGAAAATCGCAAAGATCCTTGCGGAAAACGCTCAGCCGGTCGAGTACAACCAAACCCTGTTTCTCATCGAGAAAATATAATTCCGCGGAGGCGCCCGCATCATGTCCCTGCGCATGAAACTGCTGATCAGCTTCGGGCTGATTCTTACCGTATGGGTTTTTTCGGGGTATTACATTCTCAGCCACCTCCAGCAGCTTGACCGGCTTCAGTCTTCCATGCCGGATATTGATCTCAGGAAAAGCCTTATCATCCGGGCGTATACGGAAAATCTGCAGGCCCTGCGGACCAGGGTGATTCTTCATTCCAACATGAAATCCGTTCAGGAATCCGAACGGAACCGTCAGCTGATCCGGTCATTACAGCGAGAGTCTTCCCGGAACCTGGATTCGCTCCGGTCCCTTTCGGTTCTGAGCCGGCAGCTGTCCGAATCGTTCGGACTGAATGGGTTCGACTTGTTTTTGCTGGAGTCCGCAAGGAGCGCCGAGCTGATCGATACACTGCTGACCGGTGACGAATTACCATTCAACGAATCAGACCGTCTGGTTGTGGTCAGTCAGCTTCAGGATTCGCTCGGCAGGGAACTGGACCAGTATCTCATTCTTTTAAACCGGGGGAAAACCGGTATGGCCGGGGAAGCCCTGGTGCGGAGGATCAATCCTCTGTATGAGCGCATCAGACTGGCCGTCGACAGTTACGGGTCCCAATCATCCTTTCAGACGGCTTACAAGCTCAGCATCATCCACCGGATGACGGTCCAGATCAAGATTCTCATATACATATTCTGGACAGTGACTCTTCTGTTCATCCTTGTTTTCATTTTTTATTATTTTCAGAAAATCATACGTTCCATCCGTAAACTGAAAGAGGCCTCATACCGGATCGCGAGGGGCGAATTTGAGGCCCGCATCGAACAACGGGCTTTCTCGGAAATGGACGAGCTGGCCGATTCTTTCAATACCATGGCCGAGCAGCTGCAGGAGCTTGAAAAAATGAAATCGGATTTTTTCAATAAGCTGGTTCATGATTTCAAGAGCCCGCTCGATAATATCAAGCAGTCGGCGGACGTCCTGCTCAGCGGAATCGCAGGCGGTGCGCCGGACCCGAAGCAACGGGAATTCCTGGAGATCATCAAGCGGAGTTCGGCCAGCCTCCGGAATTTCGTCCAGGACCAGCTCGATGAATCCAACCTGATCAGCGGCCAGATGGAACTGAAGTACGAGACCACGGACCTCAGGGCCCTGGTGACCGAACGGATCCAGCTGCAGAAGCCCGTGGCCACGGCCCGGAAAATCCATTTCAGCCTGAAATACACTCCGACGCCGCTGATGATCGAATGCGACCGTTCAAAGATCTCCCGAGTAATCGACAATCTCCTCAACAACGCCATCAAGTATTCGTACGAGCAAACCGGGGTGGATATCGAACTGGACGAGACCGAAACGCTGATCGAGTGCCGCGTCAAGGATCGCGGCCCCGGCATACCGCATACGCAGAAAGAGAGGATTTTCCAGAAATACGTCCGGCTGCAGACCACCGTGAAAACGCCCGGAACGGGCCTCGGCCTGTACACAGCCAGGTATATCGTGCAGCTGCATCACGGCACGATCTGGGTGGAAAGCACCCCGGGCCGCGGATCGACCTTCGCCTTCAGCCTCCCGAAGTCCCTGAAGACGGGGAAAAGGTAAATGCGAACTACGGTTTATTTCACCAGTAACAGCTTTCTTGATTTAACATATCCGCCTGCGGATAACCTGCAAAGATATACACCGCTGGCGACCGTCTGCCCATACTGATTTTTCCCGTTCCATATCACCTGATGTCGCCCGGTTTCATAATACGTATCGGCCAGTGTCGTTACTTCCTGGCCTAGCATATTGTAAATCTTTATCTGAACCTTTGTACCTCGGGCAATGTCAAACGGTATTGTGGTCATTGGATTAAAGGGATTCGGATAATTGAAGTGCAGTGCAAACTTATCCGGTAAGGTTGATTTAATTTGTTCATACTTATCCCTAACGTAATCTGAATTTCCCGCTATTACCTTGAATGTTGTCCGATCTGTTTTGGAAATGACATATTCAGATTGTTTCATCAAATCTATAGATGTATTCTGTGTAACATCAATCAATATGCCGCATAAATGATCCGGAGCCGTTTTTTCCCACGTCAGTGTTACAGGTCCTGATTTTTCATGGTTAACCAGAAACATGTCCCATACATGTCCTTCCGTTGTTTCATTGCGGATATCGTCACATAATCTTCCGGATTTTTCTTTAATATCATACAGGAAATACAGGCTGATGCCGGCGCCGAAAGATGGGGGTTCCGGCTCATCCAGAGGATCCGATCCCACTGAAGAAAGGGATGATGTCCCGATCTGGTTGACATCATCGCTGAATGATTCGTCGGATGCCTTAAACTGCACGGTCCATGTATATAAACCGGATGATTTTCCCGGTATCGGGGATTGCAATGATATCGCATTCCTGAGTGTCAGATCTTGTCCGGTTTTATTGGATATCATATAAGCCTTATAAGGCTTCAGCGTATCCGCCTCTGTCCATTTACCGTTCTTCATTTCCCATACACGACCTGTTTTCAATGGGTCCCTTATGTAGGTTGACCGGAACGCGTAAGGCCATGAAATCAGGTTCCATTTGTTTTTCAGCGTGATGTTTCCGAATTGATTGAGATCGTTGCTCTGCAGCGATGTCAGGGAGTTATCAAACTGGACCGGCGTGGACTGTGTATGATAAATGAAATAAGGCTGATTCGTGTGAAATTCGGTAACCGGAACCAGTTTTTGCTGAACGGCGTCATAGCTGTAAGCCGACCAGTAATACGGCATATGATTATCGGTATAAGTGTCCTGGGCGCCCAGCAAGGCGGACAGGGAAATGATGCCGCTGAAACCGTACGGTACGGAGTAGGTATTCCAGCCCTTGCTCCGGATGCCCTCCGGGTAGGCGCCTGCGGAACGGATATTCGGAACGGAAGACGCGGAAATGAGAACGGGAATACTGAAACGACCCGTGTCCGAAGGAATGCTGACCTGCCCGAGCGCGTTGACTGCGGTGATCCTGTACCAAGCGCCTTCCTTTGTAACCATGGTATCAGGGATCGAAGCCGAAAACACATTTCCCGCAAGATTCATGGGAATGATAGTTCCTACCGTTTGAGAACCCTTTCCGCATACCAGCCGGACATCGAGGCTGTTCCTTACGGTATCCCGGACAAGGACCGCGTTGCCCTCCTGCACGGCAAGGGGAGAGGTAACCGGGACCGATAACGCCGGAAGCGATTTGACAAGCACGATGCTGTCGCTGATGAAGTTGCTTTGATTGCCCATCGAATCCTTGAACACGGCGTTCACGATTTTCAGCCCTTCCGCCGGTGTCAGGTGAACGCCCAGCGATTCCTGATAGGCGCGGAAAGCCGTTCCGCCGCTGATATCCCCGTACACTTTCACGGAATCCGCTTCCTCGGCGCTGAGAGTCAGGTTCACGGCTGTATCCCCGGTCGACGTGGCTCCGCTGTTGACCGTGATCTGAAGATTCTTCGGAGGCTCAAAATCAAGAGTGGCCTGGTTTCCTGCCGGGCTGTAATTCTTCGCCGTATCGACGGACGAAACTCTGTAATAATAAACATATCCCTTTACGACCGATCGGTCCCTGTAATTCGCAGCGGGAACGGATACGGATGCGATGGAATCCGCGTGCGAGGGAACAAAATGATTCTGCAGGCTTCTGTAAATGACATACTTCTGGACGTCAGGGTCGCTGACAGGATTCCATGACAGCTCGCCGCATGAATCGGTCCATGCGACGGCCAGGCCTGCGGGAATGGAAGGAAGAACGATATCCACCCGAAGCTGGACGCTTGCGGGGCTTATGTTGCCGGCCGTGTCTTTTGCGGCTGCACGGTAAAAATAAACGTGTCCGCTTTCAACCGATGTATCGGCAAAGGCCGCACCGGGCCTGGAAATATACCCGGCTGAATCGCCGGAGGAGGGCGTAAACCCGTCCGTCAGGCTCCGGTACAGAATATAACCCGCCACATCGGGTTCCGAATTCGCAGTCCATCGGAGCCATACCGTCGAATCCGTATGAGATTCCGACAAACCCGCCGGGGCGGCCGGGGGTTTCAGGTCGGTGACCGTCTGGGTTGAAGCCGCGCTGTAATTGAATGCCGTATCCACGGCGCATAGCCGGTAATAATATACATTCCCGGGCACGAACGTCATGTCCTGAATAACCTGAACCGGGTGATTGACCGCCGTCAGGGAATCGTTTCGCGACGGAATAAAATTACTCACAGTGCTCCGGTACAGAACGTATTTCCTGATATCCGGATCACTGTTCAGCGTCCAGTTCAGCTGAATGGATGTTCCGTTGTACTGCGCGTAAAGTCCCTGTGGAACCTCAGGCGGTATGGCGTCCAGAGACGCCTGGTTGCCCGGAGAGCTGTAGTTCAAAGCGGAATCCACGGCAACAATCTTATAATAATATATGTTTCCGGAACTCATCGTTGTATCCGTGAATTCTGTATCCGGGCTGAAGGAATAACCCACGGAATCAGCGGCCGAGGGGATGAAGTTTACGGTCAGGCTCCGGTAGATGATGTATTTAAAAAGGTCGGTTTCCGGACCGGGATTCCACTGCAACAAGGCGCCGGAACCGGAACGAACCGCCGTAAGGCCCGTCGGTGAGCCCGGTGCGACGGCATCAAAAGTAATCCATGCGCTGACCGGGGATGATTCGTTTCCCTGTGCGTTTTTGAATATTGCCGTGACCTGTTTCGGGCCCTGAGCGCCGGTTAAATGGACGTTCAGAACGGTATCATAAGGAAGGTAGACCGCAGGATCGGTGATGTCGCCGGAGATCTTCATCGAGTCGGCGCTTCCCGCTCCCAGCGTCAGGTGAACGCTGGTGTTGTTGGTGCGGTACGAACCGTAATTGATATAAACAAATGCGCCGACCGGTCCGGGCAGTTCGTTCCTCAGGATATGGATTTTTCCGGTTCCCTGTTCCACCGCGACGAGGTCGATCACCCCGAACTGTCCGCTGAGATCCAGTCCGGAAACCGATCTGGGTGAAAAGTTCAGCCGGACGGTATCCGCCGGTACGAACGCGCCTGATCCGTTGTTTGAAAACAGGATGACGTTGCTGGAGTCATAGTTCGCAACGGCGATATCGATATGTCCGTCGGCGTTGAAATCATTGCCGTAGAGGGATATCGGCTGTTTGCCTGAATTCACATGGGATGGCGCGCTGAAGGTGCCGGTGCCGTTATTCAGCAGAATGGAAATATTATTGGAGCTCCCGTTAGCGGTGGCGAGGTCAACATCTCCGTCGCCGTCAAAATCATAAGCGATCATACCGTTCGGTGCGGTACCCGTTGCAGTCGATGTGCTGCTGAAACCGACGCCGCTGCTGTCATTGAGCAAAATCGTAATGTTATTTGAGTTCTTATTCGATACGCCGATATCGATGTCGCCGTCCAGGTCGAGATCTTCCAGGATGATGCCGCTTGGAGCGGTGCCGGCGGTTTTCTGGATGGCGCTGGCGAATGTTCCGTTCTCGTTATTCAATAAGATCGAAACAGTATTGGATGAAACATTGGCGGCGACAATGTCCATATTTCCGTCATTATCCAGATCGGCGGAATGTATGGCGCGCGGGCCGGTACCTACATTATAATTGACGGCAGACTGGAATGTCCCGTTACCGTTATTCAATAATACCGATACATTATTCGAACCGTTATTCGCGCACAAAATATCCGGATAGCCGTCGTTGTTCACGTCCGAAACGGCAACGCCCTGGGGCGAAGTTCCGACAGTATAACTGACCGCGGCGTTGTATCCGTTCCTTTTATTGTTGATCATCACGCTGATCGAGCCACTCCCGCTGTTAGCGGTAACCGCGTCGGGAAAACCGTCCAGGTTGAAATCCGCAGATGCACAGAACATGGGTGAGGATCCCGTCTCAAATGACGAATCCGCCCGAAATGATCCCGAGCCAAAACGCGTACCGGTCGTGAATTTCCATGAGTATCCTCCGGTCAGGCCGATGCTGTCGGGATAAGATTTTACCTGATCCGTGATGACGGCCTGGATTTTTTCCCCATATAAAAAATCCCGCGTGGGATTAATCGATGCCGTAAGAGATCCGTTATCATAACTGATCGTACCGTCATGAAAACCGGAATTCCCGCCAAAGACTTTGATTGTATTGGAATTTATAGTATTGTTCAACATGACACCGCTGAACATGGCAGATAAATTTATATTATTAGATATATGATTCGAGTTTTTGCCGGGAGTAACACTATCAATATTGGGGCTGCACGCGCCGGTAAGTTTTACATAAAGAATAGGCTCATCGGGATCATTAGACAGAATGGTTAAGCTGTCGTTGTAATATCTGGATTCGACAGGGCTGAAAGTCACCGTAACGGCGATGCTGTCCTGCGCGAGTATTGTGTCAGCCGTATAGGAAAGGGTAAAGGTCGAAGGATCGGTAGAAGTAATACTGGTTAATTGTAATACATGTTTACCACCATTATTTATAATGTATATTTTTTGTTGTTTTGACGTACCGGATTTTGTTTTTCCGAATGTCATTGAATCATTTCTTAAGTGAATGTCTTGGGTAGCGTTAATATTTTTCAAAACTGATATGTTTGCAGAATATAAATTTGCAATAGCCAAATCCAAATCTCCGTCTGAATCAAAATCGGCAGAATGAACTGAACCTGGCACGTTGTCAGCAGAATAATACCCATCATTTGTAAAGAGGCCATTTCCATTATTTTTCAATATTGACACTTTACCCTGATATGCATGAGATACAACAAGATCAATATCACCGTCATAATCAAAATCGGATGAAAAAACAGAATTTGGATCTCCGGTCGCAACATAATCTTCCCTGTTTGAAAATGCACCGTTTCCAATATTTTTGAATATAGATATTTTATCGGAAACAAGATTTACGAGAGCTAAATCCATATCTCCATCTGAATCAAAATCAACAGAAATTATTGAAGAAGGATTGCTTACGGTATTATAAATGCTCGTTTTTGTAAATGCACCATCGCCATTGTTTATCAATATTGATACGGTTAAAGGTTCATTGTTTGTTACAGCCAAATCCATATCTCCGTCTGAATCAAAATCAGCGGATACTAATGAAGTAGGATTACTACCTGCCGGATAATCATCTTTATCTGCAAAAGTGCCATTTCCGTTATTTAAAAAAATCGAAACGGCTGATAAACTGGAATTAGCTGCTGCAATATCAATGTCACCATCGGAATCGAAATCAGAAGAAGTGACATTCCAGCACATACCAGCAGTCATATAATCCGTTTTCATTGCAAAGGTACCGTCACCATTATTTTTTAATACCGAAAGATATGGCGATACAGTTGATACCGCCAAATCTATATCTCCGTCTGAATCAAAATCAGATGAAATTACAGAAACAGGTTCATTCGCTGTTGGATAGTCAATTTTGTTAGTAAAAATCCCATTTCCGTTATTTTTATAGATCGAAACCGAATTAGAAAGTCTGTTGGCAACAGCCAAATCTATATCTCTGTCTAAATCGAAATCGGCTGAAAAAACTGAAGCCGGAGTTGATCCCGCAGGGTAGTTGGTTTTTTCTGAAAACACACCGCTCCCACCTTCAACATCAACCGTGAAACTCCAGCCAAACGGGCTTTCCATCGGATCACCGATTGTGTTTTGAATACCGGTCGTAAGTGTTACAGTAACGATTTCCCCGGGTTTGAAATCAGTGACAGGATTGATGGTCACTGTTTTAGACGGGGCGTCATAAGCAAACGTGCCTGTATGCAATCCGGTTTGTGAGCCGTTTACTTTGATGGTGGAATTGTTAAGTGTTGAGGAATTCACATCATAAGCAAATTTTACAGCTATATTAGCGGAATCGGCCACATTTAATGCGTTCTGAGGTGGTGTTGTTGAAACAATCCACGGATTCCCTATCCGGAATTTCCAAATTGGCGACCAACCCGAAGAATCTCCCTCTGAATTAAAGGCTTTCACCCGCCAGTAATGGCCGCTGATATTCATTATAGGACTAAATATTGTATGTGTGGTATCCGATAAAGAGAAATCCTCTAAACAATCAATAAAATTGCTGTCAAGCGCCAGTTGAAACCTGTATGAAACCGCAGAAAGAGCAGATTGCCATTTAAATTCAGGTGAATGTGTCTGTAAAACAGAATTATTTGCGGGTGTTATAAGATTGGGCGGTGAAAAAGAAAAAGGAAATTTTATTAAAAACGCATCATAGTTTAAAGCACCAAAAGAACCGGTAAACCCGGCGATAATGAAACCGCCGTCATATGTTTGCTGTACTGCCCAACCCTGGTCCAAACCGGTTTCCCCGATTGTTTTTATCCAGGTTGTATCTCCCTGTGAATTAGTTCTGACAATAATTACCTCATCAGCTTTATCGGTTGTATAATAAGGCCCAAAACCAGTTACAATGTACCCTCCGTCTCTCATTGGCTGCACGCTTACTCCGTAGTCATTATCCGTGCCGCCGTATGTTCTTGTCCACAGTGTATCACCGATTTGGTTTGTTTTAATAATGTAAATATCCAGGCCGCCGGCTCCGAACGACTGAGTGCGGCCTGCTATAACATACCCATTGTCTTCTGTCACGCATATCGAATTACCGCTATCATAGTTACCGCCCCCATGAGTCCTTGTCCACAAGGTATCACCAGAAGAATTTGTCTTTATTAGATAAACATCATAATTGCCATTCCCGTATGAATTTGTTCTGCCTGTGACGATATATCCGTTGTCATTTGTTTGTAGAACCGAAAAACCATATTCGCCCGAACTTCCGCCATATGTTTTAATCCAGACTGAATCTCCCGATTGATTTGTTTTTATTAAATACAGTTCCTGACTGGCTGTCAGAACCGAATAGTACCATCCGGTTACAATATATCCGCCATCGTTTGTTTGTTTTACACTACGCCCCAAATCTTCACCGGTACTTCCAAAAGTTTTTGACCATATACTATGACCCTCACTGTCTGTTTTTATCAGAAACACATCGTTGCCCCCGTTCCCCCATGAATTGGTTACTCCGGTAATGATATAACCTCCATCCTGTGTAATATCTATTGAATAACCCTCTTCATCTCCTACATCGCCATAAACACGGGTCCAAAGCGTATCTCCGGCCGAATTCGTTTTAATCAGACATACATCCCGGGTTCCATGAACATCGGTCGAGCCGCAAATAACATATCCGCTATCCGCTGTTTGTTTAACTGAATATCCGTATTCTGTTGCATTGCTCCCAATCAGTTTCATCCATTGGATATCCGGCGCCTGAGCATTAACCGGCATTCGTAAGGCACAATAACCTGTTAATAGTAATAATATATGTAATATCTTTTTCATAATTGCTCCATGAATTTGAAAAGTTAAACATCTTAAAAAGTTAAACTTTTCAGTTATCCGGAGGCAGGTCCGGCGGAAGGATGCCCATGCGTCCCTTGTCCTTGTTTCTCAGGAGCAGTATCGCCGTACCGCCGCCCAGAACGGCCGCGCCGCCGATCATGTACCACAATTTCCGGTTCACCGGTTTCGCGGGCGTGACCACTTTTTCAGCTTCCTTTTTGCTGAGTTCGGCGAAGATCCTCGTCGATTCCGTTATGCTGACGCTGTCCAGGTACATGCCGTAACCGGACTTGTCCGTCTGAACCCTGATGAGATGAGGCCCTTCCGTAACCAGTTTCGTCACGGGCGTACTGCCGGCAAACTCATTGTCAATGTAGACATCGGCGTTGTTGATATTCGAACTGATGAATATCTTATATCCTTTTTTCAGCTTCGCGCTGACCTGCCGGGTCTGCCTGTCGTCGCTTATTTTAAGCCGTTCCGTGTGCGGAAGATAGTCGGTTTTCGTGACCTGGACGGAGTAATCGCCCAGTGGAAGCTTGACCACAAGAGGCGTGACGCCCCGTTTTTCGTTATCGATCAGCACATCCGCGTTCTCGGGTTCGGACAGGATTTTGACGGCAACGGTGATCAGTTCGAGTTTCAGGTCCACGTTTTCAATCGCGCCTTCTTTCAGGTCGATCTCCTTTCTGCCGATATAATTCCCGAAACGGGCTTCGATCGTGCGTTTGCCCGTGAGGACGCTGTCGATGATTTTCGGCGTCCTGTGCCCGGTCTTTACGCCGTCGATGTATATATCCGCCTTGTAGGGCGCCGAGGTGATATAGACTTCCCCGTATTTTTTAGTGATCAGATTAACTGCGCCGACCTGAACGCCGGCAAAGGATTCCGCGATCGCCTTCATCACGTCGAGCAGGCCGTCGATGTCGCCCTTGTAATTCTGGCTCTGGTTCTGCAGGATCTTGCTGGTTCCCACATCGATCAGCCGGAGATCAATAGTGTAGGTCTGCCCGATCTTACCGATGTTGCCGGCGATCATTTGTTCCACGCCCAGCAGCTGGCCGACCTGAACGGCGCATTCGGCGGTGTTGCACTGATCGGACATGATGAAATCCTGCTCTTTCAGGATTTCCTTCATTTTTTCCCGTTCCAGCACGATAAACGCGTTGGTCTGTACCAGAATACCACGGAAGCGGTTTGAAAGCGTGGACATTTCATCTTTGGTCAGCCCGCCGCTGGACTGGAGTTCCAGAACCGCGAGGGTCGTTTTTGTATCCTGCGAATAAGCAGAAACGGATATGATCACTGTAAATAACAGTATGAACAGCATTCTCATATTTTCTTACTCTTTCGGTAAATATATTTATTATAAATGATTTCTATCCCAAACATCGTTTCAAAAAGGCTATGAAAGTTGTTCTACTCAGTTTTTAATACCGAAACTTTAAAAAATACAATAAATATACGTAATTACAATCTTAATACAATTTCTGTGAAAAAGCAAAAATAATTTAATCGTAATCCGTCAGGCTGACGCATATCACTCAAATCTCAGCGCCTCGATCGGATTCAGGGACGCGGCCTTGCGGGCAGGATAGAAACCGAAGAAAATGCCGACGCCCGCGGAGAAGCTCATGGAGATCAGCACCGACAGCGGCGTGACGATCACGTTCCATCCGGTGAACAGCACCAGCAGCTGTCCGGTCACGATGCCGATGATCAGTCCGATGATACCCCCCATCAGGCTGAGCACGATCGCTTCCACGAGAAACTGAAGCAGGATGTCCTTTTCCGTCGCGCCGACCGCCATGCGGATGCCGATCTCGCGGGTCCGCTCCGTGACGGACACGAGCATGATATTCATGATCCCGATCCCGCCAACGACGAGTGAAATCGAAGCGACAATGAACATCAGCACCGATACCGTTTTGGAGATCGACTTCGCCAGTTCATTCACCTGTTCCTGCGTGCGGATGGAAAAATCGTCGTCGCCCCAGGGCGGGATGCGGTGCGCGTTCCTTAAAATCTCGCGGATCTCCTCGATCGCCGGGGGCATGTCCTGCGAGGTGCGCACGGAAACGTAGATATAATCAATCTCCCGGGTCACTCCGAGCCGTTTCTGGAATGTCGTATACGGGATGATGATCAGGTCGTCCTGGTCCTGTCCGGAAGCGAGCTGGCCTTTCTGCTCGAGCACACCGGATACCCGGAACGGGATGTTCTGAATGCGGATGATTTGCCCGACCGGGTCCATGCCGGGAAACAGGTTGGCGGCCACCGTGGATCCGAGTACGCATACTTTATTGCCCGAGCGGTAATCCTGGTCGCTGAACATCTGCCCGTTGGCGATGCCCCAGTTGCGGATGGTCGTGAAGCTGGTATTGACGCCGAATACCTGACTGCCCCAGCTGCGCTCGGCGGATACGACGCTTGTAACAAGCCGGATGACGGGCGTCTGCGCTGTCACCAGGTCCGAATTCTTCAGGATCGCCTCGCCGTCGTCGGGGCTCATCTGGTTGACAACCCTCAGCCGGATTCCGCCGGCGGTGATTCCGCCCGGCCGGATGGTGATCATGTTCGTACCGAACGCGGACGTCTGGTTGTCGATTTCCTGCTGCGCGCCCGCGCCCACCCCCGTCATCGCGATGATCGATCCTACGCCGATGATGATGCCGAGCATCGTGAGCGCCGATCTCATCTTGTTGCGCTTCAGCGCGTTCATGGCGACTTTGAGGATATTCATGAAATTCATACTCTTGCTCTTTCAGGCGTTATCGACGATGGAGGTGGCCAGCACTTTTTTCATTTCCTCTTCCGGATTGAGCTGTTCATCGACCATCATGTCGCGGATGATGCGGCCGTCTCGGAACACGATGTTCCGTTTGGCGTAATGCGCGATGTCGGTTTCATGGGTCACCAGCGCGATCGTGATGCCCTGGCTGTTGAGCCGCTGGAAAATCGCCATGATCTCGATGCTGGTTTTGCTGTCGAGGTTTCCGGTGGGTTCGTCCGCGAGGATCATGGACGGGTGAGTCGCGAGCGCCCGTGCGATCGCCACCCGTTGCTGCTGTCCCCCGGAAAGCTCGTTCGGTTTGTGGTCGAACCGTTTCTCCAGACCGACCGCTTTCAGAGCTTCCATGGCCCGTTCATGACGGACTTTTGCGGGCAAACCCTGGTACATCATCGGCAGTTCCACGTTTTCAAGCGCCGAAGTCCTTGACAGTAAATTAAATCCCTGGAAAACGAATCCGATCTTCAGGCTCCGGATCTTCGCCTGTTCGGTCTTGGTCATTTGCGCGACGGGAATGCCCTCGAGCAGGTATTCTCCGGCCGTAGGAACGTCAAGGCATCCGAGGATGTTCATGAATGTGGACTTGCCGGAGCCCGAGGCGCCCATGATGGCCACGAACTCGGTTTCATGGATGTCAAGCGAAACCCCGCGCAAAGCGTGGACGTCGATGTCGCCCATGCGGTAGATTTTTTTCAGGTTTCGTACGGAAATCAGCGGCGAACCGTCTGTGGAAGCCTGACGGCCGAAAGCATTTTCATTCATTCGTTTTTATTTCTTTGGTGGTACAAATCCCTTGGTCGCGCCTGTCGCGCCCGCGCCGGAGGAAGCCACTCCGACGATCACGCGGATGCCCTCAGTTACCTTGCCTTCGCGGATTTCCGTGTAATTGCCGTCCGTGATGCCCGGCCTGACGATGATGGGCTCCAGGTTCGACTGCTTGTCCAGCGTCCACAGGATGGTGTTGTTTTTCATGTCAAACTGGTCGCCGTACCGGTCGGAAAAAGTTTTGAACTGTTCCTGAGTCAGTGACGGCTGATAACGCAGGGCCATGTTCGGCGTCTTGAAAATGCCGGTTTTTGTTTCCACGATGATCGATAGATTCGCGGTCATCCCGGGGAGCAGTTTGTTTTCCTTGTTCATGACGTCGATGATCACTTCATAACTGACTACGTTCTGAGCGATAATCGGCTGGAGCCGCACCTGGGCGACGTTACCGGTGAATTTCTCGTCGGGATAAGCGTCCACGAAAAAGGACACTTCCTGACCGACCCTGACTTTTCCGATATCGACTTCATCGATGTTCGCCTCGACCTGGATCTGCGACAAGTCGTTGGCGATCACAAAAAGAATGGGCGCCTGGAGGCTGGCCGCGACGGTCTGTCCGACGTCCACGTTCCGCGAGATCACGACGCCGTCGATAGGGGAGACAATCGTAGTGTACTGCAGGGAGACTTCAGCGCGGTGATAGGCCGCCTGAGCCTGCTTGAACTGGGCCAGTGCGAGGTTGTAATTCGTAGCCGCTTCCTCTTTTTCCGACTGCGAGATCAGTTTTCGCTCGAACAGCTCGGTTGCCCGTTCGGCCGTCTTCTTCATCTGGTCGACCTGCGCCTTGGCTTTTTCCAGGTTCGCTTCCGCCTCGAGCAACTGGGCTTTCAGGAAGGTCGGGTCGATCTGCGCGATCACCTGTCCTTTTTTGACTTTCTGGTTGAAATCGGCGTAAATCCTGGACAGCGTGCCCGTGACCTGCGTGCCGACCTGTACCTTCGTAACCGGATTGATTTTGCCGGTTGCCGTGATCAGCACCTGGATGTCGCCCTTTTCGATCACATCCAGTTTGTACTGAAGCTTCGAACCGGGGCTGAACGCGAGCCACGAGATCACGGACAGGATAGCTGCCATAAAGATTCCAAGAAACCACCATCGCTTTTTGTTCATACTGTTCTCCGGAAATGAAAACGTTTATTGCTTCAGTTTGCCGACCGCCTTGTCGAAACGGAGCAGCGCCATTTTGTATTCGTACAGCGCCGACAGCCGGTCGATCCTGGAATTCGTGAGCGATACGTTCGCGTCGGTGATCTCGATCGCCGACCCGACGCCCGTATCGAAACGTCCCTCGGCAAGTTTCAGGTTTTTCTCGCTCTGGATGATGATCTTGTCGGTGGCCTTGTATTTTTCCTCGGCGTATTTGACGTTATAGTACTTGTCCTGCACGTCCTGGATGATTTTCTGACGGAGGACGTTGTACTGCGAGTTGGCGATGCGGATCCCGCCCTGCGCTTCGGCGATATCGGCGCGGACGCTCAGACCCTGGAACAGCGGGAACTCGAAGTTGACGCCCATGTTATAGCCGAGCCGGTACTGGTCGCTGTTGATTTTCAGCGCCGGGTCTTTCTGGATGATATACGGGCTCACGCCCGCGAATCCCGTGATAATCGGCCAGTACTGGCTTTTCGCCGAGCTGAGCACGTATTTCCACGCCTTGATTTTCAGTTCCGAGGATTTCATATCCTTCCGGTTCTGCAGGGCTTCATCGATGGATTCCTTCAGGTTGATTTTAAACGGCTGGAAATTGACGTCGCCGCGGGTCGGGTAATCCGTGGCGTGATCCTCCGTTTCGGCGACGCCCATCGCGTTGGCGAGGCTGACCTTGGCCAGGCGCCGTTTGCCGATCGCGTCGACCAGCTGAAGCTCGGCGTTAGCGACTTCAAGTTCGGCTTTGCTGACTTCCGATTCGGGAATTTTCCCGACCTGGTAAAAGCCGGTCGCGCGCTCGAAATGCCGGTTCGCCTGCTTGACGCGTTCCTCATTGACCCGGACGACCTGCTGGGAAAGCACGTACTGGTAATACGCAATGCTGACCGACAGGACCACATCTTCCTTGGTGGATTCGAGCGATTGTTCGGCGGCTTTGATCAGCTTGTCTTTCGCTGCCAGCATTTTTTCGGTGCGTCCGAAATCGTATATGCCCTGCTTCAGCGTCAGGCGGAGGTTCGGGATGAATTTCGTGCCGCCTCTCGGATCGATCGTCTGGCTGGGCGCGATCACGTTCGAAGACTGCAGGGGAGTGTTGGTGACGTATGCGCCGGCCTCAAACTGGATTTGCGGAAAATATACCGACCGCACCTGCGTATATTCCGATTCGGAAGTGATGATCGCTCCCTGTGCCGATCCGATCACCGGATGGCGTTCCAGAGCGATCTCGATGCATCTCTCCAGCGTCAGCGTATCCTGCCGGCCGATATCCCCTGACGACTGGCTCTGTGGCCATAACGTACAGGTCAGGACCAGGCCCGGGAAAAACGCGATAAAAGAACAGAACTGCTTCATATAAAATCTTTCTTTAGCAATGACTTGGAAACATCATAATCATTAAGGACTCATGCAAAGTCTGTACCTTGATTCAGGTTTATTAACTATAATGTTTACAAGCTAACCAATATATGATTTTCCGTGAAATTCCAAATTCTTTTTTTTAATGTTGTTTTTTTTCACGTCCTGTCTCAAAGTGGCCGTTTTCAGATCCTGAACAGCCGTTTCGCATTGCCGGATGTGACTGCGGCCAGCGTGTCGGAATCCAATTGCAGGCATTCTGAAATTTTTCCGGCAATCAGCCGGAGGTAAGAAGGTTCATTCCGTTTTCCACGGAAAGGAACGGGCGACAGGAAGGGCGCGTCGGTTTCTATGAGCAGGCGGTTTCGGGGCACCAGCGGCAGCAAATCCGGCAGATGACTTTTTTTATAAGTGACATTTCCCGCGAAGGACATGTAAAAATCTGCGCTGATGACCTGATCCAGATATTGCCGGTAACCGGAAAAACAGTGCATCACGCCCCTGAGTTCCGGAAAACTTTTTTTCGATTCCCCGATCAGGGCCATAACATCATCATGAGCGTCACGGTTGTGAATGATGACCGGTTTGTCAGATTCGGCGGCCATTTCCATCGTCAGCCGAAAGGCCTTCTTCTGGACTTCCGCGGGCGTTTCCTTCCAGTAGTAATCCAGGCCGGTTTCCCCGAACGCGACGACTTTCGGATGCGCGGCGAGAGTGCGGAGTTCCCGGGCCGCGGAGTCGTCAAACGCGGAGGCGTCGTTGGGATGGATGCCCACGGAAGCGTACACGCATTCAAATTCATCCGCGAGCCGCACCGCCCTTCGGCTGGAGGGCAGATCGATTCCGATGGTGATGATCGCGGTGACCTGTTCTTCCCTCGCCCGGCGGATGATCTCCGGCTGCTCGTTTCCGAAGGATTCATAATCCAGGTGAGCGTGCGTATCGATCCACATCGTCGGTCAGTATTCCTTCCGGAAATAGAAAATGAAGTTCAGGATATCTTCCTGCTGGGTGGCGTTTTCCTGGTCGGGCGTGATGTATTCGAGTTCGATGGTTTTTTTCCATTTCTTCAGTCCGGGCATCCATTTCATCAGCGAATCGGCGGCGATTTCCAGCGTGACGGATTTTCCGGACCCGCCCTGCAGTCCGCCCTCGTAACTGACCGACAGGGTTTCGCTGATCCGTTTGGAAACGGCGATGGTCGCGCCCTGTCCGCCGCTTCCGGCGCTGTACTCGAGTTTCTGCAGGCCGGCCTTGTTCGCGACGGCGTTGAGGATCTGGTTGATCGCGACCTGTTTCGCGAAATCGCCCGCCTGGTCAGCGCCCAATTTGTTCAGCTGGCTCGTTTTTACGCCGAGCGCGAGATAGGAAAGGATATCGATCGGTTCGGTCAGGCCGGGCAGGGGATCATCCGTCCCGCGTTCCACAGCCGTAATGGCGATCTCCGGTTTCATCAGCGTGCCGGTCACCTGGATCCGCGCTTCCGAAGGAATGGGATTTCCGTCATCGTCCTTATATTCGAACCGTTTGACGGCCAGAATGTTCAGCGACGGATTGATGCCCGGTTCGCCGGAAAAGACGATCACGCCGTTCTCGATGTTGAACGCCGCGTTCAGGTAAGTGTATTTCCCGCCTTTTTTCGTGTTCACGTCGCCGCTGATGAAAAACTCTTCCGATCCGGGAGGCTTTGTCACGCCGATCTCGCCGAACAGCGAAAGAAGCATGTCCGCGCTCCGGATCGTATTGTCGGAGTTTTCAGGAAGGCTGACCATCAGGTCGAGGTCAAGGTTTTCATAAAAAGAAGCCTCCTTTTCCTGGTCCAGGTCGATTTTTTTCTTTGTTTTCGTTTCGTCGATGGCGGAAACCGACCGGGCGCGCGCGGGATCCACTACCCAGATCTGCGCATTGCGGATCTGGAGATCTCCTTTGACCGCGGTTCGGGAAAGAGTGTTCGCGGTAATGTCCATGATTCCGGTGATCTTCGCCGTGTGCAGGTACGAGGTTTCCGATTTCGTATTGATCGGGATGAAATTATTGAACGACAACTGGAAATTATACCCGATTTTGTCCGTATTGGAGAAATCAAATTTTTTCATCAGATCCGACAGGTTGACAAATCCGTGCATGAACAGGCTGGAGCCGACATCTTTGCCGGACTGCAGGGACAGGGTATCCAGGTAGATGCTGTCCGGCTTGATCCGGACGAACATCCGGGCGTTCCTGAAGTTCTGACCCAGAGTTGTTCTCGGGAACGAAACCATGCCGTCCTCGATTTTCAGTTCGCCTTTTACGACAGGCTTGTCTTTGCTGCCGCCGATCTCCAAGTCAATTTTAATTTCCCCCCGGTTCAGCGTCAGGTTTTTCCCGAAGAAAGACTGCAGGAAACGGAGATCGACTCCCTCCGAGTGAATCTTGAATTTCATCGGGCGGTTCGTGAACCGTTCCGGGACATCCTTGAACGTAAGGTCAATGGGCAAATAACCTCCCATGGTCAGGGTTTTGTCCTTGTTCTGGTTGAGGGTCATGTTGACCTGGACTTTCCTGTTCAGGTACTGCATGTTTCCCAGGAAATTATCATACACGAATTCGGCCGCCTTGCCGTTGGAAATGTTCCAGTCGGCGATCAGGATCGGTTTCTCGAAGCTTCCCTTCAGGCTGGCGTTCATGTTCAGCAGTCCTTCGATGACCGACTGCCCGGAGCCCATGAGAGCATTGGCGCGTGACAAATCAAGATCCTTGATCTTCAGGTCAATTGACTGGTCGCCGGTAATGTTTAGGGTGCCGAGCAGGGATACGGTTCCCTTTCCGACATCCAGGCTGAAGGACCGGATATCATAGATATTATCCTTGGTATTGAAAAGGATGTCCACAGGCTGGTTGTTTTTCCAGATTTCGCTCCATTTTGTGTAGGTGGAATCGATAATGGGATCTTCGCCCAGCCGTAAACTGATTTCTTTTGTTTTCAGGTTTTGTCCGGTGACACGGAGATAGAGATTTTCCAGCTGAAGCCGGCCTTTGCTCTCGCTCTCGAGGGTCACGCTGCCTTTGGCGTTGGCGTACGCGTCCATTCCGGTTTCGGTTCCGGATACCTCAAAATTGGTTTTGCCGGATTCCTTGGTGACGGAAACGGCGATGTCTTTCATGACGCTTCCCCCAAGGTCAGCTCGGTTCAGGTAGACATACAAATCACCGTACAAATGGTTGTCAAGATCTGAAAAGGCCATAGTTTGAAAATCGCGGGACTGAATGCCGCCGAAGAAATAGTTAAATTGCAATGAATCGATGGTCATGTCTGCGAATCGGAATCGGGTCAGTTTCATTTGCCCGTCGGTCTCAAGGGTGTTCAGGTTTCCCCTGACCCGGCCTTTGAAATCCAGGTCCAGATCGAGCGTATCCCTGAACAGCGTATCATTTCCGATGAATTCTTTCAGAAGGGATATATCCAGTGTCCGGATCCGGTAATTCATGTCGACACTGGAGTCCATACCGGCGGTTCCGCCGGCTTCAATGACGGCGAGAGGTGTCCGGATAATCAGCTGGTCGAGATGAACCGTTCCTTTTTCCGCCCGGCCGCTGATCCGGAGAAGGTCCAGCCGCTTTCCCATGATCTTCGATGAGTCTGCCTGGATCAGGATTTGGCTGGACATGGAAGAAGGCTTGAATCCCCGTCCGGTGTACGTCAGATTCAGATTGATGTCGGAGGAAAGGGTCGTGTCGCCCAGTGCGTTGGCGATGTTGATGTTCCGGAATTGTGTGGTGAGGCGGTAATCCTCGGTGCGCAGGTTATATTCCCCGGTACAGTCGAAATCGCCCACGCTGGACCGGCCTTTGAAGGCGGTCAGCTTCGCGACGCCGTTTGCCACATCCGCCTCGATATCGAACTGGTCGATGGCGATGGTCTGGAACCGGGATCGGTAGAGGTTGAATTTCACTTTGCTCTTCATCGTGCTGATGTCGGTTCCGTCCCCTTTGGCCTCGATCGAACCGTTGAACACGCTGGACAGGTCGCGCTGTCCGGTAAACGCGGCGGCGTTCAGGCCGTTGAATTTCAGGCTGGTTTTGTACCGGAGCCCGTTCGGCGGAAATTCCGCAGCGGCTGTTCCCTGAATGGAACCGGCGGAGGTCATCAGCGAAAGATGTTCCACGGTGGCCGCGGTGTCGCCGCCCCGCAGGCGGGTTTCCAGTTCGATTTTTTTCAGGTCGTTCAGGCCGATATCTGAAAACAGCCGGACGTCGTCGAGATGGAAAGGATACGTTCGGAGTTCCGCGCTGTAGGAAAGAGGAATGTTCCGGAGGCTGTCCGGAATGACCACGCCGGCCTGAAGATATACATCCGTCCGGTCGGTCGTCAGCCGCAAATGATGGATGTCCGCGAACAGGGTATCGGGCCGGCTGAGGCGGTTCTGCACCGCCGGCGCTTTAGCCAGCGCATGGGCGGATACCGACAGCGTCAGGTTGCGGCAGGTCAGGCTGTCCGTAACCGTTTTTTTAGTTTTCGGATGAAGGTCTTCCGTAAGGACGGTGAACGCGAATTGCTTCAGTTCCAGTTTCTGCCAGACCGAATCAGCGTCCGCATTCATGCGGATGTTGAGGTTTTTGACCGTGTAATGCGCGCCGGGCATTTCGATCTTGACGAAACCCTCACGGATGGCGAATTCGCCCAGATGGACCTGAAATCCCCCGAGCGGCGGCGCAAGGGAATCCACGGGTTCAGCGGCCTTCGGCGGGGCTTCGGAGGGCTTCACGATGCGGCTGAAATTCAGCGCGCCCGATGAATCGCCGTACAGATAAACGTAAGGGCGCGTAAGAACGATTGATTTCACATCGGCTTTGCTGTCAAGCAGGGACCAGAGGTCGTAAGACAATTCGAGCGACTCAAAAGACACTATCGTGGTGTCCCCGAGCGACATTTGCCCGTCCGTAAGAATGATCGAAGAAAAGAAACTGCCTTCGATTTTATCAAACCTGACTTTCGCGTTCAGCGTATCGTCCAGGATGGAAATGACCTGGTCGCGGAGAATCGATTTGAACCAAGATGTCTGCGTAAAAGCCAGAAGCGCGGCAATCAGAAGGAAAACGGCTATCAGCGCCGTAAAAATCGCAGTCAGAAGGTATCGAAAGATTTTCTTTATGAGATTCATTTGCGGAATTCGTCCTGTTTGTTTATAACATACCAATATACAATATTCCTGTTATGAATTCAACATGTAATCGGCATACCGGTGAATTCATCCGTGAAAAACCAGCATCGTTTGTATTTTTCCGGTAAATGAATTACATTATACGATATTGGATACAGGATCATAAGGGCTTTGAAAGAGGTTTTTAAAAAAAACGAAATGCAGAAAACGGTGTACTCATTCGGCGGATACCATGATGATTTCATGCGGCACATCGAGACAGAATTGCGTGAATTCAGCCGGAAATACGAAATCGGTTTGAGTCTGATCATATCGATTGTGGACAATCACAGATTGCTTGAAGATTATGAAGCCAGGATGGATGAAGGATCAGAATACCCCAGGCGGCATACCGGAGAAATGCGCATTTGTTTTCCGGGCCCCGGCGGAGAACATTTCATGTGCGGACAGGCTGTGTTCCCGGAACCCGGACTTCAGGACGGTTTTTCGGGTTTTAAGGTAAGCTCAAACAGCATCAAAAGCATGGGCGACTGGGTCACATTTACCGACTGCGAACCTGTATTTCACTCACTGGAATGGGAAGAGATATATTTAGTAAAATCTTAATACTTCAACCGTTATCATAAATCAAGGTTATGGCCGGTGGATTCATGATAACTTGATAAAATCATCCATGAAAATCACTGTTGATTTACGGTTTAAATTGATTTATCATTGCGACAAATAACGGTGACATGATGCTGTACAAAATAATCCGCTCGATCCTGTTCTGTTTTGATCCCGAAAAAGTGCACGATTTCGCCATATTCAGCCTCAGGGCGGCAAGCCCATTCCGGTATTTATGGTCCTTTCCTTTCAGGGGATCGTTTCCGGAATTACGGCAGACTCTATGGGGCCTCGATTTTCCGAATCCCGTGGGACTGGCGGCCGGGTTTGACAAGAACGCAGAAGCGCTGAAAATTTGGCCGGCGCTGGGTTTCGGATTCATGGAACTGGGTACGCTGACTGCTTTAAAACAGCCTGGAAACGAGCGTCCGCGCATTTTCAGACTGAAAAAGGATCAGGCGCTGGTCAACCGGTGCGGATTCAACAATGACGGCGCTGAAGAAGTTTCCCTTCGGCTTGGAAGGAAATACGGAGCAAAGCTGAAACTGCCGGTCCCGGCCGGGATGAATATCGGAAAATCCAAACTTACGCCTCTGGATCAGGCCGCGGGCGATTACCTCAGGTCATTCGAATGGGTCTGGCCGTTTGCGGATTACGTGGTGATTAACGTCAGTTCTCCGAACACGCCCGATCTCCGGCTTCTCCAGGAAAAAGAGTCGCTTGCGGCCATCCTGACCGCGCTGAAAGAATCCAACCGGGCGATTGCATCCCGCCGGAATGAACCGGTGAAACCCGTGCTCGTAAAGATAGCTCCCGACCTTTCCCCGCACCAGGTGGATGATATAATCGAAGTCATCGCTTCTTCCGGTGCAGACGGAATCATAGTATGCAACACCACGGTGAGCCGTGATTTTCCGCTGCGGTCGGACCCGGGTCTTGTGCGCCAGACCGGCGGCCTCAGCGGTCAACCGTTGAAACAGCGATCGACGGAACTGATCCGTTATATTTACCGGAAAACCTCCGGGCAACTGCCGGTCATCGGCGCCGGCGGCATACAGACGGGCGAAGACGCCTATGAAAAAATCCTTGCCGGTGCGTCGCTGGTACAGGTGTATACCGGGTTCATCTACGAAGGTCCTTTTATTTGCCGGAGAATCAACGCCCGTCTGCGTGAATTACTTTTTAACGACGGTTTCCGGCATATCGCCGAAGCGGTCGGGGCCGAAAATAAAAAACCATCCGTGAGTTAACGGATGGTTTTCAAATAACGGATTTTAAACGGAATTATTTCGTAGAGTCGGCTTTCGTTCCGCCGAGCGAATCAGTTTTTAACTGATTCATTGCTTCTTCGCGGCCGCTTTCGCGGGCGGCTTCAAGCTGACGGCGGCGGAGAATGCGGTTGAATTTGTTGGGAGAAATTCTCGCCGATCCCTGGGTCACGAACGTGCCGAAAGTGCCTTCGTTATAATACAGCCAGACATTGAACCCTTCCATCATTTCGTCGATCAGGCGGACTTCGTCGATCAGCTTCATGGCTTCGTCTTTGGCGACGGCTTTTTCATTCACGAGAAAGTTCACGCATATTTTTTCATGTGAATCGCCGCGCTTGACGATGTAAGGTTTCGGAAGAATAGCTTTCAGATCCTCGATTTCCGCGGACATCTTGTCGATTTTCATGTTTTTGTCAATCACCTGGTTCAGGAGGCCCCGGTAGGTCAGATCCTGTTCCTTTTCCACCATGTTCTGGATCAGTTTGAGCTGGTCCTTGTTCAGTCCCATGATGCTGTCGGGCAGTTCGATCTGCTCGTCCGCCTTGCGGTTGGCGTTGTACTGGCTGACCATGTCAGTGATGTCCTTGTTGATCGTGCCGATTTCCTCGTTCTTCTTCTGTACCTGCTTGACCAGCTTGTTGAATTCCTCGTAACTGCTGACTTCTTTTTTTCCGCAGCCGAAAACAGCCGCCATCAGGATCAGCATAAAAAAGCGTTTCATGTCCTTACTCCGTTAAAAGTGATAAAATCTTTAAAGCGCACGCAATATAATAATATTGGCATAATAATCAAGATCAATTTAGTAATTTGAAACAATCAAACCGAAGTCGCCGTCTCACCGTAAAAGAATCATTTTACGGGTGACCGTTTCCTGGCCGGCCCTGAGACGGTAAACATATACACCGCCGGCCATGCCGGAAGCATTCCAGGGAACGGAATACCGGCCTGCGGGCAGAACCGAATGGACCGGCTCCGCGACTTCCTGACCCAGCGTATTATAGATTTTCAAGGAAACGAACGTATTTCCGGGAATCTCAAAATCGACGGTTGTCGACGGATTGAACGGATTCGGATAATTCTGTTTCAGTGCGATTTTTTTCGGCGGTTTCTGTACAGGATCGATATCAATGACTTGTGTGGTGTCTTCATATACCATCGTCCATACGCTGAGAGAGGTGCCCGGCATGCGCATCCAGACCGGGTGGACTTTCCGGTTGTAAGCGGCCACATCGATGTAATCCCCGAAGAACTCGCTGGCCAGAGGGGAAAAGGAGGATTCGCTGATCTTGAAATTCTCAAATGTTTCACCTCCGTTTCTGGAAACGGCCATATAGACATCCGTATAATTGCCGGTCGTTTCCCGGCGGTCATAAAAAACAACGTAAATAAATCCAGTTACCGGATCGACCGCCATCCACGGAAAGAACTGTTGGCGTTGGGTAGTATCGTTGTTCACTCGGATCATACCGAACCATGTATTGCCCGCGTCGGTTGATTTCTTAATAAATACATCGGTATTGGTCGCGCCGTTCCTCTGATCCGACCACATCACATACACACGACCCCGGTAAGGCGAGTCGCTGATATCGCATCCGGTCACCGGCATTCCGTTACAGCGCATAATGCCCGGTATATCCTGCGCCCATCCGCCGGGCTGATCGGATACGAAAATATCCTGCCCGAACGTCACGCCGCCGTCTGTGGATTTGTCAAACATAATTCCCAAGGGTCCCGACCAGCTCACATAGACTTCGCCGTTTGGTCCGACAGCCGGCACCGCGCCTTCTACAGTATTGTCATCATCGATGCAGTCGCCTCCGGTATCGCTGAGGCGGACCGGTGCAGACCAGGTCTCACCATGATCGGTACTCCTGGAAAAGCGGATCCGCGAACTGTCAGACGTCGCTGAACTTCCGTAATCGTCAAATTCTGTCCAGCTCATATAGATATTGTTTCTGTGATATGACTGTGTCATATCAATTCCCAGCCATTCCTTATCCTGGGCTCTCACCGGCGGATTGTATCCCACTCCGGCTCCCTCATTCCATGTCTGTCCGCCATTCGTCGATTTCTGAACCACAATCCGGTCGATCCAGTGTCCCCCGCTGGGAGGATTGGAAAGATGACTGTAATACAAATTGCCCAAAGCGTCAAAACGCACTACCGGATCGCCCCATACGCCGTATAACGAACTTGTCAATGTTCCCGTTGTCCAGTTCAACCCGCCGTTTGTGGAATAATAATAATAATTCAGATTCGATCCGGCCGCAAGGCGAAGGGGATTGGTCGGATCAATTGTGATGGAAACTTCTTCAGGTTTGTATGCTCCGTTATCGACCCGGTAATTCGTGAATTGCGGGAAGGCTCTGTTTGAGGTCAGAATGAACAAAAGAAGAAATATTGTGTTTTTCATGAGAACTCCAAAAAAAAACGCCGCCTGAAGGCAGCGTTTTGTGAAAACGGGGTATTATTTACTTTCAGCAGAGGTCAGCTTGGAGATGCTGAACGGGAATCCTGTCTGTTCAAACTGAAGCGTTCCGTTCAGTTCATACCGGGTTCCGTCGAAATTCACCGAATTGACATTGGCCCAGAGGGTAACATAATAGATACATCTCGCGGACCACCAGTTGTTTCCGTCTATCACCACGTCAGCAACATCGTCGCCGGCATCATTTTTCTTATAATAAATGTTGATGGACTTGCCTATGACGTTGGTTTCGGATTTATCGTTTTTCATGAAATAGACGAGCAGGGGCACGGTGGAATTGATCATGACCGTCTTGCAAAAACCCTCCGGGGCGCGGGCGTTGCAGTTGATCGATACTTTTTCGTTACCGAAAGTCAGCGTATGCTGGTCCTGGGCGTTTAAAGTGAAAGCGCAAAGCAACGCGGTCAAAAAGATTACTGAGGCTATCCTCATGTCATTCTCCTGTCTGTAAAGATACCGGGTTCTGATTACATTCTTTCATGTCAAAGGCCAATTTAATACTTTTTGAAAGATTAAGCAAGATTTGTTATTATTTTTTTCAGAAACCGGGTTACGCAATAATTCGCTTGTTTCGGCAACCCGGATTGATTAAATTGCGCCTTGAAAAAACAGGTAACGATCAAACTGAAGAAGGTTGGCAAGTGAACTCCGTAAAAGACAAAATCATAATGATCACGGGAGCGACCGCGGGCATCGGTAAAGCATGCGCGGAACTGTTCGCCGGACACGGTGCAAGGATAGTTCTTGCGGCCCGGAGGACGGACCGGCTCCGGGAACTGGCGCGGGATCTGAAAACCCTTCATCAGGCCGAATGCCTTGAGCTTGCGCTTGACGTCTCAGAGGCGGACAGGGTAGAGAGCGCCATTTCTTCATTGCCCCGGCCATGGAGCGATATCGATATCCTGATCAATAACGCGGGTATGGCCCGCGGCCTCGATAAAATCCACGAAGCGGAAATATCCGACTGGGAGGAAATGATCAATACGAATATCAAGGGTCTTCTCTATGTCAGCCGCGCGGTGATCCCCGGAATGGTACGGCGGGGCGGGGGACACGTCGTGAACCTGGGCTCCATCGCGGGCCATGAGGTGTATCCGGGCGGGAACGTCTATTGCGCCACCAAACACGCCGTCGCCGCGCTGACCAAGGGGATGCAGATCGATCTCGTGGATACTCCCGTGCGCGTCACGACCATCGATCCGGGCATGGTGGAAACGGAATTCAGCATGGTCCGGTTCCGCGGAGACGAACGGCGTGCGAAAAAGGTCTATGAGAATTTTGAGCCGCTCACCGGCAAAGATATCGCCGAAGCCGCACTGTTCGCCGTCACCCGGCCCAGTCATGTCAATATCCACGAAATCGTGATCATGCCCGTGCACCAGGCCGGCGCGATGGTGGTTCACCGGAAACCTTCCTGAGAAAGCGGCCTTATGTCCCGATACGTTTCCATTAAAACCGAACTGCGCGAAGAAGCGTTTCTGTCGCCGGCCCTGTCCGACCTGAAATGCGAGATTCTGAAATCAAAAAAAATCCGAACGCTGCTTGGCCGGTCCTATGATGTGGACCTGGCCGTGAAAACGCCGTTCGGAATCGTCGGGTTTGTCAGGAACAAAACCGGGGAATTCTCGCTTGTCGGAGATGATATGGTGCTTGCTAAAAAACAGGATTTCATGAATGATCTGTCGAAGAGGTATGCCTACCGGAAAATCCTCGAAGAGGCGAAACAGGCGGGATTCAAGTTGGTCAGCGAAAAGACCGACGGGCAGAACGCCGTCCGCCTTGTGCTGAGGAAGTGGAGCTGACCGTGCAGGAGATCGAGTTCACCATTCATGCCGACGGCAAAGTCGAATACACCATCCGCGGAATCAAAGGCAGCGGGTGTGACAATCTTGCGGACCTTTTCAGTACGCTCGGCGAGACGACGGAAACCAGGACCACAGGCGAGTATTACGAGCAGCCGCCGGAAATCCGCACCAACCAGATTACCGGTCACTGATGAAAAAAATCCTTTACATCGAGGATGATCCCGTATCCCAGAAAATCATTGAGGCGATCGTCCGTGAAATGGGGCATACCCTGACCGTTACCTCCAGCAGCGAGGAAGGCATCGCCCTGGCGCTGAGCGACATACCTGACCTGATTCTGCTGGATATCATGATGCCGGGGCTGGATGGTTACGAAACGGCCCTTCATTTCAGGCATATCGACCAGCTCCAGCATATTCCGATCGTAATGATCACGGCTCATCCCTCGGGAGAGAGCCATCCGCTGGCCAACCTGGCGTCGGTGGACGGGTTGCTGTCCAAGCCGGTGGATCCCGCCGAGTTCACCGTTTATATCCAGACCCTCCTGAAAAGCGGACGCAAGACCGTCAATCCGCCGACCGTCGAGATCAATCCCACGGAACTTCGCCGTTTCACGCACCGGCTGGTTCAGCGCATGACTGAAAAAATCCAGGAATTGTTCAATACGAACTATCAGTTTAAAAGCGCCAATCAGCGCCTGGATCATTTGCTCGAGGATATCAAGGGCAACAATCACGACCTGCTCCAGCTGAACATCCTGGCCAATCAGATCCTTGCGTATTCGGGCCGGGATGCGCTTTGCGCCGACCTTCCCCGCCTGATCGCGGAACAGCTGAATATCCGGTCGGTCGCTTTTTTTACGGTCCATGAGCGGGAACTTCAGCTGGTTCCTTATTCGTATCACGGACTCCAGTGGATTCCTGAAATACAGGTCATTGACATCGACCGCCGGCCGTTCTTCGACCTGGTGTTTTACAATGAGCCGCTGATGGTGGACGCGATATGGCTTCAGGCTGCGCAAAGAATCGATACGCACATGTTTCAGACGCTCGACAAGATCCGCGGCGCGTTCGGAACGGAAACGCTTTATTTTCTCCCGGTGCTCGGGCGTCCCAAGGGCGACCGGATGGATTGCCAGAACACCGAATGTCCCGCGTACAATCAAAATGACCCGCGCTGGTGGTCCCGGGCCATCGGACAGCTGAACCACGAGGATTTTTATTTTCATACCAAGCTCAGGGAAATCGCGGAGGGCTATTTTCAGTGCTGCCTGTACACCCTCAAGGGCGTGCTTGCCTTCGGGCTCGATAACCGGAGGCTGAACGAGAACACCCGTCCGATGATCCAGACATTTGTCCGCACGATCGGGCTGACGATGGAAAATATCCAGCTGTACCACGACGTCAAGGAGGCGTATGAGCTCGCGGAGAAGCAGGCCATCACGGACGGACTGACGGAAATTTACAATTACCGGTCGTTCCGCCGCCAGCTGGACCGCGAGATGAAAAGGTCGACTCGTCACTGGCTGAAGATGTCGATGATCATGATCGACATCGATTTTTTCAAGCATTATAATGACACGCACGGCCATCCGGCGGGAGACCGGATCCTGAAGCAGCTCGCGGACGTTTTCCGGCGCAGCACCCGGAGCAGCGATATTGTCGCCCGGTACGGCGGTGAGGAATTCGTGGTGATCCTGCCCGAAACGCCCAAACCCGCCGCGTTCAAGATGGCCGAAAAAATTCGCCGTATGGTCGAGGAAGAACCGTTTCCGAACGAGCACACACAGCCCAACGGCGCGCTCACCATAAGCATCGGACTGGCCACGTATCCCGATGACGCGCAAAACGCCGAGGAACTCATCCAGCGCGCGGACGCACAACTCTACAAGGCCAAGCAAACCGGACGGAACCGGATCTGCATGGAGGAATAAGGTATTCGCCCTCAAACGACGCCGAAAAAATATCCCGAAATTACAGTACCCCAGAAATAGCATGGAGACAGGATTCATGAAGACCGTTTATTTTTCATTTCTTTTCGTGATGCTTTCTTGTCAGCTGGAAGCGCAATATTCAACACCCGGAAATTCCAGGTCATGGACGCTGGACAGCCTGGTCGCATACTCATCCGGAGCGGTAACCGGCGGAACCGCGGCCTATCAGATCAATCAGGACCTGACGATCAGTATCACCGATACTCTGTATATATATGAAAATGCAACTGTCCGGATCGCTTCCGGTTGCACCGTCACCGTTACCGGCGTCATGCAGGCCGATCCTCCGGAGGAAGCGGTGTTTACGGCGATCGATACCAATTCCAATTATACCGGATTCCGGTTCGACAATTCATCTTCATCGGCGGTTCGACATGTACGGTTTGAATTCGGTAACGGAAACAAAGTCCTGAATTCGGATATGCTGTTCGAATACTGCACATTCCGGAAAAACGGATCCTCCCATGCTTCCGGGGCTCTGGATATTTTTCAATGCGATCCGGTCATCCGGTACAGTGCGTTCTTCCTGAATAACCGTGCGGCGATCATGTCCAGCGCGACAGCGGCCTCATCGCCGAAAATCACCGGCAATCATATCTATCATAATGACGTGTCCAACGGCAACTATCCGCAAATCAATCTCGGCACAAGTTCTGCCGATACGCTGATCGTTCAGGATAATATTGTCGAAGGATTGTATACCAATGCCGGCGGGATTGGCATTTCAAATCTGACCGGAACCGGGCAGTTGATTTGCCGGGTTGAAAACAATCATGTCTTTAACAACCGTTACGGAATGGCGTTTCTGGGCAATCCCCTTGCCGGGCTTGTTAAGAACAACCGGATTGAGAATAACAACATTCAAAACAATCCGAATCTGGGCGGCAGCGGTATCAATTTCAACGGATCCGCAAATACTAACCAGATGGTCGTGTCCGGCAACATCATTACCGGCAATCTATGGGGAATTACCATACAGGGACAGGCGCAGCCGAATCTGGGAGACAGGTCGTCATCCATCGGCGGTCACAATATCATTTTCGGAAATGGTAACAACGGAATCTTTTACGCTCTTTATAACAACACGCCTCAGCCGGTAAAAGCTGAAAATAATTTCTGGGGTTCGGAGAACCGAGATTCCGTAGAAAGTTACATTGTTCATCAGACCGACAATCCCTCGCTCGGATTCGTCGATTACCTGCCGGTATGGGATACGGCAAATGCCCCGTCATTGTTCATAGATGACAACACGATTGTAAGCGACACCATACATGTCGGGGAGGAAATCGAAAATCAAATCGTGATGACCAACATCGGCAACCAGACCCTGATGATCACTATGAAGGACACATCAGGGATTCAGGCTGAGAAGAACGTGACATCTTCTGATAACCGTTCACAAATCCGTCAGCGGAATTTATGGAATACGCTGCGCCGGGTTCGCGATCTTGAAATTCCGGCGGTCCTGCTGAATGCCGCAGCACTGAATGAAACCGGGAACGCCGATGGAGGCGAAGCCGTGATCGTGACCGATCCCGCGAATGACTTCAACGGCAGGCCGCATAACATAACGGGTTTGACATATCCGGATGTACTGAGCGTGAACATGTCAGTAACAACGGTCATCCTCACGACTTTGAACTGCACCACAACATATAATTCCCCTATCGATACAAACATGGTCGGCGTCATATCATTGGACACTGACCAGGATTTCATGACCGGCATGTATCCGCCGCTCGCGAATCTCGGCGCGAGCAACACTGACGTGGGATCGGAATATGAAATCATATTCACGACAAAACCGGGCCTGTATTTTCAATCCGGCTCATTATCCACGCCGGCGGTGTTAATCAGATGGCTGCCCGATACTCTGGAAATAGCCGGAGCGGCCACAGGGATCACGCGTTCGGGAAATGACGTCCGCTTTTCGATCATACTTCTTTCGGCCTTTGACGATAACAATATGAACACCGCGTCCGGCTTTATCGAAGTCGATTCCACGTTCGATATATTTCATTATGAGGATTACACGCCGAAACACATACCCGACGCGGCGCCGGATCTGGGGCACGGACGTCTCGGATCGGAGAAAGATCCGTCCTGGTTCTGTTTTGACGTGAAAAGCGATACGCTCATCCCCTCGGAATCCGATAGCATACGATTCATCACGCTGGGTACGGTTCTTCCGGGCCAGTACCAGGCCACTGCGATCCTGAAATCCAATGATCCCGGCCGTGCCGCGCTCAAATTTCCTTATTATCTGACCGTTCTTCCCGAACAACAGCCGCAGGCTGATCTTTCGCAGCTGATGATATCCGATACGATTACTGAGGACTCCGCGAAATCGTACCCGGTAATCCTGCATAACAGCGGTCCGGGAATTTATAAATTCTTCATCGCCGATACCGCCGGTACTCCATGGATTAAGGTTCTTCCCGGCATGGGCGCGATACCTCCGGGCGCTGATCTGGCTCTTACCGTTTCTTTTAATTCCGCGGGCCTGACCCCCGGCGATTATGCGGCTAACTTGCTTATGATCAGCAGTGATACTCTGAACACGGTTGTTTCCGTTCCTATTCTGATGAACATCCGGCAATTAATTGATATACAGGATATCGGTCATCAGACCCGGAAATTTGAACTGTTTCAGAATTATCCTAATCCGTTTAATCCTTCGACGGCCATCCGGTATTCACTCGCGAACGATGGAAAAGTAACGCTCAGGATTTTTAATCTGCTTGGACAGGAAGTTAAAACGCTTGTCAATGAATTTCAAAACGCCGGTACTCATGAGGTAGTCTGGGATGGAACGAATCATCAGAATCATGCGGTGAGTTCCGGGAATTATGTCTGCAGATTAACCGCCGGAAAATTTTCCGTAATGAGAAAAATGATGCTTATGAAATAAATTGAGTTTATGAAAGCCGGATTTTTCCGGCTTTTGTTTTTAAGAATTCGTTGAGGTTTTTTTCGGTATTCAAATGCTGGAATGTTGAAATCAAATAAAATCAATAAATAATATAAATAGTAAACCTAACTTAACTGTCTACAATAATATATACGCAGATGAAAATAAAACATTATTTACATTTATGCTGTATGTATCTGTAAATTCAACAAAAGCTTCACAATATGTATCTTGTTGATACAATTTTTCATGATTTGAAACAATTGATTTGAGGATTTATTATCATTTGTTTAAAACAGATACAATCTATACACGTAAAATGATTATTAACTAATATTTAAAATCTTTATTTCAATTTTTAATCGGTTTGCTTTCATTCAGTTTTTTATGTTATCTTTGTATTTTGTGGTATGAATTTTGCACTTACTTTCTGTCATGAACAAGAAAGATAAAAATATGGAAATTACAGCAGAACGCTTCGATGAACAAAAGCCGGCGAAAAATCATAATGGCCATGGCTGGGTCAGGTTAATGGGTTTTTTATTCCTGTTCCTGATCGGAATGATTATCATTTTTCTCTTTAAATTTCCGGAATACCTGAACGGGCCCATGGGCATTGTCATTCCGGTCAGCCTGTTTGTGCTTCTTTTCGCGGCATTTTACTCATTGATCATAAGTATGAAAATTTGACGGATACCCAACTTTCTGTACAATAATGGAAGAAAAAAAAATAAATTATTTTTTACTTGACAACGTCATTATTTACCCTTACTATAGGGAGTATTTTAGAATACGACGCTGAGTTTTGAGTCTGAAAAGTTTTGTTAGAAAATAAGTTTTTAATAACAAGTCTCAAAGTGAGTGGGCGCTTTGAGATTTTTTTTATACCCCATGATTTAATTTTTTAGGAGAATCCTGAATGAACTCAAGCAAACTGTATGTCGGCAACCTGTCCTACCAGACAACTGAAGAAGGACTGTCAGAACTGTTTTCCCAGGCCGGCACGGTCACGTCCGCCAAAATCATCACGGAACGCGACTCAGGGCGCAGCAAAGGCTTTGGTTTCGTCGAAATGGCGACGATTGAAGAAGCCCAGAAGGCGACCGAAATGTTCAACAACTACTCATTCCTCGACAGAAATCTGACGGTGAATGAAGCCAAACCGCTGGAGAAAAAACCTTTCGGCGGCAAGCGCTCCAATTCACGCTGGTAATATTGACCCGCAAAAATTCAGAACCCGGAAGTTCAGATGCTTCCGGGTTTTTTATTTAAGGCTTCTTCCTTTACAGGTCAGCGGAACCGCGCTTTTTATTCCCCGGTTCCGGAATTCAAAACGGCGCTGATGAACCGTTCCAGTTTGAGCGGGTCGAGTTTTCCCCCGGTCCGGACACCGCTGCACACGTCAACACCGAACGGCCGGACGGTTTCGACGGCCTCACGGACGTTTCGGTCGTTTAGTCCGCCGGCGAGAAAGACGGGGATCGTGACAGATTCCCGGATTTTACGGCTGAGCGACCAGTCATGAACCCTTCCTGTACCGCCCAGTTCCCGGACTTTCAATTTGGGATTTCCGCTGTCAAGAAGAAGGGCATCGGCATGAGCGGACGCCTGAACCGCTTCCTCAACGGAGGATTCGTCAAGGACATGCACCACCTGGACCAGCCGGATATCCGGCAGAGCGGAGCGGATTTCCCGCAAGGTTCCGGTTCTGAGCCTGTCGACGACCTGAATGGTGTTTGTGTGAACCCGCTTCTGATGGGCAATGACGGACTGCGCGTCCGTTTCGCTGGTGAGCAAAAAAGTCGCGACAGGCGGCGGCGTTGCGCGGGCGATCTCGGCGATCAGCTCATCCTCAATCACTCCCGGCCCGCTTGGCATGCGCCCGACCAGTCCGATGGCCGAAGCCCCGGCCCGGACGGCGGTATGCATTTCCGGCACTGAAGAGATGCAGCATATTTTAACGCGCGGCACCACGGAGCCTCCTGAAAAAAAACCTTACTTGTTATCGAGAAGACGGTCGATTTTCTCGCTCAGAAGATCGACCTTGCGTTCCAGTTCGTCGTTATTGTCGCTGACCATCGCGTCCACAAAGATGGAATTCACCAGGGACAGCCCGAATATGCCTCCCGTCACGAGGATGACCGCAAAATAGCATTTCGTCAGGAATGCCATGGTTTCGCCGGTCCGGGATGCGATGAGATCCGGAATCTCATACCATCCTTCCACGGTGAATACCTTGAATACGGAGTAAAACGCGATCAGGGGATCGCCGAAATATTCCGGCGCGATCTCGCGGTAAAGGAAGCAGGAAACAACTGAAATGACAAAATTGTATATGACAAAACCGATGATCACTATCACGGAAGCTTTCAGAGCACGGCTGACCGCGGTCATGAGCCTGTCTATGTTCGGGAAAAAACGGATAATCCTGAAAAACTTGAATACGCGGAACACCCGAAGGACGAGGAAATAATCCAGGTGGGATTCGCCCGCCGTGAATAACAGGCTGAACACCGAAGGAGCCGCGAGGAGAATGACTGCCGCGTCGAATACGTTCCACCATGATTTCAGGTAATTCCGCATTCCGTAATGCGATATCTTGACCGCCAGTTCGGTGATGAAGATCAGCGTAATGAGATCGTCGCTTATCATCAGGATGAACTGATACGGCTGGCGAAGGCCGAAACCCTGCGCGAATATCAGGACGGAGTTGACCGCGACCAGCCATAGGATAACGGAGTCGTTGAGAAGAAGGCCGGAAAATCTTTTCATCGTGTTCGAATATTCCTTGTATCCTGCCTCAGAAGGGCTCTGACCACCGGCTTTCAGCCGGTTTTTTCCTGTTATTTCACCAGCATCATTTTTCTGGACTGGGTGAATTTATGGTTCGGCGTCACCGCTTCCAGGCGGCAGATATACAGCCCGTTCGAAACGGCCGCACCATTCCGGTTCAGCCCGTTCCAGACGGCGGACCTTTCCCCGCGGCTCTGATATCCGTCGATCAGCGTGCGAACCTCCTGTCCGAGCGTGTTGTAGACCGTCAGCCGGACATGACCGGATTCTTTCAGGAAAAACCGGATGGTCGTGGACGGGTTAAACGGATTGGGATAATTCGGTTCCAGCGAAAAACGGTATATAGACAGGTGATCGTCCTCGACACTGATTGCGGTGGGATTACGGTATGCGCGAACGGAAAAATCATCGATGTACCACCCGTCGCTGTGAATCGTGTCATTGGCGGTCAGGCGGAAACGGATCTTGACGCTGTTCTTTCCGCCGACCCATTTTGAGATGTCCACATTTTTTTCATGCCAGGACGCGTTGGTCCCGGCGTAATGATCCACCGTGAACCACTGGGCGCCGCTGTTCGTGGAAACATCGATGTCGCAGTAGTCATGATAGGATTGCGTATTGTATTTCTGCCAGAAATTCAGGATCACAACCGGGTACTCGGTGAAATTGAACAGACTGAGGTTTGTCATTTTCAGGTCGCACAGCTTGGCGTAATTGCCGGAGGGGCTGTCGGTAAATGACTTGGTCCCGGAATGATAGCTGGTGGTCGTGACGTTCCACGCTCCTCCGCTTGATCCCGCGGTGGTCCAGTTCGTCATGCCGCCTTCGGCGTCGTCGCTGAAGACGGTTTCAGGGACACCGACCGGGATGGTGAAAGTCCGTTTCAGAAGGTCAACGGTGTTGAATTTCACTTCGAGATTCAGACAGAATCCGCCGCTTGCATTGATATCACCGGCGATGTAGAATTTATAGGCCAGCGTGTCCCGTTCGCCCCAGGACGCAAATGAGCCGGCTCCCGACGGGCTCTGGAATCCGATCCCGTCCTGCGCGCAGGTGATCTGATGGGTGTAGGGAAAATTTGTCACAACTCCTTTGCTCCGCAGCATCACTTTGAGGGTGCCGGAGTCGCCTGCCGCATACTGGGTTTTGTCGAACGTATAATTTTCCATCAGTGTCCATTTGCCGCCGGCCCACGCGACGTACAGGTACGGATTCACGAGTTCCTGGCATAACGGGTAAATGCGGCTGACCGGCGCCCAGAAATCATCGCTGCCGGTTCCGATCTCGTTGGTATACGCGAATATCTTCTGCTTTGTGGTTTGTTCGCCGTACTCCCAGTCCCTCGCAGCCCCATTGGAATTGTAACCCAGTAGCTGGCCCGAGTAACCGTAATCATAGGCCGTATTCTGTGTGATTTCCTGGGCCATGCGGATGTACATGAATGAATCGGGACACATCGCATTGATATAAGCCCACGGGTACATGAAGTAATGGCCGTACGTATGCCCGTCCACCTCAGTTTTGATCTTATGGGTCTGGCAGAAATTCCGGATGAACTGGGTCTCCCGTTCTGAAAACGCGTAACGGCCCCGGAAAGTTTCATCGTTTGAGTCCGGGCTGGAGCCCGTATTGTCATAACCCCACATATAACCGAAATTGCGGTTCAAATCGACTCCGTATACGGTTCCGTTGGATCCACGCCACCGGTTTTTTCTCCACATGCCGCCTCCGGACGGGTTGGTGCTTTCGTTGTATTTGTAACCGTCCGGATTGAGACAGGGTATGAACCAAAGCTGGCGGTGCTCCAGCAGATAAGTCACTTCCGGGTCCCGCCCGTAATTTTCCAGGAGGTAATACATAAAATAGATCATGCTCATCATCGACATCGGCTCGCGGGCGTGGATCAGGCCGTTGTACATGACTTCCGTTTTGTTGGTGTCGCTGACAGACGGGTTTTTGGAAATCTTATAGGCCAGGACGTAATTGCCGTCCAGCGTGTATCCGTATACGTCATCCTGTTTGATGAGGGTCGGGTATTTTTGCATCATGGTATCGAGATGGTAACGCATCTGGTCGTAGGTCAGGTGGCCGCCCATCGTTCCGAACCGGAACCCTTCGATGCCGTATTTTTCGGTCATCGACTCCTGCAGCAGGTTCATCTCGCTGACGGATATCCGGTTACGCTCGCGGATGAAACGGGAAACGTCGCTGATCAGGATTTCATACCGGATTCCCGCGTTTTGCATAAACTGCAGTTCGTTTTCATCGACATAAGCGATGATGTGATTGCCCTCGGTTTTCCATTCATCAACCGCCAGACCTTCCTGCGCGCATTGGATCACGGCGTCCTGTGAAGGCTGTATCAGTTTGATTTTGTAATAGACCGGTGTCTTTTCATGATTGTCCGCGTCTTCTTTCACCTGAAGCGACATAAGGGTAAATCCTAAAAGAACCATCACGCCGGCTCCAATGAGGGCCTTCCTTTTTTTACTGATATTCATCATATCCGGGCCTTTTGACTTGAATTAAATAATAAATAAATGGGTTTATTCAAAATTTTTGCAAACATAAGTGGTTTTAAAAAAGCGGGTCATTTGAGCAGCATCATTTTCCGGGTCTGAACATGATCTCCGGTTTTCAGCCGGTAAAGGTAGATTCCGCTTCCGACAGTCTTTCCACGGTCATTTATTCCGTCCCAAGTTACAGATTGCAATCCTTCAGACCGGTAGCCATGAACCAATGTCTTTACTTTCTGACCGAGCGTATTAAAGACGGCCAGTTCGACAATTTCCCGTGCAGGCAAAGTGAACCGGATCACAGTCGACGGGTTGAAAGGATTGGGATAATTCTGGCACAGAAAAAATAATCCAGGAATGTTTTTTATCCCGGCCTTAACGTCTGTCGTACCCGGATTCCACCCGGCGAGCCTTGCAAGTAAATACCAGAACGCATTTCCTTTTAAAATACAGTTTATTTTTGCTTCATTGGGAGCATCGCTGTGCTGACACTCCGTACATGCGCCGATATCAGTCACATAAGGATGCGTTGGATGATGAGATACCCACTCCTCGCCCCAGTTGGGCCCGCTCCACGGATTATTGCAGGTCGAATCATAATTCAGGCCGTCTAATCCGCACCATTCCATAAAATTCTGCGGTTGTCCCGGAGCGTAGCTTTCAATATCCGCGAAGTCGAACAGGATTTTGTTGTTGGCGGTACAATATTCACGGATCAGATTATTCATCCGGTTCAGGTTTCCTGCCGTTCCGCTCCCGTCGAGGTGCCCGGTCATATAAACGAATCTGAGGTCGGGAAAACTGTCTTCCAGCGCGGACATCGCGATAAGATACGCGTAAATGCCGGCCGAATCATTATCGCTGACTCCGCCGCACCATGACCACATTACGACATTACGGTTGCATTCCGGGTCGTTCAGCGCGCTGACCGTAGCGTCACGCCAGGACAGGTCGCCGTTGTGCCCCAGATCATTCGCGCCGGGCATGCCGTAATCATTCAGGAATACCGTCGAATCGACACCCCAGCCTGAACTGGTAAACGTATAGACGCCTCCGTGAGTGGAAGCGATGGCGTTGATTCCGCTTACTAACTGACTGCCGTGGGATGTATGCTGATAGGTCACCTTAAGCCTGATTTTGGCGGAGTCTATCCAATTCTGCGGAACCGCCGCCAAATCCGTACATTCATGATTAATGATTATTTCCTGCGAAAACAAGGCTGCGGAACAGAACGCCGCCATCACAATCAGGCCATAGATTTTTTTCATCCTCTACCTCACAAGAAGCATTTTCCTGGATTGCATAAACGAACCCGCCTTCAGACGGTAAATATAAATCCCGCTGCTGGCGGCATGGCCGAGATGATTCCTGCCGTCCCAGATGACCGAATGTTCTCCGGCATTCTGAAATGTATTGATCAGCGTACGCACTTCCTGTCCGAGCAGATTATAAATCTTCAGCGACACCTTACTGTTCCCCGCTAACTGATACCGGATGACTGTCGACGGGTTAAACGGATTGGGATAATTCTGGGATAAATTGAATGAAGAAATCCTGTCCGATGAGGGGTCGCCTGTCCCGACGGCATTTTGATACCGGAGCACTGCCGGAATGACAAACGGATTATGAAACAGGTCATTGTTCTGAACGGAAACGGAACCCTGATAGACGCCGAAATCCTCAAATCCGGAAGAGGATGCGCGAACCGTGATCATCGCACTGTCGTTCGGGCTGATGGTCCCGGAAGAGGGAGTTACGCTGATCCATTCGGGCAGCCTGGAGAATCGTATCGCCATATTCGAGTGAATATACGAAGCGTTGTAGGCGCATTGCAGTCCGATAGTGCCTGACGAATTTTCAATGCCTATCGAGTTTGACGTAAAGGCCAATGTACCGGGATTCATGGTTGCGTACTGAATTTCCACTTTATCCGAATTTTGAGTTAAAATCACTTCAAAGTTCAGGTCGCCGCCGGAATTGCCGCCGGATTTGTAAAAATTCCAGTTTTTAAATTGAATAATAAATTTATTGCCGACGGTTCCGTAATACACCTTGCTTCCGGCGTTACTGCCGTGCAAGTCGTCCCATAACAGGGCAATGATGTTGTTCGGAGCGTTTGAGTTGGGTATGGCAGCATTCGAGAGATAATTTGAAGTATAACTTCCAAAACCAACCCAACCGTTTGTGCTCACGGTTATATTTCCGCTGTACGTGGTACCATAATACTTCACAGGAAAAGGCAGAGGCACAGTGGTATACGCGTCATCCATGCTGCTGAAACTGATTTGAGTACCTGTCGATGAAATATCGATGAAAGAATAAACCGGCCCTCCCGGGGCGTCGCTGTCTTTCCATTTATAACCGTAAAGATCGGGACCTCCCGATCCTTCCGTAACCGCCGAACCGTTGCCTCCGGAAACTTCGCCTTTTGTTTCTTCACTTGCGGGTGCGGCCGCCTGAAGACCGTTTTTTCTTTCTGTGCACAGCCTTTCCAGCAAGGTAACGCCGGAAATCGAATAATTCAGCGTTCCGGGTCCGGCATTCCGGAGATAAAAATAATCTTCGTCCACACTGTCTCCTGACGTTTGTATGATTTCGAACCGGAGCGTATCCGACAAGGAAGAGGAAATCGCCGCCTGATTCATGCGCACCGTGACAGAAAAGGATTTCTGCAGGACGCCCTCCTGGTAAAGCTTCAGCGTGCATACGGGGTTGATGCCCGCAGGAACGGTTTCACTGATATAAAACCGGATCCGGGAAGAATCGACCTGTTGAAAGCCGGTCATCGCCCAGGCGCCGGTATCGTTCTGAACCGTGATATAGGGGCTTTCCGAAAGGAAGCGGTATTCATAATTTGCGTCATCGGATACACCGATGTTCTGTAGATACACACTGTAAATGCCCGAATCACCGGGCAGGTAAGCCGGCTGGTTGAAAAAAGTATCGATGATCTCCGCGTATGGGCCGGCGATTTTTGAGAGGTACAGGTTCGGAAATAAATTTTCCTGCGCAAGCGGGAAAATCTCGCTTTGGGACGGCCAGAATCCTGTGGTGCCGACCTCCGGAGTCATCGCGAAAATACGGGGACGCTCGGATGTGATATCGCCGTACATCCAGTCATCGGAACTTCCGTTAACGGCGTAAAGCAGTTGGGAGGAGTTGCCGTAATCATAATTGTTGAATTGGGTCATGGTACGGGCGTAGTACGTGAAACGGGCTGAGTCCGGTGTGAGCGCGTCAATATAACCCCATGGATAAATGAGAATGCTGGAATAGGTATGATAATTCAATGCGGCACGGAAATGATGGTTATTGGTAAAATTCTTCACCGCCTGGGTCTCCAGTTCAGAAAACGCTGTTCGCCCGCGGAAAGTATCGTCATTTGAATCCGGATCGCTGCCGTTGTTGTCATAACCCCACATATAGCCGAAATTCCGGTTCAGGTCCACGCCGTAGGTGGTTCCGTTTGCTCCGATCCAGCGGTTCTTTCTCCACATGCCTCCGCCGGAAGGATTGGTCTGACGGTTATATTCGTACCCGTCCGGGTTGCAACAGGGTATGAACCATAACTGGCGATGATCCAGCAGGTAAGTGACTTCATCGTTGGTGCCGTAATTTTCCAGCATGTAATACATGTAGTACATGAGGCACATCATGGCCTGGGGTTCCCGGGCATGCAGCATGGCCGTATACAATACTTCCGGTTTGTTCGGGTCGTTGACGGCGGGATTAGCGGAAATCTTGATCGCATAGATCGGTCGGTTTTGCAATGTGCAGCCGATTGAGTCTTTGGCCAGGGTCAGGGAAGGATACTGCAGATGCATGGAATCCAGTTTAGAGTTGATTTCCGGCCAAGTATAGAATCCCGCCATGCTTCCGTATCCGAATCCCTCGATGTCAAACTTATCTTTCATCTGTCTTTCGAGAACCAACAGTTCCCCTTTGGATAATGTCGGACGGTTGTTGAATTCCGCCACAAGATCTTCAACGATCACTTCGTACGCAAAGCCGCTTTTTTTCAGGATTTCCATATCAGATTCATTCAGTACAGTCACAACGGAGGATTTTTCGAATTTTGCCTCAGGAAGGATTAATCCCTGCTGAGCAAGCTGAATCACATGCTCCTGGGTGCTGATGTAAATCCTGACTTCGTAATAGACCGGCTGTTTCTCCTGATTCTGAAACGCCGTAACAAAAGTAAACATGAAAACAAATCCAATGACTGAAAGTCTGAGAATTAAACTATTCAGTCGTTTTTTGCTGAAAAGGGCGGAAAAAACCGATCGCATAGAACACCTTTTTGTCAATATTAAAGATTGATTCAGGACAAACGCTCGGATTTTATTTAATTAATTCTCATTATGCAAGAATAAAAAAAACTAAATTTTTCCTCATTTACCTGCCGGTATTATGCGGATTTTCCTGTAAGCATGAATCACGATCAGTCAAACCAGAAACACGGCGGGACTCATTTTATCGGTTCAGGGATGATTTCGGCTACGGTCGCAGGGACTTCAGCAGGTGATGAATGAATCAGCCCGTAAGTCAGGTTCGATATGAAAGAATTTGTTATATCGTGAGCGCTTTAAAAATGATTCCACAGAAACTGGTTGACCACTTCATGATGAAAAAGCACTTCATTCGTCTTGACGATTTTACCAAGTTCCTTCGGACAACGGTTGGCCGACGCGGTTTTGCAGTCGCTGAATTTTTTTACGTTTTCCGCCCCGATGATTTTTTGTATCCAGTCGCTGCCGGAGAATAAGCGGCACGCGTCGTAGATATTGTCGGGCAGCGTCCCCTGGCTGAAGCCGTTTATTTCTGAGACCGGTGTTCCCGATGAATCAGGTTCAAGCGCCGTTTTAAGAATCGCCAGGAACGTAAGATAGGGATTCGCGTCCGGGGCGACGGACCGGATCTCGATACGGGCGCTTTGTTCGTTTCCGGCGGGAATCCGGATCATCGCCGTCCGGTCGATGGATGACGATTTGATCTGGTTGGGCGCTTCATAATGCGGATCGAGTCGGCGATAAGCGTTGACGCTGGGATTGAATATCAGGCAAAGATCATTCGCGCGCTTCAAAATCCTTTCAATGAATTGCTGTCCGAGCGAAGATAGCCGGTTAAGTCCGTTGTGATCGAAAAAGAGGTTCCTGTTGTCCCTTGATACCGACACGTTGCAGTGCATACCGCTGCCGTTAATTCCGGCGATCGGTTTTGGAAGAAATGAAGCCGTAAAACCCATATTTGCAGCCACCTGCCGCGCGACCAGCTTGTAGAGCTGAACCAGGTCCGCCGCGATCACGGCTTCGCAATACGTGTAATTGAGTTCAAACTGCGACGGCGCCACTTCGGGGTGATCTTTTTCGTTCTCGAATCCTAGCGCCCGTTGGGTCTCCGCCAGCCGGTCGATGAACGTGCGGAGCGGATCATTCGGCAGTGAATTGAAATACCCGCCGCTGGACACGAGCTGAAATCCGTCATGGGAGGAATAACGCTGTTCGGCGTTTATGCCCTGAAACAAAAAACCCTCGCATTCGACGGACACATTGGTCACATACTGTTCACGGGCGTACCAGTCTTCGGAAAATTGTTTCAGCAGGTAACGCATGTCGGAAGGATAGGGATTTCCGTCGGGACTGAAAATATTGGCGAACACGATGACTTTTCCGGAGCCGAACACGTCGCTCGGAAGCCAGCGGAACGAACTCCAGTCAATGCCCAGCCTTAAATCCGATTCCATGACGTCGCTGAAACCTTTAACCGATGACCCGTCGAACGTCAGGTTGTTCATGGATTTCAGAAGGTATTTCTTGTCATAATCGAGCATATGGAAACGCCCCTCGATATCCGAGAAACAAACGGTGACGGCCTTGATCGTTTTGGTGTCCCGAAGATATTTGAGGTATTCCTCTTTCAGGGTGTCGGGGGGAATTCTCAGCCGGATTTTGTCTTTAGCGGCAAGGTTAAGTTCTTCGAGCTGCTCGTAAGGGATTTCCAGAAATCTCTTCAGCGTTGATTCGGTCATTGGTCATTCCTTGTGTTTACATGTGTTTACAGGTTCATGAGCGGAATATCATAACTTATTGCGTGGATGTCAATCATTATCCTTCCTTTAACACCGGGGTGTCGCACACGAACGGCTCAACGGCCTTTTCCGGTGGGAAAAAAATTTATGAAATACTATTTGACATTATGAACGGATTATCCTATAATGAACTCCTTGAAAAAGAAAAAAGACAACAAAAAAGCTTAGACATAAGGAGAAACCATGCCCAATCATCATTCCGCCGAAGAACGCGTACGACGCAACGAGCGAGACAACGAGAAAAACCGGAACTACAAACGCCGGCTGCGCCAGAACATGAAAGACATCATGAAATGTGTCAGTAAAACCGAAGCGCAGGAAAAACTAAAAACCGCATTCGCCCTCGCCGATAAGATGGTTGTCAAGGGGATCCTGCACCGCAACAAATCCGCTCATGTAAAATCCCAGATGGCACTGAAAATAAAAACGATGCAATAATAGTTCAGAAAAATAAGATTTAAAAAAAACCAGGCTTGCCTGGTTTTTTCATTTTCAGCATACGGTGACCTCAAGGCCCATGCGGCGGGCCTCTTCCGTAAAAACCTGTTCATCATGGAACGGGACTTTTTCGTCGCCGATGTACTGGAAACGTTCATGTCCCCTTCCCGCGATCACAATCCAGTCCCCGGCACGGGCTTCCGATAATGCCGTATGAATCGCTTCCCTGCGGTCCACAATCGGCCGGACTTTGGTCCGGTCTGTGCCTTCGATGATATCGCGCAGCACGGCGCGCGGATCCTCAAAATGGGGATCGTCACTGGTGGCAAAAACAAGATCGGCGATCTGTCCGGCGATGCGTCCCATGAGCGGCCGTTTGGATTTGTCGCGGTCGCCCGGACATCCGAAAGCAACGATCAGCCTGCAACCCGGTTTCATCAGAGCCCGGACGGCGGTCAGTATTTTTTCAAGGCCGTCCGGTGTATGGGCAAAATCAATGACCGCGTGAATATCTCCCGCAAGGTAACGCTGGAAACGGCCCTCCGGCGCCCGGATAAAACTGAATTGCCCGGCCAGCCGGCTGCTGTCAAATCCGAAACCATGAAGCGCCGCAAAAGCCGCCACGCCGTTATACGCATTGTACAGCCCCGGTATGCCCAGTTCCAGCGAATAATGATTTTCGCCGAACCGGAGTCCGATTATCTGCATAAACCGGTCTGGATCATCCGTTACACGTTCCATGACACATGTTCCAGCTTGAAAACCGTAATCCGCCACATTGATGTCTCTTCCGTGATCCCGGATAAGCCTTTGCCCGTAAGGATCATCGGCGTTGATGACGGCCATACCGCCGGGCTTCAGCATCCGGAATAATCCGGATTTTGTTTCGTAGTAATCTTCCATGGTGGGATGGATTTCGCGGTGCTCATGCGTCAGGTTTGTGAAGATCGCGCAGTCAAACCTCATTCCCGCCACGCGCCGGAGTTTCAGGGCATGCGACGAGACCTCCATAATGACCCATCCGGCACCCGCATCCGCGCCCGTCCGGATAAACCGGTGAATCTCATACGGCGGCGGTGTGGTGTAATCGGTGGGGATTTTCTCGCCGCAGATCTCAATGCCGATCGTCCCCATCAGGATAGTTTCCTGGCCCTGCGAACGGATCATGCAGTTCAGGATGTGCGCAATGGTGGATTTTCCGTTGGTACCGGTTATGCCGATGATTTTTAAACGGTCCGTGTCAGTGCCGTAAAACCGGGCGGACAGAACCGCCATACTTTCTCTGATGTCAGGGGAAGAAATGAAAGCCGCGCCAGGGTTTGCGCTGATGAGTGACGGCTCAAACGGTTCGGAGGACACAATGGCGCAAGCGCCCTGTTTCAGCGCATGTCCGATATAGACGTTTCCGTCACGGTGCGTGCCGGGCAGCGCAAAAAACAGATAGCCGGGTTTGACTTCACGGGAATCGGAGGTCAGTCCCGCGATCCGGATTCGATCCGGTACGGCTGGATTGACCGGCCGGTGCAGGTCATCCAGCAGGAGGTTTAACGCAAGTTCCACTCGTCGCCCTTTTCCGGCAATTGACCGAGGTTCAGGCTCTGCAGGGCCCCTTCAATGTTGGATGAAAATTTCCTTAGTGTCCGCACATACTGGTCATACCGGTCGCTGGCCGAAGCGATCTGATGGATGTCGCTCGATATGTCGCTGAATGAAATAGCGATCTGCTGGTTGGCGATTTTCTGCTGCTGGATGGCTACATAAATCTGTTTCGCGGCATCGGCCGACTGAACCGCTCCCTCGAGGATTTCCTCAAGGTTGACCAGCGCCTGACTGACCCACTGAACGCTTTCGTCGATCACCTCCTGATGGTCCTGGACAGTCTGTACCAGCCGGGACGTCGCTTCCTGGATTCTGCGGGTGATGTCCTTGATCGTGCGGATCGATTTCGTAACGCGCGTGGAGAGCTGGCGGACCTCGCCGGCGACGATCTTAAAGCGTTTGCCCTGCTCCCCGGCGGAACTGGCTTCGATCGCTGCGTTCAGGGCGATCAGGTTCGTCTCATCGGCGATGCTGATGATGAAATTCAGAACATGGTCGATCTCGATGATCGCCTCGCTCAGGACAATGACTTCCGACAAATTGATTTCGTTGCCCTCCCGTACCTTCTGCACCCGGGAAACCGAATCCTTCATGACTTTCAGTCCGTGATCCGCTTTTTTTTCGGTGTTTTCCGCATAACCCACGACAGCGCTGGCGCTATCGGCGATCTGTTTTGAGGCCTGCACCAGTTCCTGCAGCGTGGATGAGGTTTGGGTCACGGACGCCGACTGCCGGATCAGGGCTGAATTCTGCTCGGACGAGGTCTCGGTTACGACTTTGGCAGCCGCGTTCATCTCACTGCTGTCATTTTCAATGTTCAGGAACAATTCATAAAAACGTCCCGTGATCAGCTCGATTTTATAAAGGAGCAGCCATAATTCAGGGACAATCCGGACTGAATCGGGCATGTCTGCGGTCTGCCCTCCGATCCGGTTGATATATTCATGAAAGAGCCTCCATTGCTTTTTCCGCCGGATAAAAATCCATATTCCGAAGCCGGCCCAGACGGCGACCCATAACAGAGAACCTTTGCCGGCGGAAGAGGGCAAGCCGGAAAGACGCTGAAGTTCAATGCTGTATTTAACCATCATGCCCTGCAGGATCGAGGATAAAAACAAAAACAGTCCGTACATCCAGATGGACTCGTCGAAGGAAAGGACCGATTCAAAGCCGTTCTTGATTTTTTTTTGCTTGATCCAGTCAAGAACGGGAGACACCTGAGCGGACAACAGGATATATTCAATCATCGCCATCACCGTTACGGCTGACAGGCATGACAGGAAAATCATCAGCAGCGGAACAAACCGGTCTGTCCCGCTCAGCCAGAATGCCGCCAGGGTATTCAGAAAAAATAAGGCAGCGCCCGTGAGCCATCCCAGAAAGGAAAGCCGTTTGGATACCGACAGCAATTCCCGGATTCCAGGCGTGATCCGGTCGGAAATGTCCCATATCAGCGCGTTGACCAGAAGGTCGCGAGTGTTTTTCAGGAGAGACCTGAAGAGAATATAGATCACGGCTGTCCGGATCAGGACAAACACAGGCAGCAGGAGAATGAACAGGTTAGTCCCCGGATCCGCAGTGCCTTCGAAACCCGCGTGAGCAGAATAAAAAGCCAGACCGAATAATACCGAAACCGGCAGCGAAACGCTTGTCAGGATGAAACTTTTTGTCAGATAAGAAGGAGGGTTTTTCGCGAACATCCGGCCGGAAAAATTATTCTGAAAAGTCAGGTGTTTGAGCCATTCCATGTTGTACAGTCTCACGTAGGGTTGTTCGAATGCCGCTTCTTAAGGTATCAAAAACGTCATATTGTTGCAAGCAAAAACTCTGTCAAAGAAAAGAACGAATGCCCTTTCCGGCATATACCTCCATATGAAAAATACCGGTTTCGTTTTTTCGTGCCTGAATATGAGGATTTTACTTGCATGTGCAGGTAGAAAATTTCCGGATGAAGGGCAGGTATGTCCGTCAAAGGGATCCGGTCATAAACCGGCCATGAAACCGGAAATTACAATTTTCCGGGGTCAGGGCAGGGATTGTTTTATCGTTTATTAAAAATGTAACCGCCATGTTCGGAACCCCAAACCTGTTTACCGGACGCGTCGAAACCCCGTTCCAGCGTGATCATGAAGTTGTTCTTCAGAGTCATTTCGCTTACCGCGTAAACGGCTCCTTTCCTGGAACTCAGACATTCTTTGCCCGGCGTTTTACCGGTATACACGTCCGGGGCGGATTTGCGTATGATCATACTGCATCCGGGGCGCGCGGTCAGTGAATCGGGCGATAAAGAAACGAGGGGAAATTCCTTACTCCATTCACCGGCAAACCTCAGCGGGACGGCGATTTCATAGACTTTGCTTTCGAATGTCGAATCGTCCGTCCGGGTAAGCCTGTACACCCGCTGACGGTAAGGTTTATCGAGCTGATCGCCGTACGCCTGTTCGATATAAAACCAGACGGCGTCCGGAAGATCTTTCCATATTCTGACCATATTCAGGCGCACGTCATAAAAATGGGTATCCGATTTCGCCTGTTCCGCGCTGCTGAACGAGCCCGACATCCATGACGCGAGTTCATCGAGTCCCGTGTCCGCGGTCTGCGCGGCAAGAAAGGATGCACCGCATGATAATATTCCAAGTATAACGGCAACCACGTAATTCATTGTTTACCTGCTGGTTTTTAAATATAAAAAAACGTTGTAATGCAACAACGGGAAGGATTAGCTCTGCACCTGATAGTTCGGCGCTTCCTGAGTGATTTTAACGTCATGAGGATGGCTTTCACGCAGGCCAGCACCGGTCATTTTCATGAACTGCGCTTTCTCTTTCAGGTCGGCAATGTTTGCCGAACCGCAGTATCCCATGGCCGCCTTCAGCCCCCCAATCATCTGGAAGATGACGTCCCTGAGGAAACCTTTGTAGGGGACACGGCCCTCGATGCCTTCAGGAATGAGTTTGGCGACATCCTGTTCGTCCTGCTGGAAATAGCGGTCCTTGCTTCCTTTTTTCATTGCGGCGAGCGAACCCATGCCTCGGTACAGTTTATACCGCCGTCCTTCATAGAGCACGGATTCACCCGGGCTTTCCTCGGTTCCGGCGAACAGTCCTCCGATCATGATGGAATCTGCTCCTGCAGCGATGGCTTTGGGTATATCGCCGGTTTGCTTAATGCCGCCGTCGGCGATGAGGGGAACTCCCGCGTCGGAGCAGATTCTGGCGCAATTCATGATCGCGGTCACCTGAGGAACGCCGACTCCCGCCACCACGCGGGTGGTGCATATGCTTCCGGGTCCGATCCCTATTTTCACGGCGTCTGCGCCCGCCTGAATCAAAGCTTTCGCGGCTTCTGTCGTCGCGACATTTCCGGCGATAATATCGATGGATGGATATTTCTTTTTAAGTTCCCGGAGCGTATCAATAACGCCGCGTGAATGGCCGTGCGCCGTATCCACGGCGAGAACATCCGCTCCCGCCTCTATCAGCGCGGCGGCCCGGTCGAACGCGTCTTTTGAAACGCCGACCGCCGCTCCCACCCGAAGCCGGCCATGCTCGTCCTTGCAGGCGTTCGGGTACATTTTCTTTTTCTGTATGTCCTTAACCGTTATCAGACCCTTTAAATGGTAATGCTCATCCACGACCGGCAGTTTCTCGATCCGGTGCTGGTGAATGATTGTCTCGGCCTCTTCGAGCGTGGTGCCCGCCTTGGCGGTTATGAGATTTGTTCGGGTCATGACATTTTCGATTAACACATTAAAATCGGTCGCGAAACGCAGGTCGCGGTTCGTGAGAATGCCCGCGAGTTTTCCGTCGGGATGAATGACCGGAATGCCGCTGATTTTATAGCGTCTCATGACCTCTAGCGCTTCGGACAATTTCTTGTCGGGCGTCATGGTGATGGGCTTGAGAATCATTCCGCTTTCTGACCTCTTAACACGGTCGATTTCAGAGGCCTGTTCGTCGATGGTGCAGTTCTTATGAATGATGCCGATGCCGCCCTCACGCGCTATAGCGATCGCCAGTTCCGATTCGGTGACCGTATCCATCGCGGCGCTCATCAGCGGGATGTTGAGGGTGATGGACCGGCTGAGACGGCTCCGGATGTTCACCTGATTGGGAAGGACTTCGGAATATGCAGGAACCAGCAGAACATCATCAAATGTATACCCTTCACCAAGGATTTTTTCCATATCCTGACCTTTTCTGTTAAATGTTTCGCGCAATGTATCGTTTGAAATTCCAAAAGGCAAGAAAATACTCCGAAACATGCATTTTCGAATAAGTTCAGCCGGAACCTGCTTTTTAAATACTCAGAAAATCATGCCGCTCTTCAGGCGCGTTCCCAGAGGGTGGATTGTGTCACTGATTTGAGCCGTTTATTTTTTCATCATTTCTGTGATAAGACGGATCACGTCCTGATTTTTAATTTCTTTGGCAAGCCGGAGAGGCGTCGTAATCATGCCTTTGAAAACCGGTGTATGAGTTCCTGCTGTGGCTTTGACCCAAGCGGTTGATTTTTGTTCATACTGTCTCGACGGCTTTTTTGTGTCCGCACCCTGGTTCATCAACAGCCGTATCGAAGTGGTATCGGACATTTCGATGGCCATCATCAGCGGAGTGTAGCCGCGCCAGTTTTCGTCGTCCGGAAAATACAGCGCCGGATATGCGTTGACGTCAACATCAAATCCGAGCAGGGACTTGAGCAATTCATGATCCTTATTTCTCAGGGCCGAGACAAGCAGGTTGTCCAGTCCGAGCAGGCTGAACCGCGTCGTGTCTTTAACCGTAAAATAGGACTCCTGAACATTAGAATCGGCTATCAGCCCGATGGAAACGGAAAAGCTGTCCGCGCTTATAAACTGATTGTTCGGAAGGGGTATCCGGCCGCGAAACGCCGGGAAACCAATATCTATGATTGAAGCCTTGCTGACAGCCTGCATATTCAGGTTGGGTATTGTTTTCTGTATGATCCGTCCGGCTTTACGGATTTCTCCGCATGACATCCCCGCATCCGCGGCCAGAGTGAAATGCCTCCCGAAAGTATAGCCAAATTTTACGAGTTGTGTCGTTATTAATTCCATTTCAGCCTCGAACCGGCTCCAGTCATATTTTGAATCCTGCAGAGGAATGAATTTGGCGGCAACGTTCGGGTGGGAATTAGCCGCTTTTTTAGCCGACGCAACGATAATATTCCGTCCTTTGGGCCTGTCAACCGGCTTCAAAAAGCATTGTTCATAAGGAACCGTGATCCATATTCCTGACGGAGTCAGATATATCTGATGCGTGAGACCCAGAGGATGCTCGGGCTGGCAGATCACCAGATCAGAGGAGGTCAGCTGATTCAAGGGGACCAGCTGAACAAAAGTGAACCTGTTCCCGAAGCAGGTCGCGACGATCTTAACCATGTCAATATAAGGCTGTTCATCGCGCATTGTGAGCATGCATTTCCGGTCGATTTCGGTGTTCAGGCTGTCTTCCAGTGCATAGACGACCTCACTGACCGAGTCGAGTTTTTTCGCCAGGGCAGGTATGGTAAACTGGAACAATCCTGATTCCATACCAAGATGGCCAATTTTTTCACCGTTCAGAAACAGCAGGGAATCCGAGGTTTCAATTTTCACGACTCCCGGTTCTTCTTTGGGTTTAGTGCAGGAGACTAAGATGAGAATGATGACTGCGCAAATCACCAGGTACTTTTTCATAAATCCTCCTTGTGTAAAATAAAAAATTCAGAGCAGAAAACTCATCATCGCCGTAAACATGTTCGTTGTTAAAGAGGTGACAAAGGATTTGCGGTAACCGGTTTGAAAAAAAATTCTCCATCCAAACATTTCTACGATGACAACCACAAATTCAATACCTGCCCAAAGCATGAAATACACTACAGGTTGAAACAGAAACTTCTTGAACATCACACCGGTTACGGCGTATACGACCGGTTGCGTTATGCTGTTAAGAATGATAACGGTGAAAACGAGCCTTGCGGAAATATGAAAGAAAAATAAAGCGATGACTAACTCAATTAACCAGGTCAGAAACCACGACAGGATATGGGCGTCATAGTCCGGCATGATTACTCCGGTGACGAATGGTGCTTTCTGAGATGCTGAATGACGCTCCTGAAATCTTTCGGCAGTTCGGCGGTCAGGAATATGTCGTTCCCCCGGATATGCCTGAACCGGAGCGAAAAGGAATGAAGCGTCAGCCGGCCGATCAGAGGTTTTTCAGGACCGCCGGGTTTGGGCTTGTAGTTTTTTTTTATATCAGACAGGTAGAGGCCTTCCGAGCTTCCGTAAAGCGGATCAACCGCCAGCGGATGGCCGATAGCCTTGAAATGAACGCGGATCTGATGCGTGCGTCCCGTTTTCGGCAATGCTTCGGCAAGCGAAAATCCGTTTAGTTTTTCCGTAACTTTGTATTCGGTATAAGCTTCCTTTCCATCCTTCCTGGCGACGGTCATCCGGCCGGGTTTCGAGGAATCCTCGGTCAGGGAGAAGGAAATCGTTCCCGTCGGCGGATCGGGAATTCCGCATATCAGTGCGATATACTTTTTCCGGACGGTATGATTTTCAAACTGTATGCACAAATCGCGGTGCGCCTCGGCTGTTTTCGCAAATCCGATCAGTCCGCTGGTGTCTTTATCCAGACGGTGCACGATAAAAATTTTTTCACGGGCCTGAGAAAATATTTCAAGGAGGTTTGGAAGTTCCGGGTCGAACCGGTCCGGTATGGTCAGTAATCCCGGCGGTTTACTGACAAAGAGATAATCGTCATCCTCATAAACGATGTCAGGGTTCCGGTTTTTCATCCGTTTTTGCTTTCCGCGGTTTGGTTTTCTGAAGAGACCGTGCCGTAAGCGCAGCGCCGATAATGCCGGCTTCATTCAGTAATTTCGCAGGAATAACCCTGGTTTTGACTGACAGATAATTTCGGTATTTGTCATGATGTTTGCTTCCGCCCCCGCCAAGGATGATAAGATCCGGAGAAAAAAGTTTTTCGAGGTGCTTCAGGTAAGTATCAAAGCGTTTCGCCCATTTTTTCCAGGATAAATCTTTTTTCATTCTAACGGCTTCAGAAGCGTATTGTTCGGCGATCTGGTTCTCGATGAACAAATGGCCCAGTTCGGTATTCGGCACAAGTTTACCGTCGAGGAAAATGGCTGATCCGAGTCCCGTTCCGACCGTGATAAAGAAAACAACGCCTTTTTGGTTCTTTCCGTGCCCGAATTTCATTTCGGCGATACCCGCGGCGTCGGCGTCGTTCAGCGTCAGCACCGGGCACTGGGTGGCTTTTGACATTAAATCGGTGACATTGGCGCCGATCCAGATTTTTTCAATATTGGCGGCGCTTAACGCGACGCCGTTCCGGATGACGGCGGGGAAACCGCAGCCGATCGGGCCCTTGTAATTGTGATGATCAACGATTTGTTTCACAATATCCGCGACCTGTTTGGGCGTCGCCTTTTTCGGAGTCGGGATGCGGAGCCGGTCGGTCAGGAGTTCGCCTTTGCTGACGTCGACAAGAGCCCCTTTGATGCCGGTTCCGCCGATATCAATGCCTAAAAGGGTCATAATGATCCTCGTGTTTTGTTTGAGTTTTACCTATGAATAAAGGTAATCAATTTTTTTTTATAATAAAGCTGTTTTTAAAAGATATTGCGATTTTATATAATATATTTTATAATGAAACTATGTGAAGATTTATTTTATGATATACTAATCTAATTATTTTGTAATGCTCAATAAAAACATCATCAAGACGATTATTATCAATATCATTGTTTTTTTGTTTCTAATTATTGGTTTAGACATTTTATTGTGGATATTTTCTCCAGTATCCAATCCAAGATCCAGGATTACCGTCGAATCATCTTACATTCCCCGTAGTTTTCTTCCGAATCAAAGATTTACCTTTATTCAGAATGAGGGATTACCCGGCCTTGACAGCATCAGTCAATTCAGTACGAATAATTTTGGATTCCGCGGTGATTCACTAATAAATCCAAAGCCTTTAAACGAATTCAGGATATTTTTGGTCGGGGGCAGCACAACAGAATGTTTATATATCGATGACCGCAAATCGATCGAGCGATCATTGCAGATCAAATTGCAATCACAGGCAAAAAAACCATTTCAGGTTCGGGTATTTAATGCAGGTCGGTCGGGTGATATTTCAACTGATCATCTTGCGATGATAGCGCATCGGATCATTCATTTGGAACCGAATGTGATTATTTTACTGTCAGGGTTAAATGATTTCAAGAGAAGCCTTTCAAATTATAATTATATTCAACTGCCAAAAACCAATAGTGGGAATTCTCCCCATCAATTAAAAGATTTACTTGCATTCAATTCTCAAATCTTCAGAAGACTGATATTAATAAAAGGCGCATATTTTCCGAATCAAACCGAGTTTGAAAGAATACGATATAAAACAAATTACAAAAATTTGGCATCTGAAGCCAGTACTTTGCCTTTAATGCTGACGGAGCCAAAAATATCGACACAGTATTATGAAAATAACCTTCGATCAATCATCGGCATTTGTCAATCCAGCAATGTAAAATTGGTCTTTGTAACACAAATTTCGACATGGAACAGTAAAGATTCTGATGAAATTGCGAAATATCACTGGATGATCACTTCAAAGGAGGGCTTCCGGTACAATGAACGCTTTTTAGAAAAAAGCCTGAACCGATATAATGATTTAGTGAGAGGTTTGTCTTCCGCTTATCAGGTCGATATTGTCGATATTGTTAATCGAATACCCAGATCCGAAAAATATTTTTATGATGATTGTCATTTTAATAACTTAGGCGTTGATTTGTATTCAGATATTATTGCGGAATTCCTGCTTATGCAAAATTGGATCTAAAAAAAAAGGGGTAAGATTAAATTATAGAAATGCCGATTTCTTAATGAAATATTAACAGGGAGTCAAATAATGATTTATTTATTATTTATTGTCTTAACACTTTTTAATTCTCAAATGTTGTTCTCCCAGGAACGGGTCAGCCTGACTCAGGATAAACCCCGTATCGCGGTACTGCCGTTTGACGCCGCGAAAGTCAGCGACACGCAGGTGTTCGACAAGTCCGGCGTCGACGCATTTGCCGAGGCGGCCACGCAGAAAGTCCTGAACATGTTTGTCCAGATGAAACGTTTTACAGTGATCGAACGCGCCGTGATCGACAAGATCCTGAAGGAACAGAATTTCCAGGCCGGGGACTGGACGGATCAGAAAACCATGACCAATCTGGGGAACCTTCTCGGAACGCAGTTTATCATCCACGGCCAGATTCAGAATGTCGCCACGGCCAAAAAGGACAAGCAATACCAGGCCGTGGTCAGCATGAACATCCGTATCATCGACGTTTCAAGCGCGGAAATAAAAAATTCCCAGGACTTGAAAGGAAAATCAGAACCGAAAAAAGAAATTTCCTCCCGAATCGCTTACATGGCCCTGGAAGACCTGAATCAGAAAATCGAAAGCTTTATCAGGAAATCTTTTCCGATTGAGGGTAAAGTGGTTAAATATCTCGATGATGAAAGCGGAAAGAAAAAAGGCGATAAGATAAAAGAAATGGTGCTGATTTCCTGCGGCAAGGAAATGGGCGTGAGAGTCGGAGATAAATTCCTGATCGTCAAGGAAGAGGATATCAGCGTCGACGGAAAAAGCTACAAACGCCAGAAAGAAGTCGGGAAGCTTGTGGTGAAGCGGCTCGAAGTCGACGGCATATTCAGCGTCTGCGAAGTTAAGGAAGGGAAAAAAGCCTTGCACGAGGAACTGGATAAGGAAAACCAGATCAAAGTAATTTCGGCGGAGTGATTTTCTCGTAGCCTTGGACTAATTCATATTGGAGGAAAGAACTTTTGACATGCAGTTGCAGATCACTGATATTTTCGTTTCCTTGCGATTTTTTCGAGTGCTTTCCATAAGTCAACGGAATATTTAAAATCGGCATTCTCCATCGCCATCCAAAGTTCTTTTTCATCCCATGAATCTGATTTCTTCAGGAAAACCACTCTTTCGCCTCCCGCGGGAAACACCCGGTCGCCTTCAATGAAATTATGATAAGCGACGATCGTATCTTCCATCAGCAAGCCTTTCAGATTGCCCCGTACCTGACAGTTGACCTTGTTTACCGAATATCCGACGGCTTTCTGCCCGATTTTCTGCATCTGCTGAACCGTAAGAACTTTCACCCAAACCGCTTCTTCCGCTTCGGAGTAAATTGATTCGAGATAATCGACGGGAATATTGTCCTGAACATATTTCTGAGATGTGCAGGAGATGATGCTGATCCATAGTATCAAAGCCGTTGTGATGCGGTTCATTTTGTTTTTTTCTTAAAGGGTTGATCGTTCAGTTTATTGCCGGCGTTAAATTCTTTCGCTCTTTTTTTCCAGCCGTGATTACCTGCCGTCGTGTAAAGCCACCGGGGAATAACCGGTTTGGACATCAGTCTCACCGCTTCATCGGGAATCGGCGCGCGTTCGGCGATCGCGTGGGCCGCGTGATCGAGCGCCTTGATGACGGACCTGAGCATACCGTTGTTGCCGGCCAGGGGCCGCGCGCGCAGGATCTCACCGCCTCCCATGCTTAAACCACCGAGCCATGTAAAACGGGCTTCTTTAGCGAATTGCCTGCAAATCGCGATGGCCGTGTGATTGTGACTGGCCTCGGGAAATCCGCAGTTGATGATGGCCGCGAAATATCCCGCATTAAGTCCGGGCCGATTCTGCCGGAAAGAGGCCGTCTTTTCAAGTACCTCAGTGACCATCGCCGGCAACGAATCGACATATAAAGGAGCCGATAAGATAGTAATATCCGCAGAATTGATTTTGTCTAACAAGTGCTGATCATCAGAAGAGCCTTGATAAAGCTTCGCAAGATGAAACGTTTCAGTCTCACAGCCCTTTTCCCGGAGCCGGTCCATCAGATAGTTACCGAGCATCTCGGAATTGCTGTGGGGTTGTTTCGCGCTGCCGATCAGGAGCAGCACGGAGGGTCTGGCGTTCAAAGTTTTACTCCGGTCCTGCCGAACAGCAGGGCTAGTTTTACGGATATCCGCTCAGGAGATTCACCGGAATACACAAAACACGAGGCATGGGCGGGCGCATGCATATTAATCGCGTTACGGCCGATAAGCCCTGTAAATATGCTTTCCTTTTCCTCATCCTGTTCATTAAGAAACCCGATGCCGGTCAGGCGCGGGTACCGGTCATACCTTGGCTTATGATGCGTTTCGCCGCCGACATTCATAAAATGAGGAAGAATCAGTCCGATCTGGTGATCCAACGCTTTTTTCAGCTGTGAGGAATAACCCCCGAAAGTGACTGGCGTCAATAAAACTGTAACATCATTGCGGATCATGGCCTTCCCGATCTCCGATGATATTCCTTTCAGCATGCATTCCCCGGGTGTTTTGATCCAGCAGAAAAAATCTCCGCGGCACCAGGGTATGTCGGTTTGATGAAGCCGGAAAGAATCATACGAATGACCCGACCGCTCAAGATCCTGTTCCAGTCTAGAGTGGATAGCCTCAATCGGCTGCTGGCCGGGATGCATACCGTTTAAAATGGTAAAATTCATTGAAGGCCGTCCTTCTGATTCAATGGTAATCAGGCCGGAAACGCGACAGACAAAGGTTTTACTGTATCTTCTTTATGAGCCTGGACGACCGGTTTAAGCAGGTCGCTCAGCGTGAGCCGGTGCAGAACATTGTCCACGGCGCTCTGAATGCTTTGCCAGATGCTCCGTACCGCGCATGACGGAGTATGCGAACAGAATTTGACCTCGGTTCCGGGATGACGCGAGCAGAAATCGTCTTCGAATAATTTTCCGCCGAGCGTTTTAAGCACCTCGCTGATCATAATGTCATTCGCCGGCCGCGCCAGCCGGTAACCGCCGTCGTATCCGCGTGTGCTTTCTATAAAGCCGCCCATTCTAAGAATTCTGAGCAGTTTGGCGACATGCGCCACGGAAAGACCCTCTGCGGCGCTGACCTGCGGAATACTCAGACCGCCTTCATCGTGATGACGGGCGATCTGGATCAGGCATCGCAGACCGTATTCTTCCTGAGTGCTGAATTTCATAACATTGCCTTTGCTTAAAACATACCTAATTGCAGTTTCGCCGCTTCGGACATGCGATCCGGCGACCATGGCGGGTCCCAGGTGATTTCCACCTGTACGTCGTTTACGCCCGGGACGGATCTGATTTTCTCTTTTACTTCAACGGGAAGCGATTCGGCAACCGGGCAATTTGGCGCCGTCATCGTCATCAGGATATAGACCGAATGATCATCCTGTATCCTGACTTCGTAGATCAGGCCAAGTTCATGAATGTTGACGGGAATTTCCGGATCGTAGATTTCGGCTAACGCCGCCGTCACCTGTTTTTCCAGATCGGAAATTGTTTTAGATGAATTATTGGTGCTCATGGTTATTCGGTGGATACCGCGTCCTTTTGATTTGTTAATACGGCATGAAAGGTATGCCAGGGAAGGATTGCGCATTTGATTCTCGCCGGGAATTCCCGCACACCGGCGAAAACGGCCAGTTTGCCGAGCGCTTTCGTATCGGGTGATGAGTTGATATCTGACGTAACCAATTTATGAAATCGGTTAAACAAGGCTTCGGCTTCCTCAATGGTCTTGCCTTTAACCGATGCGGTCATGAGCGAAGCGGAGGATTTTGAAATGGCGCAGCCCTGGCCCTCGAAGGACGCGTCTTTGATCAAACCGTTTTCAACCCGTAAATACAGATGAAGACGGTCACCGCACAGAGGATTAAACCCCTCGAGATGATGAGTCGCGTCAGGCATGGCGCGGTAGTTGCGCGGATTCTTATTGTGATCGAGAATTGTTTCCTGGTACAGTTCCCTGAAATCGGAGCTCATTCGAACACCTCCCTGACCCGCCTGATCACGCAGTCCAGCACGTCGATTTCCTCTTTTTTATTGTAAAACGCGAGGGACGCGCGCGACGTCGCCGGGATACCGAAAAAATGCATCACCGGCTGCGTGCAGTGATGGCCGGTGCGGATCGCGATGCCTTCCATATCAAGAAAGCTCCCGACGTCATGCGGATGAACATTATCCAGCACAAACGAGATTGCGCCCGCTTTTTCTTTCGCCGTACCGATGATCTTCAGTCCCGGAATGACTGATAAAACTTCGGTCGCGTACGTCAGCAGTTCGTGTTCATAAGCTTTGATTTTATCAAGTCCGATTTGGTTCAGGTAATCAATGGCGGCGCCGAGCGCGATGCCGCCGCTGATGTTCGGCGTTCCAGCCTCGAATTTATGAGGGAGATCATTATAGATTGTTTTTTCAAACGTGACCGATTTGATCATATCTCCGCCGCCCTGATAAGGAGGCAGCGCGTCCAGCCACTTTTTCTTTCCGTACAGAACGCCGACGCCTGTGGGGGCATACATTTTATGCCCGGAGAACGCGTAAAAATCGCAGTCCATGTCCTGGACATCAACTGCCATGTGAGGCACCGCCTGCGCACCGTCAATCAGCACGGGAATGTCCTTATCATGCGCCATGCGGATCATTTCTTTGACGGGATTGACCGTGCCGAGTGAGTTCGAGACATGAACGATCGCGACGATCTTCGTTTTTCCGGTCAGGAGCAATTCGTATTCATCGAGAAGGAGTTCACCGTTTTCATTCATCGGTATGATTTTCAGTAGGGCGTTATGTTCTTCGGCGATTATCTGCCAGGGGACGATGTTCGAGTGATGTTCCATCGCTGAAATCAAAATTTCGTCCCCGGCGCGGATGTGCCGGCTCGCGAATGAACGGGCGGCCAGGTTGATGCCTTCCGTCGTTCCGCGCACGAAAACAATTTCTTTATCCGACGGGGCGTTGATGAATTCCTGAACTTTGATCCTCGCGTCCTCATAGGCTTCCGTCGCCTGCATGCTCAGGTAATGCACGCCGCGGTGAATGTTGGAATTCTCAAAACGGTAATACCGGTTGAGCGTATCAATCACCGACGCGGGTTTCTGGCTTGTCGCGGAATTGTCAAGATATACAAGCGGTTTTCCGCGCACCAGCGTATCGAGAATGGGAAAGTCATTCCGGATGCGGTCTACGTCAAAAGGTTCGGATTTCGGTTTTTCCGTTAGAATGCGGGGTATATCAACGACCAATGACATGGGAATGTCCTTTAATTATATTTGTAAACCTTGAAGGTCTGTCGTTTTAACAGATATGAAAAATTTTTCAAATATTTTACTTTTATGATCAACGGTCAGACCTTCAAGGTTTAATTCCTGAAATTAAAATGCGACGCGATCCGGTTATCCAGTTCCTGGCGAATGGACGGCCAGGGGAGCGCATCGACAAGCTGCATGGCGAAGGCTTTGGTAAGGATCGCCTGCGCGCGGAACAGATCAATGCCGCGGGAGCGCATGTAAAAAAGCGCGGTCTCGTCAATTCTTCCGATGGTAGCGCCGTGCGTACATTTGACGTCATCGGCGAATATTTCAAGCTGCGGGCGCGTATTCATCGTGGCGTCTTTTGACAACAGAAGGTTATTGTTCGACTGTTTCGCGTCGGTCCTCTGGCTGTCCGGGCGAACGATTATTTTACCGTTGAATGCGCCGGTTGATTTTCCGTTCAGGATTCCTTTGTAAATTTCCCGGCTGCGGCAGTCCGGTTTGGCGTGGTCGATGACCGTGGAATGATCCGAATGCTGCTGTCCTTCGATGGTAAAAAGCCCGTTCAGGACGCATTCCCCGTTTTCGCCTTCCAGCGTGGCCATGACGTCATTTCGTGTCAGCGAAGATCCGAACGAAAACGCGTGATGGCTCAGCAGGCTGCCGGACGATTGCTTCATGAACAGGGAATGGACATGAAACGACTGCGCACTTTCATATTGTATATTCGCGATTTCGATCTTCGCTGATTTTCCGGCAATTACTTCCGTCACGGCGTTCGACAGGTAAGCATCGCCCGGCAATCCGACGGTATGAATAATGATTCCGGCGCTGGTGTTGTTTCCCGCGACGATCTGCACAAAAGGCTGATTCATAAGGGTTCGTCCGCCAGGAACAGTGTAAAAAATGAGATGAAGCGGATCGGACAGTTCTGAGCCGTCGGGAAGATAAATGAATGCGCCGTCATTCAGCATGGACAGGTTTAACGCGGGAAAAGGTTTCTGGACGGCGAGGCTCTGTTTGCCGAGAAATTCACCCGTCAGATCAGGATGCGACCGGACGGCGTCGCTGATATTTTTAACGACCGCTTTTTTCGGGATGTTTTTTAGGGAAGATAAATCTTCATTCATCCATCCGTTGATAAAAACCATCCGGCTGGAATTACTCATAAATAAAGCCCGGACTAATTCAGTGCGTTCCTGTGAAGGATCGGGTATAAACGCCGGCGAAAAATTATATTGCAGCATGGGCAAAAGATTGGTGTATTTCCATGATTCATCGTCCGGTGTTGGAAAATCAGCGGCCGAAAAGATGTTCCTTGCCTGGTCTCGTATTGCGGCTGCGGTCGCGTTTTTTTTGCCGTTGCTGTTTTTGTCAAAAAGATCAAATTGGGTCAGATACCAGTTTTTCTTGGATGGGTTCATGCTTCCGCTCCCGTTGGTTTCCTGCCGGCTTCTTCCTTGATCCGGTCGTATCCCTGTTCCTCCAGCTGAAGCGCGAGTTCCTTGCCGCCGGATTTGACAATCCGGCCGTCCCAGAGCACATGAACGAAATCGGGAACAATATAATTCAGCAGGCGCTGGTAATGCGTGACGACGATCACCGAATTATGCTCGGACTGGAGTACGTTTACGCCGTTGGCGACGATTTTCAGCGCGTCGATATCGAGCCCGGAATCGGTTTCGTCGAGTATGGCGAGGCGGGGATCCAGAACGGCCATCTGGAAGATCTCGTTGCGTTTTTTTTCGCCTCCGGAAAATCCTTCATTGACGGGTCGTTTCAGCAGGTCTTCATCGATTTCTACGAGTTTGATCTTCTCGCGGACAAGGTTGAGGAAATCCATCGCGTCGAGTTCCTCTTCGCCTCGGTATTTGCGGATCGCGTTCAGCGCGGTTTTCAGGAAATAAGTATTGTTGACGCCGGGGATTTCAACCGGGTACTGGAACGCGAGGAAAACACCTTCGCAGGCTCGTTCTTCCGGGCTTAATTCAAGCAGATTTTTCCCGTAATACCGGACTTCGCCTTTGGTGACGGTGTATCCTTCTTTCCCGGCGAGAATGTTGGCGAGCGTGCTTTTGCCGGAACCGTTCGGGCCCATGATGGCGTGAACTTCGCCCGTTTTGAGGGTCAGATTAATTCCCTTCAGAATAGGATTGCCGTTGACAGAGGCATGGAGATTGACAATTTCTAGCATGGCTTCCTCAGATGATATGACTTATGAGTTCTGGATATTTTCTGTTGGCTTCATTCAATGACTTCTATTTCGTTAATTACTTTGCGTCCTTGCGTCTTCGCGAGAGTTCCGGATTTAACTATCCCACGCTGCCTTCAAGGCTCACGCCAAGCAGTTTCTGAGCCTCGACCGCGAATTCCATCGGCAGTTCCTTGAACACCTCCTTGCAGAATCCGTTGACGATCATGTTGATGGCGTCTTCTTTGGAAATGCCGCGCTGGCTGCAGTAAAAGATCTGGTCTTCGCCGATTTTGGACGTGGTCGCCTCGTGCTCGATCTGCGCGGTATTGTTTTTGGATTCGATGTACGGGAACGTATGGGCGCCGCATTTGTCGCCGATCAGCATCGAGTCGCATTGCGAGAAGTTCCGCGCGTTCTCGGCGTTTTTCATGATTTTCACAAGCCCGCGATATGTGTTTTGTCCTTTGCCGGCGGAGATGCCTTTGGAGACGATGGTGCTTTTCGTGTTTTTTCCGATATGGATCATTTTCGTGCCGGTATCGGCCTGCTGGCAATTGGCGGTCAGCGCGACGGAATAGAACTCGCCGACGGAGTTATCGCCCTGCAGCAGGCAGCTCGGGTATTTCCATGTGATAGCGGAACCGGTTTCGACCTGCGTCCACGAGATCCTCGAATTCACGCCGGCGCATTTTCCGCGCTTGGTGACGAAATTGTAAATGCCGCCTTTTCCTTCCTTGTCGCCGGGATACCAGTTCTGCACAGTGGAGTATTTGATCTGAGCGTTGTCGAGCGCGACAAGTTCCACGACGGCGGCATGAAGCTGGTTTTCGTCGCGGATCGGGGCGGTGCAGCCTTCGAGATAGCTGACGTAAGCGCCTTCGTCGGCGATGATCAGCGTGCGCTCGAACTGGCCGGTGTTCAGCGCGTTGATGCGGAAGTACGTGGACAGTTCCATCGGGCAGCGCACGCCTTTGGGAATATAACAGAATGATCCGTCGGAGAACACGGCGGAATTGAGAGCCGCGAAAAAATTATCTCCCTGCGGTACGACTGACCCGAGATATTTCTGAACCAATTCAGGATACTCCTGAACGGCTTCCGAGAAGGAGCAAAAAATGATGCCGAGGTCTTTCAGTTTTCCCTTGAATGTGGTTGCGACGGAAACACTGTCGAATACCGCGTCCACGGCGACCCCGCTGAGCAGTTCCTGTTCCCGCAGGGGAATGCCTAATTTCTCGTACGTCTCTAAAAGTTTCGGATCGACTTCTTCGAGACTCTTAAGCGATTTTTTCTGTTTCGGAGCTGAGTAATAAATGATATCCTGGTAATTGATTTTCGCGTATTTCACGTTTGGCCACGCCGGTTCGGTCATTTCCAGCCATTTCTGGTAAGCCTTTAGCCGCCATTCAAGCATGAATTCAGGCTCGTTTTTTTTCTTCGATATGAGCCTGATAATATCTTCGTTGAGTCCAGGCGGAGCGCTTTCGCTTTCGATGTCCGTTGAAAACCCGTATTTGTATTCACGCTCGGCGAGCTGCTTGATTTCAGAATCCTGATCCATAATTCACAAAAAAGTATATGTTTATAAATATTTGTTTTTTCAGTATAATTAACTCATTTTAGCGTCATTTATTCCTGGGTATTTAAGTATTCTTTACAAAAAAGTCAAGTAAAAGATTTTTCATCAATATTTTCCCTGCGAATCAAATACAATTTAACCGCAGAGGACTCAGAGTTCGCAAAGAAAATATCTCGCCAAGACAGGGAGCCGCCAAGACAAAAAAAATGAAAATAATTCTGTGCGTTATTTCCGTCTTGGCTTCACGGCCAATATTCCTTTGCGTTCATCGCGGTCTTTGCGGTAAAAAAAAATATGTTTCCTCCGCGTTTCTTCCTTCGCCTCTGTGGTTTTTTTAGTGTATATTTCGCATCATTCGTGGGTAAAAGTGGGAACCGTTAAGCGAGATTGAACCACAGGTCGCGATTATCGGTGCGATCTCCGTTTCGCTGCAAACCAAAAACTACGTTCACATCGAAACGATATCCGTATTAAAATTCCGGTAATATCTCATCGCGGTTTCCGGATTCGCGTTCGCGTAACAAAAAGAGCACCCGTGTATGCAGGTATTATACGATCCGATGTCGACACTTTTTACGCAAAGGCATTCTTTCCGCTGGTTGGGGTCTTTCGCGGCGCTAATACCCTTTCCGATCATTTTCGAAATCAGAATTGAATCGACGCAATGCGACGGCTGGATGCCGGATGATGTGTAATCGGTCTTGTCCGCGCAGCTGCAGAGGGTGATACCGCATGAACCGGCGATTCCGGCCAGACCGGCGGCCAGTTTGATTTTGCGCGATTCACCCGGCTCGACGACCGGAAATGATTTCATATTTCGCCTGCACTTTTCGTACATTTCGATAAAACTGAAAATGCACGTTCCGGTATAACCCCGTAAATAATTTGCGAGTTTCTCAAAACGGCGGAGATGAAAATCGTCGTTCATGGTTTCGGTGAGTATGACTGGATCGTACCGCCAGATGACGTTCTGTGGGCTAACCATTTCTGATAATTTCCGGAATATACCGATCAGCTTTTCTTCAGGCGGAACATACTTTTCAAGCTCTGGCCCGTACGCGGTAAGGCTGAACAAAAAATAATAGCGGTAATCGTTCAGTTCAGCGAGCCGGTTCATCAGGGGAGACGGGTTTTTCGTCCAGAATACGATCGCGTCTACATCATCAGGAAGCAGGGATACCGTACGGATCTGGGCGGGATTGAAAGGATTTTTCACCTTAACATAACCGTCACGGACGCGGTTTAAAAACCAGTCAGAGTAAAAAGCGGGAATATCGGTTCGCCGGCTCGCGCTGATGATCATGTGGTACAGCTTTCCGGATGATTTTAATTTCACCGTAATGTACGAAAAACGATTAAAAAATGAAACAGGTGAAACAGATTTTCAAAAAAACTACAATGCTATTTATGAAAAACCGAAAATCAATTTACCCCAGAGCTTTTACCAGTTCCCTGCAGAAGTCCGGAATATCGGCGACGACACGGCCCCATACAAGGTTCCTTTCCCTGAACGCAGGTTCATCAGTCCAGATTCCTCCGGAGTTGATCAGGTCGTCTTTGATGCCCAGGGATCCGGTTACTTTTCTTCCTTTCACAATCCCCGCTGAAATCGCGATGGAGCCGCCGTGACAAATAATGCCGATAATTTTTCCAGCCCTATCCATCTCTCTGACCAGTTCGGTGACCTCACGATAACGCCGCAATTTATCGGGTGCCCAGCCGCCGGGAAGGATCAGCCCTGATAATTCGTTCGCGCGTAGGTCACGGATCAGCGTGTCCGGTTTGATTTCGAGGCCGTTCTTTCCGCGTACCGGTTTTAAATCCATGCCCGCGGTCATGACTTTCGCGCCTTCCTCGGTGAGTCTCATCAGCGGCACATAGTATTCAAGGTCTTCCGCTCCCTCGGCGACCAGAACCGCGATTGATTTTTCCCTGAGTTTCATAATGCGTTTCCTTTATCAAAGAAACACGGGGATCACCAATATATTTCCAAACGGGTGAAATGTATGGAATATTTCAGTCAGATTTATATTATTAATTGTGTGAAAAGACGAAAATCAATTTAAATAAGGATCCATCTGATGAAAAAAATTCTCGTATCACTGGTCTTAGTTCTGATAACGGTGTCTTGCCAGAAATCCCCGGAAATGTCCGGCGTTCTTGATTTTACCGTGAACGACCTGAACGGAAATGAAGTTAAATTCTCCCAGTACCGAGGAAAGGTTGTGCTCCTGAACATCTGGGCGACCTGGTGCCCGCCGTGCGTGAAGGAAATCCCGGATCTCAACGAACTGCATCACGCTTACAAGGATAAAGATGTCGCCATCCTGGGGGTTACGGTTGACGCGAAAGTCGGGGACGTAACGGATGCTCTGAAATCGGATTTAAAAATCGATTATCCCGTATGGTTCGCCAATGAGGAATTCATCAAACAATTTCAGGTCTCATCCATACCGCACACACTGATCATTGACAAAAACGGCAAAGTGGTTCAGCAAATGACCGGTATGCAGAGTAAGACCGTATTCGATGAGGCTCTCCGGAAAGCGATGCTCTAACAGGAGGCAAAGCGCTCCGTGTTTGATTTCCGCCTTGATTTTCATTCGGATTCTTCCTATGATTTTCAGAATCAGTTATGATGTTCCGGAATTATCATATAAGGAATCACGATCATGGGAAAACGAGCCATTGAAATCCTGAATCTTGACGTAAAAAAATTAATTGAAATTCTTAACTCGGCGCTGAGCGAGGAATGGCTGGCGTATTACCAGTACTGGATCGGCGCAAGGGTCATGGAAGGACCGATGCGCAGCGAGATCGAGCCCGAGCTTCTTCTTCACGCCACACAGGAACTCAATCATGCCGTACTGGTGGTCAACCGCATCATTCAACTGAGCGGAACTCCCGTACTGAATCCGTCGGAATGGATGAAACTCAGCCGCTGTGAGTACGATGAACCGAAGGATCCGTATATCGAGATCATCCTCCAGCAGAATCTCAAAGGCGAGCGTTGCGCGATCCAGCGCTACCAGGAACTCGCCGATTTTACCAGTGGAAAAGATCATGCCACGCATCAGCTGGCGACGACGATCCTGAATGAGGAACTGGAACACGAACAGGACATTGAGGACTGGATCAACGATTTAATCCGCATGAAAGAAGATCTGAAAAAGATCCGAATGTAAATATCACCGGGAACCCGTTTCCGAACCCTATGAAAATGATTCTGCCCGCGTCCGTGAGCATGAGCCGGCTGGTGATCAGCCTGATCGTCGGATTATGGCTGTTGCTTTGTACGAATCCCCAGGTTTATTTTTATATTCTTTTCGCGCCCCATAAAATCGTTCTTTATATGGATATCCTCGATGTCGATGAGGATATTTTTTATTATTATAAAACGACGGACCAGGGCAAGGATCATGAATTTGTTTTTCAGGAAGAAGTGAAACGGGACGGCGTGAAAAAAGGAAAATCGTTTCTGAAAGCCAAGGCGCTTCAGCTTGTTTTTGAGACAACATCGGCAATTCTTCCCCTGAGCATTTCGAGCTCGTTTTTTATGATATCGCCCGAATCATTGGTATTGCTGAGCTCTGAACCCAAACCGGTTTTCCATCCTCCTGAGACGTGACAGCTCCATCTTAGTATAGCATAATAATTATCTTAACTTCATGTTACCGGTTGAATAACGGATGTATGCAGAGTATCCATTCCCCTGCATGCACAACTCCAATCGGGATTCAGGGTGTGTGGCATGAATGTGAATCATTATATGAATAATAAACCTACAAAATATTTATGAAACGAATTATAATAATAATCTGCCTGAACGTGCTGGCTGTAATCATGGCGCAGGCGCAGGTAAAAAAAGATTTTAAGCTGGTTCCGAAAGACTCGATCGCCTATCATTTACCGGGCGTAACCATCATTTCCACGCGCATTGCCGAGCCTGTGATTGAAGTGCCGATGGCGGTAACGGTTTTGGATCAGGCGAAGGTGACTGAATTCAGGGGATACGGCCTGAATGAGGCGCTCTCGGCAGTACCGGGAGTTTTAGCGCAGTCGCGCTTCGGGAACCAGGACATCCGCATCACGATCCGCGGTTATGGCGCGCGGGGCGCGGGAGATCGATCTAACGCAGGTACCTCGCGCGGAATCAGGGTCATCCTCGACGGCATACCGCAAACCGAACCTGACGGACGCACATCATTTGATCTGATCGATCCGGGCATTGCCTCGAGGATTGAGATTGTACGCTCCAACGCATCGGCGGTCTGGGGCAACGCTGCCGGAGGGATCATTCATGTCAGCACGATGCCTGAATTTGAGGATCACTTTGTGAAAACGCAATTCAAGGCGGGCAGCTTCGGCCTGAGGGAATATTCAGCCCGATTGGCCACCCGTTTTGAAAACACGAAACTGTTTGCTTCAATTGTCAATACGAATAACGACGGATGGCGCCGGCATTCGAACAGCGAACGGACACTGGTCAATCTCGGGATCGTGTCGGACCTGACGCCGGTGACCACTCTGGGTGTATACGGATCGTTCGCGAGGAATTTCTTTAATGTCCCCGGTCCGCTGACGCAGGCTCAGTTCGACACGGCGGCCAGAACGGCGAATCCGACGTACCTTTCAAGAAAGGAACACCGTCTAAACCGCATCGGCGCGATCGGATTTATGCTGGATCATGCCGTAAATGATATGCACAGCTTTTCCGCCGGAAGTTACGTGAATCCGAAATATCTGCAGAGATCCGAGCGGGGCACGTTCCGGGATTTCACGCGCTATCATTTCGGCGGGCACGCAATGTACAAGAATCACTGGATGATCAATGAAAACACCAAAAACATGCTGATTGCAGGATTCGACGGGGCGTACCAGGACGGCGCGATTCTTTTCTATAATCTCACCGCTGACGGCAAACGGGGAAGCACGCTGGGAACCAACAAACGCGAAGGCGCGCGGAATCTGGGCCTGTTCGTTCAGGATGAAATCGTGTTTTTTGATCAGACTTCGGTGATTCTCGGTTTGCGAAGGGATGAAGTGAAATATTTTTCCGAGAATTATCTCGATCAGAAACTCGGGCTGCAGGTGAAAACCTATTCTGCGTGGATCCCGAAAGCCGGAATCACGTACCGGTTTACTCCTTCGCACAGCGTATACGCGAACATCGGCGGCGGTATCGAAGTGCCCGCCGGAAACGAGACCGATCCCGCTCCGACCTTTGGTCAGGATACCGTATACGGAATCAACCCGCTGCTCGATCCCATTCGTTCCACCACTTATGAAATCGGAACGAAACAGTTGCTGGTCCCCGAATCGCGGTGGGGAGTGCAGTCGGTCAGTTATGACGTTGCACTGTACCTGATTCAGGTAACGGACGATATCATCCCTTACAGGGGCGGAAGGTTCTATTTCACGGCCGGGAAAACGCGCCGGATGGGATTTGAATTGAGCCAAAACACGAAACTCGATTGCGGAATTTCGGTACAGAGCGCGTTTACGTATTCGGATAATAAATACATCGATTATAAAATCGACTCGGTGCACTATAACGGGAGTCTTGCCGGGCATTACGCCGATTACGGGGACAATAAAGTCGCGGGCCTGCCGGATTATTTTTATTCGTTCAGCGTGCGGTACGTGCCGCATTTTATGAAATATGTGTATGCGGAAATCGGCGTTCAGGGCGTCGGGAAATATTTCGCCGATGATGCGAACACCACCGATGTGCCGCTGTACAAGATATTTAATGCTTCCATAGGTTTCGCGGAACCGTACCGAATCACCGATCATTTGTTTGCCACCGGGTTTGCGGGAATTAACAATCTGCTGAACCGTAAATACGCAGCTTCGGCATTTATCAATCCCGATCTGGATGGAAATAAAAAACCGATCTTTTTAGAGCCCGGTCTGCCGAGGAATTATTTTGTCGCGTTGTCGGTGGGATGGATGTAGATGTTTATGAACGGACTGAAAAAGCGGCGGCCCAGGGGTTGCCGCTTTTTTTATTAATAATAATCAGGCCTTTTCGCGTACGGCAGGGGATCGTCGACCCCCGCCTTCTGAAATCCGCGCAGGCGCAGGGCGCAGCTGTCGCATTCCCCGCAGGCGGTGTCCTGGTTCTGGTAACATGACCAGGTCAGATGCAGTGGCGCGTTAAGACGGAGGCCAAGCCTGATGATTTCCGATTTTACAAGATGTATGACCGGCGTGACGACACGAAGATGGGTTCCGGGTTTTGTGCCAAGCTGGATAAGCTGATTATACGCCGCGAAAAACGATTTGCGGCAATCGGGATAACCGGACGAATCCTCTTCCACCGCGCCGATGAATATTTTCACGGCGCCGGTGACCTCCGCCCAGCTCACGGCGATCGCGATCAGGTGCGCGTTCCGGAACGGCACGTACGATGACGGGACTTCCTGCGACTGCAGGTCCGCGCGGGTCACGGAAATCCTATCGTCTGTAAGACTCGAGCCGCCAATGATTTTCAGGTGGTCGATATTCGTGATCCAGCGGCGCTTTTCGGGAACTTCGAAGAAATCACAGATGTCCAGGAACGCGGTTTCTTCCCGTTTTTCCGTGCGCTGGCCGTAATTCACATGCAGCATGGCCAGTTCATGTTCCTGTGCGGCAATGGCCGCAGTGACGCAACTGTCCATTCCTCCGCTTGCAAGGACAATCGCCGGGGGTTTTACGGGCTGCGGACTCATTCGTCTTCGTTCCTCAAATCGCATTCCGCTGACGCCGAAGAGGTTGTCGTTTCGCGGATGATGATTTTCAGGGCGCGGATATGGAAGAAAGGCTTGATCAGCGGCTTAATTTGATCCATCAGGTGGAGTACGAGGTTTTCGGCAGTCGTTTCAAAATCGACATACACAACCCTGAACGGGGATTGCCTGAGGAATGGCAGCATGAGTTCGTCGTTCGTAGAGCATAAAAAGGCATGATCGAGTTCGTCGACTACCGGTTTTACGCGTGCTTTGAGGATTCCGTATTCCAGGAGCATTCCGTTCTCGTCGGGCACGCCGCTGAGGACGACGTCCATTTCATAGGAATGCCCGTGAATGTTCTGGCAGCCCGACCGGTGAAAAGGCAGGCGGTGGGCCATTTCCCATCGGAATGTTTTGGAGATGGTTATGATGCGTTCCGTCATGGTTACACTCCCGTCGTTTGATCCGGCCAGATGTATTTTTGAATCGCAAGCTGAAGCCGAGCGTTCGGGAACGATTGGGATATCCGGCTTTCCCGGATCCAGTCAGCAAGTGCGGCGGGTTCGAGCCGGGGATGCACAGGGGAAAACAGGATTGCGTTGATGTTCCGGAGCTTAGGGGATTCATTCAGCAGTTTTAGCGACCAATCAAAATCGTTTTTATCGGCGATCACGAATTTCAGTTCGTCCCGGTTCGTCAGTTCGTTCAGGTTTGAATAAAGGTTATGACTTTCCATGCCGCTCGAGGGACATTTCATATCAACGATTTTCATCACGCGCGGGTCAACATGGGTTACGGGCCTGCTTCCGCCGGTTTCGAGCAAAACGCTGTATCCGCGGTCGCACAGCTGAATCATGAGATCAAAAATCCCGGGCTGAAGAAGAGGCTCGCCGCCCGTGACCTCAACCAGCGGACAATCAAACGTATCCACGCGTTCCAGTATGTCAGGGATGTTCATGGGCGTACCATCATGGAACGCATAAGAAGTATCGCAGTATGAACAGCGGAGATCGCATCCCGTCAGGCGCACGAAAACACAGGGTCTTCCGGCATGAGTGGATTCGCCCTGTATACTGCAGAATATTTCGTTGATGACCAGCCGTCCGTCGTTATCCATAGTTCGCGGAATATAGTCAATTGAACGTTCCGCCGCAATGATTTTATAACCCGGACCGGAAATACTCTTGTATTCAATCTTTCGTTTTATTAAAATGTCATTTTCAGTAAAGGGTGACATGATACCGCTGAAAGATACCATCCCATCCTATACATTTCCCTATGTGACCGTGATGATCATACTGGTTAATTCGGCCGTATTTGTTTTTCAGATCATATTAGGCCCCGGAAATGAGGATTTCATAACGTTGTTCGGAGTGATTCCGGCGAAATATTTCTGGCTGGCGGAGAACCATCCTGAATTCTATCTTGAGCGTTTTTTTCCCTTGATGTCCTCCGTGTTTCTGCACGGCGGATTCATGCATATCCTCGGCAACATGTGGTTTTTGTGGATTTTCGGTGATAATGTCGAAGACGAGCTCGGCCATGCCCGATTTCTGTTGTTCTATGTGCTGAGCGGGCTCGGAGCCGGCCTGGCTCATGTGTACCTTCATCCGGATTCCGTGATTCCCACGATCGGCGCCAGCGGGGCGGTTGCGGGAGTGATGGGCGCGTATTTCTGGATGTTTCCGAAATCCAGGGTGATCACATTGATTCCCGTCCTTTTGTTTTTTCCGATCATTGAGGTTCCCGCCGTATTTTTCCTTGGATTCTGGTTTGTCATCCAGTTTCTGCAGGGGACGCTGTCGCTGGGATCTGACCCGGATGCCGGCGGAGTGGCCTGGTGGGCGCATCTGGGAGGATTCCTGGCCGGGGCGCTGCTGGGAATTATCATGAAAAAAAGAAAGTAAAAAAAAGAAAGTAAAAAAATTGATTTACCTGTTTCTGCATAAAGGTATTAAGTAGTTAGCAATGCTGAAAACCAGGATACTCCTGAATATAAAAGACGTTCGGAAATTTTGACTTGATATTAATAAAATTAAACATAACACTAAATTTTTAGTGACAAAAGATTCGAATCAAGCGGTGTTTTTAAGATATTCGAAATTGCAATAAATCATACTATTGGCAGGAACTATTTAGGTTTTTTATAGTAAATCAATTCATTTTTAAAAGAAAATAAGGAGTATGAACGTGATGAAAAAGTTACTTTTGATGCTTGTGACATTAATGGCGATTTGCGGTTCTGTCGTATCCGCTCAGATGACTGAGACATATTTTCCAAACCATCTCGGCCGGATTGCGGAAATCGCGACGCCGGGCGGTGTCCTGCCTCAGTATCATACGCTGGTGGGGTATGATTCGACTTATATTATCAAACAACCAAGCAGCCTGAGCACCTACAAGGTATTTGGATTTTATCCCAACACAACCCGGTTGAATCCGGACCTGGGGATAAACGGCCTGAACGCTAATAATTATTTCGGAAGCCTGTCTGGCAGTGACTGCTATGAAGTCCGTTACGGTGATTCAAGTAATTACTGGATTGGTTCCAGTTTGGCGTTGGACAAGGTACCGTTTTCGGTTTATAATGTAGGGCCTCGTTCTGCCAATAATCCTGCTACGACGGGCGGCGAGAAATTAATAATCAGCGTTACCGATCAAAACAGTGACGCGAGGTATACACCCGGTGAAAGGGTATGGGTATTCGGCGATTTTGCTGAGCCTGTTGACAGCGCGTATAAGGATTTATCGTCGTATCCGTCAAGGCCTTTCAGCACTTCGGCCTGTCTGATCACTCATTTCAGGACCGGAGTGGATACCATATCCTATTCAAGAACAACTTTCAATATCCCCGCAGACGGTATTCTCCCGCCGGCCGGCACGGTGATCCGTTTTGTTTCCAGGTTAGCCGACACCACCCGGCCTTTTATTTATTTCAAGTGGGCAACCAATGCGGATACATTCCAGGTGCAGGGGCCCGGGCTCATTACTTTGAGTTTTGTACCCTATTCTTTTGAGACGCCTTCGCTTTCCCTGGAAAACGCGCCGGCTGGTATGACCATTCAGGATACGGCGATTTTCTGGAATATGACGGATGACCAGGTCGGACCGGATTACTATGTTACTGTTGTTGCTAGTAATAGTTTCGGAACTTCAAAGAAAACGATCCGGATCAGGACGGCGTTCTGTTACGGATATAACGGCACCTCTGAAATGGAGTCTTCCGCTTCAGGGAATAGAATTCGTTTCTGGCTCCGGAATGACGGTTCGATCGGTTACCGGGGCAGTTCAAGCCAGTATGGGCTGGAATATCCGATCGGGAGCAATCTGTCGTTGCTGTACGCCGGAGGGTTTTATATTGGCGGAAAAAAGCAAGGTTACAGTGGTAATCCGGACACGATCAACACGGTGAATGTGGAATTTCAGGCTGAAAGCGCTCCGGGAAGAATTCTGAATTCAGGTCCCCTCGGTGAATTAATCAGAGAAAACTATTTGTCAAACAGTACTTTTTATATACTTCCCCAGCACGCTCTATGCTGGCCTTCCGAAGCACCCCATAATGGTTCCGGTGATGCGCTTCAGTTGTCGCTGAAAGATACATGGGCCGTATTTAATGATCTTTATCCTGAAAAAGTTTCAGATGAATATTCACTCTCTCCCATGTTCGGTATGGAAATGCAGAGAATGACATTCCAGTTTCCCGAATATCCTCTGAACAACGCGGTGCTGGTCCGCATGAAAGTCATCAACAAATCTTCGAGCAATTACGATTCATGTTATTTCGGCATCTGGAATGATCCCGATGTCGGCGCCAATGTATCGGATGATCAGGGTTATGTGGATTCGGCTCTGGGTCTGACCGTGGTTTATTCCGATCCAAACGGTGGTGATTTCGCGAAAACCGCGTACGGGAACCTGTTGCTGCAGGGACCCATGACAGAAGGCGGTTTATCAGATACGGCAGTAACCTTAAACATCGGCACCGATGGATTCTATTATAATCGTCTGGAGCAAAAAAAGATTATTCCGATTGTATCCGCAGTCAATTATCCGAATCCAAGCGGAGAGCCGACAAATAACCAAGGGGATTTAACCCGGTACTGGTATATGGAAGGTTTTGACGCGAATGGAAACCCGAAACCCAACGGCCGATTTGACCTGATCCATGGAAATTTCAACAGCGATCAGAGGACCATTCTTGGAAGCGGGCCGTTCACATTCGCCGCCGGTGATACCCAGGAAATCTGGTACGCGATGATCGGCGGGGAAGGGGTTTCCAATCTGGCAGCCAAAGATACGGTTATCCGGTACGCGCAGTTGATCCGGACGATGTTTCATGAGGACATGAACGCGAGGACTCTGGGAATCAGTGACTGCCAGTCCGGGAGACCAAGCGTTTTTACTTTATATAAGAATTACCCCAATCCTTTTAACCCGACCACGAGTATCAGGTACCAGCTGAATCAGCCGGGAAAAGTCATTCTTAGGATTTACAATGTGCTTGGTCAGGAAGTCCGTACTCTTGTGAATAAAAATCAGCAGGCAGGCAAACATGAAATTCAGTGGGACGGCAGGGATAATCACGGAAACATGGTTTCTTCAGGTATTTACATGTACCGGCTTGAATCCGGGAGCCAGGTGAAAACGATGAAACTCATGTTCCTTAAATAAATCCCTGAAAGCGATTCTTAGTTCTTAAAAGCCGGAAGAAATTCCGGCTTTTTTACATTTCAGGATATTTTCCGCCTGTTTTAATCACAGGCTGATTTTTAATTGAAATCTCAGAAAAATATCACTACATTTGATCGTTTGTCAGATATTTAAAAACAAATCAAGAGATTATTCTATGTCATCCACGATTTCCTTTGTTTCAGATGATCGGGTTGTCCATATCGGTTTTAATGATTCCTCCTGCAGGCCCACGACCACCGTACTGAATTATCTTCGAGGTTTACCGGATCACAAAGGGGTGAAGGAAGGGTGCGCGGAAGGCGACTGCGGCGCGTGCACTGTCGTTTTAGCCGAACTGACTCCTAACGGCGGGCTGAAATACAAGGCGGTCGATTCCTGCCTGGTCTTTCTTCCGATGATTCACGGCAAGCAGCTGATCACGGTGGAAAACCTGAAACGGCCGGACGGGACGCTTCATCCCGTTCAGCAGGCGATGGTCGATGAACACGGCGCCCAGTGCGGGTTCTGCACGCCCGGGATCATCATGTCGATGTTCGCTTTGTACAAGAACTACATCCATCCGTCCCGCGAGATTGTAGAGGACGCCCTGACGGGCAATTTATGTCGCTGTACGGGTTACCGTCCCATAGTCGAAGCCGCGATGAAAGCCTGCTGCGGGAAACCGGATCATTTTAACGAACACGAGCAGGCCGTGATCAGCATGCTCAGGCAGATTCCTAAGCACACCCTTTCGATCAAAACGAATGACCAGAAATATTATCAGCCGTTCACTCTGCCGGAAGCGCTTCTCCTGAAGGCGGAGCATCCGAAAGCGGTCCTTGTCAGCGGCGCGACGGATACGGCCCTCCGCGTCACAAAAAAACACGAGATCATTCCGGAGATCATCGATATTTCGAATGTGCAGGAACTCCGGGAGGTTTCAGGAAATGAGGACCATCTGGTGATCGGCGCGGGTCTTCCGCTGACGCAGGTCTTGCCCGTCGTGCAGGAAGGTTTTTCCGCGATCGCCGATATGCTGAAAGTGTACGGGTCTTTGCAGATCCGGCACATGGGAACGCTCGGGGGAAGCCTGGGCACGGCGTCCCCGATCGGCGACATGCTCCCGGTTCTGATGGCTTACGGAGGAAAAATCGTTCTTGAGAGCGTTCACGGAAAACGAAAAGTTGATTTCGACGCGTACCTGACCGGATACCGCCAGACCGTTCGCACGGCCGACGAGATCATCACCGCGGTAAAAATCAGGAAGCCTGCCAACGGAGCGGTCATCAAATCCTATAAAGTATCGAAAAGGAAAGACCTCGATATTTCGACCGTCAGTGCGGGATTCCGGCTTACCCTGAATCATGACCAAACCGTAAAAGAAATCATTATCGTGTACGGCGGGATGGCTGAGATCACGAAACACGCGGGGAAAGCCGAGGAATTCCTTGCCGGGAAACCATGGAACCGGACTTCGGTCGAACAGGCCATGAATATCCTTGAAAAGGAATTCACGCCCATCTCCGACGCACGTGCCGGCGCGGAATACCGGAGAATCGCCGCGAAAAACCTGCTCCTGAAATTCTGGTCGGAAACCCATAGCTGAATTCACGATCCGGATGCTGTCGATGATAAATCCATCATCGGGTAATATCTCTATACTTGTCCATTACGCGGTATCAGCAGAAAAGATCAGATATGACCGCAGAACTTGTTATCAAACCGTTATCGCAGTGCGGCATCTGTTCCCGGCTTCCGGATACGGATTATTCGTTCAGCAAATACGGCTGGCCGGAACACGACGTATCCATGTCGCCGGACTGCATTCATCTGGCGGATATTGACAATGGAAAAACCGGTTACGACGAACGGCATCATCTTCTTCAGTGTCCGGAATGCGGAACGTTTTACCAGTACGATTACACTTATGAATATCTCGTAAACGGGAGCGAGGATGAGGAAACGATCACTCGCCTGACGCCGGTGCGTGTACGGGACCGGATGACGCCGGAGGAACTGGAGACCAGGATGGGTTTTGTTCCGTCTGAATTGACGAACGAAAATTCTCTTGCGAAACGGTACGCCGTGAAATGCCTGCTGGAGTATTCCGTGATTAAAACGGATTACGGTAAGGCCGGGGAATTGCTGGATCATCCCGATCCGGAGGCGCTGGAAGGGGCATTGTACTTTCTCTGGAAAATGGCGGAATCGGGGTTGGGTGCCGGATTAAAAAATTATCTGCTTGATCATATCCGGCTGATTGACCAGGCCGGAGAGAGTGAGAAAATCAAGAATCTGATTCATCTATTGAAAAACGAACTGAACCGGAAATGACTCCGGAAGCATGATACTAAGCATGAATCAATGAGTCCGCTGCAGCGAAAACCAATGAGCAATGAACAATGGAAAACAAATACAGCAATGATATTGTATCTGCTTCACATGACGGAATCCTCAGGAATATGATTTTATAAGATGTTGATCATTATTTTAACGCTTATAAAATCATTGTTAAGAGCGGGAATCTCAACTTCACTTTTCGAAGTCATTTTATCAAGATAGGCTTGATAATTGAATTCAATTTGAGCATTAAAAGCCCGATTGGGGAAAAAATTCCCGGTTTTTTACGCAGGAAGAACCACGGACAAAAGGCTCGGCAGGAATAAAAAACCGGGGAATGTCGCTTTCTAGACTACTTCATTTCAATCATCATGTCATCCATCGGCATCATCGGCATAGGCCGGCCGTTATTCTCTATACGGATCTTAAAATCTTTCAGCGTCTGATCGGCCTGATATTTCACCCCGAATAATTTCGGCATGAACATATTGGGATCCAGCAAATCCGGTTTCGGAAATTCCAGGATCCTGATTTTCCGATCTTTGGGGATTCCGGCTCTTTCTTTGGCCAGACCGATGGCTTTATCGAGTCCGCCGAGTACGTCCACGAGCCCGTTACTGAGCCCGTCGGTGCCCGACCATACGCGGCCTTGGGCGATGTTGTGGATTTCATCATACGATTTTTTACGGCCCGCAGACACTTTCGTCACAAATTCGCCGTACATCGCCCTGATCATTCGTTCCATTTTCGACCGTTCATCGCTTGTGAGGTTTCGGTCGGGCAGTCCTATTCCGATCAGGGGAAGCGTCATGCCGAAGCCGAGATCCGCGTGATTGCCTTTTTTCACGAAGTCCGTGGACAGGCCGAGTTTTTCCTTGATGCCGGTGTTATACACCCATCCTCCGATCACGCCGATCGAGCCGGTAATGGTATTCGGCGCGGCGACAATGGTATCGCCGTACATGGAAAGCCAGTACCCCCCGGAACCCGCCACGGCGCCCTGGGATACGATGACCGGTTTGGATTTGCGGCAGGTTTTCATCGCTTCAGCGACAAGATCCGACGCGAGCGCGTCCCCGCCGGGGGAATCCACGCGGATGACCACAGCCTTGATGCGCCGGTCTTTCGCGATCTTTTCAATGGTTTTTGATAACGTTCTGGCTCTGATGCCATCATCCATGGCGCAGGCGCCCAGCGCGTACACGACTGCGACGACAGGATGCTCGCCCCAGTAATTGTCAGCCGGCAGCCTCGATTCTGAAATGGATTTGGAGGGAATGAATGTTTGCCTGTTTCCTTCCAGCGATTTCGCCAGATTTTCCACTTCATCCCAGCGCCCGAGAACGTCAACCAATCCCTGATCCAGCGCTTGCTGCGCCAGAAATGCCACCGTGTCGTTGATTAACAGGTCAAATTGATTTTTCTCGATATTCCGGCTTTTGCAGACGTCCGATCTGACAAGCTGATACATGTCGTCCAGGATCGCCTGCCTCTGTTCGCGGTCGCCGGAGGACATGCTGTCGCGGGAAAGAACCTCGACAGCGGATTTGTATTTGAAGAACCGCCATTCATCGTACCCCACGCCGATCTTTTCCAGCATGCCTTTCATGAAGGTTCTTCCGGCTACGTAACCGTTCAGCATCATCAGGCCCATCGGGTCCATGACGACCTTATCGGCCACCGACGCAAGATGATATTCGGTCATTCCGGCGATATCAAAATATATGATCACATGCTTTCCGGAGGATTTGAAATCCAGAAGTTTTTCCCTTAATTCCCAGGCCATTTCACGGTTGATGTCAATCCCCGACAGGTTGATAGCGATGCCGCTCACCATGGGATCCTGTTTCGCATAATCCATTTCCCTGATCAGGTTGATCAGGGTCAGGGACGGGTCGAACAGGATGTACCTCCGGTGCTTGATTTCACGGTTCAGTTCGTATTTCACATACTGTTTTTTTCTGAAAATATGGGAACGGAATATGTTCCGGTCATACGCGCCGAAACGAACGGCGTAGGTATTGTGGCTGTATTTGCGGTCCGGGTCGGTAACGGCCTGTACGGAGACGCCCGCATGTCCCAGGCTGAATTGGATACCCGCTGTAAGGGTTTTGGTGTCAAAGTAGCGGGCCGTAAACCTGATGCCGGGCAGAAGTTCGGCAACGGCTCCGGCGCTCCATCCGGATTTGTCGTACCCGGCGGGTTGATGATTCTGAATGGCGTAATCGCCGAAGAGTGTCAGCCATTCGTTTCCGAAAGGCCGCAGGCCGATATCAAACACGCCTTCCCGCGATCCGCCTTCCGTCGCGAAACGGCCCGTCATGCCCAGCGATACATACCGCATCGGGCGGATGAGCGCGCCAAGCGTCCAGTGATTGTTCAAGGAACTGAGATTGCCGGATGCCGTCATCCAGTTGTAACCGAAGCCGATTCCCAGCATGCGCCCGCCAAAACCGGTTGACAGGTTGTAATGGGTGATTGTTCCCGCCGAATTCGGCATCTTTTCCCGGATCACGTTAAATCCAAGATGGGGCACGGCGGAAAACAATCCCCATTGGTTGAAATCATTCCACTGGCCGCGCTGATCCGACCAGGCCAGCATCATATCGGGATGTTTCAGGTAATTCAGCAACGCAGGATTGTCAAGCCCGTACAATCCCGTTCCCATGGAACCCGGGGAAGCCATCAGGAAATCCTGCTGCGAGTAATAGGAAGGCAGGCCGGACTGGCTTTGAACGGCCAGGGGCAACAGAAGAATACAAATCACTACCATGAATGTCCGCATTTTTTCACCCTTTATTTTTGTTGTGTGTAAATAAGAAATTGTGATTGATTCCGTTTTTCTGAATGATTAAACTTTTCCGGAATTTCTTTGTTTCGGGATTATATTATATTTTTTAATAAAACCAAAGAATTAATAACAACCAATGTTACGGATTTTTTCATCCCTTGTTTCAGGAATTCAGGTCCGGAAAAAATTTAAAGAAGGGGTTGGGTTTATCCGGGCGAAACGCTACAAGGAAGCCCATGCCCTCTTTACTGAAATCGTCAGCGGACATCCCGGTTATTTTGAAGCATGGTATCATCTGGGACTGATCCAGGATCAGCTCGGAAAACCGGATCTGGTGGCGGATTGCCTGAAAACAGCCCTCCGGCTGAATCCGGGGCATATTTCTTCGGCGTATCTTCTCGGTAAGATCGCCTATCATAAGAAGAATATCCCCGAAGCCGTGTTTTACCTGCTTCAGGCTGTAAAAATTGATTCCGGCCATGCCGGCGCGCTGAATGTACTCGGCCTTTGCCGGCGGGAGGAAGGCAATACGCCTGAAGCCATCGACTGCTTTCAAAGAGGCCTGCAATCCGATTCGCGGAATGCTTCCCTTTTGTTTAATCTCGCATGTACTTATTTGTTGATCGGGGAGAAAAAAAGAGCCGTCGAATATTTCAGCAAACTGATCACGCACCAGCCGGATTACACGGAAGCCTATGTCCGTCTCGCAGAGATATACCATGATTCCGGGGACCGGTCATCCGAGATCAAGACATGGCGGGCCCTTCAAAAGCAATACCCGGATGATCCGGCTGTCAAAGATATGCTTCGGTCGCTGAACGTTTCTGTTTAACGCAGGATTTTCAGTATCCGGATGACAGGCTGCATCAGGTTTTTTCCGTGAAAACCCGCAATGTAAACGGCATATCCTTTATTTGTGCGTCATTGTGAAGACGCCGTCCCAGTCGGCCGGGGGAGGATTTAGCTTGAAGGCTTCGCACCGCTCGAGGTAAACCTTCGAGGGTCCGTCGTCAGCCTTGCTCCGCAGCGCCGTCTTGAAATAGATGATGGCTTCGTCCCACCGCTGCTGGCGATAGGCGATCAGGCCCTGTTCATAGGACTCAAGTACTTTTTTCATGTTTCCTGAAATGCCGGTCGATTTCCGCGCCATGACGTTATACACCTTGACCGGTTTCGCTTTTCCCTTTACGCGTATCAGATCGAGTTCCCGGGCGATAATGTGTTCCTTGACCAGGTCATAGGTCCATTCGGTGGTCATAATGTCGGTGCCGTATTCCTTGTTGGCGCCCTCGAGCCGGGAGGCGAGGTTGACATGGTCGCCCATGACGGTATAATCGAACACGCTTTCCGAACCCATGTTGCCGAGTACGACTTCGCCGCTGTTGATGCCTGCGCGGGCGTACAGTTCCGGACGGCCTTCTTTTTTCCATTTCACTCTCAATTCGACGAGCTTTTCCTGCATTTCAATGGCCGCGTAGCAGGCCTTGAGCGCGTGATCGTCGTCGGGCAGAGGCGCGCCGAATTCCGCCATGATCGCGTCGCCCTCGTACTTGTCGATAATGCCGTCGTACTTGGAAATGATGTTTGTCATCGCGGTGAGGTATTCATTGAGGAGGGAAACCAGTTCGGGCGGGGTCAGTTTCTCGCTCATGGTGGTGAAACCGGCGACGTCCGTGAAGATCATGCTCAGGAACCGGAGTTCGCCACCGAGTTTCAGCAGGTCGGGATTCTTGATCAGCTGTTCCACGACTTTCTCGGGCAGATAACGGCCGAACGCGTTCCGGATCGTCGCTTTTTCCTTGCGCTCACCGAGGTACTGGAACAGCACGTTGCCGACATAGGTGAACGCGACCGCCATCAGGGGCGTCACGATCTGCATATGGATGTTTTTCGAGACAAACAGGTAGAAGGCCAGCGCGATGATGATCGCAAGCACCAGAAGAAAGATCGGCAGGGCAAGGAGCGGTTTCTGCAGCCGGCTGACCAGCAGGAACACGACAAAGGACAGGATGGTCACGAGAATGACGCGCAGGATATCCGATTGCGGCACGATGTAATCATCCATCATCATGGTATAAATCGCGTTGGCGTGGATTTCGACCCCGGGCATCAGTGTTTCGATCTTCTTGCCCTCGATGTTCCTCGATTCGCTCAGGGGTACGGAAAACACGTCGTGCAGTTCTTCCATGGTCGCGCCGAGAAGAACGATCTTGTCTTTGAAAAAGCCTGATTTCAGAAGTCCCGGGGGTATTCCGAGCGCAGAATCACCTTCCTGATCGAAGGTGTCCAGATCATAATTCGGCTTTAAGTCAAATTCCATATCATCAACCGTTTCATCGAACGATTTGTACGGAAACGTATTGATCGGTCCCTTGAAATTGATCAGATAGGAGAATGTCTTATACTTTTTAATGCGCTTGTTTCCGAATACAAATTCATTTTCGGTGAATTCGATCGGGGCGTCTTTGGGCAGATCATAATATTTGCGGAGTATTTCCAGCCCGAAAGAAAAATACTGCATGCGGTTACTGTCCTCGCCGACGCTTTCTTCCATCAGGTATTGCCGCCAGAAGCCGTCAATGTCATTCGTGACTCCGACGAATCCCCAGGTCGCCCCGGCTTCGAGGAACTTACTCAGGGGAATGACCGCATGGTCGTATTGGGATCCGCCCGCTACATCTGCCTTGACGACCTTTCCGGCCAGGACCACATTTCCGGCCTCGCGGATCGCCTCGGCGAGTTCGTCGTCCTTGTCCGGCCCGTTGTAATCCGGCGCGTCAAATACAACGTCTATGCCGACCACTTTGGCGCCGGCCTTTTTCATGTTGCGGACGAAATGCGCGTAATAATTGCGCGGCCAGGGCCACCGGTCCTTGACCGATTCGCCTGACTGGTCGTTGATGGCAACAATAATGATGGGGGATTCATTCGGATGGATTTTCTTCATTCCATCCACATAATTGTAACGGAACGCGAACCGCTGATCCAGAGTTTTCAGTTCAAGGCTTTCAAAGGCTTTCACGTTGATCAGGAAGCTTCCTATCCATACCGCGAGCAGGGTGATGAAAATACCGGACAGGGTTTTGTTTTTAAATCCGGCGAAGTAAATGCCGAGGATCGCGGCCAGCAGGGATAAGAACGTCAGGCCGATATTCACGAGATAAAACATCACCATCGATCCGGTAATATCGGGAAGCAGTTTCAGCACAAGATTGGGAATGAATACCAGCAACGCAAGAATCAGGCAGATGAGAGCGGGTATGTTCTTCAGCAGCGGTTTCCAGAAAGTTCCTTTGGCCATGTTTCTACCTCCGTATAAGAATGGAAAATAAAAACCTAATCGCGCGGTTCGCGGGATTAGGTTTGTTATTCATGTATGAACGGAAAAAGCGATCAGAAGACAAATTCGTAACGGGCCGAAATCACGCGGTTGACGACGCTTTTGCTTCCGTCCGGCAGCCCGGCTGCGTCATATTTCGGTATTTTAAGACCGGCGGTCATCTGGAAATCCAGCATGATGTTGTGTCGCACGTAGAAGTTAAAACGCTGACCTACATTGAAAGATGTCAGCGTCATTTTGTCGAGGCCTGGATAATCAAACGTCGTGATCCCGAAACCGCCGTAAATGTTCAGCCGGAAATCTTTTTCGCGAAGAGCCATATAATCGGCGGCTAGATTGAAAGAACTGGCCGAGGGTTTGGTCTTCCGGATTACCGTCGTGTCGGCGCCGGTCGAAGTGGAATCAAGACCCAGCGAATTGGTCTTTCCGGTATTCAGGGCAAAGCTGACGCTGGTTCGCAGCGGAATTTTCCATTCCGTGCCCAGAGACAGGGCGATGTTGTTGCTGGATGAGTTGCCAAGAGCCGTGTAGGAAAAACTGGTCGTGCTGTTGGGAATGAGGATCGGGTCGATATTTTTCGTCTTATCATCCTTAAGGCTGGTCGCGATATTCAGCGACGCATTGTGCCGGACATCAAACATGAAGAAAGTGTAGGAGGTTCCGAAAGAGAAAATATTCGTCCGGTTTTCTTCGGGCCGGGCGTTATTGGTAATCTGCTCGTAAAAACCTGCCGTCGTATCCGCTGTCCAGCTGGCTGAGCTGTCTTTCCATCCGTTGTCCCGGGTAATTGTATTGAATCCGAAAGTGAGCGTCGGCAGGTCTTTCGGAAGGAACAACGCGAGCTGGAAGCCAAGGTTGGACGTGGTCAGCGTGTTGACATTCCTCTTGGCAAGGTTATTTTCGGTGGTCTGGTAAGAAACGGATGCAAACGCCCGGTTTTCCCAGAACCGGTACCGGTCGGAGATCTCAAAACTCTTGATGTCGCGCTGGATCGAACTGCCGAACGACTGGAAATATCCGCCGTGGTAACGGTAACGGGCCATCAGGTTATTGTCCCAGTGATTGAAGGCTCCGCCGAACGTATAGGCGTACAAATTGATATCCTGCCAGCTGTCAACAGGGATCGGGTTAAGATTCGTATTGACCGTGATGAATTTTTTCAGGTCTTTCACGGTTCGGCTGATGTCGCCGAACCCGTAATCGTCGAACACCTGCGGGTCGATGTTGCCGCCTGTGATGTCCTCATTGGTGATGCCGCCGGCGAAGCTTCCGTCAAAACGGACCTTGCGGCTGAACATCTCGATGTTGAAATCCGTTCCGACAACCAGGTTTTCCTTGGGTTTCACGCCGGAGAAAATCAGCGATTTCGCCTCATTGTAATCCATGGAACCGACATTATCCTTGGATTTGACGAAGCTGAATCCGATCTGCAGAGCACGGGGGCCTACGCTGAACCGGCCGGCGGTCATGTCCCGGCGGAACATCGCGCCGCTGATGAACTGGTTATAATACTGCCCGGAGGTCATGTTCATTTCGCTGACGATCGCAGAGTCGGGCTTGTAGGAGTTGGCCGTATAGATACTGTCCACCCATTCCAGAAGGTTCTCTTCTTTTTTCGACAGGACTTTCCGGTTCACTTCGCCCTTGACAAACTGAAGGTTGAAAATGCCAAGGAACACACCGGCGCTGATGCCGCGGACCCGTGTTCCGTAGAGCGTAACGGGGCTGAACACAGGATAGGTGTCACCGTAATCGATCACGAGTACATTGTCAAGGTTTGCGCTGACAAGATAACGGTTCAGGGGCTGGTTTTTTCGCGGGTCGTCCTGGGAATCGAAATCAAAAGATCCGGATAATTTGAACCATGTTTTTTCATAGGAAAGGTCGGCGCCCACACGGCCGTAATTGGTTTTTTCGCCCAGGTTGTTCTGTCCTTTGAATTCCGTGCGGAAATTGGCGCGGAACCGGTCTTCGTCAAACTTGATCTTTTGCACCGCCTGGCTGCCCGAAACGACATTGGTGAAGCCTTTGCCGGAGAAAATATCCTCGCCGCCCTGTTTCACCACGCTGAAATTCCATTCCGCGAGTTTTACTATTTCATTGCCGGCCGTCAGGTATTCCACCCGGGCCGTATGGCTGCCGTCCCTGACGTCGCGTGTCGAATAAGTGACGAGTTCGGCCGTGATATCGGATTTGCGCGAGACGTCATCGCCGTCGAGGCGGAGGCGGATGTTTTTTATGTCGATTTCTTCCTCCGAAAACAGGGACACCGCGACCATGAAATCATCCCTCGAAACAGACTGGTCCGGTTCGGGCGATAAGATCACGGCCTCGATCCCAAGATTCTGGATCATGGTTCCAGCGACTCCGATGACCTGTACCGGTGAATATTCGGCGTTGTATTCGGGATAAGTGAGTTCTTCTCCCTGGCTTGTCAGCGCCCGGAGGTAATATTCGAATTGCTGTCCTTTATTCAGCCGGATATGGGACAGTACGAGGCTGAAATTGCCGTTATAACGTTCGGTCATCGGAGTTTCCACGTAAGCCGGATCGCCGGGAAAACGGTAAAAAACGGAAACCTGACTGACCGGAACTGTGAAAGACGATTCAATGACAATGGGCTGGCCTTCGGCGGCCTGAATGACGGGCTGATGGATCATCTTTCCGTGTCCGGAGGCCATAACTTCTAAGGATGCGCCTGTTACAGACATTAACAGCATTGCACAGACAGCTATCCATGGGAAATGCGGCATGGTATTCATACGTAGCTTCATAAAACGCTCCTGATTTTTGTGATCAGTAAGAATAGAATCAATTTATTATTTATTTACCTTTATTCTTCCGGATCAGTTCCTGAATTTCACCCTCTTCCGGAAACCGGTCCAGCCGGTTCTTGGAAAAAACCAGTTCATCGTCCACGGTCACTTCGAACACGCCGCCTGAGGATTCTTTCAGACGGACTGCCGCTGTGAATTCTTTTTTCAGTTCATCCGCCAGACCGGCGGCACGGGGGTAGTAGTTTCACATCCCGCAGTATTCAATAATGACTTTCATCTTAATTCCTTAAAGCATTCTGTCAAAAGGACTTTGATAACAAGTTAATAAATAATGGCGCTTTATTGCAACTTATTTTTTTGTTAAATAAAAAAAGTCATCCGCGGTAAACGCAGATGACTTAAAGGCTGTTTAGGACTGCGGGGATGCTTATTTCATCAGGCCGTTCAGTTTATCGACCAGTTGTTTCTTGGGGGCAGCGCCTACGACTTTATCCACCAACTGGCCTTTATTGAAGAAGAGGAGGCTGGGAATGCTCATGATGCCGAACTTAGCGGCCGTTTCCGGATTCTGATCAACGTCGATCTTGCAGATTTTCGCTTTACCGTCATATTCTTTTGCGATTTCCTCGAGAACCGGGGCAATCATGCGGCAGGGTCCGCACCAGGTTGCCCAGAAATCTACCAGAACAGGCTTCCCGGATTGGATGACTTCGCTTTCAAAGGACTGATCGGTTAAAACAATGGGGTGGCTCATTTTGAACTCCAAAATATAATTTTAATAAAAAAGTTGTTTCATAACGGCTTAACGATACTTTCCCCGATTTATTCCTTGGCTTCCGGAAGAGGATGCGTGTCTGTACCGCCGGATCGTGTTCCCGTGTTTTTTTCAGCCTGTTCCCGCGGTTTGCTGAAAAAAATCAGGGCGGTGATGAGAATCATGCCGCAGACCACAGCTGAATCGGCTATGTTGAAAACCGGCCAGCGCTGCATTCCGAGCATGTCCGGTATGTCCGCATCCAGGAAATCCACCACCCGGCCGTAGAGGAAACGGTCGATCAAGTTTCCGACCGCGCCGCCGAGGATCAGCCCGAGAGCGATACGATAGGATTTCCGTTCATGGCGCATCTTATAAATATACCAGACCAGCAAGAAGGACGCGATGACGGAAACGATCGTAAAAAACCACCGGCCAAGAAAAGGATGATCCTGGAAGAACCGCACTCCGAAAGCCATTCCCGGGTTCTCGACGAAAGTCAGGCGTACCGCGTCGCCGAATACAGGAATCGTCTGGTGAAGGTGCATCCAGCTTTTGACCATCCATTTGGTGACCTGATCCAGGGCAATGATCATGCCCGAAATGATATATATGCCGTATACGGCTTTCAGGTCAGGTATTCGGGGTTTCACCGGTGTTATCCTTGGTCTTGACTTTGGCCAGTTGTTTTTTGCAGTCGACATGATACTTTGCGACCAGAACGACTTCCAGCCGCTCTTTCTCGATGTCCTTTCCGCAGATCAGGCAAACGCCGTACGTGCCGTCATCGACCCGTTTCATGGCGTCGTTCAGGTCCGACAGGTATTTGTTCTCGCGGGCCGCGAGCAGGAAAGATTTTTCCCGGTCATAGGTATCGCTGCCCTGATCGGCCATGTGGAAGGAATACGCGGACTGGTCGCCGGACGCGTCCCTCATCGTTTCATCGAGGATATTTTCCTTGATATATCCCATGTCCTTCAGTGTTTTCAGCTGCTCGGTGTAAATCAGTTTCCTGAAATACTCAAGATCCTTTTTCTTCATACATCACCTTTATGATTATTCGTTAATATCATTCGCTTTTTCTGATAACCCCGATTTTCACGGGTTCGCCGTTGATGTCGCATTCCCTGATGATCATATCCCCGGCAAAGGAACCGTCGACGCTTTCCGCGAGCGTTTCAGACAGGATGTAGTTTTTCTGCCGCCCGATCGGTTCGGCGATTCCGGGACCGGCCGATACAGCGATCCGTATTCTCTGGATCACTTCAAAACCGGCTTCTTTGCGCAGGTTCTGGATACGGTTGACAAGCTCGCGCGCGATTCCTTCATCGATGAGGTCCTGCGTGAGGTGCGTATCGATCGCCAGGGTCAGGTCGCCGTCGGACTGGACCGCCAGCCCTTCTTTTTCCTCATGCAGGATTTCCACGTCGTCTTTCGAAATCTCGTATTCTTTGTTTTCGAAATTGATTTTTTCTTTTCCGGTTTTGACGATACGGTCAATTTCTTCTTCACCGAACCCCCGGACGATATCGACGATGAGACCGACATGTTTTCCGAACTTGGGCCCAAGGGCCTTGAAATTCGGCTTGATTTTCCGGCTGACCAGGGTTCCCGTGTTTTCGGTGAATTCGATCGACCTGACATTGAGCTCGGATTTGATGATATCCGAAAGATCACGTATGTCATTTTGCCTGGAAGGTTGTTCCACGACAACAATGACTTTTGACAGGGGCTGACGGACTTTCAGTGACTTAAGTTCGCGCAGTGCGCGGCCCAGCTGAACCACGCGCCGGGGCGAGTTCATTTTTTCCTCAAGTCTCAGGTCCGTTTTTTCCGGATCCCCTTCCGGGTAAGCCGCGAGATGGACGCTTGCCTGGACCGGCTCAGCGGGTTTTGCCTGATCGGTCAGGTTCAGGTAAAGCCTTTCGGCGAGGAAGGGGCAGAACGGAGCTATTATCTTGGAAAGCTGGAACAGCACTTCGTATAGGGTCTGGTACGCCGAGGTTTTGTCGGTTCCTTTTTCGCCTTTCCAGAACCGGCGCCGCGACAGGCGGATGTACCAGTTCGACAGGTCCTGATCGGCGAATTCCTGCAGCGCCTTGCCCGCTTTGGCCGTATCGTATCTGTCGATGAACGCGCGGACTTCCCGGATCGTAGTCTGCAGGCGGGAGAGGATCCAGCGGTCCAGTTCAGGACGGTCCGCGAACGCGATCTGAGGCTCCCCGTTTGTAAAGCCGTCGATGTTCGCGTAAAGCGCGAAAAATTTGTAGGACTCGAGCACGGGCCGGAAGAATTTTTTCTTCATTTCCGTGAGCCCTTCCAGGTCAAACCGTTTCGGCAGCCAGATCGGGGTGTTGGTCAGCAGGTACCAGCGCAGGATGTCGGCGCCGTACTGGTCGAGCATTTCAAACGGATTGACGACATTGCCCTTGTGCTTGCTCATTTTCTGTCCCTGCGCATCGAGCACGAGTTCGTTCACGACGACTTGCCGGTACGGCGCTTTGTTGAACAGGAACGTGGATATCGCCATGAGCGAGTAGAACCAGCCGCGCGTCTGGTCGACGCCTTCGCAGATGAAATCGGCCGGGTATTGTTTTTCAAAGATCTCCTTGTTCTCGAAGGGGTAATGCCATTGGGCATAGGGCATCGCGCCTGAATCGAACCACGCGTCAATCACTTCGGTGACGCGTTCATAGCGCTTTCCGTCCTTTTCAAAAATGATCTCATCCACATGGGGCTTGTGCAGGTCGATGCCGGCGGGTACGGGGCTCCCGTTTTTCAGTTTTCCTTTCATCAGTTCCTCGCGGCTTCCGACAAAGATCATGTCGCCGGACTCTTCATGGATCCAGACGGGAAGCGGAGTTCCCCAGTACCGGTCGCGGGATATCGACCAGTCCACGTTGTTGCGGAGCCAGTTGCCGAACCGGCCTTCCTGGATTTCCGGAGGGAACCAGGCGACGGACTCGTTATTCCGGACCATGTCATCTTTGAACGCGGTGGTGCGGATATACCACGCGTCGCGCGCGTAATAAATTAACGGCGTATGATGCCGCCAGCAGTGCGGATAGCTGTGTTTTATTTTTTCGGATCGGAACAGCAGGCCGCGACGCTTCAGGTTCGTTATGATTTCCGGATCGGCGTCCTTGACAAACATTCCTTTGAAATCGGTGATGCTGTCCTCGAACCGGCCCTGGGCGTCCACCGGCCGGATGAACGGGAGGCCGTTGGCTTTGCAGACCCGGTAATCATCCTCGCCGAATGCCGGCGCCGTGTGGACAATGCCCGTTCCGTCTTCGGTCGTCACAAAATCACCGGTGATCACATAAAAGCCTTTTTTGTCCACGGCCGTGTAATCGAACAGGCGCTCATATTCCCGGCCCTTCAGCGACGAACCCGGAAAACGGTCCACGATTTCATAACCTTCTTTCAGGACATCCTGCAGGCGTGATTCGGCCAGGATCAGATACTGGTCTTTGTAGCGGACTTTCACGTAATCTATATTCTCACCGACCGTGAGCGCCACATTCGAGATCAGCGTCCACGGGGTGGTCGTCCAGACTAAAAAACAGGTGTTATCCTCGTTCAAAATTTTCAGTTTGATATAGATCGACGGGTCGCTCACTTCTTCGTATCCCTGAGCGACTTCATGCGAGGAAAGCGGCGTCCCGCATTTCGGGCAGTACGGAACGACCTTGAATCCCTTGTAGATCAGGCCCTTGTCATAAAACCGTTTCAGGATCCACCAGACCGATTCGACGTAGTCATTCTCGCAGGTGATGTAAGGTTTTTCCAGGTCGACCCAGTAGCCCATGCGGCCGGTCAGTTCATCCCAGAGATTTTTATAGGAGAAAACGCTTTCATGGCATTTACGGTTGAATTCCCCGATGCCGTATGCCTCGATTTCCTTTTTGCCGCTGATTTTCAGGGATTTTTCGACTTCGATTTCGACAGGCAGGCCGTGCGTATCCCAGCCTCCCTTCCGTTCCACCCTGTAACCCTGCATGGTTTTGTACCGGCAGACGAAATCCTTCACCGACCGTGCAAGTACGTGATGAATGCCGGGTTTCCCGTTTGCGGTCGGAGGGCCTTCGTAAAAAACAAACAGACGACCGGCCGGCCGTTCGCTAAGACTTTTCCTGAAGATCTGATGGTCTGTCCAGTACTGAAGTATCTCTTTCTCTGATTTTGGCAATTCGTCCTGGGAAACAATTTCTTTAAACATCGCTTGTCGAAACTCCCGTTCTTGTTCCGAAAAATATATAAACAAATATATATGAAATATTATTCTTAAAATCAAATAGTTTTCACAGTCATGTCTTTCATGGTATTTACCGGTTATAACTCTTTAGAAATGTCATGTTGCGGCCCGAAGGAATGTCAGGCCCTTTTTCCGGATCCAGCGTCCGGAAGGGACGGGGATTCGTATCTCTTCAAGGGAGTGCCCGGAGGAATTTCCGAAGCCGCGGGTCCCGGCATGGCCAATCCGGTGTATTTTTCAAGGATCCGGAGATGAATCGATTTTTTTGTTGACTTTTTGGAATGAATCTTATATCCTTCACGTTCATTGAGGAACAGGGACAACCAAAATGTTCCGGAAGGAACATACCTCAATTAACCTGCCAGGCCATTGCCTCGTCAGGTCAGCAATCAATTAGGTAAGCAAGGAGAAACCATTGTCCCAGATTCAAGTCACTTTTCCGGATCATTCCGTTAAATCCTTTGAGGCAGGTACGACGCCGTTGGCGATTGCTCAGGGCATCAGCCGAAACCTGGCCGAGAAATGCGTTGCTGCCGTCGTGAACGAACAAAAAGTCGATCTGACTCGCCCCATTCTCACCGACGCCGCGCTTCAGCTTCTGACCTGGGATACCGAGGAAGGGCAGGAGATATACTGGCATTCGTCGGCACACCTGATGGCGCAGGCGATTAAACGGCTTTGGCCGGAAGCCAAGCTCGAGGACGGGCCGGCCACCGAATCCGGTTTTTTCTATGATATCCTTTTACCGGTTTCCTTGAGTCAGGACGACTTCCCGAAGATCGAGGCGGAAATGGAAAAAATCGTCCGGGAAAAAATTACGGTTCAGCGTTCTGAGCTGCGCCGCGATGAGGCGATCGATTTCTTCAGGAAGCGGAACGAGGATTTTAAGATCGAGATCATCAACAGTGTTGCGGACGGACAGACCATCAGCGTATACCAGCAGGGCGAATTTGCCGACCTGTGCCGAGGTCCGCACCTGCCCCATACGGGCATGATCAGGGCATTCAAGGTCATGTCCGTGGCCGGAGCTTTTTACAAGGGCGACGCGAACAACATTCAGCTTCAGCGTATCCGCGGGATCAGCTTCCCCTCGAAGAAGCAGCTCGACGAGCATCTCCGGATGATCGAAGAGGCCAAAAAACGGGACCACAGGAAACTCGGGCACGAACTGGAACTTTTTTATTTCACCCCGAAGGTCGGTGGCGGACTTCCGTTGTGGCTGCCCAAAGGAACCACCATACGCAGGAAACTGGAAGAATTTCTCAAGGCGGAACTGATCCGCAGGGGATACCAGGAAGTCATTACCCCGCACATCGGAAATCTGGAACTGTACAAAACGTCCGGTCATTATCCCTATTATTCCGATTCGCAGTTTGCGCCGATCAAGGTGGAGGATGAGGAATACCTGCTCAAGCCGATGAACTGTCCCCATCACCATCAGATCTACTCCTCCCAGCCGAGAAGCTACCGCGACCTTCCGCTGCGGCTCGCGGAATTCGGCACCGTTTACCGGTATGAGCAGTCCGGCGAGCTTACAGGACTGACCCGGGTCCGGGGATTCACCCAGGATGACGCACATATTTACTGTACGCACGACCAGCTGAAAGACGAACTGGTGAACGCAATCGACCTGACCCAGCTCGTTTTCAAAACTTTCGATATGGAAGTGAGCACGCGTCTTTCGTTCCGCGACCCGGCTAATCCGGGAAAATACGCCGGAGAACCGGAGATGTGGGAGAGGGCCCAGCGCGAAATCCGGGAAGTCGCTGATTCCATGAATCTGAACTATAAAGTTTCTGTCGGCGAGGCATCATTCTACGGCCCGAAAGTCGACTTCATCGTCAAGGACGCCATCGGCCGGAGATGGCAGCTCGGTACCGTGCAAGTTGATTATGTCATGCCGGAACGTTTCCAGCTCGAATATGTCGGTTCCGACGGTCAGAAACACCGGCCGGTCATCATTCACCGCGCACCGTTCGGTTCCATGGAAAGGTTTATGTCTATCCTGATCGAGCATTTCGCGGGTAATTTTCCCGTTTGGCTTGCGCCCGTCCAGGCTGCGGTCCTGCCGATCAGCGATGCCCAGATTCCCTATAGCCAGGAATTGACCGCCATGCTGCAAAAACAACATATCCGCGTAACTATCGATACGCGTAATGAAAAAATCGGATACAAGATCCGCGAGGCGGAAGTCAAGAAAATTCCTTATATCCTGATCATCGGCGAAAAAGAAGTGCAGAACCGGAATGTGTCCGTCCGTCTGCACGGAAGAGGCGACCAGGGACAGAAAGGCATGGATACTTTGGCCGACGAAATCACCGAAAAAATTAACTCAAGATCCCTACATTAATTCACTGACGAAAGGATACTCCCATCGGAAAAGAAGAACGGATACGGATCAATGAGAACATCAGGATTCCAAAAGTACGCCTGATCGGTTCAAACGGAGAGCAAATCGGAATTGTCGACATTCAGGACGCCCTCAGGCGGGCGAGGGAAGAAAATCTCGACCTCCTCGAAATCGTGCCGAAAGCCGAACCGCCGGTATGCAAAATCATTGATTACGGCAAATACAAGTATGAAATCCAGAAAAAGGAAAAAGACGCCCGGAAAAAGCAGATCCATACCGGCGAGATCAAGGAACTGCGTTTCCGCCCGGCGACCGACGATCATGATTACGAATTCAAGAAGAAACATGCGATCCGTTTTCTTCAGGACGGGTACAAAGTCAAGGCGGTTATTGTTTACAAAGGGCGCGAGATCGCAAATAAGGAATTCGGCATGCTCCTTGCCGAACGGCTCGTAGGGGACCTTGAGGACTACGGAAAACTGGATGCCGCGATGAAATTTGAAGGCCGTAACATGGTCATGATGTTTGTAAAGAAATAACATGAATTAAATAATTAAACCTTTACCGTATATACAGAAGGAAACACGATATGCCAAAGATGAAATCCAACAGCGGCGCCAAAAAACGGTTTCAGGAAACGGGGAACGGCCGTTTGCTGAGAAAAAAATCGACGGCAAGGCATCTGCTGAGCAGCAAATCCAATAAACGGAAGCGTCATTTAGCCGGTAAACATGCCGTGGACGACGTGGACGTTGAACGCGTGAAACGCATGCTCGGCATGAAATAAACCGCGTCAAACAACGAAACATAGACTTTAACAGGAGAAACCTATGCCCCGCGCAACCAACAATCCGGCCTCCAAAGCACGCCGGAAGAAATATATGAAAGCCGCCAAAGGCAACTTTGGCAAACGAAAAAACGTGCTCCGCAACGTCATCGAAACCGTCGAAAAAGGCATGACGTATGCAACGGTTCACCGGCGCCAGAAAAAACGCAACATGCGCTCGCTCTGGATCATCCGGATCAACGCAGCCACGCGCGAGCTCGGCATGAGCTATTCGCAGTTCATTCACGCGCTCAAAAAAGCGAACATCAATGTGAACCGGAAAGTCCTGTCGGATCTGGCGATGAACGATAAGCCGGCTTTTGACAAGCTTCTGAGCAAGGCGAAAGAATCGATCGCGTAACGGGGGATTTTTCGCGGGACCGGCTGACCGTATCGAACAACCTTACGGAAATCCTGAGCCGGCGGAAAAGAGTCAAATCCGGTTTTTTTGATAAAATAAAAGAGCCCTTTGTTTTTTTACTATTTGCCAAAGGCTCTTTTTTTATTTATATTAGAAGACTATTTTTTTTGACGAACGTTTACAGCTATGATTTCAGAATTGATTTCCATCAAAGATGAATTTACCCGTGAAACCCTGGGAAAGGAATTTACCAGGGAGGCACTGGAACAGATTCACTCCAGGTATCTTGGCCGCAAAGGCGCGATTACCCGTTTTACGGCGATGCTCAAGGAACTTCCTAAGGACCAGAAACCCGCTTTCGGTCAGACGCTGAATCGGGTCAAGCAGTTTATGGAACAGGAGTATGTCCGGATCAAAGCGACACTGGATCAGGAAGATGAACCGGATCCGGATACGGACATTACGCTTCCGGCCCGAAGGGTGTTTCAGGGACATCCGCATCCGCTGACGCTGATTGAAAATGAAATCCGTTCGATCTTCGGCCGCCTCGGTTTTGTTACGGAGGAAGGCCCGGAAGTGGAGCTTGATTATTACAATTTCGAGGCGGTTAACATACCTAAAAACCATCCTGCCCGCGACATGCAGGACACGTTTTTCATCAGTGAGTCGGTCGTGCTCCGCACGCATACCACGCCGGTGCAGGCCCGTGTCATGGAAAGCCGTACGCCGCCGATCCGCGTTATCTGCCCCGGCCGGGTGTACCGGAAAGACACTCCCGATGCCACGCACCTGCCGTGTTTCCATCAGGTAGAGGGGCTGGCCGTTGACACGGACATCCATTTCGGCGATCTCAAAGGCACCATTGAGTATTTCATTCACCAGATGTTCGGACAGGACATCGCCGCCCGGTTCCGGCCGTCCTATTTCTCCTTTACCGAACCCAGCGCCGAGGTGGACATGAGCTGCATTTTCTGCAAAGGACGCGGATGCAGAACCTGCAAGAATTCCGGGTGGATCGAGATCATGGGCGCAGGCATGGTCAATCCGAAGCTGTTCGAATACGCCGGTTACGAATCCGACCGCTATACCGGGTACGCGTTCGGCATGGGCATCGAACGGATCGCCATGCTGGTCTTAGGAGTCAACGACCTCCGGCTGTTTATAGAAAATGACATCCGTTTTTTAAACCAGTTTGTATAAGAAAGAATTAAGTATGCTGGGATTATTCCGTTTATTGCTGATCACAACCATTGTTTGGGTCGTTTATCGGGTTGTCAGGCGGATCCTGACGGCACAGGCTAACGCTCATTACGGGCGCCGCTCCGGTTACGACCGGTCGAAGGAAGTCAGGAACGCCGGTTTCAGCGAAGATGACGTACAGGACGCAAGATACAGGGACATTAAATAAAAAAGATTGCGCAGGACTTGCATGAGAACCAAAACAAGAGGAAAGGCTATGTTGAAAGAATATGTCAAAACGAATGACGCTCCGATGCCTATCGGTCCATACAGCCAGGCAATTGTAGCCGAAGGCAAGCTCATTTTCACGTCGGGGCAGATACCGATTGATCCTAAAACGGGACAGGTGATTGAAAGTGACATCCGCAAACAGACACGGCTTGTGATCGAAAATCTCAAGGCGGTTCTGCTCAGCGCCGGATCCAATCTCGACCGCGTGGTCAAAACGACAGTGTACCTGAAGGACATGAATGATTTCGCGGCGATGAACGAAGTGTACTCGGAGTATTTTTCATCCGGAGTCCCGGCCCGGACGACCGTTCAGGTCTGCCGGCTTCCGAAAGATGTCCTGATTGAAATCGAATGTGTAGGACTGAAAGACTGATCCGCCATGCCGGTCCAGACGAAATTCCGCTGGCTTGTCATCGTCAATCCCGTTTCCAACCGGGGAGCTACAGCGGAACGCGTAAGCGCGATCACCGGCATTCTGAATCAGAACCGCATTTCTTTTGATTTGCATTTGACTGAGCGGAAAAACCACGCCTCGGAACTGGCCGCGGAAAAATCGGAACGGTACAGCGTTATTGTGGCCGTCGGCGGCGACGGCACGGTACACGAGATCGTCAACGGAATGCTCAACCGGAACGGCGGAAAAACTTCAGATAAGCCGATACCCGCGATCGGAATCATTCCTTCGGGATCCGGCAATGATTTTGTAAAAGCGCTGGGTGTTCCAGCCGACCTGTTCCAATCCGTACAGATGATCATGCATGGCCGGTCACAAATCGTGGATATCGGCCGGATCACTATCGACGGGGAAGACCGGGGTTATTTTCACAATAATGTCGGGGCGGGATTTGATGCGCACGTGAATTACGAAAACTCGAAAATCAGGGCCGTACGGGGACTGGCAGGCTATCTTTCCGCTGTCGTAAAAACCATTTTCCGCTATCAGCATCCCCGAGTTCAGGTTCGCTGGGATTCCGGACAAACCGATAAAAAAGTGCTTCTCGTCAATACGGGCATCGGTCAATGCTCCGGGGGCGGTTTTTACCTGACGCCCGACGCCGTGCTGGATGACGGCCTGTTCGACGTTTGTATCATTGATTCCCTCAGCAAAATGAAAATTTTAAAAGAACTCCCCAAAGCGCTGGACGGGTCGCATGTCCGTCTGAAAGAAGTCAGCATGCTCCGGACCGCTTCAGTGGAAATCAATTCCGGCCACGGGATTCCGGTTCACGCCGACGGGGAAATGCTCTCCATGAACGCGCGGTCCGTGCGGTTATCCATGGCCGCAGAAAAAATAAGCGTGATACGGGGTTCCTGAATCCTATGAGCGAGACAAAAAACAAAAAGACCGAATCCGATGAGGATATCGCGAGACGCAAAGCCGATATCCGCGAAGTTCAGATCATCGAATACGAACTGGTTCCCAAACCGCCTTCCAAAAGGGAAAAGCGGAAGGTCGAGGAAATGACATTCGATGATCTTTTCCTGATGAACCTCCCGATGATGGACGATGTGAAGAATGAGGAAACATTCAGGAAAGAAATGAAGCAGAAACAAGCCGAACAGGACCGGACCCCTGCGCCCACGGAAACCGCCGCGCATGTGGCGTATTCCCCGAATAACCTCTACACCGTCGAACAGCTGCAGGTGCTGTGCGACCAGATCGCCGATCAGATCAAGCGCATCGAATCGGAGGAAGAGATCGATATTCGTTCCCAGGAAATCCCTGGCCGGTGCTGGAAGATCCGGGAATGTCCCGAACCCTCATGCAAAGCGCATCAGGCGCAAAACCCCCGTTGCTGGTACCTCGCCGGTGAGCGCTGCGGTTGCCACACTCACCTGGGCATCCCGTCCTGCTTCGACTGCCAGGTGTTCCAGATGGCGACTATGGAACCGTACATGCGGCTCCGTGAGATCTTGTATTACATTCTCGGCATGATCCGCAACCGGCAGCATGAGATCACGGAACTGGAAGACCAGACGAAGGAACTCAACGAGCGGATCCGGCACATGCGTTCCTTCAGCGAGAAGGACCTCCCGGCCGACTTTGACGCCTATCTCGCCGATCCGCAGATGCTGGGCAACCTGATGAATATCCGCAAGCCCCTGACCGACGACGAAGAGGAGTTGTCCAGCCAGCATAAGATCCTGACCGAACAGCTGGGAAGCGCGTACCTCCAGCTTCAGGTGCTGACCTCTCAGCTGGAAAAAACCAACGCCGAACTTGAGCAAAAAGTAAACGAACGAACCGAAGAACTGAGGAAAAGCAATGTTGCCCTGCGTGAGGCCATCAAAAAGGCCCAGGAGGCCGACCGGCTCAAATCCGAATTCATCGCCAATGTCAGCCATGAGCTCAGGACGCCCCTGAATTCCATCATCGGGTTTTCCAAGGTTCTTCTCAGCCGCATCGACGGAGACATCAACCCGACCCAGGAAGTGGACCTGAACGCGATATACAACAGCGGACGGCATCTTCTGGAAATCATCAACAGTATCCTGGACCTTTCCAAGATCGAAGCCGGGAAAATGGAACTGAATTTCACCCAAGTCGAACTTGCGCCGATGATCGAGGATATCGTGACGGCAAGCCAGACGCTGATCATGGGCAAACGCGTTCAGCTGGACAGCCGCTTCCTGAGCGACATCCCCCCGATCGAGGCGGATGCCACAAAATTACGGCAGGTGATTTTCAACCTCGTTTCCAACGCTGCGAAATTCACCGAAGAAGGCTGGATCACCATTCAGGTCGGACTGGTAGCCGATCATGTATCGGTCAGTGTAATCGACACCGGGATCGGCATTGACAGGGATTCATTGAACACCATTTTCGACCGTTTCCGTCAGGCGGACGGTTCCAGCACAAGACGCGCCGGCGGCACGGGACTGGGACTCAGCATCGCAAGGAAATTCATTGAAATGCACAATGGCGCTATCACCGTGGAAAGCAAATTGGGAAAAGGCTCCGTGTTTACCATGTCCCTGCCCCTTGCGCAGCCGATACGGAAAACGCCCGAATCATCCCCGTCAACCGAAAGCGAACCGTAATGCCGGATACATCCAGAAAAAAACGAGTGCTGTATGTCGAGGACAACGAACTCAACCGCCTGCTGGTTCGACGCATCCTGGAGCCGCAGGGATATGAAATTTTCGAGGCCACCGACGGCATAACGGGCGTGAATATGGCGCAGGAGCTCGAGCCCGACCTGATCCTGATGGACATCAATCTTCCCATGCTTGACGGGCATGCCGCCGCCACCCGCATCAAAAGCATGGAGAGACTTGCGCACATACCGATCGTGGCGGTTACGGCGAATGTTCGGGATGGTGACCGTGAAAGGTCGATTGTAGCGGGCTGCGACGGGTATATCAAAAAACCGATCGATATCGACGAATTCCCGAAACAGATCGCGGAATACATCGGCGGAGTCAAAGACGAAATCCGGCATGAAGATGTCAAGGTCTTTGCGAAGGAATACAATGAAAAACTGGTAACCAGCCTTCAGAAGCACATCGAAAAACTCGAGATAAAAACCCAGATGATCGAGCAGCAGGCGAAGGAAATGGAACGAGCTTACATGGATATCATCGTCTCGTTTCTCCGCGCCGTGGAGGAAAAGCATTCCTATACGGCCGGACATTCAGCGCGTGTACGGTACTACAGCATGAAAATCGGGGAAAAACTTCGCCTGTCCATGTCCGAAATGGAGAAATTATCCCAGGGCGCCATCCTGCATGATATCGGTAAACTGGTCATTGAGATTTCCAGCCTGAAAAACATTACCGGTCTGACGGACGACGAGTGGAAAGAAATGAGGCGGCATGCCGAAGTCGGATACAAAATCCTGAAACCGATCACTTTTCTTTCCGACGTCATCAATATTGTTTACCAGCACCATGAGCGCTGGGACGGTTCGGGCTATCCCCAGGGTCTTGTCGGAGAGGAAATCGACCTGCTTGCGTCCATTGTCGCGGTGGCGGACGCGTATGATGCCATGTCCACGAACCGCGGATATAACGTGATCATAACCACGGAAGATGCCAAAAATGAATTCAAAAAATGCTCCGGCACTCAGTTCAATCCCGCGGTTGTGGACGCTTTTATCCAGGTGCTCGACGACATGAAGCAGAAACAGGATCAGAAATCCCTTCAGAAAAACGATTCCGTAATTACCCTGAATAACGCTACGTATTCTTCGGATTTCAATTTTTAATGAATCTGATACGGTATCAGGTCAGATAAAATTCTGGTTTTGTCCTTACGGGAATCCACAGACATCAGATGATGCGGTTTTTCTGAGGTTCTTTACCTGACCGGGCGAAATCTGATGCAGGAATCCCGGAAGCGTCTTCCTTGAAACCATCACTGAATCTATCGCAGTCTTTTCTTAAACGTATCAGTCACATTTGATTGGTCAAACGGCGAATTGTCTCTTTGTCATTCAGGTCTGAGAAATTTTTCCATGAGACACGAATGTGCTAATCCGGATTAGAAAAAAATGGTCCTCGCGATGCAATCATGAATACAAATCTGAACGCTTAAAACATCATCGTCATTATTTACTCTGCAGAATTGATCCGGCGGAACGTTCATGGGAATAAATCGACAATGAAATTTTGAAATCCTAAACCTATGACTGAATTGACGAAACTTGCGGATGAGCCTGATACGGGACGGTGAGCAAGCAATATCAGGGTTGCGGAATTCGTGAGTGAAGTTATCAGCGGTTATGTGAAAATCTTTGTTATGGTATCGAAAAATTTAAAACGAATTTTTTTGGTTTGGAAACCTCTGCTGCGATTTTTTTCGGACATGGTTTCGAAGAATGAGCATATCAGCAGGGGACGTCCGTTCGCCGTGATAGCGGGTGACGGTGCTGATTCCATTCCGGCATTTCATGATCCATTCAGAAGCTATGAATTGAACCTTCATTGTTCGTCGGGACTGATTAAATATTCTTTGAAACGGGTAATTTCAGAAGGTAATAAACCGCAGTGAGCATAATCACGACGGAAAAATAATACGGCGAATTCGGCCCTCCGGCGTCGTAAACCATACCGCCGATGAACGGCCCGATCATTCTTGCGAGACTCGCCAGGCTGTGTATCATTCCCATGATTGCGCCCTGCTCATTCAGTTCGGTCGACTGAGAGGCCATGCTCATGATATTCGGCGTAAAAAAACTGCTTCCGAAACCGAGCAAAGCCGTGCCGGCCGCAAGCCCTGCAATTTGTCCCGCCGGAAGATATGACGACAGAGGAAACACCATGAATCCGATCCAAAGTCCCAGAGTTCCGGTAATGACTAATTTCCGTTCGCCGAACAGTCCTGTGATCCGGCCAATCAGCAATCCCTGCACCACAACCGAAATCAACCCGATCTCAATGAAAAACCAGCTGACTTCCGCTGCGTTCAGGTTAAACGGTTCATGACTTACAAACAATGGAATCGTCACGAATATGTTCGAGTACGCCAGCGTTGCGATGCTGAAAATCAGAACAAGAACGCGTAATCCCGGATGATGAATCACCTTAAGGAAAGTCTGAATGTCAAATAACTGAAACCGCTGAGCCGGCTTGCGGTGTTGCTCGTGCAGGGATTCAGGCAGAAAGGCATAAGCCATGATGAAATTCAGCAAAGACAGGCCGGATGCGATAAGTCCGGGAAGCACGTACTGCCATTTGCCGAACATATCCGCTGAAAAAAACGCGCTGATCATGGGGCCGAAAATGAATCCCAGTCCGAATGCCGCGCCGATGATTCCCATTCCCTTCGCCCGTTCGTGCGCCGGTGTGATATCCGCAATATAGGCCTGTGCCGCAGACAGATTCGAATGCGCGAGACCCGCCATGAATCTGGACAAAAACAGCATCCACAACGAACCGGCAAACGCAAAAAGAATATAAGCGGCCGTGGAGATCAGCATGGAGACCAACAGAACCGGGCGCCGTCCGTACTGATCCGACAGGCTTCCGAGCACGGGCATGAAAATGAACGTCACAAACGAAAACACGCTCACAAGCAGCCCGATTTCCATGCCCGTCGCCCCGAACCGCTGACCATAAAAGGGTAATAACGGTATGACGATTCCGAAACTGATCAGATCAATGAATATCGTAATGAATATCGTGATGACAGAAGCTTTTTTCATTTCGATCGTAAACTAATATTCTTTTTATGAAATCAAATGGTTTTTTTTCAATGAGGGTTAGAGTTGATTTCGTATTTATTCTTTCTGTTGAAACATTCCTTTCATGATCGCGTAGAATCTTATACTGGTTTTTTTGACATTTTTATCAAATATTTTTTCATGAAAAAGGAGATATGGAAATGAAAATCAAAATATGCAATATATTACTTATCATCACTCTGATGGCTTTCACCGTGTCAGTATCCGCAGCCCAGAATAACTCCATGAAACAGAGTGATTCAGCGGCTATCCGGTCATCGGTAATGGACTATATTGAAGGTTTTTATTCCGGAGATGTTGTCAGGATGGAGAAAGCGGTTCACCCGGATATCAACAAAGCCACACCGCGGGATCTTCCGCAAACCGGCCGGACCATACTCAATTATACGACTTATTCGGGATTAATCGAGTTAACACGCGCGAAAGCCGGAATTCTTCATGATACGGCCCGGCACATCCGGGTTCATATTCTGAATATTGACAACGATGTGGCTAATGTAAAAGTTACATCCGCCAACTTTACCGACTATATTCAGGCCGTGAAATTAGATAGTCAATGGAAAATTGTTAACGTAATGTTTACTTCCGGCACAAGCGTACCGCCGCGCTTGAAAGATTTTAATGCGGAAAATGAACGAAAATCGATAGAGCAAACGGCACTGGAGTATTTAGCCGGGATCAGCGGAGCTGACGCCGCCCGTCTTGAGATGGCCATCAGTTCAGATTTCAGCCGTATTACGCTGAACCCGATCGCCCCTACAGGGAAAACAAGTTTAAGAAGACTACGCTATGAAAGCATGCTGGAAAACACGTTCGCCGGTATCGGTAAACAGGATGAAATCTATCGGAATAACCGGGTTTCAATTCTTGACATAACGGATGGTATTGCGGTGGTTCGTTGCGATCAGACCGGCGCCTATGATTTTGTCCAGATGTATAAAAGCGGTAAAGTGTGGAAAATATTTAATAGTATCTCCAAACGGAATGCCAGTCTGACTCTGGAACAAGCCCTTACGGCCATTGTCGGAAATCCGATGGCGGATTTCACTTTACCGGTTTATAACAGTAAAGATTTTACGCTGTCAAAGTATCGCGGCAAGAATGTCCTGTTAATATTTCCCCGCGGTTGGTTAGGTAACGTCTGGTGTCCCTATTGTCCTTATCAGTACCTCGAACTGGAACAACTGGAAAAAACATCAGGTATCCGGTCGAAAAACAATTTAGAAATTGCGTTTGTGATGCCTTACAGCAGTGATAGAATCAAAGACTGGATGGAAAAATTTCCAGATGCTCTCGGAATAGTCGAGAATACGAAAAATCCCGTACCGGCGCCGCCAGCAGGAAGCTTGTTTGGCGATTATTCGGCATGGGCCAGAAAAAACTTTCCGATAAAATTCGAATCAAAGAAAGACGATGTGCATAACATCATCCCGGTGCTGGTCGATGAAAACCGGACACTATCGAGAGGGATTAAAATTTTTACGAATTTCTGGGATGGCGTCTCGTCGGAACAAAATATGGCTACTGTACTCATTATCGATAAAAACGGAATTCTCAGATTCAAATATATCGGCCAAATGACTGAAGACCGGCCCAGCGTCGAGTTCCTGCTGGATTTCATTAAGAAGATGAAATGATGCCGGCCTGAAGGGATCGTAATGATACTGTAACCGTGGGTGTGGGTGAAACACAAGCGGGCATTGAATCCATCTATAGAGAACAGCAACATTCACCGCGATGGCTCGGATTGTTCTGTCGAATGTGCATACAAACATCATCCGGGAAAACAATTTTTAGAGGAATTTCACATCCATATCCGCCGCACCGAACCGCTGACCACAAAAAAAGGGAATCGGTGAATGAAGATTCCGGAAATGATCAATCGATGAAATTGGTGATGAGCGGTTGTTTTTTCTTATTAGCGGTTGTTCCCGGCATTTTTACGACAAAATCAATTACTTTTTACGGCCTGGCTCATTCAGGACCGCCTTAAAGGATTGTTTTTGAAACATAAATGATTCATTGTTCGTATCATTCGTATGTTAAGTCTGAAAGGGAACATGAAGGAAATATCTCCCCTAAACCCGCAATATGGAGGGTTGTAATATGAAAACAAATTTTTTCCGAATTGCAACAGCGGCTTTTTTCATCCTCGGCCCGCAGCATTTATTAACGGCTCCATCAGACCATCGTGCAGACAGCGAAGGTGTTTCGTTTACGCCAAATTCCGTGACAACGGTTGAATCCCCTAAGTTAACCGAAACGATTACTCTTGACGGCATTCTCGAAGCCGCATGGTTCAGCGGGGCAAAGCTGGAAAATTTTTCCGAGACCTTTCCGACGGAAAACGGAGCGCCAAAAGTGAAAACCGAAGGTTACATCCTGAATGACAAATCGTATCTTTATGTCGCGTTCATCTGCTACGATCAGGATATCCGGAACCTCCGAGCCTCGATGACCGACCGCGACCAGATCTTTTACGACGACCGGATCGGCATTCTCATCGATCCGTACCGTGACCAGCAAACCGGATACGAATTGCTTGTCAATCCTTTCGGCATACAGGGCGACTGGCTCATGGATATCAACGGCAACGAATTCAGCAGTTTCGATGCGGTCTGGCAATCAGAATGCAAAATATACGATGACCGCTGGATCGCCGAGATCAAAATACCGTTTAAAAGCCTCCGTTTCCCCGACGGTGAGGAACAGGACTGGGCTTTGCATGTCATGCGGATTTACCCCAGGGACCAGCGTTACCAGATGTCATGGATGCCGATATCCCGGAACAATAATTCGCTGTTCTCGCAGGCGGGAAGCCTGAAAATGAATCTGCAGGGCACGAAACAAAGCAAGATCGAATTTCTGCCCTATGTCATCAGCACGGGAAACCATGATATGGTCAAAACCCCGTCCGGTGAAGGCCGCTGGAAATCGACGGCGTATGACGCCGCGGGAGGATTCAACCTGAAATACGGACTGTCCTCTACTATCACGACCGATTTTACATTCAATCCCGATTTCAGCCAGATCGAGGCCGACGCGGGGCAAATCAATATCAATAACACATTTGCTTTGTATAACGAGGAACGCCGGCCGTTCTTTCTCGAAGGCAGCGACATCTTCGATGTCAACCGGTTTACTGCGATTTACACCCGGACTGTCAACAACCCGATTGTCGCCGGAAAAATCACAGGGAAATCCGGCCGATTCAGTTTCGGATACATTTCCGCGTACGACGAGGACAGCCCGTTTATTCTGCCTTCCGTGTACAGCAGCGACCAGTTCGCAACGACACGAAATTCCATGACGAATATCGCGCGTGTGAAGTATGCTGTCGGCGGTAAATCCTATCTCGGGCTCGCGGCGTCGCACCGCGCTTATGAAGAAGGCGGAAACAACCTGGCGGCCATGTTCGATGCGAATATACGCCTTTCGGAACAGTATAACTGCCGCGCTACGGCCGGCTTTACACGAACCGTTGAACCGGTGGATTCAGCCATGTCGGCCGATAATATCTCCGTTATAGCTTTCAAAATCCGCGACAGAAATTATACCATGGCTTTCGACGGTGAAACCATTCCCGGCTGGCTGATGTCGGCCACATTCGAACGTAATGCGCGTCATTTCAATTTTAACGTCAATTACGACGAGGTCTCGCCGGGTTTCCGTGCGGATAACAGTTATATTGTTTACAATCAATACCGGCGCGGAACGGCCTGGGCAGGTTATAATTTTTACTTCGATAAGAATAATAAATTTTTCCAGCGCATTACTCCGCAGATAACGGTGGTAAAGAAATGGAATTATGACGGATTACTTATGGACGACGCCGTTCAGGCTCTCATGTGCATGCAATGGCAGAAGCAGATTCATGTTGATGTCTCGTTGTGGGTGCGCAATAACGAATTTTTCAGAGGTAAGCAATTTAACGGAATGCATAACGGATGGATAACCATATCCTCCAATACATACAAAACAATAAACGGCGGCATTTTCTTTCTGATCGGGCCGCAGATCAACCGCCGGGGCGAAGAAGACAATACGCACAATCCGCTCGCGCTGGTGCACGGCAGGCAGTTTGAAATCTGGGGCCGGTATCAGCCGGTATCCTGCTGCTCGTATGAATTTGATTATATCACGTACAAACTCTGGGACCATTTCGGCGGCGACAAAATCAGTTCCCAGAATATTTTCCGGAACACCTTTTCTTTTCAGTTCACCAAGCGTTTGTTTCTTCGGCTGACCGGAGAACTGAATCTGAGAGACCGATATAATAACACCAGAGAAAAAATCGTTCGTTATACGAATTTTCTTGCCGATCCATTGATCAGTTACAAGATCAACCCCTTCACGGTCTTTTATCTCGGCGGGCATATCGGCGGATCGCGTGATCCCTATGTCAACCGTGACGGGTTGCAAATGACCAATCAGAATGTGTTTGTGAAATTCCAGTATTTGCTGAACATTTAGCATAGGAGAAATGATATGTATCGGATTATTCCTTTTGCCGTGGTTCTGGGATTCATGTGGTTTTCGGCCATTTCCTGCGATTCAGGTTCTCTTTTTGCCCAACAGGTCAAACTTCCGGACAACGATCAGGGTAAAATTATTACTGCCTACATCGATGCTTTCAACAGCGGCAGTGACGAGAAAATGAAAGATTTTTTTCTGAATCATATGTCAGAAGAGAGCCTGAAGAAAATGCCGGTTGAAAATCGTATCCAGCGGACAAATATGATAAGAAAAGATTTAAAATCGCTGCAGATAACCAAACTGATCAAAGCCGCTGAAACAGGTATTGTAGTATTGGTAAAAGCCGGTACCAATGAGCCGCTGACATTTACGTTTGATTTTACGCAGAAAGCCGCGGTTAAGTTACTCGGTATGAGAATCGAAGCGGGCACCGGAGAAACGGATGAATCCACCGGTACGCCCCTGAAAAAAGATGAACTGCTGGCCGAAATCGATAAAACGTTAATTGATCTTTCTCAAAAGGATTTATTCTCCGGATCTGTCATGATTGCCGTGGATTCATCAGTATGGTTCAGGAAAGCCTACGGCTACGCGGATAAACGGTTCAGTGCTGCTAATTTGGCCGATACAAAATACAATCTGGGTTCCATCAACAAATTCTTCACGCGCATCGCAATAACTCAGCTGGCCGAAAAAAATAAGTTGTCATTTGAAGATCCGGTCATCAAGCATCTTCCGGATTATCCGGACAAAGCCATCGCAGAAAAAGTTAAAATCCAGCATCTGTTGGATATGTCCTCGGGGCTGGGAGATTTTTTCGGGGAAGAGTATGAAAGAACGCCGAAAAACAACATCAGAACTCTGAAAGACTATCTTCCGTTTTTTGCGGGTAAACCATTGGCGTTCGAACCCGGAACGGGACAGCAGTATTCCAACGCCGGCTATATCGTATTGGGTCTGATCATCGAAAAAATTTCCGGTCAGGATTATTACACCTATATGCGTGAGAACCTATTCAAACCCGCGGGGATGCTGAACACGGATTCATACTTCATGGACGCCGTCACCCCGAATCTCGCGACAGGGTACTCCCATTCGCAAAATGACGGCCAAGCATGGGTATCCAATATCTACACGGCTCCGGGACGCGGGAGTTCTGCGGGAGGCGGATATTCCACGGTGGACGATATGTTCAAGCTGATACAGGCTTTACGCTATGCGAAACTATTATCCCCGCGATACTCCTCCCTGATTCTTAACCGGACTCTACCGGATAAAGATCCCGTGTTGCCCATACGTGAAGGCGGATTCGGCATCGCCGGAGGAGCGCCGGGTATCAACAGCTTCGCGGACTTTGAAGCCTCTTCGGGTCAAATTATCATTGTACTGGGCAATTACGATCCTCCCGCGGCGATGGATACGGCGAAGAAAATCCGGGGATTGATGAAACGGCTTGCTAAATAAGATGATAAATCCCAAGACTTGATCACGTTATTTATAAAAAGATGAGATATGTAATCCTGAATTTATTTGTTCCTTGTATATTGATATTTCCGCATATCTTTGCGCAAACGGAACCAGTTTCTGTAACCGTTCCTTTCGTTCTTGATCATAACAGAATCCTTGTAGAAGGTGAAATACAGCGAAAGGACGGAAGCTGGCGGAAAGTTACATTATGGGTTGACAACGGTAATCCGGCATGGTGCATGAGTGAGTCACTGGCCCGCGACATCGGAATTGATCTTACCGGAAAAAAAGGCAATTTCATTGCCGAGTTAACGCCCGGTCTGCGGTTCGGAGGAAAATCCCTCAGTACTGATTCAGTCGAAGCACATGTTATGACTCAGCCGTTCTGGTTATTCAGCGCCATGCATAACGACGCAAATCTGCCTTCGTCTGTTCTCATGAAGTATCACGCAATCATCGACTATCCAAACCGCACACTGACTCTCGCCGATCCGGGAACTATTACGCCGCAAGGGAACCGTCATCCGGTGAACATCCATCCGAAAACGGGTATCGTACAAATGAACGGAAGCATCAACGGCGACAGCATGAGTTTTGCCATCGACATCGGCGCTTCCTATAGTTTCATATCCGGCGAAATAATATTCGGTTATTCTCAGCAATATCCTGCATGGCAGGTTATGACCGGCGCTTTGGGATGCGCCAATATGTGGGGCTGGTGGCCGTCGGGCGAGGAAACACTTCAGGTGATGCGCGTCCCTGAAATAATTCTGGGAACCGAAAAACTGAACGGAGTTGGCGTGGTGGGTGCGCCCCGGATTGCTCCGAACGGCCCGTCTCTTGGTCAGTGGTATTCGCGCAAAACAGCGCTGCCGGTTGCTGGATTTCTTGGTTCCAATGCATTTGAATCATGCCGGGTTGAAATTGACTATTTCAATAGCGCAATCTATCTGATGCAGAGTCAACCGACAAGTGATGACGATATGTGCCTTGTCGGACTGACGTTGCGACCAGAGGAAGACGGCAGTTACTCGGTTCTCGGCGTATCCCTGAATGAAGGGAAACCGGGAGTCGAGGAAGTGCAAACCGGCGACAAACTCTTACAGATCGGGAATTTCAAAACCCGGGGAGCCACAATGGGAACTGTGATAGACGCGCTCAGAGGCAAACCGGGCGACACAAAAATTCTTATGCTTGAACGCTGCGGAAAATCGTTCATCGTCAACGCACAAGTGCTTCGGTACTTGTGATGAACGTTACCTCAATGAATGCTGCGGGCGTTTATCAAAACAATGCCGGAGTATTATAAAAAGTTTCTTGTCGCAGAGTTTGTGCTTCACTTCATGATTTCATCGTTATAATATTGGTAACCTGTTGTACTTATCAACCGGATAAGGAAGAACTGAATACGTTGTAAACGAAATACTAATCCATTATTGATCAAAATGTCATGATCAATCATTAGTAATTTGTTATATCAATATGGCAGTTGTGCTGGAACCTTATGCTAGCAACAGTTGCCTGCCTGATATTATCAGCTTGCCTTATTCGGTTGAATAACATATTATTTTTAAGTAAGACGTCAGTGTTGTCCAGAATAAAATGAGGAGTGTATAATGGAAACGATTCAAATGACATTGCAGTCAAAGGCAAAACCTAAACAGAAAGTGATCGATCTTGCCGGATATATTCAGCAAGATCCGGGCAGGATCAATGAATTAAAGGAATATGCGGACGCCGCCAAAGATTCGGAAAAAGGCGCATGCCTTTCCGCTCTGGCTTTGATATCAAAGGATCATCCGGAATATATGAAAGGCCATATACAATGGATCGTCGGCCTTATCAATCATAAAGCACCGAGAGTCAAATGGGAATCTTCTGAAATCATCGCGAACATCTCTCCGGCATTTCCTGAAGAAGCGAAAAAAGGAATACCTTACCTGATGAAAAACGTCCATAATGAGGGAACCGTGGTCAAATGGAGCGCAGCGTACGGGTTGACCGAAATCGCGAAATATAATCCGAAAACGAGAAAAGAACTGGTCCCGTTCTTTGAAAAAGTCATTAAAAAAGAAACGAACAACGGAGTAAAGAATGTGTATCTTAAAGCCATGAAGTGGATCGAAAAACAGGCTATGGAATGATTTGACCACAGAGGGAACACAACGAAAAACCCATTATTGATACCTGCAAACCTCTGTATATTGTTTGGAAAAATTTAAAAGGAGATGTAATGAAAGACATCCGGATCGTAACCGTTACCGCCGGTAATATCCATGAGCATCCGCAGGCGGTATGTTTCATCAATCCGAAACAGTCCTGTCATAAAATCAAGACCGAATGGCTGAAAAAGCGCTTTAAGGAGGGATTGAAAATAAAACTGCTTTATCTTAAAGATCAGAAAAAAGCCGCGGGTTTTATCGAATACGTTCCCGGTGAATCCGCATGGCGCGCGGTGAATGCCAAAGGATATATGTTTATCCATTGCCTGTGGACTTATCCGAACTCTATCCGCGGACAGGGATATGGAACAGCCCTGATTCAGGACTGTGCCGACGATACGCGTAAGCTGAAAATGAACGGCGTCGCCGTGATGACGAGCAAAGGCTCATTCATGGCCAAAAGTGATATATTCATTAAAAACGGATTTCGGATCGTCGAAGAGAAAGATCCCCATGCGCTGTTGCTCCATCCTTTTCGGAAGGCGCCGCTTCCAACTTTTACGGATACGGAAAGAAGCCTTCGAAAATACAGGGATATGACAGTGATCTATTCAAATCAGTGCCCATGGGTCGTCCGGTTTGTGGAAGATCTGAAAGACAACGCTGCAATCCTCGGTTTTACGGTTGCACTCAAAGAAATTAAAACCGCGAAACAGGCTCAGCAGGCGCCATCCGCCTATAGTGCGTTCAGTCTCGTATACCAGGGACGCCTGCTGGCGGATCATTACATTTCGAAGACACGGCTGATGAATATTCTGAAAAAAGAGCGGGCTCGGAAATTTCGCTGAATACCTGACTGGTTCATAAAAAAAGCCGCTGAAGATACAGCGGCTTTTACAATTATAAAGATGGTTTTGTTCTAGTGCGGAATGGATGCGTCTCCGTAGCCGGTTGGCAGCGTGGTATATAAGTACCGCTTGATTTTCCGTGTCGCCGTTTTCTCGAATTCTTCAGGATACAGTTCGATCTTCGTAACATTGATGAAACTCGGCATGAGGGAATTCAGCTCTTTGCGGTTTTGTTCCATAAGGTCGGGCAATTGCGATTCCGCCACGCCGTTGGCATCCATCAGCGCCATATCAGGATAGACCAGAGCGACGAGTTTGCCTTCGCGCTGGATCAGTAGTGATTCGGAAACATACGGAAGCGTATTGAGCTTGGATTCGACCATTTCGGGATAGATGTTTTCGCCGGCAGGCCCGAGCAGCATGTTCTTGCAGCGTCCCTTGATATAAACATATCCGTCTTTGTCGATGATGCCCAGATCGCCCGTGTGAAGCCAGCCTTCATCGTCGAGCGCGGCCTTGGTTTCCTCCTCGTTCTTGTAATAACCCGTCATCACGTTTTCGCCGCGGACCATGATCTCGCCGACGATGTTTGCCGGATCGGGTGAGTTGATTTTCATTTCCAGCGTATCCATGACATAGCCTGCTGAAAACAACCGGTGGTCTTTCCAGTAAGAATAACTGATCAGGGGGCCGCATTCGGTCATGCCGTAACCGATCGTGAACGGGAATTCGATTTTGTGCAGGAAGATCTGTACTTCTCCGCTTAACGGAGCGCCGCCGATGATGATTTCCCTGAAATTGCCTCCGAACGCCGCCACCAGTTTTTTCCGGATGATGTTACCAAGTCCGTTGGATACGAACGGGACTTTCATCAGCCATTCGGTTGTTTTCTTTTCCAGCAGGGGCTTGACGCGAGCCTTGTAGATTTTTTCAATGACCAGCGGAACCGACAAAATCAACCTCGGTTTATACTGTTCGAACGCCTCCAGAATAATCGTGGGCGAGGGAATTTTGCTCAGAAAAATAATATGCGCGCCGGAGGAGAAGGGGAACAGGAATTCAAACGCGCAGCCGAACGTATGCGCCAGCGGAAGGAAAGAAACGACCGTCTCTCCGGATTTGATTTCCATGTGTTTTATAGCATATCGAACATTGGCGGACAGGCTGTTATGAAGCAGCATGCAGCCCTTTGAAAATCCGGACGTGCCCGAGGTGTAAACGATCGCCGCGAGTTCGGCATTGCTGATCTCCGGCAGCTTATACGTGTCCGGTTTTAGCTTTCCTTTGATGGAATTGACAAACTCAACTTCCACTTTGGTCACCGTCTGGTCATAATCGTCAATCCGCGAAAATAGTAGTCGGAAGTCATTGACCGAGAAAATCGCTTTCAGATGTTTCAGTTTCGAATCGTCGATCTTGTCGTAGATATCATCCGAGACGAACAGCATCACCGAATCGGAATGATTGATGATGTGATGCATGTCGTCAGTGTGAAAATCGGGAAGACACGGAACGATGACCGCCCCGTAAGAAACCGTGGCGAGATAAGTCACCGCCCAGTTGATGGAGTTTTTTCCGATCAGTGAAATCTTATCGCCGGGCCGGACTCCGGTTTCTTTGAACAGCTGGTGCATCCAAGCGATTCGTTCGGCAACCTGGCTGTAAAGTATGGTATCGCCTTTGTAATTGGTGAACGCGGGATGATCCCAGCTTTTCTTAATCGCATCCTCAGCGTATCGGACAAGACTTTCGGAAATCATAAAATCTCCTAACGTGAAACAAGGTTGGGTATTTTTTCTCTTATTTCGCTTTTCCCTGATTGGCGACGGCTTTCATCGCGGCTTCAATAGCGGCCTGGTCGCCGAGATAATAATGTTTGATCGGTTTGAGATCTTCGGTCAGTTCGTACACTAGCGGTACGCCGGTCGGAATATTGAGGGATACAATTTCATTCTCGGGGATATTGTCTAAATATTTGACCAGCGCCCGGAGACTGTTGCCGTGAGCGGCGATAATGATCCGTTTTCCGCTCTGGATTTCCGGTACAATGCGTTCATGCCACAGCGGAAGAAAACGTTCAACCGTGTCTTTGAGGCATTCAGTCTGCGGTAAATAATTAGGCGTCAGGTTTTTATAACGCGGATCGAAACCCGGAAAACGCGGATCGGTTTTTTCAAGAGCCGGCGGCTGAATGTCATAACTCCGGCGCCAGATGTGCACCTGTTCCTCGCCGTATTGCTTCGCCATTTCCGCTTTGTTCAGCCCCTGCAGGGCGCCGTAATGACGTTCGTTCAGGCGCCATGAATTGATGACCGGTATGTACATCTGGTCCATGCCGTCAAGGGTCATCCACAATGTGCGGATGGCGCGTTTTAAAACCGATGTAAACGCGAGATCAAACACGTATCCGCCCTCTTTGAGCAATTGTCCGGCCATCTTTGCCTCGGCCAGCCCTTTTTCCGATAAATCGACGTCTGTCCAGCCTGTGAAACGGTTTTCAAGGTTCCATGTGCTTTCGCCGTGCCGCAGTAAAACGATTTTATACATAAGTTTCTCCCGGTTAGGTTTCAGAATATACAGGGAAATTGAGAAAATATTTTATCAGGATCAAGACAAATTGGAATTACCGATGGCGCCAGCCGATGCTGCAGATTCATTTTTCTTTCAGCACTTTATTTGCGGCGAGAAGGATCGGGTCCCAGACGGGCGCGATCGGCGGGGTGTAGATCAGATCGAGATGTGAAATCTGTATAACGGTCATTTGGTTGTGGATGGCTGTCAGCAGAGTGTTGGCACGGAGCCCGGCGCCGTCCTCGCCGACCACGTTCGCGCCGAGAAGGCGTTTGCTCCGTTTATCGGTGATCAGCGTGACCAGCAACGGCCGGCTGTCAGGATACACTTTCGCGCGCGATGTCCCCGTGAGTGATTCCACAACGACGCTGTAACCGGCCGTTTCGGCTTCCATAGAACTCATGCCGACCGACGCGACTTCAAGATTGAATATTTTAACCGCTGAAGTGCGTATTGTCGGAGGGAATTCCTCGTGTCCGCCGGCCAGATTGATCCCTGCGACACGGCCCATTTTATTGGCAATGTTTCCCAGCGGATGGAACATCAGTTTATTGGTTAGCTTGTTTTTAAACTCCGTGCACGCTCCGGCCGCGAACACATGATCCGCCGATGTTTTAAGGAAGCGGTCAACGATAATTCCCCCATGCACACCGCAGCGGATATGCGCTTGTTTTGCAATGTCCGTACTCGGCCTGAATCCGAGTGCCAGGAGCATCAGGTCGGCCTGAATCGTGCAGGTTGGCGTAATTACTTTGTGCGCCAATCCGTTTTCGGTGGTCAGATCAGAAACAGAGGTTCCGCCGATGAACGTGACCGCATTGCGTTTCAGTTCGTCCATGATCCATTGCCTGGGCTCATCTTCCAAGCCGGGCATGGGCATTGGTTCCCTGTCCGCGACGGTGACGTTTAAATCGTGACGCCGGAACGCTTCGGCCATTTCCATACCGACAAATCCGCCTCCGATGATCACGGCATTCTTCGGGCGCCGCTGTTCAATGAAATTCCGGATGGCGATGCTGTCATGGAGCGATTTGATTGTAAAAACATTGCTCAGGTGTTTCCAGTCCGGGTTCAGGATCCGGGCCTCCGCGCCGGTCGCGATCAGGAGTCGGTCGTACTTATATTCCGCGACGGAATTATCTGCAAGATTGCGTACGACAATCATTCGCCGGTGGGGACGGATTTCCTCCGCACGATGCCGCGTTTTAACCATGCAGCCTTTTTGTTTTTCAAATTCTTCCGGTGAAAAATGGATCAGTTGCCGGTAATCCGGCACGACATTACCGATGTAATAAGGCATCGAACAGGTTCCGTAGGATATGAATTCACCCTGTTCGAACAGAGTGACTTTCGCGTACGGATTTATCCGTTTCGCTTTGGCGGCTGCGGAAGTTCCCGCGGCGACACCGCCGATGATGAGAATTGTGGGCCGAGTGAGGTTCAGAGCGTCATCTCCGTATAATGACCTTCATTATAAAAAGAAAAAGTTTAATAAACAATTCAAATGAACCGGAAATCATTTTTCCGGGATTGAAGCATAAAATGTTCTTGATTCTTACAGGACTGATTACGTAGATTATTCATGTAACTCAAACGGAATGATCATCATGTCCCAGACCAGGCTAAAACGCGTTTATAAAAAACCCGAACTTGAATTCTATTCCCTTGATTCGGCGACGGAGCTGAAACTTCCCCTGTTTGATTCAAAGGTATCCGCTGGATTTCCGTCGCCTGCGGAGGATTACGTGGAACTGAAACTTGACCTGAACGAACATCTTATCCGGCATCCCGCGGCGACGTTTTTCGTCAGGGTATCCGGCCATTCCATGAAGGAAGCGGGCATACATGACGGCGACATGCTGATTGTGGACCGGGCTCTGGAGCCTAAAAACAACGATATCGCCGTCTGCGTGATCGACAGCGAATTCACTGTGAAAAGGATCAGGAAAATTAAAAACGACATCATACTTGTTCCCGCAAACGCGGATTACCAGTCTATAAAGGTTTCCGAACGCAACGATTTCCGTATCTGGGGTATCGTATCGTACATTATCCACAAGCCTGAATAATGACATTTCATTCCCCTTTCCATTCCCCTTCATAATCCGCTGTTGCTATTCTGCGGTAAAACCGGTATACTCCGGTATCAGGTTTCAATAATTCCGGGAGGTAAAACGGACATGGGATATGAATGGATCGAATACAAGGGTAAAAAAATCCTGTATGTTGATTATTCGGCTTGCAAGACCAAGGACGAAATGCTGGCCCAGCTTGAGGTTATGGCGGATGTGTTCGACAAATCCGGAGGGAATGTTCTGTCGCTGACCAATTTTGAAGGTAATTACGGTTCCAAGGAATTCATGGAGCGCGCGCGCGAACTCAGTGAGGTGTTCAAGCGGAACCGGAAAAAGAGTGCGGTCCTGGGCATTGCTGGCGCAAAGAAAATCCTTTTGCAGGCCTATACCCTTCTGACGCGCGACAACATGGTTCCGTTTGACTCGAAAGAAAAAGCGCTCGAATATCTCGTTAGGGAATGAGATACTCACCCATGAAAACAGACCGTGAAATTCTGTACAAAAACATGCCCGCTGATGCCGAAAAGCTGAAAACCGTTGTCAATTATGATATTCTCGTATCGAAAAAGGAAAAATGCGTTTATTTTTATCCGACCGAATATCATGTCGAAACATTATGCCTGTCGGAAGAAACCCTGAAGGAACTGATTAAAAAGCTGAAATAATTTTCCGGAATGAATTGTTTTATCATCAAATTTTTTTGTGGCCTGAAATGAGTCCTCCGGAAGACGGATGGTATATATGCCTGAGGATGTAAGCCTGACTGCGGAACCGTTCATGTGGTCTGTGCTTCATCAGCCACAGCGGGCCGATTTATTCGTTATCATGAAACAGGTTGGGTTATGAATGATTATCGCCCTGGTTGTTTCATGCTGTTTGCCGGGTTATTTTTTTTGTTTTTTACTGCGCCGTTAAATCAAAAGAAAAAATTTTATCCTATTTAAATTCTGTAAAAACACCGATTCCGTTTTTTAATACTTAAACCATTAATATATAAAAAACAATACTGTCTGCCAATAATAAATAAGACGTCTGATACTAAAAAAAATGTTAATAACTCATCATAAGTGTTTTATATGTTATTGAAAATTAATATATTATAATGTTGATAAAATGTTTATATTAACAATCATATAAAAAAATCTTGCCTTTATCGGGCTCTTCATATAACATCATACACTTTTGCTTATTTTTGAACATCTGAACGAAAGCAACGAAGAATATTATTTATTTTTTTGATATTTCACTTCAGTCCGAAGGAGAGTTATCATGCCCGTCCAGCATCCGGAAACCAAGGTTAACGAAGTAAAAAACGCGCCTGGAAAAAATTCAGATCTGATGATCAATCAGATGGATTATACGGGCGCCAAGGGGCTGCGGATGAAACGTTATTTCACCAGGGAAAACGTTCATCCGTTCGACGAGATCGAGTTTGAGATCCGCAGCAGTTCCATTACCGAGCCCGACGGCACGGCCGTATTTGAGATGAACGACATCGAGGTTCCGAAAAACTGGTCTCAGCTTGCGACGGATATCGCCGCGTCGAAGTATTTCCGCAAGGCCGGCGTGCCGGGCAAGGGATACGAGTACAGCGTAAAACAGCTTGTCCGCCGCGTCGCCAATACTATCCGCATCGAGGGTGAACGGATGAATTATTTTGATTCACCGAAAGACGCCGAAGTGTTTGAAATGGAACTGACGCATCTGCTGGTCAACCAGAAAGGTGCGTTCAATTCGCCGGTGTGGTTCAATTGCGGCCTGCACCATCAGTATCAGATCGCCGGATCGGGCGGAAATTATTACTGGAACCAGAAAACCAATGCCATTGAAATGACCGCCGATTCTTATTCCAAGCCCCAATGTTCGGCCTGCTTTATTCAGTCCGTACAGGATGATCTTATGGCGATATTTGAGCTCGCCAAGAATGAAGCGCGCCTTTTCAAGTTCGGTTCAGGTACGGGGAGTAATTTTTCGTCGCTTCGCGCGAAACAGGAAAAACTTTCCGGCGGGGGAACTTCGTCGGGTCTGATGTCGTTCCTGACTGTGCTTGACCGTGGAGCGGGCGCCACCAAATCCGGGGGTACCACCCGTCGTGCCGCTAAGATGGTCTGCCTTGATATGGATCATCCCGAAATCGAGGACTTCGTCAACTGGAAAGTTAAGGAAGAGAAAAAAGTCAAGGCGCTGATTGACGCCGGTTATCCGTCGGATTTCAACGGTGAGGCGTACCATACTGTAGCCGGACAAAACTCGAACAATTCCATCCGCGTCTCCGATAAATTCATGAACGCCGTACTGGACAATTCATCATGGCAGACGATCGCGCGGACGACCGGCGAGGTCGTGGACACCTACAAAGCCCGCGATTTGTTTGATCAGGTCGCTTACGCCGCCTGGTCATGCGCCGATCCCGGCATACAGTTCGACGATACGATCAACGACTGGCACACTTGTCCCACTACCGATCGTATTCACGCGTCGAATCCGTGTTCCGAATACATGTTCCTTGACGACAGCGCCTGCAACCTCGCGTCCATCAACCTGATGAAATTCGCCGATGACAAGGGCCGTTTTGATATCGAGGGATTCCGCCAGGCCTGCCGCGTCTTCATCATGGCGCAGGAAATCATTGTCGACATGTCGTCGTATCCCACGCAGCGGATCGCGCAGAACAGCCATGATTACCGCCCGCTGGGGCTCGGCTACGCCAATCTCGGCACGCTGCTGATGGTCAACGGCATTCCGTACGATTCCGAAGAGGGGCGGGCATGGGCCGGCGCCATTACCGCGATCATGAATGCCTGGGCGTACCGCGGTTCCGCGGAAGTCGCGTCCGTTAAAGGTACGTTCGTCGGTTACGCCAAAAACCAGGAACCAATGATGCGCGTCATGCACAAGCACCGCGACGCCGCGTATAAAATCCACCCGGAATTCTGCCCGGATGACATGCTCAAGGCCGCGCGCGAGGACTGGGACGCCTGCATCGGGCTTGGGGAACGATTCGGCTATAGAAACGCGCAGGCCACCGTACTGGCGCCGACCGGAACCATCGGCCTTCTCATGGACTGCGATACCACCGGCGTCGAACCTGAATTTTCACTCGTGAAATGGAAAAAACTCGCCGGGGGAGGTTATTTCAAGATCGTGAACCAGTCCCTGACGCAGGCGCTTGTCAATATCGGTTATTCTGCCGAGGAAATCGACGGGATCATCAAGTATATCCTGGGGCACGGGACCTTCCATGGCGCGCCGTACGTCAACCCGGAACAACTGAAAAAAATGGGATTCACGCCCGAACAAATCACCGAAGCCGAACAATACGTACAGAAAAACCGTTCGCTCGACGAATGGACGCCGCATATCAACATCAAGACCCTGAAAGAGCGCGGACTGACGGGCGAACAGCTTTCCCGGGCGGTGATTTATATCGGCGGGGCGCAGACCGTCGAAGGTACCCACCTTATAAAAGAGGACCATCTCGCCGTATTCGACTGCGCGAACAAATGCGGCATCGGGAAGAGATTCATCGAACCGATGGGACATATTAAAATGATGGGCGCGGTCCAGCCGTTTTTATCAGGCGCGATATCGAAAACAGTGAACATTCCGAATGAAGCGACCGTTCAGGATATCGAGAAGATCTACCTGGAAGCCTGGAAAATGGGACTCAAGGCGATCGCGCTGTACCGCGACGGGTCGAAATTCTCCCAGCCGCTCAGCAGCAAACAACTGCAGACCGGTGAGGATTCCGATGAACGGTTTACAAAGGAACAACTTGACTTGGCCGTCAAACAGGCTGTGGAACAAGTGAATTCCATCCTGAAACGCGGCGAGAAGAAACCGATGCCCTTGAAACGGGCCGGGTTCACCCAGGAAGCCCTGGTCGGAGGTCATAAAATCTATTTCCGCACCGGCGAGTACGAAAACGGAGACCTGGGCGAAGTGTTCATCGATATGTTCAAGGAAGGCGCCGCTTACCGGAGCCTCCTGAACTGCTTTGCCGTTGCTGTGTCCATGGGATTGCAGTACGGGGTGCCGCTGGATAAGTTCGTCGAAAAATTCACTTTTACCCGCTTCGAACCCAGCGGATTCACCAACCACCCGAACATCAAAAATGCCACCTCGATACTCGATTTCATTTTCCGGGTGCTCGGTATGGAATACCTCGGCCGCACCGATTTCGTGCATGTCCCTCCCGCGATGGATTCGGAGAAGGCGGTATCCGAAGAACTGAATGTTCCGAAGGAAGCCGATGAGACTTCACCGGCAGCTGAGGCCGCAAAACCTGCATCGGCAAACCTCATGAACCAGCAGCTCAGTTCCATGATGGGCGACGCTCCCGCTTGCGATGTTTGCGGACACATGACCGTTCGCAACGGGGCGTGTTACAAGTGTCTCAACTGCGGAAACAGCATGGGCTGTTCGTAATTCGTCTTCGCTGAGCGGCGCAACAAAAAGCCGCTTGCATATTATATATTTCCCGGTCAGCCTCAGGCGGGCCGGGATTATTTTTTCCGGGACCGGTTTGTAAAACAGACGAGGGTATCAGTCATACCGAAATGATTCTGCGGAAAATGGATTCATCTGAAATTCACATTGCGGTAATCAACCCTTATATCGTTTTAACCATTCATTCGCTTTATTCGCGGTCAAGCTTTGTGACCGAAAAAAAAAGGCTGACCCTTTCGGATCAGCCTTTGAAATATGATTCGCGTCTTTTCTTTACCTTAAATTCGCTTTATTAGCGCAATTCGCGGTTCGGAAAATTAGCGGTTTTACTTCAGGAGCATCATCTTGTGAGACTTCACGAAGTTGCCTGCCTGGATTCTGTAGATGTAAACACCCGAAGAAACCTGCATGCCGGCATTGTTCCTGCCGTCCCAGTTCAATGCGTACGCGCCCGCGTTCTGTTTCGTGTTGACCAGAGTCCGGACTTCCTGACCGAGAGCGTTGTAGATCTTCAGAGTAACCTTGGCGTTCTCTTTCAGATCATACTTGATCGTGGTGGTCGGGTTGAACGGGTTCGGGTAGTTCTGATACAGGGCGTAGGAGGTCGGAATAGCCGTCGGTTCCTTTACATCCACCGTGCAGGTGGTGTCGAAGAACGCGACAATGGAACCGCCGGATGTGGTTGTCCAGCCGGAGGTGTAGGTAATTCCGCCGTCATCGTACGTGGTGAAATCCATGGCGTAAATGCCCGCCGGAGCCGTGAATTCGGAAGTCCATGTATCACCGGTGGTCCGTGTGTGATAGATGGTCGTGTTGCGGCCGGCCCAGTAGTCGACTAAGCCCGCTCCGCCAATCGCGCCGAAGTTACCGCTGCCGGGAACGGTCACTGCCGTTAAGGTAGTGCCTCCGTCCAGAGTGCGCTGAATGCCAGTACCCGCAATAATGCCGTTCGTGGCATCGTTGAACTGAAGGTCATAGCTGGAAACAAAGGAGGTTGCGGTGAATGACCATGTCGCTCCCGCATCCGTAGAATGATAGATGCGGCTTCCGTTCGTGCCGAACCAGATATTATTGCCATGAATCTGCATAGCGTTATTGTAACCGTAATGTCCGCTGACTGCGGTCGGTTCGGTAGCGATACGGAACCAGGATTCGCCGCCGTCGGTGGTGTTGATGACCGTCCATGTCACGCCGACAGGATCGCCCACGCCGACACCGTTCATGCCGTCAACATACACCGCGTTAAGGAATCCGCCGGACTGGAAGAATACCTGATACCAGTTCGCGCCGCCGTCGGTGGTTTTGTAGATATAACCGCCCGCTGCGGGATCCGCGATAACGTAAGCTGTGTTTTCGTCATTGGCGAAGACATGATAAATGTCATTGGCTGCCGATAATCCGCCGCTGGCGTCTTCCCATGTGGTTCCGCCGTTAACGGTGCGTAACACGGTACCGGCCGCGCCGGCTGCCCAGGCAACCGTCTGCGAAACGGCTTTGACAGAATAGAGGTCTTCAACCGTTCCGGAAGTCTGCATAGCCCAGCCGACCGTCGGTTCGAAAACCCAGCGATAGGCGTGGAGAAGGAAGGTTTCCGTGCTGGAAACTTCATTCACACCGTCAGTTGCAACGACTTTCCAGTAGATGTGACCGGTATCGCCGTCGGCGACGCCCCATGCATCGAGAACCGCGTCAATCCATATATATGCGAGTTGGGTCGTTGTGTCGGTGCCTGTAAAAACTTCAACCGAATCTGAGAAATCAGGATTCAGGGATGCCCAGAAGGTATAGTTTACGGGCTGGGCTTCCGGATCTATCGAAGCGGTCCACAGAGCAATGACGTCATCGGTGGAGGTTTCATCAACCGTGATCAACGTTTCATCCGCCGGTTCGAGCAGGCTGAAAGCTGACGGAGGAGTGTTGGACGTGGAATTGACGGTGACGTCAAAAGCGTCTTCAATCGTGAATAGATCGGTTTCAGTCAGTCCCTGAACATGAGCGACGACCGTTACCACATCCGTTCCTGCGCTCGCGGGAATGCTCATCAGATAAAGCGTGTCGCCGGAGATCACTGCATTCACGACGCCATTTACTGTGGAAACGGTAAACGGTTCAGTGAAGCCGAAAATATCAGGCAGATAAGCAATCACGGTGTCGGCGAAATCCTGATCCGCGACAAAGTCCGCAATCGGATTTTCAACGAAGGTCGAACTTTCATCCGCGCCCTTGTACGGATTCGTCAGATCGCGTGTATCGCCGTCAAAGTCGGTTGTGACTTCGGCGATCGGGGTGCCGCGCATGTAAGCGCTGTTGCGGGACGCACCGGCCAGATGCAGGTCATCCGCGGCGACAAATTCGACGGAAGCGGCGCTGGTATTCAGTTCCTGGTTCGGAGTGAATTGCGTTCTCCAGTCTTCGATCGTCGTTACGTTGGTATACGGAACAGCAGCTCCGATACCGCCAAGCACCATCTGTGTATCGACGGCCGCGTCGGCGAAATAGTTATTGTAGTTCGCGTATCCTGTCCCGAAACTGTAAGCAGCGGGAGCGACAATCGCGTAATGCTTCAAAGTCGTGGTGCGGGAATAGACCTGTCCATACACGATATTATTCGCAATGACCGGGTTGGTCAAGTTGGCACCGGAAATACGGATACCCACCGCGCTTTGATTCGATGTGGTCGCTGACGGGTTCTTTTCCAGAGTGTCTGTCAGAGATACTGTGTTAAATACGACCTTGTCTCCGTTTCCGTAAGCGAGACCGATACCCACGGTCTGGTCACCGGTAGTACCGTTAGCGAGGATAGCGTACACAAAGTTATTCGCGATCAGGTTATTCGTGGTACTGGTATTCGTGGCAGCCAGATTAATACCCACGGCGGAGAAAGTTCTCTGTTCCCATACATGATGGATCGTGTTACCGGACACAATGCTGTTATTGACCGTGATGGCGCTCGGGGTCCATGAATCCGACCCTAAACCGATACCGACACGGTCTGTACCGCTGGAGGTCAGCGCATAGGTTCCGCCGACGTAACGGACGGTGTTATACCAGATGGTGGTTGCGTCAACGTACTGTACGCCGATACCGACCTTGCCGATTTCATCGGAACCGAAATCAGACGGGCCGATCAGGTTATTGGAAATCGCAGTGTGGTCAGCCAGTCCTGTCGCGTCACCGCGGACCCAGATCCCGTAACGGACCTTCGTAATGTAGTTGTTCTCGAAAGTGTTGTAATCGTTATTGACGCCGCTGTTCGAGGAACTGATGCTGGAACCCGAAACGATGATACCGAATGTGGTGTTCGTACCCGTGCTCTGGTCGGCGCCGCAGGCGATATTCACATTTTTTACGGTATTATAAGTCGCGGGATTCGAGGCGGGATTGGACAGCCAGATCGCGGCCGTTGATCCCAGGGTCGACAGATTCCGGATGGTCAGATCGCGGGTGACTCCGCCGACCGTGTTGGATCCGTCGATGATCACGTTGTCCGCGCCGTTCAGTTTCACGATGGCTCCGGTGATGGTGCCTTCAATGACCGGCGTCGCGCTGGCGGCCGGTTTGACGGTGATCGTGAAAGGTCCGCCGGTTCCGTACACTACGCCGTTCAGCGAAGCGGTCGCAGATTCGGAGGTGCCTTCGGCCAGGATTTCAAGAACAACCGGTCCGGTGACCATGACGTTGTTGATGGAATCAAACGCCGCCTTCAGGGTCGGGAAAGTTCCGGTGGTGGTTCCGACCGTGAATGTTCCGGAAAGGGTCGGGACGATACGATAGGAACTCGGGCTGGTCGGAGGAACCGCAGCGGCCGGAGGATTGGCCGTCAGGCCCGATGCGCCGGCGGAAGGATAAACCGATACGTTGTTCAGCGTATCCTGAGCGGCGACATAATAAAATACCGTATCACCCGTAACTGTAGTCGGGGTGAAAGTGAAGGTATAATTGCCGATATAGGCTTCACCGGGAACGTATACACCGGTAACCGGCGAATAGGTGCCGGCATCATTAATCTTGTAATAAAGCACGGGCAGTCCGGTTCCGGTGGTCAGAAGCGGGGAGGCGTCTGACAGTGTTACGGAAAGGACCTGCTGGCCGTTCGCCGGTGAGTTCGGCAGGGCTGTGTAGCTGATGCCGGGACCGTCAATATCCAGCAGCGTGAAAGCGCCTTCGTCCGCGCCGATATCCGGAGAGGAAACATCGCGCAGCTCACTGTCGAAGTCGGTCGTTACCATGCCGATCGGCTGGGCGGCGCCTTCGATGCGCGTGGCCGTCGCGGCGTCAATGTGCAGGTCGTACGGTAGCGCGGCGACATTCACAAAGTCCACATCTTCCTGAACAGCCAGTCCGTCACGGGGAGAAAGCCTTGTTTTGTAGGCTTCCAGCGTCGTGTCGGTGTTTGTGCCGTCATAGAAGAACGAACGTTTACCGGTAAACGGTCCGTCGCCGGCCCATAACAGGTTATTGTTGCTGGTCAACGCCATGTTGGTATAGGTCGTTGAGGTCTTAATGATGGCCGACTGACGTGCGGCAGTGCCCGAACCCGAAGCGCTCTTGTTGATAAAAATATTGTTCCGGTAATCAACCGTTGTAGGTCCGGAAAGAACGAACAAGCAGGCGCTGTTCCGGGAAGCAGAGGTGTTGGGCGCATCCAGATAAACCGTATTGAAATACGCGTTTACCGTACCGCCGGCGTTACCGTTGGCGCGGATGCCCTGGATGTTGCTGTTGCCGCCGGTGGAGGTTCCACCCGGGCAATACAGGCCTGACACCATATTGTTATAAATGTTATGAACGGCGAAGGCTTCCGGAGAAATGCCCGCGACATAAGCCGTACTGGTTGTGAAATGCGTCATATCATACAGCACATTGCCGTAGAAGTTGTAGGTACCGGTAACCACGGTATGAAGCGCACGGATGTTGCCGCTTGACGTGGACCTGTGAATAAATCCGTGCAGTGTGTTTCCGTAAACGTCCACGGTTCCGTTATCATACCCGGTTCCGTTGGCGGTGATACCGTAAAGGCTTACGGCGCCAACCTGTGTCACCTGGATATCCGTACCGAAAATCTTGAACTGGTCCTGCAGGCCGTAATAGATACCGGTATTGAAACCCGCACCCGTTCCGGCGTTTGCCGTGATCATACTGACAGTAGGTCCGTCCACACCGATTTCATTTCCGATAGACTTATAGGTTGCGGATCCGCCGATCAGCGTAATGCCCCATGAACCGCCGGAGATGTTGAAGTTATAAAATTTATTATAACTGCAAACACCGGCCGCGCTGGCGGGCGTAATGGGATGATATAGAAGAACGCCCTGAGTCTGGTTTCCGCTCGTGGTGTCGTCTAGATCAACGACAAAATTCTTGATCGTGTTGTACTGAGCGCCATCAGTCGCTGAGGCGTTGGCAATCAAAAATCCTATATAAAGATTATGATAACCGGCAGTCTGCACCACATTGATGCCGTCAAAAGTGACATAGTCGCAGCCGTTGAACACGACCGGATTATTGTTATTTGTCAGGATATTGACGGTACCGCTTTCCTCCACGAATGTAACGGTGTTCGTGGCGCTGACACCGGAGATCGGATCGATCTGGATCGCCGTATCGGCTTCCGTTCCCGCGTCGAATCCGTAATTTCCGGAGCGCACATTGAAGGTCACCGCCCCGCTGACTCCGCGCAGGACCACATCCGCAATCGCGGCCGTGAAGGTGGCGTAATCAGGGGTCGTGCCGCCGATCGTATACGTACCGCTCATGGGCGGGGTTACGGTCAGCGTGCCGTTCAATGTGTCGTTCGTCAGGTCTTCATCTCCGGCGAGAGCCGAGATGAGTTTCGTCGTGTACGCGCCGGAAGTCAGTCCGCCCGTGACGGCGTCAAAAGTGACCTGTTCGGTCGCGCCTGACGCAATAGTGGCAATCGATTTCGTGCTGGTGTACACTTCGGTCATGACGTCATTATAGATCTTATAATGGACGGAAACGGCGGTTTGCGCGGCGCTTCCCCAGTTCTTGAATGAAGCGGTGGGAGTGAACGCGCTGACCGGAGGTACCGAGCCGCCATTGGCCGGATCATCAAATGAGAACGCGGCAATGTCGTTTGCCGGGGGTTCACCGATCTGAATATTGTCGGCGTAGAAATTGTTTCCATAATCGGAAACCGCTTTAAACCGGATAACCGTCGTTCCGACCGGCAATGCCAGTTTTTTGGTTCCCCATTGACCCGCGGTAGGTGTAAACGCAGATCCCGAAGGAGCTGCAGTCACCAAACCGGTTCCTACCGGATCCGTATCGCAATAACGTCCGATTTCCTCAAAATCAGTTCCGTTTGGAGAAGCAAAAATAACGATAGAATCTGAGGACGGAGTCGAGTAATTCGCCCACGCATGGTCAAATTTGATCGAATCTCCTGTGACCGATGCTGAAAACGCAACGGAGGTCAGCGTGAAGGAACCGGAAGACACGCTGTAGAATGGAAATTCGGCAGCTCCCGAACCGATGCCGTAACCGCTCGCAGCTCCTTTGATCCAGCTGCCGGAGTTCGTCCATCCGGTCGGGGGAAAAGTTCCTTCGAAATCCTGAGTCATTTTAATGGCTTCGGAATTAACAATTCCTTTGCCGTAGAAAGTCGGTTTTACCGGCCTTTCTTTGATCTGGAAAGTCGGTGCGCTGACAAGGCCGGCGTTTTCATCAATCCGGAACGTCGCTTTTGTCGCGCCCTTTTTCCACTGAGCGTTTACCTGCAGACTGAATATGGAAACCGTGAAAGCGGCAACCATACCTGCAACAAGCAAACTTCGGGTCAATCTTTTACTACTTGTCATAGTCAAGATTCTCCATTTTGGTTAGAAATACGTTAATTAAAAGCAAACAAGAATTTTTGTGATCACGCTCCTTTCAAAAATAGTGACAAGGTTGTTGAGTTAGGTGTTTTCCTAAAAAGTATGGGAAACGGACTTTTTCGTATAATTAAGATAGTAGCTTTCAATTAAACTACTGAACTGCACAAGCATTTTAACCGATAAAAACATCAGAGTCAAGAAAAAAAACATAATTAAAAGATAATTAAGTCTGAATATATGTCAGTATTAAGAATGAATGATCGTTTTCGGGGCCGGATCGGGTGTAAATTGATTTTTACATTTTTTTAATTTTTAACTTCTTTTGCAGGATCAAATACCGTTGAGGTTTTCAGTAAACTCATATTAAAAAAATTTCCATGATACAATCCCGTCGGTTTAATCGATTGACTCTCGATCCCTGAGAAATAGTGATTCTTCAGCCCGGAAACAAGTATTCGCCGTGTATGAGACCAGATCGGGAAACCGGCGGAAACCTGTCTCGTCCCGATTCGCTTCGCTTTCCGGATAAACTCCGGCAGGGAGACGCAAAGAGAGCTGTTTCCCGCGAATCATACGAATTATCCGAATAAAATAAACAGAATACAAAAGACCATAATACGAATATTTTACTCAGGACGTTCCGGTAAAAGCGATTGAAATGTCTTTATGTATGGTGATGGGTTAACCTGGTGCCTCGTGGCAAAATAATTGGTTCACACAGAGATCACGGCGAACACAGTGTTTTGGTATATACTTTTTTTCGAGACTCTGCGGACTCCGTGGTTAATTGAATTTTCGCATATTTGGCGTGTTTCGCGGGCAAATATTTTTCTTGGTGTCTTCGTAACTCGTGGCGAAAAACAGGTAACCGCGTAAAGCCTATCGCGAGACGAAAAGAGATTAATTTCCCCGCGAATCATACGAAGAATACGAAAAAAAGAATACAAAAAACCATCATACGAATATTTTACTCAGGACATTCCAGCACAAGCATTTGCAAAGGCTTTATGTATGGTGATGTATTAACTTGGTGTCTTAGAGCCTTTGTGGCGAAAAAATTGGTTCACACAGAGATCACGGCGAACACAAAGTTTTGGTATATACTTTTTTCTGAGAACTTTGCGAACTCCGTGGTTAATTGTGTTTTCGCATATTTGGCGTGTTTCGCGGGTAAATAAATTCATTGGTGTCTTGGAGCCTTTGTGGCGGAACATATAAAAAAAGTCCCCAAGGTAACTTGAGGACTTGCGCTTTTTGGTAGCGGGTGACGGGCTTGAACCGCCGACACGTGGATTATGATTCCACTGCTCTACCAACTGAGCTAACCCGCCGATTCGTAGCGGAGGTAGGATTTGAACCTACGACCTTCGGGTTATGAGCCCGACGAGCTACCAGGCTGCTCCACCCCGCGGCGTATTAGACTAAAAGTATAATATAATCTGATTCAAAAGTCAAGCGTTTTCATTGAATAAATTATTTTGTTGACATTTGTTTTATAATTAAATACTATACTATGTGAGTATAGTATAATTTAATATTCTAATCATTTCACGGCATGGTATCACTATGGGCGTATTTATTAAAAGAGAACAGGATTACGGACTGAGAATTTGCATCTATCTCGGCGGAATCAAACACGACCAGCCGGTATCCATCGCACAGCTGGCAAAAGCTCTGCATATCACCCGTCCGATCGCTACAAAAATCGTCTACCAGCTCAAACAACACAGCATTATCGAAACCATTCAGGGGAAACTCGGCGGCGTAAAACTCGCCGTCAAAGCCGCGGATCTCAGCATGATCAGGATACTCGAAGCGCTCGGTTTTGATTCTCAAATCAATGAATGTATCAAAATTCCGGGAATCTGCCCTTTTCACGCCTCATGTAAAGTCCATCGCTATTTCGACGACATCAACCGCGTACTCATCAATCAGTTAACCGAAAAACGCATCAGTGATTTCATATAAACCTCATTCCAATTTGCACAGGAGTTAGTATGGATCCTTTAATCCTTGCCAGGCTTCAGTTTACGGCAACCACGGTCTTTCATTTTTTCTTTGTGCCGCTGACGCTGGGGCTTTCCATCATCGTTGCCGTGATGGAAACCATGTACGTGAAAACCGGTAACGAAATGTACAAACGCATGACGAAATTCTGGGGAAAATTATTTCTGATCAATTTTGCGATGGGTGTCGTCACCGGCATCGTACAGGAATTCCAGTTCGGCATGAACTGGTCGGAATATTCCCGTTTCGTGGGCGACATATTCGGCGTTCCGCTGGCGATCGAGGCGCTGCTCGCGTTTTTCCTGGAATCCACATTCCTCGGCATCTGGATATTCGGATGGGATAAGCTGTCGAAGGGCATGCATGCCGCGGTGATGTGGCTGGTGGCGATCGGTTCGAATCTTTCCGCGCTGTGGATCCTTATCGCCAATTCATTCATGCAGCAGCCCGTGGGTTATACGCTTCAGAACGGACGCGCGGAGATGACCGATTTCTGGGCGGTGATGTTCAATCCCCACGTCGGCGTTCAGTTTCCTCATGTTTTTTTCGCCGGTCTTACAACGGCGGCTTTTTTCATACTCGGAATCAGTTTGTACCATCTGGTGAAACAAAGTCCGGACCAGGAAGTATACCGGCGATCATTCAAAATAGGATCGTTGTTTGCCGTGATCGGGACAGTGTTCGTCATATTGGTCGGGCATTCGCAGGCTCAGTACATGATGAAAATCCAGCCGATGAAAATGGCGGCGGCCGAAGCGCTGTGGGAAACCGAAGATCCCGCGGCCATGTCGCTCTTTACATGGGGAGACGAGAAGAATAAAAAAGACGTCTGGGCGTTCCGCGTTCCCGGACTGCTAAGTTTTCTCGCCTACAATACGTTTTCCGGAAAAGTCGAAGGAATTAAAGAATTGCAGGACAAAGCGGTTGCCAGACACGGACCCGGGGATTATGTTCCTCCCGTCGCGATTTCCTACTGGACGTTCAGGATCATGGCGGGCGCCGGTTTTGTTATGCTGGCGCTTTCGGTCTGGTGGCTGATCCGATCGTTAAGGGATAAACTGGAGTTTAAAAAACGATGGGTCCTGATCGGCCTTGGCGCAATCTCGCTTCCGTATATCGCCAATTCAACCGGGTGGATATTCACGGAAGTCGCACGTCAGCCGTGGATTGTGTTTGGAGTGCTGAAAACGGAACAGGGAGTTTCAACATCGGTCACAGGCGCTGAAGTCCTGATTTCGCTGATCCTGTTCACGCTGGTTTACGGCGCGCTGATGGCGGTCGATATTTATCTTCTGAAAAAATATGCCGCGGCCGGAACAGCTCACCAACAAAAAACAGAAGCGTAGGAGGACGCCATGGACCTGAATATTCTCTGGTTTATATTAATTACCGTTCTTTTTATCGGATTCTTTTTCCTCGAGGGATTTGACTATGGCGTCGGCATATTATTGCCCTTTATGGGCAAAGACGATCTCACGCGCCGGCAGGTTATCAATACGATCGGCCCGTTCTGGGACGGCAATGAAGTCTGGCTGCTGACGGCCGGGGGCGCGATATTCGCCGCGTTTCCGCACTGGTACGCGACGTTGTTCAGCGGATTCTATCTGGCGCTGGTTCTCATGCTGCTCGCGCTGATCGTCCGCGGCGTGGCGTTTGAATTCCGCAGCAAGGACGACAATCCCAAATGGCGGACCTTCTGGGACTGGATGATTTTTACGGGCAGTTTTATTCCCGCGCTTTTATGGGGCGTCGCGTTCGCCAATATCATCAAAGGCGTTCCGATCAACGAATCGAAGGAATACGTCGGCGGGTTTTTCAACCTGCTGAATCCGTTCGCGCTGCTGGGCGGTTTAACCACGTTCGTGATGTTTACGCTGCACGGCGCGGTTTTCCTCAATCTTAAAACCACGGATGAACTTCGCGATAAATCACGCCGTATCGCCGGGAGACTGTGGATACCCGCGCTGATTCTCGTCACCGGATACGTGATCGCCAGTTATTTCGCGACGGACATCTTTACCGGAACGGGAATCAATCCCGGATTCAGCCCCGTCATCGCCGCCGGCGCGCTGTTATCCGTCGGATGGCTGATTAAGAAAGATTTCGGCGGATGGGCGTTCATCATGACCGGTCTGACTATCGTCTTCTCCACGGTAACGATTTTCGCCGGATTATTTCCGAGGGTGATGGTGTCGAGCCTGAATCCCGACTGGAACCTGACGATATACAACGCGTCATCCACGCCGTATACGCTCGGCATCATGAGCATTGTCGCGCTGATCTTCGTGCCGGTTGTATTAATTTACCAGGGCTGGACGTACTGGGTTTTCAGGAAACGCATCAGCAGGGAAACCAGGCTTGAGTATTGATCATTTCTGACAACCGCATTCTCCGGGCGAAAACGATATGTTCCTATTCAGCAAGGGCCTGAACGTACTGGTCCGGTCAGAAAAAAAACTTCTGGCCGGATCAGCTGTTTGTACCGTCATGACCGCGCTGCTGATTGTCATTCAGGCGTATGTCCTGAGTTCGGCGGTCGTTCAATTTTTTCCTGAACAAAATTATTCTCAGGATTCGTTCACTCTGCTGGTCGCCGGATTTATAACGGCCTCGGCGCTTCGGGCAGTGTTTCACATCGCCGGTCAGAAATATTCCATCGAATTATCCGCGGCCATACGCCGTTTGACGCGTCAGCGCCTAATGGAATCAGCCGGACGGCAGGGCCCGGCGCGGATAAGGCATGAGGACGCAGGGGAGTGGCTGACCACAATGATTCAGCGCGTTGATGCCCTGGATGTTTATATCAGTCAGTATATTCCGCAATGGCAGTCCGCCGTTGTGTTGCCGGTCATCATACTTTTTTCCGTTGTCATGACGGACTGGTTTTCGGCGGCAGTGTTATTCGTTACCGCGCCGCTGATTCCCTTGTTTATGGTTCTGATCGGCAGGAAGGCGGAACAACTGAGCCGTGTTCGCTGGCTGTCCATGAGCCGGCTCGGGAGCGTTTTTCTGGACCGCATCCAGGGACTGATCACGCTGAAGCTGATCGGCCAGAGCCGCGCCCAGGCAGGTATCATTGAACAATCCACGGAACAATTCGCCGGCCGGACGCTTGAAGTCCTGCGTGTGGCGTTTCTCTCCGGACTGACCCTGGAACTGATCGCGTCGGTCAGTATCGCGCTGATCGCCGTCGAAACCGGACTGCGGCTGATGCACGGGATGATGGATTTCCGGTACGCGCTGTTTATTCTTATTCTTGCGCCCGAATTTTACCAGCCGTTCCGTATGCTGGGCGTCCGGTTCCATCCCGGAATGGAAGGAATTACAGCGATGGAGGCAATTTCAGAAAAACTAAACCATCCGCAGACGCATCAACCTGATTCTCAGAATGGGTCAAACACAACCGCTCCTCCGTTCCAAATTAAATTTGATTGTGTAACTTTTCGTTATTCATCAGGCAGCGAACCCGCCCTGAAGACGGCCTCGTTTACCATCCTTCCCGGACGCCGGAATGTGATGATCGGCCCGAGCGGTTCGGGGAAATCTACGTCCGGTTTTCTCATGATGCAATGGTTGTCCGCAGACTCGGGAACCATAAGCGTTAACGGCATACTTATTGACAGAATCAATCCGGAAGATTGGCTGGCGACTATTTCATGGATATCCCAGCATCCGTATATTTTTAATACCACGATCATGGAAAATATAAGGTTCGGAAAACCCGGCGCAACGGATGATGAAATTGAAAACGCCGCTCATGTAGCCGGGCTGACGGACTGGATAAAGGAATTACCCGGCGGATTTCAGACGCTGACCGGAGAGAGGGGCATGATGCTGAGCCAGGGACAGAGCCAGCGTATCGCCATTGCCCGCGCGGTCCTGAAAAACGCTCCGCTCCTGATCTTCGACGAGCCCGCCGGTTATCTTGATCCCGGCCATGAAAAAATCATCGCGGAAAATATTGACCGGCTTTCGGAAGGAAAAACAGCGCTGATCATCGCGCACAGGTTTCAGTCGGTCATCCGCGCTGATCATATCATCATAATGGAAAACGGTTCCTGTACGGCTGAGGGTTCCCGTGACGATCTGAACGGCCGGTCACCTTTTTTTAGAAACTGGATTGAACGCAACCGCGGAGCCGGATCATGAGCGTTATCCGTGAATTACTGAAGTGGCTCAAGCCGTACCGCTGGCCGATGCTTGCTGCCGCGCTTACAGGATTCATGACGTCAGGGAGCCATCTCGGACTGCTTATGATCTCAGCGTACTTGCTGGCAAAAGCCGCCCTTCATCCGTCGATCGCCGAACTTCAGATCGCGATCGTCGGAGTGCGGTTTTTCGGAATCGTACGCGGGCTGTTCAGGTATATCGAACGTCTGCTGAGTCACCGACTCACATTCAGGATCATGAACTCGGTGCGGGTGAAGGTCTATCAGATGATCGAGTCGCGTCCGCCGGCTGAGTATCATGCACAGGCAAGCGGGGAGCGGCTGTCCGGATTCATGCAGGGCGTCGAACAGCTTGAGCATTTTTACATCCGTATTATCGGACCGCTGATCACCGCAGGATTGATGTGGATCGTATCCATGATTATTTTCGGAATTTTTGATCCCGTGATACCCGTGATCATCAGTATTTTTTTTCTTATGGTGAGCATCGTCATTCCATGGCTGACGTACCGCCTGTCAAAACGATCGTCCGGCAACACCGTTCAGCGCAGGACCGAGCTTACAATAAATGTTTTGGACTGGATTGGCGGACAGGGTGAAATCAGGGCGGGAGGCGTGAATAGCCTTTATCTGAAAAAATTATCGGATGTTTCGGACAACTATATCGACGCTCAGAAACAAACGGCGCTGATCTCTCCTGTCCATGAATCCCTGTCGGGACTGACCATGAATCTTTGTGTAGCCGCGGTACTGATCTATTCCATGCCGCTTATCCGGAATGGGGAACTTCCCGGATTATATTTACCGGTGATCCTGATCGGGATTATGGCGGGATTTGAGAGTTTCATGCATCTTCCGGTCGCGGCGCAACATTGGGAATCCGTTCGATTATCGGGTGAACAGCTGCTGAAGATCGAGCCCGTCAGTCAAGATGGAAGGACGCGGCTTCTGTTCAGACCAAACGGGACGGACTGGCTGTTTGACAACATTACTTTTCATTATGACAGCCATTTGCCTCCTGTTTTTAAGGATTTTTCTTTATCGATCCGGCATAAAAAAACCGCCATAATAGGACCCAGCGGCTGCGGTAAATCAACGCTGTCCGGCCTGATGCTGCGACTGGTTGATCCGGATCGCGGGACAATTTTATTAGGCGGCGCAAACCTGATGACTATTGAACAGGATGAACTCAGCAGCATGATCAGTATCGGTAATCAGAACGCGTATATGCTGAACGGAACAATACGCGAAAATATTCTTCTGGGCCAGCCCGACGCTTGTGACAACGATATAATAAGCGCCGCCCGGACAGCACGAATCCATGACAGGATTATCCAATTGCCTGAAGGTTATGATACTCCCGTCGGACAATACGGGTACAGGCTCAGCGGGGGAGAACGCCAGCGGATAATTCTCGCACGGGCATTTATACGAAGAAGCGACGTCCTGATTTTAGACGAACCTACGGCGCATCTCGATCCTGAAAACGAAGAAAGGATTTTTGACGCTGTATGGAAAATGAATCAATATTCCAAGATCATTGTCATCACGCATCAGATCGCGTGGCTGGAACCCGCGGATCACATCATCGTTCTTAACGACGGAAAAATTATCGAACAGGGAAATCACCATGATCTGCTGGATCATGCAGGGTACTACTCAGAATGGATAACCGATTCAAACCGCCTGATTTAAAAACGCAATGATATGAAAACAACGGCTCTGCGGAATGATATTATCTGTCGTCAGAATTGTCAGAAACTGTTTATCCGGAAAAAAACTCAGGGCATGGCTTTGACCGTTCCTGTCGTATAGGATATTTCCCATTTCTGCGGGCTGTCCAGGCCTTTTTCGTTTTTAGCCGGATAAAGGGTGAAAATATGGGGTTCTTTTTCGATCAGGGCTTTTGATTTATGTCCCGCGCTAACCGGCCATCCGAAGGCTACCTTAAGGGGTTTGTTTACGGTCAGAACCGTGTCTTTCAGTATGACCTGAACTCCCGATTTCTGGATTTCGGCTAATTTCTTCTGAAAGTTCGCAGCATATTGCTCTTTCAGCTGGTCGGTTACCTGTGCCAGGATGGCCGAAGGGGTCATATTATCGAGTTTGGCGACGTCCTTGGCGAGATCCTGTGAATTTGCCGTTTTTACAGCCGTTGCTGTGATCATCAATATCAGGATGAATGTTTTCATGTACTTCACTTTGGAAAATGGATGAATGTATAAAACTGATTTCAATCTAAAAAAACCGTTTTACTGGTAGCTGCTTACGGCAGAACTCTGGTCATCAAAAAAATCGAACACCCGGTCGAGGCGAGCGATTTTAAAGACATTGAAGACATTGTCTTTCGCTCCGAGAATCTTCAGATCGCCGTCGCTTTCGCTGAAAATGCGCCTGCCAAAGAGCAGAGCGCCCAAGCCGGAACTGTCAATAAAGGAAACCTTCGACAAGTCGACGACCACTTGCTGCACGCCATCGTTTTTCATCACTAAAAATTCCTGCTTGTAGCGGGTTGATAAACGGCTGTCCAGTTTTTTGTCCTGGATCTGCATAAGCGTCACGCCGTCGTGATCGGACCGTAAGAAATTAATGGGGATATTTTCCATACAGCCTCTGTCATTAGTTGTGCTGGTTTAAGATAAGGAAAAAATTGATAGGATAAAACATTTTTTTTTATGTTTCGGATATTTTAACGCTGCAGAAACATGCGACATGGCATGAAACCGGAAAGCCCGGACGGATCAGATTCCGGAAAAGACATGGCAGCGGATAAAATGGCCGGGTTGGATTTCGGTTTCCTCCGGTGAAAAGTCACGGCAACGGTCATTTCCCGCCGGACAGCGTCCGTAATAAACGCATCCGCCGGAACCGGATGCGTCACGGGCAGGGTGTACTGCCGAAATGGCCGGGGAAGATGTTTCCGGAACTGCATACTGTCCGGACAGGCCAAGAAGCATCCGGCTGTAGGGATGGAGAGGATTCCCGAACCATTCCACTTTCCCGGCCCGTTCGACGACGGTTCCGCCCAGCAGCACGGCGATCTGATCGGCCATGAACCGGATTACGTGCAGTTCATGCGCAATGAACAGGTAGGTGAGTTTCTTCTCCCGCTGGAGGTCTTTGAACAGGTTCAGGATCTGGGACTGAACCGAAACATCCAGGGAGGAGACGGGTTCATCGCAGACCAGCAGGGCAGGCCCGACCGCGAGTGCGCGCGCGATGCCAAGCCGCTGGCGCTGTCCGCCGGAGAGTTCATGAGGGTAGCGAGCGGAGTGACCGGCCGACAGCCCCACGCATTCAAGCAGCGATTCTGGGGTTTCGCCGGATTCCGGGTCCGATGTAATCCTGTGATACTGAAGGATCTCCCCGATCATTTGCCCGGCCGTCAGCCGCGGGTTGAAAACACTTCCCGAATCCTGAAATACGATCTGGATTTTCTTCCGGTACGGCCTGAAGGCGCGTTCGTTCATAGCGGAAATTTCCTTTTCCCCGAAGAAAACCTGACCGGCCGTGATTTCGGTCAGGCGGAGGATGCATTTCGCGGCGGTGCTTTTGCCGCTTCCCGATTCGCCGATCAGTCCGAGCGTTCCGCCTTCCGGTATCCTAAAACTCACATCCCGCAAGGCCTGAACGGGCCTGTTTTTGCCGGGGAACCATCCTGAAGGACCGTAGGTCTTCCCGAGCCGCGAGACCGTCAGTAAATATTTCTGATCATGGGCAGGATGGGTCATCATGAATGAAATATAGTGAATCCGGCTTTAAAATCAAATGAACAAGATTCGGCCGGGACTTGTGCCCGAGAACCGGTTCAACGGATCCGCATGGCGTCTACGGTGAAATTACACTTGAAAGTATGGCCGATATTGAGTATTGTAAAAAAGCTGATAAACTTCATTTCTTCCGATTTGCACAGGATTCCGGATGCATGGTCCGAAAAAAAAGGCTGAGTCAGAATTTCCTGACGGATCCCAATATTGCTGAAAAAATTGTCCGTATGTCCGGTATCCGTGATTCCGACCGGGTGCTCGAGATCGGATGCGGCGAAGGCATGCTGACCCGTTTTCTGATTGAGACAGGGGCAGAAGTGATCGGGATCGAGGTGGACAGGGAACTGCAGGAACCGCTGACGGCAAGGTTTTCGTCTGCATCGCGATTTACCCTTCATCATGCGGATTTCATGAAACTTGACCTGGAACCTCTGCTTGCGGGGCCGGACCGCAATAATATCGTGATCGGAAACATTCCGTATCACATTACCACGCCCATTTTATTCCGCTGCCTGGATCACCGGGGCCGGATCGCCCGGATCGTGCTGATGATGCAGCGGGAGGTCGCGGAACGAATCCTGGCGGAGCCCGGGACCAAGGCATACGGGATTCTGTCCGTTCTGTGCCGGTTCTACGCGGATGTGAAAATTCTGTTTCACATTCCCTCCCATGTGTTTTCGCCGAAACCGGAAGTCGAATCGTCCGTGATCCGTCTGGACATCAGAAAAGACCTGCCGCCGGATTTTGATTATCCGCTGTTTCACACGGTCGTAAGGACCAGCTTCAACCAGCGGCGTAAAATGCTGAGGAATTCCATCCGCCCGCTGATCGAAGGCGCAGGACCGGAGTTTGACCTTGAACAGCGGCCGGACCGGCTGACTGTCGCCGATTTCATCCGGCTGACGAACAGCCTGAAGCTTGCATCCCGTCAACCCCTGCACGACAGGAATTGATCCATGCGTGAAAAATCAGAAATTGAAATCGATCATGATTTCCTGAACGATATCCGCGATCTTGTCAATTCCAAAGCGGAATTCATCCTGAAAAACATCATTCAGGACCTGCATCCCGCCGATATTGCCGAAATCCTGGACCATCTCGATGAGGAAGAAAGGAATTACGTCTTCCAGATCCTCGATACCGAAACGGCGTCGGATGTGATCCTCGAACTGGACGACGCTTCCCGTGAAGACGTCCTCGAGAATCTCGATGAGGCGCAGATCTCGGAGATGATCGATGAAATGACCTCCGACGACGCGGCGAATATCGTTCAGGAACTCGACACGGAGACCGCTCAGAAAGTCCTCGAGCAGGTGGAGGAGGAAGTTTCCGAGGACGTCCGGGAACTGCTGCAGTACGACCCGGATTCCGCCGGCGGCATCATGCAGCTGGAGTATGTTTATGTGTACGATACCGAAAATGTGGCCGAAGCGATCGATGAGGTTCGTGAGCATTCCTCCAACGTGGAAAAGATTTACGATATTTATGTGGTGAACATCCAGAACGTCCTTGTCGGAGTCATTCCGGCCGAGTCGCTGCTGGTGGTTCCGCCGAACCGTTTGGTATCTGAAATCATGACCCGCGATTTCGTGGCCGCGAAAACCGACCAGGACCAGGAAGAGGTCGCCCGGCTGTTCAAGAAATTCGATCTGGTCACGCTGCCCGTCGTTACCCGGACCGGCCACCTGGTGGGGCGCATCACGATTGACGACATTATCGACGTCATCGAGGAAGAAGCGTCGGAGGACGTTTCCAAGATGGCGGGATCGGTGGATGAAGACGTGACCGAGACCTCGTCGGTGCGCATTTCGCGTTCGCGCCTTCCCTGGCTGATCACGGCGCTGGTCGGGGAACTGATCGCCGCATTTGTGCTGAGCCGGTTCGAGCAGTCCCTGAGCGCACTTCTGGCGCTCGCGTTCTTCGTCCCGATCATCATGGCGATGGCGGGCAATGTCGCGATCCAGTGCTCGTCGATCGTGATCCGCGGACTCGCGACCGGCGAGATCCGCCTGCTGGACCTGAGGCGGCAGGTGCTCAAGGAACTGCGCGTCGCTTCGATCAACGGCTTTTGCCTCGGAACGCTGCTCGCGGCGATCATATCCTTCTGGCTGGGCGATTATCATATCGGATTAGTCGTGGGAACGGCCCTGATCTGCGTGATTTTCTTCGCCGCGCTGAACGGGACGCTGTTTCCGCTGATCCTCAAGAAATTTAATGTTGATCCCGCTCTTGCCGCGGGCCCGTTTGTCACCATGACGAACGATACGCTTGGCGTATTTATTTATCTGGGTATCGCGACGGTGTTTTTGCTGTGAAAACTATTAATATATTAGAGTATAGGATATCCAAATAAGATTGATAAAAACCTGTATCAATTTTAAATAGTGCTAATGTCAATAAAAAGAAAATTATCCATTATCAGAGCTGATTATCTTGATGACTATGCCAATCAATTTGGAACAGATTTGAGTAATTCTTTTTAACTCTTTACAGATGAGTTAATAAATTTATTTATCATCATTTTCATTGCAATTTTTAGAATTTTGACTTTCAAAATCAGGACATCACAATTCTGCTATGAAGGAACGAAAGTCAATGATGACATATCCCAAGTCAATAATGACATATCACAAGTCGGTGATGACATGTCACATGTCTGTGATAACATATCACAAGTTTGTGATGTCATATCACAAGTCGGTGATGACATATCCCAAGTCAGTGATGACATGTCACATGTATGTGATGACATATCATATGTTCGTGATGACATGTCGCAGGTCTGTGATGTCATATCATTTGTTTGTAATGAAAGATTGAAAGCCTGCCCGTTGACCTGTACCGGAAAGCCGCTGAAATCGCTAACGGAGATCCGGATGTGGCAACGGCAGAATTTGGTCAGCGTTTTGTCCATAAAGCGACAAAAAAACAAGCCGTAAAATAGCACAAAATGGTTGAGTCTATTCTGACAAAATATTTGTAAATTCTTAATTATTAATTAATTATATCAAAAATGTTTTCGGAGGAACTGTTCGTTTTGATCTAAGTCTTCAAGGTTCCCGATTTTGTCCCGGATATACGGTTTATCAGAGAATAAAAAAACCCGATCCCGCATGACGCGGGACCGGGTTAAAAGGAGGGATTAAAGAGGCTTACTTCATGAGCATCATCTTCATGGACTTCACATAGTTGCCAGCCTGGAGGCGGTAAATATAGAGTCCGGAGGAAACCATCTGGCCCGCGTCGTTGCGGCCATCCCACATGATTTCATGGGTTCCGGCATTGTAGCTGGCATTGACCAGTGTCTTGACAAGCTGACCGTTGGTGTTATAGATGTTCATCTTGACCGAGGAAGCGTTCGGAAGATCGAATTTGATCGTAGTGGTCGGGTTGAACGGGTTCGGGAAGTTCTGCGCTAAATGGAAGCTCTTCGGGGCGCCGTTATCTTCTTTGGCCATTTCCATACGCGCACCGGAAACGCCGGTCACGAGGATATCGTCGATGTAAGCGCCTTCAGCCGTGGAGGAACTGTTGGAATAGAATATCCAGCGGAATTTGAAGGTCGTTCCGGCCGCGGCGGGAACGCTGAACGTCTTCTGCGCCCAGGTGGTTCCGGTGCCTGAATAACGTCCGCCCGTGAATTCGACCCAGCTCGTGCCGTTCCAGTACTGGAATGAGCAATAGTCGGAGCTGTTGTAGGTCTTGTAATAAATCCAGAAGCTGACCTGTACGTTGGAATAACCGGTGATGTTCAGGCCGTTCTTGTATTCCATGTAGGAATTCATGTTGTTGTCGTACGTAGAGGTTGTACGTCCGTTATCGGCGCACCATGCGCTCCAGGAACCCGCATGTACGCGTCCGCCGGAAGTGCTCTTGTCGCCCCAGTAATCCGAACCGCTGGTGCTGTTCTGATCGGCGGCTAACCAATACGTTCCGGGAACCGTGTTGGTTTCGAAACCTTCGCTGAGCAGGGTTACGGTCGTACCGCCGCCGGTGCTGATCGTGAAGTTCGCGTTGCTTACGTCATTGGTCGTTGCGGCCGCGGCGTCGGAAACTCTTACACGGCAGGTCGTTGATGCGGTGTTCGGTACAGTCCAGGCGTATGTGCCGTTATTCGCGGTGCTGGCAATAACTGTGGTATAGGTGCTGCCGCTGTTCGTGGAGTATTCGATCTTAACGTTCGCAATGGAGCCCGTGGAGGTCCATGTGATATTCTTGCTCGCGCCGACGGTCCAGTTTTCGCCGCCGTTCGGAGCGGTCACGGTTACGCTGTTCGTCGCCGCGCCGGGATAAGTTACAGTCAGCGTGTACGCGCTGGTGGCGCCGCTGTAACCGTTGACTTTAATATAATACGTTCCGGCCGGGGCGCTGGCATAACTGCCGGTTTCCGGGTTGGCGGTCGTGTAGCCTTTGGCTTTTTCAACCAGGCTCGCGTCGTACAGATACCAGTCTAAGTCAGCGCTGGTGCCGATCGCGAGGGAAACGCTGATCGTGCCGACGGAGCCGGTGGTGAATGTGAAGTAATCAACATCGGTGGATGAACTGACAGAGCCTGTGACAGCTGTTCCGGAACCTACGGTGCCATTCGCTGTTGCGCTGGTGTTGTTGGATTCGGTTTCAGCAGTGATGAATCCGCCGGTGTTTTCGGAAATCGTGAAGTTCGCGTTGCTGATATCGTTGGTCGTTGACGCGGAAGCGTCCGATACTCTCACGCGGCAGGTGGTTGCCGGATTATTTGGCACGGTCCAGGCATAAGAACCGGTATTGCTTGTGGAAGCAATTATCGTCGTCCATGTGCTTCCGGCGTTGATTGAATATTCAATTTTAACATTCGCAATCGTGCCCGTGTAAGTCCAGGTGATGGAACGGGTAGTATTGATGGTCCAGTTTTCGCCGCCGTTCGGTGAGGAAACGGTAACGGTCGGGGTGACCGGGCCGCTGACTAACGTGGAACGGGAGCCGTCGAGGCAGGCATTCATGCGGGTGGACTGTCCCGTGGAAAACATATTCATGCCGGCGTCATCGGTATAGTCCATATAGTTCATGAACATGTCGCCGTTAGGTCCGTTGGAGCAGCTGATGATAGGGAAAGTGGGAACGCCGTAGTTTTCGTCGGCCTGGTTCGGCGTATCATCGACGTAATCGGTTCCAGTGCAGGCGGTGCCGTCATCTCCCCATATATGGCGAAGATTCAGGTAGTGACCGATTTCATGAGTCATCGTGCGGCCTTTGTTGAACGGAGAAGTTGCCGTTCCGATGTCGCCGAAATATTTGTAACCGCAAACCACGCCGTCGGTTGCCGAAGCGCCGCCCGGGAATTGCGCATATCCTAGAACGCCGCCGCCTAAATTGCAAACCCAGATATTAAGGTAATGAGCCGGATCAATCACATCATCGCCGCCCTGGGAGGTATATTTGACTTTATCATCGGTACTCCATGACGTAACCGTCGTGACTTTTCTGACAATGCGGTCTAACACGAACTGAACCTGGGTATTGGCCGCAATGGTCGCGAATACGGAAGGGGTGTTGGAAGCGTCCGCGTTCGCGCGGGCATAGTCTTCATTTAATATACGGATCTGGGACTGAATCTGCTGGTCGGAAATATTTTCGGCGGTTGCCTTGTATACGACATGAACAATCACGGGAATCGTACGGACGGCTTCAGTAGGAGCCATGTTCTGACGGTTTTTGATATCATTTTGTGTCCGGGCTTCCATCGCCTCGAAATTTCTCTTATAAACCGGATCGGTCGCCATTAAGCGGTCGTGGACAATCATCGTACCGCAATTGCGATGGTCTGTGATCCCGTCATGATCAGCATGGTTGTGGATTTTTTCGGTCTGGGCAAACATCATTGAGGTTGCCATGAGGACGAGCGTTAAAATCGTTAAAGATTTCCGCATTTTGTTCTCCTTGTGTTTTGTTGGTTATAATGTTTAATGTTTAAAGATAATTCATAGAACTACTTTTTATGTATAACAAAACACGTGCCAACACATAAAGTGATAAAAATCAACACTTTTATTTATGTCGTTATTACTTATTTATGTAAACAAAATTACACATTTCAGTTTACTATTGTATATAAAATTAATTTATACAATGACATAAGTAATGTAAACTTAATCGCTTTGATACAGAGCGTGTGTGTAAACTTTTACGTATAGGTAAAATGAATTTTACACTTCACGAGAAAGTGAATCTAGTTTTTTCCTGCTAATAATCAAATTTTACACCCATAAGGATGTTGTTCTCGATAAAAGACCGGTTTTTCGTATTATTGAAGTTTTTTTCTTTTTTCAGTGCGTACTGAAAATAAATAAATTGCTGATTCCATGGCTCAAATTGCAACGTAGTCCTGAAATAAAGGGATCTGCTGATTACGCCGTTCAGGAATTTCTTTTTAGTTCTTCCGCCGGAACCATAACCTTGTTCCTCACCGGGTGAATTGATGTCTCCAAAACCATGCCTTTTGTACTCAAGCGTAAAAGTTCCCGAAAAGCGCCGTACAGGGTAATAAGATAATTCAGTGTACCAGTCATCTGAATTTGGCTCAAGAAAAGATCCCAGACTTTTTTCAAAGTGAGAGTAATTGATCAGTCCGAATTTGTGCGTATAAACAAACGGTTCCACGCGCGAGTATTCGAACCGAATGTCTGAATGGTCAATCGCAAGGGGCTCCATCCAGTATAATCCCCAGAGGAACGCCCATTTCTGCCCCCAGTATCGGAACGGATTCCTGGAAAACGAATAATCATCGAGAAACAGCGCCATATAGGTTTTGATGTTCTTTACCGGAAAAACAGTCGCATCGAAACTCATCGTGTTATTGTCCTTGTCGCCGGCATATTGTTCTGCGATATGGTAGATCATGATGGGGTTGACATATTGCGGTTCCAGTCCTCGTCCTCCGTAAACAACGCTTTCATTGCCCGCAAAAAAAAGCCAGGGAAAAATTTTAAATTCCAGCCGGTGTCCGGCTATGTATTTCTGATCGCTGGTTTTTTCCCTGTAATTGTACACAAGGCGTTCACTACGCAGAAAACCGTGGAAAAAGGTAAATTTTACGCGGTCAAAGGACACGTCAAGTCTAAGGTTATCGAATGACGGGGCATTGCCGGAAATAAACAGGTTGCTGTGTTTGCCGGGTCCAAGGATCAACGCGTCTTTGCCGTACTGCAGCCTGAATCGTCCAGGATGGATTACCATGTACGCATTTGCTTCAAGCGAAAACACATTTTTATTTTCCACATTCAGGACCCCGTCGGGAGTTGCCTGAAAATTTGACTCTTTGATCCCGGATCCCTTGATCAATGTACTTTTAAAATCGGCGCTGTAGGCGACTGCTTTTTTCAGGTTTCCCCTGGCGCGCCCGCGAGTGGTGGTGTAGCTTATCAGCCGGTTCAGGGAATCCTCAGATCCGTTAAATCGGGCCATGAAAAGCGACTGGTCGAAAACGGCGTCGCCGAACGCGTTATCGGCCGAATCCCCGGCGACAAACCGTATCAGATGTTTCTCCCGCTCAGATTCCTGAAAGGGAATATTCAGGCCGGATAATTCAAAATGAAATTCACCCTTGAGTTTCTGATACAAAGATTTTTCAACTTGGTTAAGATAATCCGGATCCTCTGAAACCCGGTTTTCCAAAAATTGTATCAGTTTTAAGACAGAACCGCGGGTATAAGGCTTGTTCCGGAATTCGATGGAGGTAGGAATCAGTCTTTTAGTCTCAAGTCTTTCAACAAAGGAATACACAAAATGCTCAAGCGGCATGTTGACGGACGGTTTTTCACCCGAATCCGGACAAAAAAGGGACTGTCCATGCGAAACCGGAACAGATAAAACTTGAAAACACAACAGAGAATAAAATGCAAGGCCCGTACGCGCCTGCACGTATGTTTGCAGGGAAAATAAACCATATTTATTGCGTGAAGTCAAAATCTCTGATTTACAATGGTTTTTGGCGATAAGGTTTTTCATAATGGGTATCGGGAGTCCGGTTACCGGAAATGTTAATGACTGAAATTGGAATTAATAGGACAGTTGACATTCATTTTCATTCCGGGGATTAAATTTGCAGAAGGCATCGGATAAAAATCTCCACATCCAGCCTGAATGAATAATTCTGGCAATAATACATATCCGTGACATTCAGTTCTTCCGAACAGGGCATTTTGAACAGGTCCGAAAGGCTGTATATGCCATATTTAAGTCCTTTGATTTTTGAAAGTTCTTCGGACATTCGGAGAGGGTTTTCCCTTTCGAATACAATTTTTTTTCCGACGAGGCCCAGCCGTCCCGAAAGCACCTGAAGGATCATGGACCAGAGAAGCGGCTTCTGGTGTGGATTCATCCAGACTGTGAATGTTTCATCCGCCCGGATATGAATGACTTTTTTCCGGACGCTAGTCGTGAGCCATTGAAATATAAATGAAAAAAACAAAAAAGGCATTAAAAGCAGGCTGGCGGTGATGTCGGCAGTTCTCTTTAACACCCTGGCATGCAGCCGTGATATGGCATACTCGAAACGAATGACGGGGAAGCCGCTTAATTTTTCAACCGGTGATTTTCCTGCCCACGTCAATGTATCAGAAGGGACTATCTTAAAATTGATTTTTTTGTCCTTCGGGAGTGTGGCGATCAGTTCAATGATGGAATCATAGGATAGGTCTCCGGAAGAAAAAATAATTTCGTTTACCGGATGGGTCTGGATGATCTGTTTCAGGCCGTTCAGGGTACCCAGAACCGGATATTCGCAGAACGATTTTTCACGGAAATCATTCTGATCACTGATAATTCCGAGGATACGGTACGGATGATCAAATTCTGAGGATAAGGAAGAAAGGATTTCTGCGGTTCGGTTACCCGTGCCTACAAGGACGGTGTTTTTCTTGATGACGCGTTTGGTCAGCAACCATCCGGAGGCTCCGCGGCGCTGGACGATCATAAAAACCAGGCGCCACCCCGGAATGAGGACGATGACCATAGAGGAAATGTAAAGTATGGTCAGGCGGGAAAAAACGAAATCCTTGGAGAACAGGGTTACGGTCGACACAATGAAAAACCCCGCCAGTGCCGCCATGAAAGACTGGGAAACCGAAAAAAGGCGCTGTGTGTAGTTCTGAAAATAAGCAAGGCAGAGCAGCCAGATAACTGTGGCCCCGGAATGGATCCCCAGGTAGAAAAAGAGCTTCGACGGCATCCACTCCGGTACGATAAAATCATGGTACCGCAATAAGACCCCTGCGGATACCGATATATTGATGATCAGAATATCAGTGATGGGGGAGAATGCGATCCGGAACAGGCGGACCAAAAATGAAAACGACGCTCTCAGCCAAATCGACAGACGCAAAAGGCTGATCACCAGAAAAGAATATTGGGGCTTAAAATGTTTTTCGACAAACAGGGCCATCGCCTCATAAAAAATCCGTATGTCGTCGAATCCGCTTTTTTTCGTGCTTTCCCCCTTGTAGTGAATGATCTGGGTTTCGGGGTGATAGAAAATTTTCCATCCTGCCTTTTTGATCCGGTAACACCAGTCCAGGTCTTCACCGTACATGAAAAACCGTTCATCAAGCAGGCCGACTTCCTTGATGGTTTTTCTTCTCAGGAACATGAACGAGCCCGAGATCGCTTCCGTTTCATGGGTCTGGTTTTCTTCCTGAAAGGTTAAATTATATTTGCCGAAATGCCGGTTTTTGGGGAACAATCCGGAAAAACCCGTGATTTTCCAGAAAGCGACCATTGGAGTCGGGAAGCTCCGGCGGCAGGAAAGCTGCAGGGTGCCGTCGGCATTCAGTACTTTGCAGGTAGCCGCTCCGGTTTCCGGATGCTGGTCCATGAAGTCGATCATTTTTGAGAGGGTGTCCTCGCGAACCACTACATCAGGATTTACCACAAGAACATACTCGCCCCGGCATTTTTCCAGCGCAATATTGTTTCCTTTCGAAAAACCCAGATTTTCACGGTTTTCGATCAGACGAACGTCCGGAAATTTGTCACGAACCATGTCCGGGCTGCCGTCATAGGAAGCGTTATCGACCACAAATATCTCAGTATCAATTCCAGCGACGGCCCGTTCAAGGGATGTCAGAAGGTGTTCAAGGAAATCCCTGACGTTGTAGTTTAATATAACGATGGATAAACGGGGGATATTTCCGGACGGATCCCTGTTCGTCATGTGATTTTCGTGATGGGTTTCTGTCATTGTCCCTTTCGGGCAAAAACCACGTAGAGAGTCAGAAGCATGATCTTGATATCCATCCGGAGCGACATGTTTTCGATGTAAAACAGATCATACTTGACTTTCAGTTTCACGTCATCAATGGTTTCATCGTACTTATGCTTAACCTGTGCCCATCCGGTAATGCCGGGCTTGACCCTGAGGCGGTGCGCGTACAGCGGGATTTCCTTTTTCAGCTGTTCGACGAAGGATGGCCGTTCCGGCCTCGGCCCCACAATGCTCATTTGGCCCTGGAGGACATTGAACAGCTGGGGAAGTTCGTCCAGACGGGTCTTTCGGAGGAAATTCCCGACACGGGTGATCCGGGGATCGTTTTTCTGCGCCCATACTGCCCCGGTTCCCTTTTCGGCGTTGGCGATCATCGTCCGGAATTTGCTGATCATGAATTTCTGTCCGTTCTTTCCTACGCGTACCTGCCGGTACATCACCGGGCCTTTTGAATCGATTTTAACTGCGATCGCGACAAGAATCCAAAGCGGAAGAGTGATGAGAAGCCCTATGGAGGATACGGCGATGTCGATCAGCCGTTTGGTGTTCTGCTCCCAAGCGGGCATGATTTCCGGCTCAAGTTCGATCAGGGGGATCCCGTAGATTTGTGTCGTGCGGGCCTGTCCGCTGACAATATCATACAGGTCAGGGACGATTTTCACGTTGATACGCATTTCTTCGATGGAATCCAGTATCCGGATCAGCAGTTCATGATGACTGCTGCTCAGGGCGATCAGGGCCTCGCGGATCTGGTGAGAGGTAATGATGTTTGCCAGGTCCTTATCGGTTCCCAGGACATGCTTTTCCTCGGGGTACTCGGCTGGGTTGATTTCAGCCTGCTGAAAGTTTTCCCAGTCTTTCCGGATTTGTTCATAGGCAGAAAGGGGGTTGCCGGCCGGTTCCGAGAGGGATTGGGTTTCAGAGGGTTTGACAAAACCCACGACATCATATCCCAGGGCGGGATATTTTTTGATTTTTTCGTACAGTTCCACAGCGGTTTTGTTCCACCCGATGATGACGGCTTTTCTCCGTCCGATGCCGGTCAGCAGTAGTTTTTTCTGGAAATACCGGAGTGATAAACGGCCGATCGAAACCAGTGTCAGCAATACAAACCCGTAACCGAGAACGAGCAGTTTCGTCGGGGACATGGGATGAATACGGATCGCTTCAATTGAAATAAACAGAAGCAGAAAAACGGATCCGATAAAAATGGTCTGAAACAATGATACGATCTCATCAAACACTGAAATGCGGTACCACGAACGGTACAATCCGGAAAAAAGAAACAAGCACAGCCAGAACATGTAAAGAACGGCCGGCAGGTAAAACGCCGAAACCTTTTGGGTGCCGTGCTGAGAAAAATAATCTGCGACCAGCACGATAAAAAAAGTCGCTAACTGGATCATAAAAAAATCAATGATGATTAAAGCCAGAATTTCCTTGTTTTTAGACATACCTGCGATCTCCCGGGTTTGGTTGCGGGGAAGTATACAGGCTGATTTCATCGGGCACCGGAAGGGCGAGTTCATCCGATTTTATTGCCCGTCCGGTATGGACTGCCGTCAAAAAACATGTACAACATGAATTTGTGAACGGTTTGATTCCTGAACTCAATTGTAAAGGGTTTTTGCCCGAATTGATTTCTTCAATTCCGGATTGCGTGGAGCAAGTGCAACATGGGATAATATATTGATCCATTAATAACACAAGCAGTTTAATAAAAAAAAATTATAACTAATAAAGATACAAAATTTTATCCATTATTCCAACGCAAAATGCATTTAATATATTTTTTCCGCATGTGGAAAAGAGTTTGTAAGTGATCGTATGGAAGATGTAATGTCCGCAGACAAAAAATATTTTCGGGTCAGGATTTTTCAGCATGGCAATTTATATTTAATTGGATTATTTTAATCATAACGGTTTACGTTGTTGACCGAAATGGATGGATGAAACAATCACTATGATAATAATTAAATGTCTGCTAATGTATATCGCGACAATGTTTCTGACCGTGATTTCTTTATCGGCTCAGGAGCAGGCGCTCTATCCTGTACACGCGGATGGCCGCTGGGGATACATCGATTCATCAGGCGCAGTGGTCATTCCGGTTTCGTTAAATTACGATTACGTCTGTGCGTTCCATGACGGATTAGCCCGTGTCAATGTGGGCGGAAAATTGTATCGCCGTTTCCGGAATTACGATTATCGCCGGCATGAAGAAGTCCGCGGCGGTAAATGGGGATATATTAACCGGGCGAGCGAACTGATCACAGAGGTAAAGTATGATTACGCCACAGATTTTCACGAAGGGCGGGCTTTTGTGAACACCGGCGGAGAATGGACATTCAATTGCCGTGTGAAGGATCATATCGGCGTCGCGCCCGAGTGTGAAGGCGGCAGATGGTCGATGATTAGTGTTACAGGCAACAGCGTCAAAGTGGAAAATACTTTTTTTGAGGTCAGGGATTTTCATGAAGGCCGCGCGTGGGTGAAAACCTGCAAACCATCCGTAAAACATTATTCTGATAATGATTCCTGTTTATGGGGCGCGATTGACACCGCCGGTCAATATGTGATTCCCGCTTTGTTCAGACGCGTTACCGATTTTGAAAATCACACCGCATGGGTTGCGGCCAGGGATTATTACGGTATCATCGGATTGGACGGGCGATATATCATGGATCCTGATTCTAACCGATACAAACTGTTATCTGATTTTTCGGAAGGCCTCGCGTGGGCTGAAAAAGATTCTGATCGTTATTTTATCAATCATTCCGGTGACTTATTATTTCGAGCCGATTATGATCTGGTTCACCCGTTTTCTGACAGCGTTGCCTGGGTGAGATCGAAGAATCGATTTTTTCTGATTGACCGCAACGGCAGCATCCGCTGTGAAAGCCCTGGCGCATGGATGAATGATTTCCGGGAAGGTTACTCTGTGGCCGGGGATAAAAATTCTCAGAAATGTGGATTTATCGATAAATCGGGACAATTTGTTATTGAACCGGTTTATGATCATGGAAAAGATTTTGACGGCGGGATCGCCCGGGTTTCTCAAAACGGGAAATGGAGTTGTATAGATTCCGGGGGAAAGGTTATCATTTCGTTCAGGTTTTCAAAAATTGAAAAATTTAATGGCGTCCTCGCGAGATTTGAAATCGATCATCAATGGGGTTACATGAATCGCCGCGGTGATATTGTATGGACGGGGAAATAATGAATTTGGAATGTATATATTCACCTGACTTGGGGAATTATATCCATCTACGCTGTGGTTGTTTTGAATATCTAGAATCAAATCAAAGCAGTTCGCCTCGCCGTATTACTGGAGTCCGTTCGTTATGGTGGGGAGGTAATCCTGAAAACCTTTAAGGTTTTCCGTAAAGGTTGCTAATTTGAGTTAGATAATGTAAACTGATCTTGAACAGGTTAAAACCTTGAAGGTTTTGAACGATAAATAAAAGGATATATTATGAAAACAATCTTATCTGTTGCATTTCTTTTTCTTCTTCCCTTTTTCACTCTATCCGCACAGTACGGGGAAGGCCCGTCCGGTGAATTGATTGCGAACCAGACGTTCGACGCGGAATTCCCGCATTTCGGAAAAGTGAAATTCGCGTCGTACAAAGGCGCGGGTAATGTTGACCGCTTCAATTTTTACTTCCTTAAGGATGACGCTATCGAGTATCAGTTCGCCGATTTCTACGGCAACAAACAGGGCTGGATGGCCGACGAAATTGTCGCCGTCGCTTTCAAAGACCTGAACAGCGACAACCTGAAGGACGTCATCATCATCGCGAATTATATGACCGGCATCGGACCGGACGCGGCGGTTCCTTTTCCCGTGATCGGCGTGTATATTAATAAAACGGAAACCTTCGATCATGACGACGCCGTGAATTCAGACATCAATTCTGATCTTTCTATCAAGTCTGTCGCGGATGTGGTGAAATATTTTAAAGAGAAAAAAACAACGCTGAAACCCATAGGCGAAATCATTCCCGGCCAGTCCTTTGATGTCGAACTGCCGCATTTCGGAAAAGTAAAATTCGCCTCCTACGCCGATAATTCCGAAAAACCGGTGTTCAAGCCCAGACTCTATTTCTATCTGATGAAAGGAAACGATATCGTCTACACATTTCCGGAATTTTACGGCCACGAGGACGGCTTCGATTGCGGACATGTGGAAGCCGTGGGCCTGCGCGACGTGAATGATGATGGATTGAAAGATATCATTATAATCGGCGAGTGTCTCGCTTCCAAACCATTTCCGGTGATTGATGTTTTTTTTAACGCTAAAGATCATTTCTATAACGATAAAAAAATGAATACGGCGCTGAATGCCGATGAAACCGTGAAAACGATTACCGACATCGTCAATTATTTCAAGAACCAGAAATAATTATCCTGACCGGTTGTGTAAGCGGTGAATAAAGTTATAAAATATTTTTTCAGTAAAGAATCGGTATTCATACAGGTTGTCATATTCATTTACCTTTCACTGAGTTATGTCCCTGATACCGGTTTTTATGTTTCGGTTACCGGAACGGTCCTCATCGTTCTTGCCAGCTTTGGTTTCCTGAGGAGGGATTTTCTCCGTCCGGTCGGACTCCGTTTCACGAAAACTGATTTATGGCTGATCCCGGCTCTCACGGCGATCGTCATACTGGTATCGTATGTCATCATCCGATATCTGGCCGAACAAAACGGTTTTCAGCGGAATCCTTCCCTGACCGTCCTTCCTTCATGGAAAAGCATTCATACTGTCGGGCAAACCTTGAACGAGGAAATCGTGCTCGGTTTCATCCTCCTTTTGCGGCTTCGTCTGATTTCTTTCTTTAAGGATCCGGCCGTTCTGAGCATTGCCGCGTCACTGGCATTTACGGTATTTCATTTTCTTTTTTATTTGCTGTCGCCTTTTCAGGGAGCCGCGCTGGACTGGATGACGCTGTCGGGCATTTTTCTCATCGGTACGGTGAGGAACAACCTGATTCTCAGATTCAATCACATCGGCTACGCGTGGGCCGTTCATTACGGATGGAATTACGTGATGTTCGGCGGGGAATTTTACTATGGTGAAACCCTGATCCGGGAATATGACGTTTTCAGGTTTTTCATCGGATCGCAGCAAAGCCTGATCTTATTTTTTCTGATATCCCTTGTCTCTTTTGCCGTTCTGCTGAAATCCCGGAAAAAACCGGATTGATCCCCGCACCATGCCTCCGCTGATCATCAGTGAACCAGCAATAATTCTCGCCTGCAAGGAACTTGATCACTCTATTATTGATGGAAAGGAAGGGTAACGTTTTTTCCGGATGAGGGACCGGGAATGAATGCCGGCATGTGTGAATTCCGTTTACTGCAAATTGCCGGAAAAACTGTTGGATTCCTGAAAATATATGCATATTATCCGGCGTTAAAATATCTTACTGTCAATTCATTATTACGGACATTTTCATGAAAAAAGCCATGATTCTTGCGATTGCAGCGCTGATGTGCTCGAACCCGATGTACGCAGATGACGTCCAAATCAACTATACGCAAAACCAGTCCGGGGAGCACGAACTGTTTTGTGACATCGCGGCCCCAGTCATAAAAACGGTAACCGCCGGTAGCGGGACATATCAGACCGTCACTTTCGGTTCCGGTGTGCATACCCGGCTGAAAGGTTATGCCGAAATGCCTTTCGTTACGGCTTCGGTGATGCTGTCGCCGAAGAATGACGTCAGACTTGAATTTACCGGAGGCGATTATGCCGAATATACCCTGGAACATCCGCTGCTTCCATCGCGCGGAGTCATTTACCGGAACCAGAACCCGGACGAAATTCCCTACATGACCGACCCGAATTCGGTCACGGATTCCTGGTATCCGTCCGTACTGGCGGAAACATCGGAACCTTACATCATCCGTGATGTCCGCGGCGTTACCGTGAAAATTTTTCCGTTTCAGTACAACGCCAAACTCCGCATCCTGCGCGCTTACAGAACCATCCGCGTACGGCTGACAGAACACATGCAGACTTCCACCAATCCCCTGACCCGCGTGCCGGAACGAATTCTCCGTGAAATGGACGCGGTGTACCGTTCGGTTTTCATCAATTATTCCGGCAACAAAGAAAGCCTGACAATCGGAGAAGACGGCGGCCTTCTCGTGATCACGACCGCGAGGGACACAGCAGCCATCGAACCCTATATACAGTGGAAGAAAGAAAAAGGGATGGACGTATTGCGTGAAATCGTCCCGGTGAACACCAATGTCAAATCGCTGATCCAGCAAAAATATAACGAAAACCCGGATCTGCTGTATGTCCAGCTGGTGGGGGACTGGGCGGACATCAGGTCCGATTTGGGCACGTCGTCAGATTTTCCGATGGATCCCCAGCTGGGCTGCGTTGCCGGAACGGATTTCATCGCTGATCTGTGCATCGGCCGGTTTTCCGCGGCAACCTCCGCCGACGTCACGGTACAGGTGAATAAGACGATCGGATATGAAAAAACTCCGGACAGCAGCGGAGCCTGGTATCCGCGCGCGCTGGGGATTGCCTCCGAAGAAGGACCCGGAGACGACAACGAGATCGATTATGAGCATATCGGGAATATCTATAACCGGAAACTTCACCCGTTCACGTATGCGCATTACGACTCGGTCTACGAGCCGAATGACTACGCTTCGTACGTGACTTCGTCGGTCAATGAGGGCGTGAGCGTGATCAATTACACAGGGCACGGATCCTCCTCCTCATGGGGAACCACAGGTTTCAATAATGCTAACGTGAACGCGCTGTCAAACGGAAGCAAAATGCCGTTTATCATTTCCGTCGCCTGCAACAACGGGCAGTTCCACAACACAACCTGTTTCGGGGAAACCTGGCTCAGGAAAGATCAGGGCGGAGCGGTGTTGATGCTCGCTTCCACGATCAGCCAGCCGTGGGACCCGCCCATGCGCGGACAGGACTACATCAATGATATCCTGACCGGAGGATACGATTATTCCCTGTATCCGGGCCAGAACGGCATCACGAATGATGAACAGCGCGTCACTGCCGGATCGCTCATTTTTAACGCGCTGACCCTGATGTATACCGAATCGAACCAGAGCGACGACCTGGAAACCATGCAGACCTGGACGATTTTCGGTGACGTCACACTGATGCTGAGAACCGATACACCCCGGGAGATATATTTAACCAACGAACAGATCCTTACCGGCGTTCCGTTTACCACGACCGTCATGTCCGGTTCCCCTGCCGAAGGCGCGACTATATCGCTGATTCAGGACGGAAATTTCTTCAGGGGCATAACCGGTTCCTCGGGGAGCGTGACCATAGACCACGGGCTTATGCCCGGTCCGGTAAGGCTGGTCGTGACGGGATTCAATACCACGACGATTTATGCGGACTTGACTGTGAGCAGCCCCGACGGGCCATGGATCACCGCTGAACTGAAAAGCGTCGCCGATGATTCCGGTAACGGAAACGGACAGGCCGATTTCGGGGAAACCCTTCATCTGAATGTGGCCGCCAACAACGTGGGACTGGACTCCGCGTCGGGAGTGACCGCCGTGCTGAGTACGGCCGATACATTCATAACCGTAAACGACAGCCAGTTTGCGTACGGAAAGATCCTGGCCGATTCCTCGGTTCCGGGTGAAACGGCATTTCAGATCACCGTTCATCCGCTCGTCCCGGACATGCATCCGGCGAAATGCACGGTTACTTTCACGGACGACAGCGGCCGGGCCTGGCAGTCCCAGATAATCATTCCCCTGCATGCGCCGTCCTTTTCCGCTCAGTCCCTGTCGGTGGACGATGCGGTGACCGGTGATCATGACGGAATCCTCGACCCGGGCGAAACCGCTGAACTGGTCATTCCCGTCGTCAACCGCGGGCATTCAACCGCGGGATATACCGCAGGATGGATTTATACAACCAGTTCCAGTCTGATCCTCATAACTGATTCATGTTATGCGGATTCCGTTTCCCCGGGTGACACCGTTATGTTGAGATTCACCGTTTCCGCGGACAGCCTGGCTGTTCCCGGAACACCGGCTGATATAGGTTTTTTCACTCAGTTTCAGAGTTATACTGCCCAAAAGGACTTTTCAGTCGTCATCGGCATTATACCGGAATACAGGATGAAGAACGGCATCGAGACCGTCAGCAATGGCAAGTTTTACGATACCGGCGGACAAACCGGGAAATACCAGAACAATGAAAATTTCATCCTTACGCTGTCGCCGCTGGATAACACAAGAAAAGTCCGGATCAGTTTTGCTTCGTTCAGCATTGAAGAGGACTGGGATTATCTGTACGTGTATGACGGGCCGGACACGAACTCCCCGCAGGTTTCCGGAAGCCCGTTTACAGGAACTTCCATTACTCAGGTAATCACTTCGGGGCATGCTTCGGGAGCGCTGACGTTCCGGTTCTATTCGGACGTCTACCTGACCGACGACGGGTGGGAAGCCGGCATTTCCTGCGTTTCGCTGGTAACAGCCGATGAACGTGAAGAAACGGCGCCGAAACAGTTTGAATTGTCGCAGAACTATCCGAATCCTTTCAATCCGTCGACGGCTGTCAGGTATTCCGTTCCCTCGGACGGGAAGGTGACGCTGAAAGTGTACAATGTGCTCGGTCAGGAGGTCGCGACGCTTGTAAACGGGCATCAGAAAGCGGGACATTATACGGTGAACTGGAACGGAAAAGACATGAATGGACGGGCGGCCGGATCAGGGATCTATCTTTACCGGATACAAGCGGGACAGCGCACGGCTGTCCGGAAAATGATGCTGCTGAAATAGGACTTACCGGTAATTCAATCAACGGAACAAGAAAAGGCTCTGCGATGCATGTGATCGCAGAGCCATATTTTTTGGATATGTACGGGGTTACTGAATTTTCACGCAGCGGATGCTGAACCCGTATTTTTTGTTGACCGCCTTGATATAGGCGCTTTTCGGCTGGTTTGTAAAATTGCAGAACCATGCGGACTGCTGATCCGATTCTGAAGACGACCAGAAACAGGGGAACTGATTGATGTAATTATAGGGACCTTCGGGGCTTTTCCAGCCCGCGCCGGCACCGGCAAAACTTTGAAAATCGCCCGTGGATTTATTGCCGTCGCTTCCGGAAGCTTTCAGGACGGTCATCAGCTGTTCCCATTCCTCTTTGGTCGGGAGCCGCCATCCATCGGGAACCGCTTTCTTCGCGGCTTCCCATGTATACAGCCTGCCGTGCGAATCGCATTTCACGCTGTCATCATTGTAGCAGAAGCTTCCGCCGGTTCCCTTGTACCTCAGGTTGTCGAGCATCCAAAGGGTGTTGCCGATATTCACGGCTCTGTACATCGACTGGTCCCGGGGATCGAAGTATGAGACGATTTTATCGGAAATGATCGAAAGTTTTGCCATGTCGCGGGTCGAAATTTTGATGATCCTGTCGAATTCGACATCGACATTGAGCGTATACAGAATGTTTTCCTTTTTGATCTCGATCAGGTGTTTTCCGGTTTTCATGTTTTCCACCGGGATGATCGTGCCGGGCGTGACTTCCCCGATTTCTTTCCCGTCGATAAAAAGTATGCCTTCCACTTCATTGTTGATTTCCAGCGAACCGGTTTTTTTCGTGACCGTTCCGATCTTGACCTCATCATCCGTTTCCTTCCGGGTCACGAGATTGATGTTGGATTTTGTCGGGGCCGATTTTCCTGAAAGGACAAACGCGATCGCCTCGATCATGTCCAGCAATCCTTCCTTTTCGCCTTTGTGGTTCTGCGATTCCGTATGTTCGATCTTGCCCGTTGCGACGCTGATCATGCGGATATCGATCGTATAGACCTGTCCCATTTTGCCGATGTCCCCGGCGACCATTTTTTCCACGCCCAGCAGTTTCCCGACCTGCACGGCGCATTCGGACGTGTTGCAGTCGTCTGTGCCCTGGAAATCCTGTTCCTTCAGGATATCCCTCATTTTGTCGCGTTCCAGGACATCGTATTCTCCCGCCATGACGAGAAAGTTGCGGAACCGGTTGGTCAGGATGGACATATCACCGGTTTCCATTCCTCCGGCATTGCTGAATTCAAGGACGGCCACCGCTTTCTTTTTCTGGAGTTGCTGGGAGAAAGAGGTTTCAGCGGTCAGGTTCAGGGTTGTGAAAATAGCAAAACAAAAAATCAGCGTCCTGTACAATGTGTTCATGTCTTTGAATGCCTTTAAATAAATAAATACGAAATCCGTTTAAACAAATCATTATAAAAAAAAAATGAAATAAGTTCAAGTAAATACAGCGGGCAAAACTGTATTAAATACCTGATTATACCTGCAGGTAAATGCGATAATACGGAATACCATGTAATCCATCATCCTTCAGCGGACCGGGCACATGATTTGTTCGCCGGGATGGTTTCCGGTGTTTTCCGTGCATGCCTAAAGGTGCAGCGGATTTCCAGCAAGACACTCCAAAAAGTCTCAAGAAAAATCTTGATTTTAATCCTCAGGTTCGCTATTATTTCCAGCTCTCGTGAATTGTATAACTTAAATTGATTTAAAATAAGGTATTATCATTATGCCCAGAGAAAAAGTGAATCTCGATGCGAATGAAGCAACGGCATATGTTGCTCATAAAACGAATGAAGTCATCGCCATATACCCGATTACGCCCTCATCCAATATGGGTGAATGGGCGGACCAGTGGTCGGCGGAACGTCGAAAGAACCTGTGGGGAACGATTCCCAGTGTGGTGGAACTGCAGAGCGAAGGCGGCGCTTCGGGAGCGGTGCACGGCGCGTTGCAGTCCGGTGCCCTGACCACTACTTTTACGGCGTCCCAGGGACTGCTGCTGATGATCCCGAACATGTTCAAAATCGCCGGAGAATTGAATTCCACGGTATTTCACGTTTCAGCCCGTGCCGTAGCGGCGCACGCATTGTCGATTTTCGGCGACCACAGCGATGTGATGTCCGTCCGTTCCACCGGTTTCGCGCTGCTCTGTTCCAATTCCGTCCAGGAAGCGATGGATATGGCGCTGATTGCCCAGGCCGCGACGCTGGAAGCGCGCATTCCGTTCCTGCATTTTTTTGACGGATTCCGTACCTCGCATGAAGTTCATAAAGTCGAATTATTGTCCGATGAGGATATCCGCGCGATGATCAATGATGATTTGGTAGCGGCAGTCCGCAAACGAGCTCTGTCACCCGATCACCCTGTCCTTCGCGGAACCGCTCAAAATCCCGACGTGTTCTTCCAGGCCCGTGAAACCGTGAATAAATTCTACACCGCCGTTCCCGGTATTGTCCAGAAAGCCATGGATCAGTTCGCGAAAGTGGTCGGCCGGCAATATCATCTGTTTGAGTACGTCGGCCATCCGGAAGCCGAGCGAGTAATCATCCTTATGGGCTCCGGCGCCGAAGCCGCTCATGAGACGGTCGAATTCCTGATGAATAAAGGCGAGAAAATCGGCGTACTGAAAGTTCGCCTGTATCGTCCGTTCTCGACCAAAGATTTTATCGCCGCGCTGCCGAAATCGGTCAGGACGCTTGCCGTACTCGACCGTACCAAGGAACCCGGCGCGATGGGCGAACCGATGTACCTCGACGTCATGTCCGCGCTTCTCGAATCCTCACAGCAGGGCAAGCTCAGCTCGATCCCGAAAGTCATCGGCGGACGTTACGGCCTCTCATCGAAGGAATTCACCCCCGCGATGGTCAAAGGCGTGTTCGACGAAATGAAAAAACCCGAACCGAAAAACCATTTCACCGTCGGCATCAACGACGACGTCACGAACAGCAGCATCGATTTCGATCATAATTTTACCACCGAAACTGACGACGTTTTCCGCGGCATGTTTTTCGGCCTCGGCGCGGACGGAACGGTCGGCGCGAACAAGAACTCGATCAAGATTATCGGCGAGGAAACCGATTTCGACGCGCAGGGATATTTTGTGTATGATTCCAAGAAATCAGGCGCAATCACGACCTCGCATCTCCGGTTCGGGAAGAAACCGATCCATTCGACCTACCTGATCAGCAAGGCGAAATTCGTCGCGTGCCACCAGTTCAGCTTTCTCGAAAAATACGATATGCTTCAGTATGCCGAACCTGGATCCGTATTCCTGCTGAACGCACCCTTCGCCCATGACCAGGTATGGGACCAGATGCCGAAAAAAGTCCAGCAGGATATCATTGACAAGAAGCTCAAGTTCTGGGTGATTGACGGATATAAAGTCGCCAACGAAACCGGCATGGGCGAACGCGTCAATACGATCATGCAAACCTGCTTCTTCAAGATTTCAGGCGTTCTCCCGGAAAAGGAAGCGATTGACGCGATCAAGAACTCGATCAAGAAAACCTACATGAAAAAGGGCGAAGATGTCGTCAAGAAGAACTGGGACGCGGTCGATCAGACAGTTGCCAATTTATTCGAAGTCAGGTATCCGGCCAAGGTGACCAGCGCCATCGATATGCCGCCCATCGTATCGGATGCCGCGCCCGAATTCGTGAAGAACGTGACCGCACAGATCATAGCGGGCAAGGGAGATCATCTGCCCGTCAGCGTGTTCCCCGTGGACGGTACGTTCCCGACCGGAACGACCCAATGGGAAAAACGGAACATCACTCTGGAAATTCCGTCATGGGATCCCGAAACCTGCATCCAGTGCGGCAAATGCTCCATGGTATGCCCTCATGCCGTCATCCGCATCAAAGTCTACAATAAAGAAAATCTCAAAAACGCACCGGCGACCTTCAAACACACGCCGTATAAAGGCAAGGAATTCGCCGAAGGTTCGGAATATACCCTTCAGATCGCCCCGGAAGACTGCACCGGCTGCGAACTCTGCGTGGAAGTCTGTCCCGCGAAGAACAAGCAGAAAACCGGATTCAAGGCGATCAACATGACGCCCCAACCGCCGATCCGCATAACCGAACGCGAAAACTGGAACTTCTTCCTGACGATACCCGAAGTTGACCGCAACGCGATCAAGATCGACAACGTCAAGAACTCGCAGTTCCTCCAGCCGTTGTTCGAATTCTCCGGCGCCTGCGGAGGATGCGGAGAGACTCCTTACGTGAAACTGACGACACAGCTTTTCGGCGACCGCATGATCGTCGCGAACGCGACGGGCTGTTCCTCCATTTACGGAGGCAACCTTCCGACCACACCCTGGTCATTCAACAAAAACGGCCGGGGACCGGCATGGTCCAATTCCCTGTTTGAGGACAACGCGGAATTCGGGCTTGGTTTCCGCTTAACCATTGATAAGCATAATGAACAGGCCAAAGAACTTCTGCATGCGATGGCCGCGCAGGTCGGCGGCGCGCTGGCCGAGGAAATCATCAGCGCGAAACAGCACGAAGAATCTGAAATCAGCGCCCAGCGCGAACGCGTGAATGCGCTGAAAGGAAAACTCGCCGGAATGAACACTCCGGAAGCGAAACGGCTGCTGTCCCTGGCCGATTACCTTGTCAAGAAGAGCGTGTGGATCATGGGCGGCGACGGATGGGCGTATGACATCGGCTACGGCGGGCTGGATCATGTTCTCGCTTCGGGCAGGAACGTCAACATTCTCGTTCTCGATACGGAAGTGTACTCCAATACCGGCGGGCAGATGTCCAAAGCGACGCCGATCGGAGCGGTGGCGAAGTTTGCCGCCGGCGGAAAACCGACAGCGAAAAAAGATCTTGCCATGCAGGCGGTCGCGTACCGCAGTGTATACGTGGCGCGCGTGGCCATGGGCGCCAACGACGGCCATACCGTCAAGGCGTTCATCGAAGCCGAGAAATACGACGGTCCGTCCATCATCATCGCGTATTCGCACTGCATCGCGCACGGCATTAACCTGAAAAACGGCCTGACCCAGCAGAAACTCGCCGTGGATTCAGGCTACTGGCCGCTGTTCCGCTTCAACCCGGCGCTGATCGGCGAAGGAAAGAACCCGTTCCAGCTCGATTCCCGCGCGCCTAAAATTCCTCTTCAGGAATATATTTACAACGAAACACGTTTCAAGATGTTAACCAAGATCGATCCCAACGCGGCGAAAATGCTGCTCGAAAAAGCCCAGCTGGAAGTCAAAGACCGGTGGACGCTCTACGAACGCATGGTCGCGTTGTTCGAACCGAAACAATCCTAATTTAGGTGTGTAAACGTTATGCCATTAACCTGTAAACTTTGAGAGGAATCATCATATGGACCTATCAACAACCTACATGGGGCTGAAACTGAAGAACCCGGTCATCGCTTCGTCCCAGCCGCTGACCATGGATATCGATAATTTCAAGAAACTGGAAGACGCGGGCGCCTCGGCGGTGGTGCTGTATTCGCTGTTCGAGGAGCAGATCAACCAGGAAGCCAAGGAACTGGATCATTTTCTTTCGACCTACAGCGAAAGCTACTCGGAAGCGCTGTCCTATTTTCCGGAACCGAAAGAGTACCGCAACCTTCACGCCGAAGAATATCTCGAGTACATCGCCAAACTGAAAAAGAGCGTGAAGATCCCGGTGATTGCCAGCCTGAACGGCGTATCCTCCGGCGGATGGATGAACTATTCCAAAAAAATGCAGGAAGCCGGCGCGGACGCGATCGAGCTGAACATCTATTACATCGCCGCCGATCCGTACACCAAGCCGCAGGACGTGGAACAAATGTACGTCGACGACCTGAAAATGGTCAAGTCCAACGTATCTATCCCGGTATCGATGAAGTTAAGCCCGTTTTTCAGTTCGTTCGCGAATATGGCTGTAAAGTTAGATCAGGCGGGTGCTGACGGACTGGTGCTGTTCAACCGGTTCTACCAGCCGGACATCAACCTTGATTCGATGCATGTCGAGCCCAGCCTCCAGCTGAGCACTTCGTATGATATCCGATTGCCCCTTCGCTGGATCGCGATTCTCTTCGGAAACGTGAACTGCAGTATCGCCGCGACCTCGGGTGTGCACACTCATCAGGACGCGCTGAAAATGATCCTTTCAGGCGCGGACGCCGTGATGATCGCCTCGGTCCTCCTGAAATCGGGCATCGGCAAGATTTCCGAGATCATCTCCGGCATGGAACAATGGATGAAGGAACATGAGTACGAATCCATCGCCAAGATGAAAGGCAGCGTCAGTTACCGCACCATCGCGGAACCCGCGGCTTTCGAGCGCGCGAATTACATCAAGACGCTCCAGAGCTATAAATAATACGGTTCGCCCCCTACAAACTCCTTTTGCCGAAACGCAGAAGGAGTTTTTCTTTTTGAATGATTCCGTATTTCCCGGAAAGTAACAGAGTAGCCAATACGGCGCGCCGAATTTTAGTATTGAAAATGTGAACGAATTTATTAACATTACAGGCATGAACATGAACCACCCAAAACCCATGAAATTATCCGTTCAGGTGAACGGGAAAAACGTTCCCACGAATCCGTTTGTGGAAACGATCATCAGCAATGTCGTATCAGCGATGGCGCAGAGCCTTAAACTGGAAGACCAGGATATTCATTCCATAAAAATTGAACTAGACGAGAAAGGATAAATTGTTATGAACATGTCACGACTGATTCCGGTACTGTTCTTCGGCACCATCTGGGGCCTGAGCGAAGTGCTGTTAGGCAATTATTTTTACGCGCAGGAAATCAAGGGCGCGGCGGTCATCCTCAATGTGATCGCGATATCCGTCTTAGCGTTCAGCCGTTTTTACGTGTCATTTCCCGGCGCGGCATTTCTGATCGGTACAATTGCCATGGCGTTCAAGGTTTTTCACTCGCCGTTTTTCGCGTGCCACATGCTGGCGATCGGTATTTTCGGCGCGGGTTTTGACATCGCGGCGTGGCTGCTTCTGCGTAAAGAAGGGGCAGGACTGATCCGCAAAGCTATTGCCGGCGCGATGGCGGTTTATCTGGGATTCGCGTTGTTCGGATTCATCATCACGTTTATTGTCCGTTATGAATACTGGCTCATTGACGGTTCGCCGAACATGCCGAAATTGCTGGGATTCGTTTTCGTGGCCGGCAGTATGGTCGCCGCGTTCGGAGCCGTGCTGACTCCGCTGTGCATGAGCTTAGCTTCGAAAGTTCAGGCGCTTGCTGAAGGCAAGCCCGTCCTGAAGCCGTTGTACGTCAATCTCGCGATGATACTTGTTTCGCTGGTATTCTGGATCGTGATCTGATAAAAACGAAATACTTTTTTTTAAACCGTTCCGGTTTTTCGGAACGGTTTTTTTAATTGAAAGAATTCCCCGATGCTTGCGTCGGGGTGGTATTTTTTGTATTATTGTTCAAGAGCGAATATGTTTTCGATATTTTGAATCAGGCATTTTCAGAATCCCGTCTGTTCTTCCGCGTGATACGAACTCCGGACGAGCGGCGCGGACTCCACATACCCGAATCCCATCTCCAATCCGCGGGCTTTGAATTCGGCGAATTCATCAGGGTGTACGTACCTTGCGACCGGAAGATGATCATGCGTGGGCTGTAAATACTGTCCTATCGTCAGGATATCAACGCCGATTTCGCGCAGGTCGCGCATCACTCCATAAATTTCACCGGTTTCCTCGCCGATGCCGACCATTATGCCGCTTTTCGTCGTCATCCCTTTTTTTTTGGCGCGGTCAAGAAGCGTGAGGCTCTGCCGGTAATCCGCCTGCGGACGGACGACCGGATACAGCCTGGGAACCGTTTCCATATTATGATTCAGGATATCGGGTTTCGCGCGGATTACCGTCAGCAGGCTGTCCTCATGTCCCTGAAAATCGGGGATCAATACTTCAATCCTGCAATGCGGCATGCGTTGCCGTATTGCAGTGATGGTCTGAGCGAAAATCCCTGATCCGCCGTCTTCGAGATCATCGCGGGTGACGGAGGTGATGACCGCGTGCTTCAGTTTCATTTTTTCCGCGGATTCGGCCACACGGCGGGGTTCATCGCAGTCCACGGAAAGCGGCGACCCTCCGGTGACGGCGCAGAACCGGCAGTTGCGCGTGCAGGTATCACCCAAAATCATGAACGTCGCCGTGCCGCGGTTCCAGCATTCGCAAAGATTCGGACAGTGCGCTTCCTCGCAGACTGTGTGCAGCGACTGTACGGACAGCAATTTCTTCAGCTCGCCGTACTGATTCCCGTGAGGGATTTTCACTTTCAGCCATGACGGACGCTTAGACTGGATTGAATTTTCTGATTTTTTGGATTCGTCAACGCTCAAGGGTCGGCCTTGTCATTGTAAAAAATTAATTGCTCATATATCGAATACTAAACCTGAAGGTCGAGCTACAATTCCAAATTCAATTTATTTCCCTATAACAACAATTGAATAAAACAAAATATATCGGGAAAATAAATTGTCCTGATTTTTTACGTCGGATTCCAGCCCATCGGCTTTCCGCCAAGCACATGCAGATGAATATGCGGAACTTCCTGACCGGCAAAACCGCCGTTGTTGATGATGATCCGGAATCCGTTCTGGCTGATGCCTGTTTTTTCGGCGATCTTTGCCACGCTTAACAGAAGTTTGCCCGCCAGATCGGCGTCTGAGGGCTTCAGCTCCGAGATTTTCTCAATGTGTTTTTTCGGCACGATCAGAAGATGCGTAGGCGCCTTCGGGACGATGTCGTTGAACGCGACCACCTCGTCGTCTTCGTACACGAACTGCGTCGGGATTTCCTTCGCGATGATTTTACAGAATATGCATGGGGTCATGGCTTAAGTCCTATGGTTGATGGAATGTTTTTATTTTTATCCGGCTGACCTGACGCGCGAGCCCTGATCTGGCCGCTTTTTTTCATGGCGAGGTAGAGAATGAACAGCGAAAACGCCACCCAGAGCACCGACCAGACGATCGCGGGAAGCCAGAACAGTTCGGCCATGACGTCCGCGTCGGATTTCCCGAGACTGTAAGAACTTCTCGGTGCGCCCATGGAGAGCATAACCAGCGTAAGCACATCGCCGATCGAGTTCAGCGCCGTCTGCACCGCGAGAAAGGTAACAAAAACATAATTGAATACCGGGCCGGTTTTAAAAGCGATAAAAAAGAACGCCGCGGCGATCGCGCCGCACATGACAAGCGTAAACAAGTCCCGGACGTAAAAAATCATCGCAAGGATCATGATCATGCCGAGTCCCGTGAGCACGGACTTCGCGGAGGTTTGTTTCGCGCTCAGCACGATCAGCAGTCCGCCGACGATCGCCGAACCCACATACCCCGCCGACGCGATGAATGCGCGCGTAAACGTACCGGCCCCGCCGGAATGCTCCATATACCCGCTGGTATCAGGATTCAGAACGATTCGTTTGACATCCTCGCCCGTCAGCAGGCTGGCGATCGCGTGACATCCCTCATGAACGAATGTGGTGAAAAACTCGAACGGAAGCAGTACATAATGGATCAGAGGCAGCATGCTAAGGAACATCGAGACCAGAGCCAGCGCGACAATGAAACCGTTGCTTTCCAGGACACGCGTCACTCTGTTTTTTACGGACGGGGTTTCGGTCATAGTTCATCCCCTGGTTTTGTTAATGGGGGAATATAATCTTGTTTTGCAAATTAATCAAATGTTTGTTAAATGCCATATCTGTCACCGGCTGACAGGAAAGAATCAGCCGCGATCATCGACGGACTTCTGACATGTAATGTGCTTCGGGAGATCTTAATCGGCAAGCGCCATCGGCAGGGATTCGGAGGAGATATCCGCGCAGGGTTCCTTCGCGCGGGCAGGAAGCGCGGACACTTTCAGCACGACGCAGGTCAGGTCGTCATGCGTCTTGGCCTGTCCGACAAACCCCTGTACATCCGACAGTATGGCTTCCTTGATCCGGCAGGCATCGAGATGTATGGACTGTTCCGCAATCTGGCACAGCCGTTCTTCCCCGTATTCCAGCCCGAGATGGTTACGCGCTTCCACAAGCCCGTCGGAATAGAGCACGAACAGGTCGTCCTGCCGGAGCGGCAGCGTGACATTTTCGATGGTGTCGTTAAAAATCGGGCCCTGGTCGAGTCCCAGGCCGATCCCGTTCGGCTGGATGAAATGATGTTCGTGGCCGCAGAACTGCAGTACCGGGCAATGCCCCGCCCGGGCAAAGCAGATGGCCTGGTTTTCGATGTCGATGTCCGCGTAAATAAGCGTGATGAAGGTTTTACGGTCCACGCTTCCGAAAAGGACCGTGTTGACGGCGATCAGCAGTTCTTTCGGTGAAGAATAGATTTTCGCGAGCGCCTGAATGATGCCTTTGATTTCGGCCATGTAAAAAGCCGCGGACGTTCCCTTCCCGGAAACGTCGGCGACCACAACGCCCGTGCGGTTGCCGGACAGCTGCAGGAAATCGTAGTAATCCCCGCCGACTTCCTTGGCGGGCAATGTAGTTGCCCCGATATCCACACGCAGGCCGCTGGATTCATGGCGGATTTCGGGAATCGTCTGCGGAATAAGCCGCATCTGGACCTCATGGGCGATGCGCAGTTCCTCGGCGAGGCGCTCTTTCTCGAGCGAGGCCTGGACAAGGCGCGCGTTCTCGATCGATACCGTGGTCTGGTTGGAAAACGCCGATACGATCGCGATGTCCTCCTGGTCAAAACCGAAGGGCGTCGATTTGACGGCATACATGATGCCGATCGTGTCGTCGTAGGAAATCAGCGGAACCGCAAGAAGGGATTCAACCGACGTCCGTTTCAGGTTCCGTGTCATCTTGTCTTTTTTGGTCTGATTGATCAGCAGCGGTTTCCGGGTCCGGAGTACCTCTTCGGCGATCTGCGACAGCCCGACCTCCACGATATCCCGGTCCGTGCTGTTGATGGAGGAATAGTCTTTGATGTTGTTCCGGGCTTTGTTTTCAAGATAGGGAATTTTGACCTGGTCTTTGATCCTGATGGCGGCGAGATACAGCTGGTGATGCGAGGTCGGGTTTTTATGGTATGCAAGGTCAAGCCAGCAGGCGCCGGAATTCGTTGTGTCGCAGACAAGGTCAGTGGCCGACTTCACGATCTGGTTAAAATCGAATACGGTATTGATGGCCCGGCTCATGTTGTAAATGGAATTGATCTCTTTCACTTTCTTGTCGTATATCGCGGCGGTCGGAAGGTGGAACAGCGCGTTCAGCGTCACGATGACGCTGTAGACCAGCATGAAGATCGTGGTCAGGAAAAGGAACGAGCCGGCCAGGATGCTGTAGGTGTTGACCATGTCGGCAAAGGTCACGCGTGCCGCGATTTCGGCCCCGAAAAGGCTGGTGGACACGAACACAAACGCGATCCCGCCGATAAAGGTCATCAGTTTCTGCCGCCGGTTCAGCACGGTCACCCATCCGACCCTGAACAGGTTCGGTACCATGAAGACGGTGGTTATCACCAGAAAGACCGAGGTCAGGATATGGTTGTAATCCAGGTCGTATTTCAGGGGCTTTTCGGTAACGGCCGCCGACAGGATCGTCAGTGCGCCCGAAAGCGCCAGCAGGAGGAAATAGAAACGGGTATTCTTTTTCTGCCGGTAAAAGATCAGGGTCTTGAGAACCCTGAAGCATAGAGCCATGCCGATCAGCACCGCCGCGCCCACGACCGTGGCGACCATCATGGAGGTCCATGTGTTCGGCCGCAGTACATAACCCGTGCCGAGCCGGGGCATGATGTATTCCGGTTCCGTGAGTGAAATGATGATCATGCCCGTGATGTAAATGCCCATCATGATCAGCAGGGCCAGCCGCAGCCGCTGGGTGATTCCCATTTCATCAAAGCGGGATGAACGGAAAATCGTCTGCAGGATCAGCACGAGGATGCCGATGACGAACAGTTCGTTAAGGTAAATATTCCACTTCATCATGATCCGAGTGTAGTACGCGAACGTGTTCGTCAGGAGATTGATCGCCAGGATCAGGGGAATGATGAAAAAAGGAAGTTTTTTCACGGCTTTGGTGGTTTATGATTCAGCTTTTTCTGCTGCCTTTATTACGGAAAAAAATGTATTTAGTTTCCCTGCCATCAGTCAAATTAACTCTTTTTTCCCTCAAGTTCAATAACGGGCAGGATCATTTCTTCCATGGATACCCCGCCGTGCTGGAAGCTGTCCTTGTAATAGTTCAGGTAGTAATGGTAATTGGTCGGGTATACGAAATAAAAATCTTCCTTGGCGATGATGTAATGGTTGTTGACGCCGCGGACGGGAAGCCTGTACTCGCCCGGGTTTTTAATGAACAGCGCGTGTTTCGGGTTGGCCTTGATGTTCTTGCCGTATTTGTACCGGAGGCTGGTGGAAGTTTCCTTGTCCCCGATGACCTGCGTGCCGTGAAGGCTGCGGATGCTTCCGTGATCGGAGGTGATGAAGATGGTCGCGTCGGTTTTCGAAAGGAGTTTCAGGATTTCGAAGAACGAGGAATGCGTGAACCAGGCGTTGCTGAGCGAGCGGTAGGCGGATTCGTCGGGGGCGATCTCTTTAATGACGGTCGAGTCGCTCCGGCTGTGAGCCAGGACGTCGAGGAAATTGATCACGATCGCGGTGAACTGCGTGGATTCCACGAGGCTGAGAACGGAACCTTCGAGCTGGCGGGCGTTCTCGATGGTCAGGATCTTGACGTACCGGGGATCGGTGTCAAGCGGGACCCGGTTGCGTTTCAGGAGGTGTTCGAGCAGTTCCTTCTCAAACCGGTTACGGCTGGAGTCGTCTTCCTCGCCCTTGGACCAGATCTCCGGGAATTTCTTCTCAATATCAATGGGGAAAAACCCGCTGAATATGGCGTTCCGGGCGTAAGGCGTGGCGGTGGGAATGATGGAGTAATAGTAATGCCTGTTCAGGTTGAAGTAGGGGTACAGAACGGGTTCAAATCCGAGCCACTGGTCCAGCCGCAGGCAGTCGATGACCATCAGCACGACTTTCTTTTTCGCGGCGATTTTCGGGAAAACGAAATGCGGGATCACTTCAGGGGAAAGCACGGGCCGTTCGCCGGGCGACTGGTTCAGCCACCCGGTGTAATGGTCCTCGATGAATTTCCCGAAGCTGACATTGCACTCGTGTTTCTGGTCCTGAAGCGTCTGCCTCAGCCCGGGATCCGAAAACGAATCGAGTTCGATATCCCACTGTGACAGGGAGATATGGATGTCGATCCAGTCCTTGAACGACAGCCGTTCCATCAGCTGCCGGGAAATCCGGTTGAATTCCTGTATATAATCGCGGGACAGGCGCTGTTCGGTTATCTGCCGGGAGTCCAGGATTTTCTTGATCGCGATGAGGATCTGGCTCGGGTTGACGGGCTTCGTGAGATAGAAATCGATCTTGCGCCCGATGGCGTCTTCCATCAGCTGTTCCTCCTCGCTCTTGGTGATCATGACCACCGGCAGCGAAGGCCGGATTTCCTTGATCTCGATCAGTGTGGTCAGGCCGTCCTTGCCGGGCATCATTTCGTCCAGCAGGACGATATCGTAATGACCCTTGCGGATATGGTTGACGGCATCCTCGCCGTTGGTGACGGGCTGGACCTCGTAGCCGCGCTGTTCTAGGAACATGATGTGCGGTTTCAGCAGTTCGATCTCGTCGTCCGCCCAGATGATTTTCCGTTTGACCATGGATGCTCCTTATCAGAAAAATGGTGACCGGTCAGGGATATTCAATATGAGTGATTTTTTTGATATATGGAATGAAAAAATGACTTTCCGTAATTCAGGAAACCGGATTGCGCTGGCGGGTGCGGATCATGTGATCTCCTGTCCGGACGGGGTTTTATACATCGAGTATGTCCGACAGGATTTCCTGGTTGTCTTTGACTTTATCGAATTTTTTCCTGGCGTGTATCAGTTCCTCGCCGAAATGCTCGAACCGGCGGTTCATTTCATCCTCGGTTTTGCTGGCGAGGAAAATGTCGATGATTTTCTGCTCGAACGTCTTGTCGGATTCCACGTCGCCGAGGATCATGTCGAGTTCGCCGATGACGAGTTCGAACATGCGGATCTTGTAACTGAGCAGTTCGAGGATGCGCGACTCGATGGTTCCGTTGACGGACAGGTTGAAAACAAAGACCTCATGTTCCTGCCCGAGCCGGTGAACCCGGCCGATCCGCTGTTCGACCCGCATGGGATTCCACGGAAGGTCGTAATTGATGATCTGGCGGCAGAACTGCAGGTTTAGTCCTTCGCCCCCGGCCTGCGTGCTGATCAGGATCTGTTTGGACTGCCGGAACCGTTCGATCGCATCCCGGCGCGCAGACGTGCCCGGAAGCCCTCCGTGGAAAAGCTCGACGCTGTATCCCGATTGTTCGAGGGTTTTCTGCAGAAGCCGCATGGTTTCGAGGAATTCGACGAAAATGATCGTCTGGTTGGGGAACCGTTTCAGGATCTCAAGGACGGCCTCCGTTTTCCGGTTCACCGGTACGGCGTCGCAAAGCTGCATGAACCATTCCAGTTTATCCTTCGCTTTTTTCGGGTAGGACTTTTTCATCAGGTTGTTCAGCGTTTGTTTCGTGGCCTGCGGGCTGCTGCAGAGTTCCCGCTGAAGAGTGATCAGCGACAGGATGTGGGCCTCGTATTCGGTGTCGCGCCGGAATTCGAGGCGGATATAATCGGTAACCTGGTTGTACAGGATCTGTTCGTTTTCCGAAAGGTCGAGGTGATAAATCGCGGCTTTCCGGGGCGGGAGGCTGATCCCGACCTTGTCCCGCCGGTTGCGGATCATCACGTCTTTCAGGATGTGTTTCAGCTGGTCTTCGTTATTGGGGACGCGGGGATCGCTTTTCAGCATGAATTTCCTCTTGAAGGAACGGATCGTGCCGAAAAGGCCCGGTTTCAGGATCGTGATGAGGCTGTACAGCTCGGTGAGATCGTTATGAACCGGCGTGGCGGTCAGAAGGAGGATGTATTTCTTTTTGAGGGAATTGACAAATTTGAATCCGATCGTGCCGCGGTGTTTCAGCCGGTGCGCCTCATCGACGATCAGCAGGTCGAATTCGCGCGTGAGCAGCATGGATGCGGCTTCTTTCCGCTTGGCCATGTCGATCGACGCGATGATCCGGGGCTCTTTCCAGTCGGACGTTTTTACGGGATTGACGAAGTGTTCTCCGAATTTGACCAGCATTTCATCCTGCCATTGCCCGACGAGCGAGGCCGGCGTGAGGATCAGGATGTTTTTCGCCAGGTTCCGTTCGATGAGTTCCTTCGTGATGATGCCTGCTTCGATGGTCTTTCCGAGCCCGACTTCGTCGGCAAGAAGCACCTGGCCGTGCATCCTCCGCAGGGATTCCAGCGCGGTGTTGATCTGGTAGTCGTAATGAGCGATGTTCGTGTCGCCCATGGCGATCAGGCGGTCGAATCCGGAGATCAGGTTGATCTGCTCGGCCTGGAGGCGGAGGCGATAGGTCTCATAGGGATCATATTGCTTTTGGGAAAACACGTCCTGGAACGACATATCGACCTTGATTTCCACCGGCGGGAGTTCGATGGATTCCTTCCTGAAGAATTCCAGGTGCATTTCATCGGTTTCGAAATCATAGCCGCACCGGAAGCACTCGGTGATATGGGCCTGGTCGAGCCAGCCGCAGCGCGGGCATCGTTTGGAGGATACGTCGCGGGCTTCTTTCCTAAAACGTTTAGTGAACTTCTTCGGCCGGGGGATTTCGATCCATTCGAACCGTTCCTGGTGTTTCGCCGGGAGACGTACCGGTTTGTCCGCGGTTTCCGGGATGGTTTTTGGCGTCAGGTCGATATGGTCAAAAACGGATTTATTTTCTTTATCGGTGGTCAAAGCGGTCATTTCATTTCGATAATTCGCCGCGCCGTTCAGGCGCATACCCGTTAAGATAATTAATTATCCGTAAAAAAACATAAATATTTTATTGCCGCCTCCGATGAACAGGTAATGAGGAGGGTTATTACGAATGCATTTCATGACAAAAAAAGCGGCCGGGTTAAAGGAGGAAGACCCGGCCGTGATGCACTTGAGCTACTCACTCAAACGATCGGGTACGATGACCCGTTATTACCCTATCTACACGAGCAAGATACAAATAACGATGACTTTTTAAAAGTGAATATTGATGAGTGGTTATTAGATTCAGCTAAAGGTTTTGAAAGTTATTAAGCGGTTGAGTGAAGTAATTAAACCGGCTTATGTACGTTTCGTAGGCTGCCATGCGGCGGATTTAATTCCTTTCAGGAATTTGAAAAAACCAATAAAAAGTGCGGCATTCATCGAAAAGAAACCATAAACGAAAGCGAACGGTTTAACGATGGTATGATTGACCTTTAACCGGTTGAAACCGTATCCAAGTATAAACATACAGAGCAGGATGGCCTGAGCGATTAGCATATAGATGAAAAAATGATCCCCTTTTAATGCTCCTGAGATTGTGATGAAAAAGCAAATCAGCATAAAAAACGGCGTGAACCACCGGAATATTTTATGCGACCAGAAGCCGTAGGCGACCCAGCCGTATTTATGCAGCAGCATTTCCGGGACAAAAGTAATGGTTTGGAAATTACCTGTTCCGATGCGGATTCTTCTCCGGAATTCTTCGGACTGTGTCAGCGAGTATTCCGTTCCGATCGCGTCTTGTTCAAAAAGATAACGGTAACCTTTTTTAATGATATTCATGGGAATGACCATGTCGTCAATGATCGTGGCGGGGGGCATGGGTTCGAACAGATTTCTCCGGAAAGCGTTCATACCGCCGTTGGCTCCGATAGTGGAATGAAGACGGCTTTCCATGATTTTCAGTTTCGATTCATAATCTCTGTAAAAGCTTTCATTGCGGGTCAATGTATCCGATAAAATCTCGATTTTTCCGGAAACCCCGCCGACTTTAGGATCATTAAAATGCCGCATAATCAGAAACAGCGCGTCGGGCCGGATCATCGTATCGGCGTCGGTGATCATGACGATCTCGGTTGTCAGTTGCGGAACGGTCTTGTTGATCATTCCTGTTTTCCCGCTGCGTTCTTTGTAATCAAATACCTTTATACGTTCATAGGATTGAGCGATCTCAACCGTCCGGTCGGAAGAACAGTCAGAACAAACGCAAATGACAAATTTATCCGCAGGATAATCAATGGCGAGGGAGTTTTCGATTTTCTGATGGATTATTTTTTCTTCGTTGTGCGCAGGGATAAGAAGGGTAGCATTAGGCCAGCCAACATAGTTGTCTTTTAAATCCGGTTGATCTTTCTTTATTCTACAAAATAAAATGAAGAACTTCAGTGTAAGAAAATAGAACACATAGGTATGAAAAATCCAAAAAAGGATAATAAAGAAAACAATATGAAGAATAGTAATCTGAGTCATAAGAAGTATTTTATCAGATTATGAATGGTGAATAATTATCGGAGCAAAGAAGTGTAAAGTTCCTGGTATTGATGGATCATTCGGTCCTTGGAAAAACACCGCAAAGCTTTATCGCGTGCTTTTTCACCGATGCTTTGCAACTGATCATTTGACATTTGCAAAGCAAAATGAATTTTATCCGATAAATCATTCGGATCTGAAACTTTAAAAAAGAAGCCGTCAGTATAGTCGGTAATAATTTCTTTAAACACATTCAGGTCAGAGGCGATGCAAACTTTCCGGTTCAGCATAGCTTCCGCAAGCGATAAACCGAATCCTTCAACCACGGAAGGCATAATATAAATATGAAAGAGAGGGATTAGTCGTTCCGCATCCGGTATGCTTCCCGCGAAAATGACATGATCTTTTATATTTAATTCGCAGGTCAATGCCTGCAGTTTGCCCAACAAATCGGGTTCATTTTCCGTCATGCCGCCGATGATGACAGCCTTGACATCCGGATATTTTTTAATAATGGAAGGCAAGGCTTTTATAAGAGTATCTTGTCCCTTCCGGAATGAAAGATTGCCGATATTGCCTATAAGCGTTTCTTGACCTTTGAGATTCCATAGTTTTTTATAATGGGTCTCTTCCTCATGGCTCAATGCCGGCTTATCGGCGGATATGCCATTATAAATAATTTTGTATTTCTTGGGATGAATACGGTCATGGGCTATCGAATGATTCATGGCGTCCTTTGATACGGCAACGATTTGACGTGTAAAAAAAGATAACCATTTATTGATTTTATGATGAATGGGCGATAGCCAAATATAACTGTTATGAAGAGTAATGATTACTTTAAATTTTAATGCGAAAATTGACGCTAAGCGGCTCATTCCAGCAGGAAAAAATTCATGACTGTGAATAATATCGATATGCTCTTTCCGGATTAGATAAGCCAGTCGGAAAATTTGAACGATATTGATAAACATGTGCTTGATATCCATTTTATTATGGGCTCTAAGCACATGGACTTTTATATTTTGTTTAATCAATTCATCGGCGATAACACCCCCTGCGGTCAAACAGCAGATTTGTACAGTGTATCGGTCGGGGTCGACTAGTACAGATAAATCATATACAATTTTTTCAAGTCCGCCAAGCGGCAAAGCATTGACCACTTGCAGGATATTAATCTTTTTTTTCATGGCTTGCTTTTTGCCAGCGCTTCTATATAGAGTTCTTCAATACGGCGTACGGAATGGAGAATATGAAATTTGTTTTTTACTATTTCCAGAGATTGCTTACCCATATTATGCCGAAGGTCCGGATTTTCAATTAATTCTATGATTTTCTGACTCAGCATATCCGGATTTCTGGTTTCGACCAGGTATCCGTTAATCCCATCTTCGACAATTTCCGGCATACCCATAATACGGGTCGTTATAACGGGTTTTCCCAAAGCCATTGCTTCCATGATCGAATAGGGGATACCTTCCCATAAAGACGGTGACAGAAATATATCAAATTTTGACAGAATATAGAAAGAATTATTGATATAACCGGTGAAAACGACATGGTCATTCATTCCCAGGGAATTAACACGATGCTTGAGAGAATTTCGCTCTTCACCATCGCCGACTATTACTAATTGAACGTTTTGATGTTTTTGTATGACTGCAGGGAGTGCTTCAATGAGATAGGATAAACCTTTCTGAGGGGAGAGCCGTGAAACACATCCAAGGATGAAAGAATTGGTTGTCTTAAAATATTTTGAAGCATCGCCCGGATTTGTTTGAGACAATTCACGGATGGTTTCCACGGAAACACCGTTGTAGATGACATGAACTTTCCCGGGTTTATAATGAAAGGCGTTAATTAATTTTTCACGGTCGTATTGAGATACGGTGATAATATAATGAGCGAGCCGTTCTTTGCATTTTTCATAGATTATTTTTTTGGTGGATAATGCGAGATATTCTTCATCCGTAAGTCCGATGCCGTGCCGAGTTTCAATCGTTTTTTTTCCCAGCAGTTGGCCGATCAGGCGCGAAGAGGTAGACGTATGAGTATGGATAATGTCAATTTTATTTTTCAGGATCAACCAGGCGATTTTATATAAATGAATTACGCTTAACCGACTCTTTCTTTCAATCACAAAAACATCGATCCCCAAATCCTGAAGAAGTTTTTCCATGTCCCCATGTTCAAACATCAGAACACTGAAATGAAACAGGTCACGGTTCATGTATTCCGAATTTAGAAGGACATGACGCTCTGTACCTCCCAATTTTGCGGTGTGAAGGACATTCAGGATTTTGATTTTTTGTTTTTTTGGCAAAATCTTATGCATTAATAAAATTCTATTGATGTTTTTTATTATATAAATTGATATATAATTCTTCAAGCTGGCGTAAATATTTATCAAGGCTGAAGTCTTCCTTTATACGCTCAAAACTATTGTTCCCCATCTTAATGCGTAGGTCAATATTAGAATATAAAATCTTCATTTTTTCTGATAATATATTAATATTTTGTGGTGGAATAATATATCCATCAATATTATTCCTTACAACAGTTGATATTCCTCCAACATCGGTAACTATAACCGGTAATGAATTCGACATAGCTTCTAATAGAGAAATAGGTAAACCTTCATTGACAGAGGGCAGAATAAACACATCTATTGAAGAAAGTATTTCCTTGATATCTTGCCGAAAACCTAAAATATAAATGTTATCACTAAGGTTTAATTTATTTATCAATGCTTGGATTTCTTGCCGTTCAATTCCGTCACCAATAAATATCAATTTAAGATTCGGAACTTCATGTTTTATTTTATCATAAGCATGTATTAAAAAGGCATGTCCCTTTTGTTGATCAAGCCGTGCAATCGTACCATACAATACAGTATCACTCGATAAATTTAATTCTTTATGTATGTAATTCACCTGAATGTCATTTCTTCTGAAAGCATCAACAACAACTCCGTTCAGAATGGTAATAATTTTATCATTTGGAAATTTTTGATACTTTATTGCAAAATCTCTTACTGGATTTGATACGGCAATTATTTTTTTAAATCTTCGAATTAATATATTTTCGAACTTAATTCTCAAATAATGCTTGAGAGTTTTTCCTTCTTTCCATAAATCACATAAGTGAAAAGTAGAAATATAAATTGGTTTAGTAAAAAAACAAGAAGCCAATTGACCATAAGTATCCGCATAACACAGATGTGTATGAACAATATCAAAATTATTGTATTTTATATATTTAACCAAACGATATAAGCCTATGATATCATGAAATGATCTCATATTTAATGAGTAAATTTTACTGTGTTGTTCAAAATCCTTATACAAAAGATTCCCATTTTTGAGAAGTGTACAGACATAAACATCAAAATGGTTTGGGTTAAGTTGTTTTATAGTAGCAAGCAATAAAGTTTCTGCACCGCCAATGGTTAAATTGTTGATTAAATATAATATTTTCAATTTCTTGTTCGAATGCATAGTTATCCATTAAATTAGTTGTTTATATATTTTAAAATAGCTATCAGTCGATTTATTTACTGTGAATTTTTTTAAAGCTGTTTGATAACAACGTTCGTGAATGTTTGATTCTTTTAGAAGAAGAATCATTTGGGAAATGCCTTTTATAATTTCTTGCTCGTTTATGTTTTTAATACTTATCCCTATGTTTTCTTTATTAACAATATCACTTGTGTCGCCTATATTTTTTGTTAAAAGAACAGGCAAGCCACATGCTAAATATTCGCTGAATTTTAATGGAGAACTTACCCGGTTCACAATATGATCCTCTCTGATAAGAACGGCAAAATCTCCCGCTGATAAATATTTTCCAACATCTTTTGAAGAAACATTAAGAACTTGTGAACAGTCATTGATACCATATTGATCTATTAAATTTAAAACATTATGGATTGGCTCATAGGTTAGAAATAAAAGATAAGCATTCGTGTGATTATTTTTAAAAATAGAAAAAATATTAATAATATCTGGTATCATTTGCCAACGATGTAAGGAACCGGAATATACCATCACTGTTTTATCTTGCACTTTTAGTTCGTTGCGTATTTCAATACGATGTTTTTGATCATAATGAAATCTAAAGTTATCGAAACCGTTTGGAATTACGTAAATTCTGTCTTTGTGAAGATTATTATTCGTTATGTCATTAATGACAAAGTCTTTGAACTTTTCTGATACTGTAATTACCTTATCAGCATTAAGAGTGGTTTTTTTTTCAAAATATTTTAAGTATTTTCTTTGGATGGTGTTTAATTTATTACTTAGGGATTGTTCCTCAACATATAAACCCCGCATATCAAAAATGAAAGGGACGTGAAATAATTTTTTTAATATCACTCCAACAAATGATGGTAAATAATTTCTGCTATGAATTAGGGAAATATTATATTTAATAAATGCAGGGACAATTGTGATCAATCCTTTTAAAACAAATATAAATAAATTTAATCTTAGATGATAGTTGTGAAAGATAATGGTAAATGTGCATTTCGTTTCACAATATTCATTTATTTTTGCTAATTTATTTGTTAGTAATTCATTTTTCTTGTTTATTGTATCTTCATATGTCATAATATGAAAGTGATATAATTTTGATAATACTTTCAAATATGGTAAGACTTGAGCATCTATGACTGGATCCAGAAGACTATGTGTAATCAGTAAAACCGTTTTTGTTTTATTTATTGGATGGTCCATGTGCCTTAAGTAAAATGTTTCGTTTAATTGAGCGAATATTTCGTAGATAATAAGAATATAATTTTAATAATCGTTTATAATCGTTTATTTTATTATAATTGACGGATTGGTTAAATAATATTTTAAAGTAATTGAAAAAAATTTTTATCAAAAAAATCACAAGAATCAATAAAAGATAAATTGTGTTATACAATGAGTTAAAATGTTTTAATCGAAGTAAAGCCCAGCTTTTATACATTTCAAGATTAAATTTAACTTCTTTTGAACTACCACCTCCAATATGAATAACTTTTTTAAATGGATAATAACAAATTGAATAACCCAAATTTGATAGTCGCAGGCATAAGTCCACCTCTTCTGAATACATAAAAAATATTTTGTCAAATCCTCCAATTTTTTCAAACAAGCTTTTTTTCATTATCATAACGGCACCACAGATATAATCCACGGTCCTGATGGAATCAAAGCTCCATTTTCTCATTTCCCAATGGTTGTTGATAAATTTGGGGCTTATATAATCATTTATATATATCTCACGATATAAAATATCTCTTAAAGTTGGAAAATTACGGCAAGAATATTGTAAAGACATATCACAGTTTAATAACTTTGGACCCAAGATTCCTGTGTTTGGATTAGCTTTCAAATATTCAATCAGCTCATCAATAAAGTTTTCAATGATAATAACGTCGCTGTTTAATAATAATATGTATTCGCCTTTACTTGCCTGTACCCCAATGTTATTAGCAGATCCAAAGCCTACATTTTCATTTAATTCTATCAACTTTATTGTTGGATATTTTTCTTTAAGCATCATTTGAGTGCCATCTTTAGAGTCATTATCAACAACAATGATTTCAAATGAAAGTTTGGGTACATGTAAATAGATTGAATTGATGCATTCAAACAATAATTTACTGGTATTATAACTAACAATGATAATTGAAAGAGTCATTAATTTATGAGGGTGAAATATTTAAGTGTTTATTTGAATAAATTCGAGAAAGTTGAGAATTGAATAAATGAGAAATATTTTGTGAACCAAAGTAATAATACAAATGTAAAAACACTCAAAAAATAACACCCGATGATATTGAAATGAAGATAATTTAAACAAACAAAAAGGGTTATAATGCTAAATATCAATGGAAGCGTTAAAGATTTTAAAGTCGATAATATTTCCAATCTGACTTTGTATACCTTTATGACTGCAAAACCTTGCATAAAAGAAATCAAGAAAGTGCTAAAAAGAGTAGCGATTATTGCTCCATAAATATCAAACAGCCGAATGAAAATGATATTTAATGTAATATTAATTATGCTTGCTACCAAAGCAAATAAGACAATCATTTTTTCCTTCTTCAATGCCAATAATATATTCCCAAAGAAAGCGCTAGTAAATGAAAACACTAAATTTATAACTATCCAGCGTAAAACGTTAAAAGATTCATGGTATTCAGAAGTATAAAGATTTGTAATTATTATCTCCGATAAGGTTGATATGGTAAGGGCAATTAAGACAGAAACAAACAAAACAAATCGTAACATTTGTTTGCCCAAAGTTACAAACTTGTTGATATCTTTCGTTTGATATAAAGTATATGTAATCGTTGGAAGAAAAACGGCCATGGTAGAAGAAGATAAAACATCAAAAGGTAATGATATGTTTGTTGCTGCTTTATATAAGCCTATATTTTCCTCTTTGACTAAAAATGATAAACAAATTAAATCTGACTGTATTGCTAATTGGGCCGTTATTGAAAGAGCTAAAAAGGGCATAGACTTTTTTATTAAACTGAAACAAAAGCGGTATGAAAAAGGATATTTTGGACTTTTGAAAAAAGATTTTCTATATAGTAGATAAGCTAAACCTATTCCAAAAAGGGCAAAACCAATTTTGCATAAAAGCAAATGGTATATATTTCTAGTTGTGTAATATAATGCAATGACTATCAAAAAATTGATAATACTCAAAGTTGATTGAAGTGCTATAGACAGAGTAACACGATTAGCTCCATAGAAAGTATTATAATTTATTAAAAGAAATACATCTAATAAAGTTAATATAAATACAAGATAAAAAATATAAGCCTTTTCATTTGAGAAATTGTGATTGTGAATAATAAGGAAAACAGGTATAATCAACGCTATAACAATCACTGCTTTATTAACATATACATGCAAATAATATTTTTTTATTAGATTATGGTCAGATGCTATTTCCCGCATGAGGAGTAAATTTGCTCCGCCACCTGAATTAATGAATATCACAGCTAATCCGAATATAGCACCTGCTTGAGTCCAAATTCCTAATTGTGAAATTCCAATCATATTGGCAATTAATATTGTAGATATAAATCCAAGAGATTTGATCATCAATTGGCTACCATTCGAAATGATTATGTCAGATGCAAATTTTGACATTTAAAGATATGATAAGAAGATTATAAAAGTTTATTATAAATCATAAATATTATAAAGGGGATTATCCATAACAAGATAAAAAAAGATAAAACACTTATTACATTGAAAATACTAATTATTCATAAACGAAAAATTTATAAGGTTTCAATTGTATTATTTGAAATATTATGATTTTCAGGTAATTTATTTAACTCAATTGTTTCTGATGAAATGGCGAATTTATTTATAATCAAGACGCCAGCCATCATAAATGCAATATATAAATTGGAAGCCGGATGGAAAAGAAAGTTGGATGTAAAGGATACAACAAGCAAGTATATATATGTACTGATGAAACCAACAATTATTGATTTATAAACTGGATTTGATATTTTTTTATATGTATTGAATGCGACTTTAAAAAAAATGAATATCCATAAAAAAAAGGTGAATAACCCCAAAAGACCTAACTGATTTAATATTTTTGCATATTGGTTATGGATAAAAAACCATTCCATCCATTTGTCTCTTGTAAATCTATACATATAAATCGTTCCACCGATCCCTTTTCCTAAAATTGGATTTTTTTGTAGGTCTTTTAACACGATAATTACTTCTAGAAATCTATCGGCATTTCCAATATTACCAAGGCCCTTCAAATTTACATTCACATTACTTGAAATAAACTCTTCATTTTTGTCAGATCCCCTAAAAAAAGTTTCTTTTTCAAGATCAGTAGTTGATGTTCCTCTGGAAAAGATTACAAAGATAATACTTAATGATACCACAAAACAAAGAAATGCAAAAACACGAATAAATTTTAATCGATTCTTTGACTCAATAAATACAATAAAAAGTAAAAAGAATAATCCTGCAAATGTACCAATAAAATGACCTTTTGTAAAACTGAAAATTAAAGCCAAAAACGGCAAGAAAAGACTTAAAGTAAAAAAAATTTTTTCTTTGCCATTTTGCGTGTATAATAAAAATGCCATTGTATGCAAAATAAAAATAGGTAATAAAACAGTATTACCAGTTACATATCGTAATTCATTTACGTATAAATAACTCATTAATAACGCATGTATTGAATATAAAAACATGCCAACCATAGCACAGATCAAAACGATTTTAAATCGTTTCAAATTTGTTATTTCATATAGTAAAATAAAAAAAACCAAATAGTACAATGTATCAATTAGTTCAAGCCTAAAGAATAAATTTATTCCAGATGTAACAATTTTGTTAATTAATCCAATAATAAAAACAAGAAAGTATAATATAATCGCAATAAATAAATGATTTTTGTAGTAATCATTAAATTTTAAATTACCTCTAAGTAAGAGTTTAATAATATATACTGTAATTAACAGTACTAATAAATAATCTTGTAGGCGATAGTTACCAATAAATATTGTGGTTTTTGTTTTTTGATCAATTGGACTTATTATCGTAATAGTAAAGAAAAGTAAAATAATGAAAACATATGTTTTATCGAATATCATCCAAATTAAAAAAGGGAAAAAAAATACGAACAAAACAATCAAATCATTTAATGCACATAAGATAGATACTGACAACAGGCCAATCAAAAGAATTATCGAATACCAATTGCTTTTGAATATTAATCGATATGTTTCTTGTAAACCCATAATTATTTTGATTTGAAGCGATAGAATTCACCGATAATCAATCTAATTTCTTGAAGTTTTGAGGGATTTTCTTTATCCAATTTTTTGTATTTTTCAAAAAAAATAGTAAAAATGGTCGATAACATAAATCCAATAAATACAGAAATTAACACCATTCTTGTCCTTTTGGGCTTTATGCGCTGATCTGGTATAGAAGGTTTATCTAAAATCTGGATTGTCGGTGTATCTTTTGCTTCATCAGCTTTTGCTTTTTCGTATTGGGGCAATAAAAACTTTTGTAACTCGGTCTGAATCTGTATTTCTCGAAATAAACGCAAATATTCAAGACTAAGGTCAGGCATTTGCTTTAATGGTATAATGACTTTTTCGATTTTTGACCCAGTTTCAAGTTGATAAGCTACATTTCTTAATTCATCTAATTTTATTTTTGCATTAACAGCCATGGGGTGCTTGTCACTCATTGATTTACATAAAATGTTATATTCAGACTCTGCAATAATCAGTTGTCCGTAAATATTTCCCAGTGTTTTGAAAGTTTCTTCTGCCTGTGATTTGATTTCAAAGACACCATATTTTTTTTGGAAACGATTTAAACTGTCTTCATATGCTTTTAATACATTTAAATTTTTCAAATATTCCTTTTCAATATATATTCGAAAACTTCTTGCATTTTCAGCCGATAGATTTTTATTAATTCTGTCAAGTTCTTCAATTATGTAGTTCAATATTTCAACACATTTCAAGGTATCGGATTTGTATGACATTGAAATTTCAATTATATTTTTATCATCATCTACATAAAAACTATAATTTGACTCCAATTCACTTATCGTTTTACTCATGATTGGTATATTATAAACATTCTGGAGGTCGAATTTTTCAATGATATTTTCTTTAATTTGACGACTATCTAAAATTGCGAGAATTCTCTCATTTCCAGTTTCCGAATTACCAATATCAAAAGGTAAATTACCTAATAAACTACCAATGGGGTTTATTGAAGAGTCTGGCACTATAATAGCGGCTTTTGATGCCCACCATTCTGGCAGAAGTAAACTTACAATTGCTGTTGTAATACCAATGGAAAAGGTAACGAAAAAAATGAAAAGTTTATACTTTGCTACTATAAAAAGATAATGTAGTAAATCACTTTTTGATAATTCAGTATCCGCAAATGTATCTTTATCGATGTCGTTTTTATTTTTCAATGTTACACCTATGATAATTGTTATTATATTTTATCATATAATAGATATTATTTATGAACATTACTTGTTGATAGAAAAATAAATTAAGATTATTGTTGCTGTAATTGATGCCAGCTGTCCCACTGTAGCAATCGTCTCACGGAAGATCTTCCATCCGTCGACAGGTTCTTTTTCGGGAACGAAGATGACGTCACCATCGACTATTTGGACGTTTTTACCGGCTTTGGCCCAGATTTCGGTTTCAGGCTTTATAATGTGGATTTCTCCTTTATCGGCACGTGACGATAACCCTTTGCAGAGATTGATATAGTAAAGATAATTCTCGTTTTCCCTGTAATCTACGATGCCGGGCTTAATGACCGCACCCAGGACACGCACCGTTTTCTTTCGTGTGCCGATACTAATCCGGTCGCCATCTCTCAGAATGAGGTCGTACTCGCTTTGCTTCAGTTTCTCCGCAAAGAGAGACCTGAAATCGGTCTGCACTGTCGGATAAAACTGGCGTGTCTTGATCTTGAAATAGGATTTTTCGATATCGTTCATATCCAGAATCGGCGTCAGTTTCAGGCGTTCATACTCGAAATCTTTCCCCTCATATTTGATGCTCCTGTATATCACGATATTGTCGATGGAAGCCTTCTCGGTCAGTCCGCCGGATGAACTCAACACTTCGCTTATTTTGGTCACACGATCGATGATCGAATACGTTCCGGGATAATTGACTTCACCCTCAATCTGAACATTCGCCGTCTTCTGGAAATCGGGGATCGACCTGACAAAAACTCGGTCATTCGGTTTCAGTTTAAGATTTTTTGTCGTATCGTTTTTATGCCGGAACACATCCGTAACTTTGAAATCCTTTTTTTCAAACTCATCGCTTTTGGATCCGCTGAACCGGATCAGTTCTCCGGAAGATGAATCGGCATCGATCATCAGACCGCCGGCGACATCAATCAGGTCTGTCAGGGTCTCATTTTCCACAAATTCGAACGGGCCGGGCAATTGCACCGCACCAAATATCGAAACATTCGAATATACGGGCGGAAAATGAATGACATCACCGTCCTTTAGAAAAGGATCAGCATTCACATCGCCGGAATTTAATTTTCTCATGAGATCCGCTTTCAGCACTGTACCGTCCTTGCGCTTAATGATAATATTCCGCAATGACGCGTTTTTTTTCAGTCCCATGACTTTATCGACGACCGCCGATACACGATCGATCGGGGAAACCACCACTTTTCCGCTTTTATTAACCATGCCTGTGACATGAATACGGAAAGAACGGAGCGAAATGAGGTTGATGGAAATTTCCGCGTTCGAATATATTTTCGCCATTTCACGGGTCACGGTTTCTTTCAGCTGGGACAGGTTTTTATTTTTCACATCGATGGTATTTACCGTCGGGACGAGAAGAAATCCCTCCGGTGAGATTCCGGTGGTAAAGGATTTGTTCACCTGTCCGAAGATACTGATCAGAAGCTGATCTCCCGGTCCGACCCAGTATTCCTCCGGAATGATATAGGATTCCAGAGCGTCGAGTTTTAAGGGATCAATGAATTTTGAGGCCTGGCTTGCCTCGATATCCGTATCCTGCTGTTCCTCATCTTCTTTTGGTCCGGTTCCTGTTTCCCTGGATTTCTGGATCGGGAACTGAAACTGGGTCTGTCCCTGTACAGGCAAATGATGGGAAATCAGAAGCCCTGATAACACAAAGATGAAGTGCACTGAATTAAAAGAAGAAACTCTCATTTGAAACCTAATTCCTTATCGTTATGACACATTGCCCGGCCGATTATAAAAAGGATGACGTTTGTTTTTCGAATAACTGAACCGCCTGATGGTAATCCTCCGGGCTTCCGATATCCAGCCATTTGCCGTCGAAAGGCACCACACGCGCGGGTGTACCACACCGGATCAGTTCGAGCATCAAATGATCGAATCCGAACGGGTGATTTTCCGGGATCAGGGGAAGAATTCTGCGGCTGGCCATATAGATTCCCGAACTGATCTGATAAGACGTTTCCGGTTTTTCCGTGAAGCCGCGCAAATAACCGTTTGAGTCTACTTCAAGAACCCCGTAATCGATTTTGTAGGTTCGCTGATACGCGCAGACTGTGAATAATTCATTTTCCGCGACATGACGGTCGCAGAAAGCCCTGAAATCGAGATTCGTGAGCACATCGCCGTTCATGATCAGGAAATGTTCCGGTAAGTCTTTCATCAGCTTCAGCGGGCCCATCGTACTCAATGGTTTTTCTTCCAGCGAATAGTCAATTCGTATGTCCCATTTGGAGCCGTCGCCGAAAAAAGCCATGATGATTTCCGAAAGGTGATTGACGGCCATGGTGATATGGTTAAAGCCGTTCTTCACGAGCTGGCGCACAACGATTTCTAGTATCGGGTATTCGCCGACGGGCATGAGGGGTTTCGGCAGGACCACCGTGAACGGCATCAGCCGGGTACCCTTGCCGCCCGCCAGAATGACGGCGCGCCTAGACATTATATATCTCCGACTTATATTTGACAATCGTTTCCTCGGTCGTAAACCAGCGGATGGTCTGCCGCAAGCCGTCCTCCAGACTGACGGAAGGGCGGTAGCCCGTCATATTTTTCATTTTTGTGTTATCGCAGCAGAGCCGGAACACCTCGCTTTTCGGGGGACGCACGCGGTTTTTATCGAAATCGAGTTCAACCGGTTTTTCCATCAGACGGGAAATCGTATAAAAAAGGTCGCGCACACTGATCTCGGAATTCGACCCGATATTCACGGTTTCGCCCAGGGCCTGATCGGATTCGGCCAAAAGGATGAATCCCCGGCAGATATCCCTGACAAAATTCAGGTCCCGCGTAGGAGACGTATCGCCGAGACGTATCGGATTTTTCCCGGAAGCGATCTGGGTGATGATGGAAGGGATGATGGCGCGGGCGCTCTGTCGGGGGCCGTACGTATTGAACGGACGCGCGATGGTTACCGGCAGATCGAAAGAGGAATAGAAACTCATGGCGAGCGCGTCGGCGGCGATCTTGCTGGCGCTGTAGGGTGATTGCGGCTGGAGCGGATGCGATTCATCAATCGGAACGTATTTCGCTGTTCCGTATACCTCGCTGGTGGAGGTGATGATGACCCTTTCGCACCGGTTGACCTGTGCGGCCTGGCAGATATTCAGCGTGCCAAGGACGTTGGTGTCAATGTAGCTGGACGGGGCGATGTAGGAATAGGGGATCGCGATGAGCGCGGCAAGATGAAAAACAACATCCGTTCCCTTCAGAAGATTCTGAGTGAAGTTTGAGTCGCGCACATCGCCGCAGATGATCTCAATGTCGTTCCGGCAGCCGATATCCTCAAGCCAGCCCCAGTGGTTGAATGAATTATACAGGGACAGCGCGCGGACCTTCCCGCAAACGGGGACCAGTTCCTCCACAAGATGTGAACCGATAAACCCGTCGGCCCCTGTGACTGTAACAGTTTTATTCTTTAATTCCATTTTTCCTGTGCAAAGGTTTTAAAGCCCTGGAATCCGAACGGCTGGATCACAACCCGGCAATCACTTCAGCAATCCGCTCCGCAGCGTGACCATCCCATAATTCAGGGACAGAACCTTTTTTATATGTACCGTTCATGATGTTCTCAAAATTCTCCAGGATGACTTGTGAATCGGAACCGACCAGCGTATTGGTTCCCACAGTCATTGTAACCGGCCGTTCGGTGTTCTCGCGCATGGTCAAACAGGGAATCCGCAGGTAGGTTGACTCTTCCTGCAGTCCGCCGGAATCCGAAATCACGCATTTCGCGTTTTTCATCAGATTCAAAAAATCAATATAGCCAATCGGATCGGTTAAAATCAAGTGATTCATTTTGTCCACACGGGACTGCAACCCGAATGTGATAAGATTTTTCCTCGTCCGCGGATGAATCGGGAACAATACGGGGATCGTTTTCGTAATCGACTCAAAAACCGTCAGAATCCGGCGTAAGGATTCCTCCTGATCAACGTTAGACGGCCGGTGAAGCGTTACAAGCGCGTAATGGCCGGCTTTCACAGGATACCGGGACAGGATGGGCGACTGATTAATTTTCGGCATCGTATACACAAGCGTATCGATCATGACATTGCCGGCAAAGTATATCTGCGAAGCGGACTTACCTTCCCTGATGAGGTTTTCGTTACCGCTGGGTTCCGTAGTGAACAGGTAATCAGATAAGGTATCCGTGACAAGCCGATTGATTTCCTCGGGCATGGTGCGGTCGTTGCTTCGCAGCCCGGCTTCCACATGGGCGACCGGGACATGAAGCTTGGCCGCCGCAACGGAACAGGCGAGAGTGGAGTTCACATCGCCGACCACGATGACAAGGCCCGGTTTATGCTCATCCAGTACTTTTTCAAAACGGATCATGATCTCTGCGGTCTGAACGGCATGAGTACCGGAGCCCGCGTTCAGATGAATATCCGGTTCGGGCATGCCGAGCTCCCGGAAGAAGACATCCGACATCTTGGCGTCATAATGCTGGTTCGTATGGACCAGAATAGGCTGAAGATGCCCGTATTTACTGAATGCGCGGAGAATCGGCGCCATTTTCATGAAATTCGGCCGTGCGCCGACAACGCAGATGACTTTCAAAACCGGATCCTTTCTTTACTGCATCAGTTCATGCGTGAATTTGCCCGATCCCAGAACCATAACTTTGCAGCCCGGGTTCTTCAGGTCTTTGACAGCGTTGCGCGAGTCGACGATGAATCCGGTATGATTCATGATCATTTTATAATCATAGGAAGAATGATCCGTGCCGATAAACACGCAATGGACGTTTTTCAGCAGTTCAGGCGTTAACGTCTGCGAGGTGAATTTCCTTCCGAGCAATTCCACTTCAGGCACATGCGGATCGTTGTACACAACGTTGGATATGCCGCGCTGCATAAGGATTTCCATAACTTTCAGAGACGGGGAATGCCGGATATCGTCGACGTCTTTTTTAAAGGAAGCGCCGAGAACGAGGATTTTCGAATCCGATAATTTTACTCCCTGTGTGGCCAGACATTCGACGATCATCGAATAGCAGTAGTAGGGCATATTCTCGTTGACTTCGGCCGCGAGTTCAATGAAGTTCGTATGGAAGTCGTACTGGCGGGCTTTCCATGATAGGTAATACGGATCGATCAGAATACAGTGTCCGCCGATGCCGGGGCCGGGGTAAAAAGGCATGTACCCGAACGGCTTGGTCGACGCCGCACGGATCACTTCCCACATGTTGATGCCGCCCATGCGGTCGCAGAGCTGTGCCAGTTCGTTGACCAGAGCGATGTTGACGCTCCGGAAAATATTCTCGAGCAGTTTGCACATTTCCGCCGCCTTGGTCGTGGATACCGGGACGATCTTTTCAATGATCTGGGCGTTGACCAGGCAGGCGAGTTCCGTGCATCGCGGGGTGTAACCGCCGACGACCGTAGGGGTATTATGCGTCATGAACTGCTTGTTGCCCGGGTCAATACGTTCAGGAGAAAACGCCAGGTAAAAATCCACACCGACTTTCAGGCCGGTTTTGGCGAGGATCGGAAGGACGATCCCGTCCGTGGTTTCCGGAAATGTCGTGCTTTTCAGGATGATCAGCTGGTCTTTCCGGAGATGTTTCGCGATCGACTTTGTCGATTCAACGATGTACGTAACGTCCGGCTCCTTGTTGTCGGTGAACGGGGTCGGAACGCAAATGAAAACCGCATCAAGCTTGGCGACGCTGTCGTAATGCGCCTCTGCCTTCAGCTTACCCGATTTTATGCACTGCTGAAAGCGCTCGTTCGGGATATCTTCGATGTAATTACGTCCGGCGTTTACGCTGTTGACTTTTTTCTCATCGACGTCAATTCCGAGTGTAGTAAAGCCGTTCGAGGCGAATTCGACGGCCAGCGGCAATCCCACATATCCGAGGCCGACGATGCCGACGGTCATGGATTTATCTTTGATTTTTGATTCGAGGTTCATAGAGAGAAAATCCTTTGTGTGTTTTTAAATTCTAATCCCGCGGCCTACGCCGGTGTATTCAAAACCGAGTTGTTTCATTTCTTTTGGAGTATAGACATTTCTGCAGTCTACAACATTGGGGGCTTTCAGCTCTGCCCTGATGCGGGTCAGGTCGAGTTCCCTGAACTCATTCCATTCGGTCACGATAACCAGGCAGTCCGCGTCTTTCGCCACTTCGTAAGCGTCGTTTTTGTAATCGATGGTAAACTGCGGGTACTGGGCTTTCACAGAATCCATGGCCGCAGGGTCGTACGCTTTGACCTTTCCCCCGGATTTGAGGATTTCCCCGATAATTACCAGGGAAGTTGCATCGCGGATATCATCGGTGTTGGGCTTGAAAGCGAGTCCGAGCAGGCCGATCGTTTTTCCTTTCAGATCGCCGACCAGCGATTTGATTTTACCAACCATGCGTAATTTTTGTTTTTCATTCGCTTCGATCGCCGCTTTAACGACCATAGTGGGCGTTTTCACATCCTCGGCGGTTTTCACGAGCGCCAGGGTGTCTTTCGGGAAACAGGAGCCGCCGTATCCTCCGCCTGCATGCAGGAATTTCGGGCTGATACGCCCGTCGAGTCCCATGGCTTTGGCGACGACATGGACATCCGCCCCGATCTGCTCGCAGATGTTGGCGACTTCGTTGATGAATGATATTTTTACGGCAAGAAACGCATTGGACGCGTACTTGATCATTTCGGAGCTTTCGACGTTGGTGATGACCATAGGCGTTTCATTGATATACAGCGGGCGGTACACATGCCGCATGACCTCGGCGGCACGGTCGCTGTTGACGCCGATCACGACCCTGTCCGGGCGCATGAAATCATCAACGGCCGATCCTTCGCGGAGGAATTCAGGATTGGACACCACGTCGAATTCCGCATTTTTCGGTCCCTGCTGCAGGATCACATTCCGAACCTTTTCACCGGTTCCCGCCGGCACCGTGCTTTTTGTGACAATGACTTTATAGCCGTTCAGGTTTTTCGCGATCGTCTCCGATACTTTCAGCACCGTCGAGAGGTCGGCTTCGCCTCCCGCTCCCGGCGGAGTTCCCACCGCGATAAAGATGACTTCCGTATCGCGGATCGCCTGAACCACGTCCGTTGAAAAGATCAGCCGGTTTTTCAGAACGTTCCGGTCCACTACTTCCTTCAGGCCGGGTTCATAGATCGGGATGATTCCCTGTTTCAGCTTGCTGATTTTGTCTTCGTCAATATCCGAGCAAATCACATGGTTGCCGAAATCGGCGAGGCAGGCGCCGGTAACCAATCCGACATAACCGGTTCCGATGACGCAAAGTTTCTTCATAAATGAAGGATCCTTTTTTATGTTAAAGCGTTCAGTTTGATCAGGGCTTCCCGGGCCGCGGATTGTTCCGCTTCTTTCTTGCTTAGTCCGGTTCCGCTGCCGTAGGGGACATTTTTAATTTGAACCTGAACGGTGAATTCTTTCCTGTGTTCGGGACCCCGTTCCCCGGTTACCATGTAGACCGGAATGCCCCAGTTTTTACCCTGAGTCAGTTCCAGGAGGGTTCCCTTGAAATTCATGCTCTGGAAATCGTTCAGGATATGATCCAGGTCGTTGTAGACAAACCGAAGCGCTATTTTCCGCGCATCCGTATAGCCGCTGTCCAGAAAGACCGCGCCGATGACCGATTCCATGACATCGGCCAGAATGGACATCCTGCGCCGTCCGCCGACTTTTTCCTCGCTTTCGCTCAGAAGGATCATATCACCCAGCCGCAGACCGGCCGCTTTGGAGGCCAGGATTTTCTTGTTGACCAGCGTAGCTTTCTCCTTCGTCATGATCCCCTCGTCCTGGCTGGGAAAGCGCGAAAACAGCAATTCCGTAACTATGAGATTCAAGATGGCGTCGCCCAGGAATTCCAGTCTTTCATAGGACTGGCAGCGTTTTTCGGAGGTCACATTCAGATACGAGCGGTGTTTAAGCGCCTGGATCAGCAGTTCGGGATTCCGGAAACGGTAGCGGGTTCTGTTCTCAAAAGAGAAAGCCAGTGCCTGCATGTCCGCGGCCGTCATTTCGCCCGTGCCCGGAAGGGAGCTTATGCTCCTACGCCTGAAAGTAACTTTTCTTAAAAAGGACAACCAGGCCGGAAGGGTCGGGCTCTTCATGAAATTCGGCAGGCTGTGCATGGTCATCCTGGTGAGGGCCTGAAATTTCTTTTAACCGTTGTATTTTTTAACGGCAATGCAGGTATTATGCCCGCCGAAACCGAACGTGTTGCACAGTGCCGCATCGAGGGTTTTCCGGACGGCTTTGTTCGGCGCGTAATTCAGGTCGCAATCCTCATCGGGTGTTTCATAATTGATGGTCGGCGGGATGACGGAATTTCTGATGGCCAGTACCGTGGCGATCATTTCAATCGCTCCGGCGGCGCCCAGCAGATGGCCCGTCATGGATTTGGTGGAACTGACGACGAGTTCGTAAGCGTGTTTTCCGAAGACGGTCTTAATGGCGGCCGTTTCGTTCTTGTCATTGTATTCCGTGGATGTGCCGTGAGCGTTGATGTATCCGATCTGTTCCGGCCTGAGGCCGCCGTCGTTCATCGCGAGCTGCATCGCCCGGGCGGCTCCTTCTCCGCCTTCGGCCGGGGCCGTGATGTGGTAGGCGTCGTCCGTGTAACCGACTCCCGCCACCTCGCCGTAAATTTCAGCGCCGCGTTTCAGGGCGTGATTCAGTTCCTCCAGAATCAGGATGCCCGATCCTTCGCCCATCACGAACCCGTCGCGGTTCTTGTCAAACGGCCGGCTGGCGTGTTTATAGTCGTCGTTGCGCGTAGAAAGGGCTTTCATGGCGTTAAAACCCGCCACTCCCATCCTTGTGATGCTGGCTTCGCCGCCGCCGCAAACGGCTGCGTCAATATCGCCGCGTTGTACATGGATAAAAGCGTTGCCAATCGAATGACTGCTGGTCGCGCAGGCTGAAACGGTCGCGTAATTCAGTCCTTTGAAACCAAACGTGATCGCGACATGCCCGGCAATAATATCGATAATCAGCATCGGAACAAAGAAGGGGCTGACACGGCCGGGGCCTTTCTGAAGAAGCGTTTCAAACTGGTCCTCAAAAGTATTGAATCCCCCGATCCCGCTGCCGATCACACAGCCGACACGGTTCTTGTCGATTGACGGATCATTCAATTTAGCGTCTTCAACCGCCTGTTTTGCGGCTGCGACGGCAAACTGACAGAACCGGTCCATTCGACGGGCCTCTTTGCGGTCGATGTACGGCGCCGGGTCGAAATTCTTGACCTCAGCGGCAAACTTGGTTTCATGTTTTTCCGTGTTAATCAGGGTGATCAGATCAACGCCGTTTTTTCCTTCGGTCAGCCCTTTCCAGTATTCCGCAACATTCAGACCGATGGGTGTAATGGCTCCCAAACCCGTGATGACCACTCTACGTTTTTCCATGACTTGCTCCTCAATTTGTGCGATCCTGTGACTCAATAAATATTGGCAGGAAATCCGTGATGAAAGCTCATCACAGATTCCTGCTGAAAAATAAACTTAACCTAATTTAGCGACTAAATAATCAACCGTCGAACCCACGGTGCTGAGTTTCGCGGCTTCTTCTTCGGATATTTTTTCGCCCAGTCCGAATGAATCCTCAAATTCCATGACCAGTTCAACCTGATCCAGAGAGTCCGCGCCGAGGTCTTCAACGTAGGAAGCGTCTTTTGTCACTTCGGATTCGGTCACGCCGAGTTTTTTCACAATGATTTCCTTGACTTTTTTTTCGATTTCTTCGCGTGTCATGATGCATTCTCCTTAATGGTTTTGGGTCTGTTTTATTTGAGTCAGTTAATTGTTCACCGTATGACGCGTCCCCCGTCTACCTGAATCACCTGACCGGTGATATACGAGGATTCATCCGACGCCAGGAATTTTACCAAATGAGCGACTTCTTCGGCGGTTCCGGCCCGGTTAAGGGGGATGAACCTGAACAGTTCCTTTTTCATGTCTTCCGGAAAATCCTTCGTCATGTCCGTGAGGATATAACCCGGGGCAACGGAATTCACGGTGATTCCGAAGGGGGCAAGTTCTTTGGCCGAGGACATCGTAAGCCCGTCCAGTCCGGCTTTGGAGGCTGCGTAATTGGACTGAAAGGGATTCCCGCCCAGCGCGACGACCGATGAAACGTTAATAATCCGTCCGGAACGCTGTTTCATCATGATTTTCGCGGCGTACCGGGAACATAAAAACGCGCTTCGGAGGTTATTTACCATCACCCATTCCCATTCGTCAAGATCCATGCGCACAAGCAGGCTGTTTTTATATACACCGGCATTGTTGACCAGGATGTCAATCCGGCTGAAACGTTCCTGGGTTTTTTCCATCAGCGATATCACACCGCTTTCGGCAGAGACATCGGCCGGGACGGCAAGAATGCGCTCACCGTATCCTTCAGCCGAGAGTTCGGAACGGGTTTGTTCAAGGCGTTCATCCGATTTTCCGTTCAGGACAACGAAGGCTCCGTTTTTCAGGAATTCCGTCGCGACCGCCCTGCCGATTCCGCGGGAGGACCCGGTGATGACGGCGACTTTTTCGGTTAACATTTTCAAAGATCAGATTTTATTCAGATCATCGGTTTTCCCGATGCACTCACAAATAACGTTTTTGTCGATGCGCTTGATCAGTCCCTGGAGGACGTTGCCGGGTCCGAATTCGTAAAACATCGACGCTCCGTTCTCGATCATGCGGGCAACGGATTCCTGCCACCGCACGGCGCTGGTAATCTGTTCAACCAGCAGGTCTTTCACGTCAGTTCCTGATGTGACGGGTTTTGCGGTGACATTGGCGTAAACCGGAACCTCGCTGTTTTTGACGATGGTCTGATTCAGGATATCCGAAACAGCCTGTCGGGCGGACTGCATCAGAGGGGAATGGAATGCGCCGCTGACAACCAATTCTTTCACCATCCGGGCTCCCCGGTTCTTGGCGATGGCCATGGCTTCGTGCACGCCTTCCACGCTGCCCGAGATCACGATCTGTCCGGGCGAATTGAAATTGGCGCACTGAACAGTCCCTTTGGATGCGGCTTCTTTGCAAACGGCTTCAAGGACATCCGTTTCCAGCCCCATGACAGCGGCCATCGTGCCTTTCTGCTCTTCGCCGGCTTTCTGCATGCCCGAAGACCGGACTTTGACTACTTTCAGCGCGTCTTCAAACGTCATAAATCCCGTTGCGACAAGCGCCGAATATTCACCGAGGCTGTGACCGGCTGCCATCGCGCATGGTTTCAGGGCCTCACCCCGGAGCTCTTTCGTGACCTCCAGCGCGACGATGCTGTGAACGAATATCGCGGGCTGCGTGACCCGGGTCTGTCTCAGGGAGTCTTCCGGTCCTTCGAATGAAATTTTCATCAGGTCGAAACCGAGTATGTCATTGGCCTGTTGATACAGTCGCCTGGCAATATCATACTGTTCGAAAAAATCCTTTCCCATGCCGACATACTGCGCTCCCTGACCTGGAAAAACAAATGCTGTTTTGGACATATGATTCCTGTAAAATTAATAAGCCCAGCGCATCAGAATGCCGCTGGTGGTGAATCCGCCGCCGAACGCCGCGACAACGACTAAATCGCCTTTCTTTACCCTTTTTGTTTCCACAGCCTCGGACAGGCAAATCGGAATGGTAGCCGTGGTCGTATTACCGTAACGGTCAATGTTGATCATGACCTGATCATCGTTCAGCTTGAGACGGTTTTTTACCGAATCAATGATGCGCTTGTTGGCCTGATGGGGAACTAAAAGATTTACGTCCTTCCCGCTGTAACCGTTCCGTTCCAGCACCGTTACTGCCGCGTCGGACATGCCCTTGACGGCGTGCTGGTAAACAGTTTTGCCGTCCTGGAAGATGTAATGCATTTTTTTATCGACGGTTTCATGGGTCGGCGGGTTCAGGCTTCCTCCGCCCGGCATGTTGAGAAATTCCGCGCCGGTTCCGTCAATGGTATTGTAAAAATCGATAATGCCGAGTTCCGGATCCGCGGATCGTTCCAGTAACGCGACTCCGCCGGCATCTCCGAACAGGATGCAGTTGTTCCGTTCGGTATAATCCGTAATGGAAGTCATTTTATCCGCACCGACCGCGAGGACCTTTTTGGCCCGGCCGGACTCTATAAACTGAGTGGCAACGCTTAAGGCATAGGTGAACCCGCAGCATGCCGCGATCAGGTCAAAACCCCAGACATTCGTCAGTCCCAGGTTGCGCTGGAGGAGACAGGCCGTGGACGGGAAAAACATATCGGGCGTAACGGTCGAAAAAACGATCAGATCAATTTCGTCTTTTCCGACGCCGGTTTTCTCAAGCAGGAGTTTCCCGGCTTCCGTGGCGAGATAAGACGTGGCTTTGCCCGGTTCAAGGATATGCCGTTCACGGATTCCGGTACGCGTGTAAATCCATTCATCCGTGGTATCGACCATTTTTTCCAGATCGGCGTTGGTAAGAATTTTTTCCGGTACCCAGTGGGAAACGGCGGTTATGGCTGCGCGATAGGGGGGTGTGGACATAATAAATATCTTTTATTAATGAATGGTTACAGTTCCGTTAATTTGACTTTTTCCGCGATGACCTGGTTGATTTTCTTTTCCACCATTTCTTTCGCGACATGCACGGCTTTCTGTACGGCTTTGGCCGAAGAGCTGCCGTGCCCGATGATGACCACGCCGTTCACGCCCAGGAGCGGAACGCCGCCGTGAGACTGGTAATCCCACTGGGACATGCTTCGGGTGAAAAAGTCGTTGAAGATTTTTCCGGCTTCGGGTCCGGCCTGCTGGACGTGTCCGGCGATTTTCTTTTTCAGGATCTTGATGAAACTTTCGGCCAGTTTCAGGACCACATTTCCCGTGAACCCGTCGCAAACGATCACGTCGGCTTTTCCCATCATCAGGTCTCGGCCTTCCTGGTTTCCGCAGAAATTAAAAATATTTTTTTGCCGGAAAAGCTCGTTGGTTTTGATCGTCAGTTCGTTGCCCTTTGTGTCTTCCTCGCCGACACTGATCAGTCCGACTCTGGGTTCCGGCCGGTTCCGCATCAGCCGCATGTACACGCTGCCCATCAGCCCGAACTGAAGCAGTTGCTGGGGCTTGCAGTCTACGTTGGATCCGACGTCCAGGATCAGCGTGTCATCATTCGTGATGGTCGGGAAAAACGCGCCGATGGCCGGCCTCAGGATGCCCTCGATGCGGCCGAGTCCCATGGTGCCGACCGCCATGACTGCTCCGGTGTTTCCCATGCTGATGAACGCCTGTGCCTCGCCCTTTTTCACCAGTTCAACCCCGAGATGGATCGACGATTTCGGTTTCTTGACCAGAGCGACCGAGGGCGATTCGTCCATCGTGATGAATTCATCCGTGTGGACGATGTGCAGGGCCTGACCGATCAGGGATTCGCCCTGGGCGATTTTCACTGCGTTCATCAGGACGTCTTTGGGGCCGGTCAGAACAACGGAATGACCGGCGGACTGTTCATGGAACTCTCGCGCGGCGAGAACGGCTCCGTCAACGATTTTCGCAGGGGCTTCATCCCCGCCCATGGCGTCAACAATGATCTTCATGGGTAGTCCGCTTTCAGTTGGTGAGGTGAAAATGGTGAGTTAGATTATTCCATTTCCTTGGTGATGGTGATCTGGCGTCCGTCATAAAAGCCGCAGTGTTTGCAAATAATATGAGGCTGTTTGGGCTGGTTGCAGTTCGGGCAATTCATGACCGCGGCGCCGTCGATTTTCCAGTGGGTGCGGCGTTTGTCGCGCCGGATGGCTGAATGTCTGCGTTTTGGGTTAGGCATGGGTACTCCTTGAAATATAATAATGAATTTTATACCATGATCGGTTCATGCGCCCGGGCGTGTTCGCATAAACGCTCGTTAAGGTCCGCACCGCACTGCACGCAAAGTCCCTTGCAATCGGGGCGGCACAGAATCTTGTTCGGGATCGAAAGGATCAGTATATCCCGTACGTCTTTGTTCAGGTTGATCGCGTTGGTCTGCCGGAGATTGATGGGCCTGAAGTCATCCTCCTGTTTTACGCTCTGATTGTGATGAAGATTGGAATATACAATCGACGTGGTGCCTTCGACGGGCAAATCGATATCGGCCAGGCATCGGTCGCACATGAAGTGGGACAAGGTTCTTGTTTTGATGACAAGGTAGTATGTATGACCCGTTTTTTTTACGTTGACGGCTGTATAGATGGTATTGGGAAATACCGTATGGCCTTCAAAATCCTTCATATCCAGATGAAGATCGTGATGTGAACTCTCAAAGGGGAATTCATGTTCACCATCTTCCAGAGTCATTATTTTTTCGAGAATCACGTGCATTTTACTGAACCGTAAATTCAATAAGATAAATCACTTACATCAAAAATAGACAATAATTATATATTATTTTTAGTATATAGTCAAGATTTTTTATGAATTATTAATTTTTAAGAAAATATCCGAATATTTATCAATATCATCATTTGGATGTATCTTACCGATCCCGTTAAATGGAAGTGAAAGGATAAATGACGGAAAATGCATACTTTGTCATTTATGATAATTTTAAAACAAGTTGAACGTGCAGAATCATTCTATTCCAAATTGTAATCGAAAGATCTGAAGAAAACAAATAATGCCGGGTTTATTCAAAATGTTTTTTTAGGGATGAACAAATGTACCGGTGTTTAGCCGGGAAGGTTCAGGAATGAAATATCCGTCGCTGTAAGGAAGGATCAGGCAATTCGGAAAAGTTTGAGCGTCTGAAAAACCCTTCCCGATCGCAGTCATCGTGAATCGAACAGCATTTTACCGTATCAGGATCATTTTTCTAGTCAGGACTTCATCGTTGACTTTTAGCCGGTACAGGTAAACGCCGGTTGAAACGGATTGGATCTTATCGTTTTTCCCGTTCCATTCCGCTTTGTATATTCCGGGCACCCTGAGGCCTTCTGCCAGTACAGCAACAGGCTGCCCTAAAAGATTATAAACGATGAGAGACACTTTCGCAGTCCGGGGAACGCTGTATTCGATGGTAGTCGATGGATTGAACGGATTCGGATAATTCTGGCCCAGGGCGAAACGATAAGGTTTTCCGTGATGATCCGGTATGCCGACCGGCGTGACCGTACCTGTAATCCTGGTCATCTGCGGTGAAACCGTTGACGTATCGGAATGATAAATCAGAACTGTATCTTCGAGAGGGGCCGCGGATACCGGTTTCCAGAGAATGAATATCGTATCCGTCCATAGCGGGGAAAAAGTGCAGGGAAGAAGGTTTTGTACGGAAACGCCAGCAGTATGATTTTTTATTACAACGCTGTCAACAAACAGGGGATTAACGCCTTTATTGGCAAGAATGATCTTTCCGGTGACTGAATCGTACTGCTGAACAGTTCCGAAATTGATGAGTAATGTGGATAACTGGAACCAGGCACCTGAAAATGAAGGTAATTCAGTCCGGCCCGGCCCGCCGTAGGCTCCCTGATCATTCCGTAAAGTGCCTCCGGACGGCCATTCCGCGAAACCGGGTGCTGACGGATGTTCGGGATCGTTATACGCTGCCACGCTGTCGCCAGCATCGATGCAGGGGGAAAGGTCCGACAGAAAGGAACAGCTGTCCGCGAACCGCGGGTTCAGGCTGAGGTTTCCGGTTCCCGCAAATCCGCCCTGGACCGTATTGTACGATGCGGCGAAACTTCCTCCTCCCGCGGTCCGCATCTGGGTAGGGGTGTTGTCCCAGAGAAGGTTGTTTTTCAGGGCGCAAGACGTGGCCCACATCAGGATTCCTCCGGTGCCGTTGGACACGGCGGCCGTGTTGGAAATGAGCGTGTTATTCTCGATGGTTTTCTGGGAGGGGCCGTCGCTGTTGGCCCATATCGCGGAACCTCCGTAATAAGCGCTGCCGCCGGTGTTCCGGTGGATGATGTTGTTCCGGATGATTCCTCCGCAGTAATTGATCACGATGCCCGGCCCGTATAGCGCCGTGTTCCGCAAAATGACATTGTTCATGATGCGCGGATTGCCGTCTCCGCAGCGGATTCCACCGCCCCCGGCGCTGGTGCAGCCGGCTGTGCTCGTCGCTGAATTATCGATGATGAGGTTGTGCTTGATGCGCGGGGATATGTACTGGGTAAGAATACCGCCCCCTTCCCGGTAATAACCTGCGCCGTGCTCATCCAGCCACCGTGTGCCCGTACCGTTCCGGATGGTAAAACCGATCAGCGCGGCCGAAGTATCGGAAGCTGTGGAATTATTCGGACGTGTGATCAGCACACAACTCGCCGTATCCGCGTGCGCCGGCTGACTGCCGTCAATGACCGTTGAATAGATGAAAGACGGGTCGGAATTCAAAATGAAATGGCTTGCGACGGTTATTCCCTTGCCGCGGTAACTGATATTCTCAAAATACAGGCCGGATGCGACCAGAACGGTGTCGCCGCCGGCAGCCGCGTCGATCGCCGACTGTATTGTTGCATACGGGGCGGGTACGTTCAGTGTGCTCCCGTAAATTGTCGCTGACAGAATGAAGGGAAATGTCAAAAGGAAGAATCGTAATTTGTTTTCCACGCTGTTGCCTCATCATTAGTAAATGGATAGATATCTATCTCTCGATACTGTTCCAGATATCGGCCTGCATTTTCCATCTGCCGTTCGCCTGTTTCCGCCAGATATGAACATTTTTGGTTTTTTTCCAGTCAGGGGGATTTCCTTCCTCATGCCAGGTATATGCATACTCATTGATGGTGTAGGCAATATTCCCGGAAATGGCCGTCTCAAGCCTTTGGAGATCTTTAATCCTGAAAATGTATTTTTTCCCGGTTGGAGGATCGTTCAGTCCGAGCGCTCTGGCCAGCTCCGTCTTGCCGCGGATCCATCGCCCGTGGTCCGGCAGCAGGATGACGCTGTCCGCGTAAACCTCGAAACGCGCCTGGTCATCCCCTTTTTCAATCGCGCCATAAAAAGAGCTGATCGCGGTTTCAAGATTTCCAGGATCATCGGAATTTTCGGCAGGGCGTACGCAGCCCGCCAGCAAAAGAACAAGGAATATTAACTTTTTCATTTAGTTGTTCCTTTATATCGTTATTTCTTCAGCCTCTTCAGCTTATCCTGTGCGCTTGCCGTGATCCCTTTTCGAGTGTTGTCATCCAGCGCGGTATTTTTCCTTAAGAGGTCAAGCGCTTTTTCCGCGCATTCAACCGCTTTCTGATTTTCTCCCGAGGCCTCATAGGCGTCGCCGAGGCTGTCGAATGTATTTGCGGATTCCGGATACAGCCGGGTGTTATAAAGGAGCACGGCAACCGCCTCCCTGATTTTTTTTGAGCCGATATAATTGTACCCTGACGCGTTGAGACGGTTCTCCGGCACTCTGATTTCAAAACCGAATTTCGCGGAAAGCCTGCTGAAATGCCGGCCGATGGAGTCCGCTCCCTCTGCGGCCAGTTCATCGGTGACAGACCAGTCTGCGAATAATTTCTTCATTCCGTAAAACAACGAATTGAGAGGAACCGTATTGTGATCTTCCTGTTCAAACAGCTGGAAAGACCAGTTCAGGTTTTTCGGCGCTTTTTCCTTTAGGATCCGCCGGAGACTGTCCATGTCCGGAAAAATCAGCGGTTCGTTCCCAAGGGTCATGTATAGGAATTTATCATGTACACTCAGTTTCATAAGAGATGTTTCAAGGTCTTTGACGATAAAATGGTTGTCATAGATCAGCCACGGTGCGATGGTGATATAGGCTTCGAACATGTCCGGATGACGGCCCAGCAGGTAAAGCGCGAACATTCCTCCCAGGGAGTGTCCGTGAATGATTCTGTAATCTGACGCCCTGAAGTTTTTTCCGACATAAGGAATGACTTCCTCATTCAGATACCGTATGAAAGAATCAGCCTTACCGCTGACCGGTACAGCATCCGTATGGGTGGGAGTGAAATCCCGGTTCCGGTCGATATTCTCGATGCCGATGACGATCATTTCCGGAACCGAGGAGTTTTCCGCAAGAAAACGCATCATTCCCGCGACGTAATAAAAATGCGATTCGGCGTCCAGCAAATACAAAACCGGATAGGATTGAGTGGAACGCTCATAAGACCGGGGAAGGCTGATATAAAGAGTTCGTTCCTCATTCAGTATGGATGATTTCTGTTTGCGGATTTCGCCGATCGTGAACGGGTTTACGTTCTGCTGGGAAAAAAGGGATTGTACGGGAATGAATGAAGCCAGTACCAGGAGAGCACTGGCCGCTGCTGCCGAAACGCGGATTTGTTTTTTCATGGATCCTTCTCTTTTGTTTCTTTCATATTCAGTTTTACGGGGAACCGGTTAATAAGTTATCCCTCAGAACTGAAATATAATATCTTCCGGGGTAAATCAAACAATATTTGGATAAGAGGTTTTTAGGTTCCGTAAAACGTCAAAAATAGATGCAAACGGTATATTTAACGTGCATGGTGGAGCATAGAAAAGATCTATGCACAAAGTCTTATTTGTGATTAAAAGTATGCGTGATTGTGTCCCGGGCAAGATCATCGGCCGGCGTCCCGGGGTAATCGGTCGTGTAATGCAGGCCGCGGCTTTCTTTCCGCCGTTTCGCGCAGCGGACAATGAGTTTGGCCACTTTGGCGATGTTCCTCAGTTCGATGAGCCCTTCCGTGATTTTTGTGCGCTTGTAAAAATTCTCGATTTCCTCGGACAGTAGTTCGATCCTGCGTTCGGCCCGCTCGAGCCGGAGGTCTGACCGGACAATCCCCACGTAATCCCACATGATTTTCTGGATTTCCTCCCGGTTGTGGGAAATCAGAATCCATTCTTCATTGCTGAATGTTCCGGTATCGTCCCATCCCGGGAATTCCGGATCATTCAATACGGTTTGCCGGATGAATTGTCCGGCTTTATCAGCGACAATGCCGGCGAAAACGACGGCTTCGAGGAGCGAATTGCTCGCGAGACGGTTAGCCCCGTGCACGCCGGTGAGCGCCACTTCACCGCAGGCGTACAGCCGCCGGATATCGGTCCGTCCGTCGAGTCCTGTCAGGACGCCGCCGCACATGTAATGGGCTGCCGGCACGACCGGGATCAGTTCCCGGGTGATATCGATTTTATAATCGAGGCATTTGCTGAAAATATTGGGGAAATGACTGATGACCTGGTCGCGTCCGATATGGCGGAGATCGAGATACACGCAGGCGTCGCCCCGTTTCTTGATTTCGGCGTCGATGGCCCGCGCCACGATGTCCCGCGGGGCGAGTTCCTTCTGTTCATGATAGCGGTCCATGAAGCGTTCTTCGCCGGCGTTGACAAGATGGGCGCCGAAACCACGGATGGCTTCGCTGATCAGGAACGATCTTGCGGCGGGATGGTACAGCGTCGTCGGATGAAACTGCATGAATTCCAGGTTCCCGATACGCGCGCCCGCCCGGTAAGCCATCGCGATCCCGTCGCCGGTGGCGATCAGGGGGTTGGTGGTGTGCCTGTATACATGCCCGCACCCTCCCGTGCATAGCACCGTGACTTTCGAGTGAAACTGCCGGATCAGGTTCTGCTTTTCGTCGAGTGCGTAGGCCCCGTAACAGGAAATGTTTTCCGGGCCGGTGATTTTTATCCGGAGATGATGCTCGGTGATCAGTTCCATCGCGATATGATTCTCGAAGATGCGGATGTTCGGGTGATTCTTGGCGGCATGGATCAGGGCCCGCTCGATTTCCCGGCCGGTGAGGTCTTTCGCGTGAACAATGCGGTGCCGCGAGTGCCCGCCCTCTTTCCCGAGGTCCAGATGGTTTTGTTCCTGAGTGAACCGGACTCCGGTATTGATGAGTTCCTCGATCGCCTGCGGGCCATGGCGGACAATCAGTTCCACCGATTCACGATGGCACAAGCCCGCTCCGGCGCTGATGGTATCCTGAATATGCAGGTCAAAGCTGTCGTCCGGTCCGATGACCGAGGCGATGCCGCCCTGCGCGTAATTGGTATTACTTTCGGTGTCTTCTTTTTTTGTGATCAGTACGACGGTAGCGGAAGTTGCGCATTTCAGTGCCGCCGAAAGGCCGGCGATCCCGCTGCCGATAATAAGTACATCGGACTGAATGACAGAGGACATCGGCGGACTTTCCTCCGGCTCTGGCCGGTTAGATCATTGAGTGTTATTATTCTGTCCGGAACCGCAGGATCAGGAACGCGGTTTCTGCTGGCTGTATTGCAAAGCGGCTTTGACAAATTCCCGGAACAGCGGATGGGCCTTGATGGCGCGGGATTTGAGCTCCGGGTGGAACTGCACTCCCATAAACCAGGGATGATCCGGAAGTTCGATCATCTCGACAAGTTTCTCGTCCGGTGACATGCCCGAAAAAACCATTCCATTTTTCCTGAACGTGTCGATATAATGATTGTTGAATTCGTACCGGTGGCGGTGCCGTTCGTGGATCAGGTGGGTGCCGTACGAGGCGAACGCTCTCGTCTGGTTCTGGATCACGCAGGGATACGTGCCGAGCCTCATGGTCGCGCCCATTTCCTTGATTTGTTTCTGCGATTCCATCAGGTCGATTACAGGATGCCGGGTGCGCCGGGAGAATTCTCCGCTGTTGGCGCCGGCCAGCCCGCAAACGTTCCGCGCGAATTCGATCGACATACACTGCATGCCGAGGCAAATGCCGAAAAACGGGATCCTGTTCACTCTCGCGTGCTGCACTCCGAGGATCATGCCCTCGATGCCCCTCGACCCGAATCCCCCGGGTACGAGGATGCCGTGAATATCACGGAATATTTCATCCGGATCCCCGGATTCAAGCCGGCTGGAATCGATCCATTCGACAGAAACTTTCGCGCGGTTGATTACTCCGGCGTGGATGAACGATTCGGCGATGCTTTTGTACGCGTCCGGGAGGCCCGTGTATTTACCGCAAACGGCGATCCGGACATGATGTTCCGGGTTGTAGATTTTATCGACCAGATCCTTCCAGTCCCTGATCTGGATATGGTCGCTCCGGAGATTGAGTTTTTTCAGGACCAGTTCATCCAGCCCGTTCTGATGGAGGATTTGCGGCACCTCGTAAATGGACCGAACGTCCGGCGCGTCAAACACCGCATCGGGATGGACATTGCAGAACAGGGCGATCTTGGCGCGGGATTCTTTCGGGAGCGATCTTTCGGACCGGCATAACAGGATGTCCGGCTGGATTCCTATTTCGCGAAGTTTCATAACGCTGTGCTGCGTGGGTTTCGTTTTCAGCTCGTCTGATGTTTTGATGAACGGCACCAGCGTCACGTGGACATTGATCGTGTCTTTCGGGCCTTTTTCGAGGCAGAACTGGCGGATGGCCTCAAGAAACGGCAGGCTTTCGATATCGCCGACCGTGCCGCCGATTTCGCTGATGATAAACTCGTAGCCTTCTTTGGATAACTGGGTGATCCGTGATTTGATCTCATCGGTGATGTGGGGAATGACCTGTACGGTCGCGCCGAGATAGTCGCCTTTTCGCTCGCGGTCGATCACGGTTTTGTAAATTTTTCCGGTCGTATGGCTGTTCTGCGCGGTCATATTAACGTCGATGAAGCGCTCGTAATGACCGAGGTCGAGATCGGTTTCGGCCCCGTCGTCGGTGACATAAACTTCGCCGTGCTGATAGGGGCTCATCGTACCCGGATCGACATTGATGTACGGGTCGAATTTCTGGATGGTCACGGAATATCCGCGCGCTTTCAGAAGAACGCCGAGGCTGGCGGCCGAAATGCCTTTCCCGAGCGACGATATCACACCTCCGGTGACAAATATGTATTTCGATCTGATTCGGCGTTTGGATTTTGCGGGCATGGGTTACTCGGATTTGGAAATGACTTTCGGAACGACAAAATACTGCCAGCTTTTTTTAGGCGCGTTCTGAAGGGCCTGGTCAACGCTCAGTCCCGGGCGTATCTCATCATCGCGCATGACGTTTCCGTATTCAACCGGATGATAAGTGACCGGAACATCGGATGTATCCAGTTCATTGAGTTTTTCCACGTATCCAAGGATCTGGTTCAGCTGGTCCGTGTATTTGAGAAGTTCCCCGTCGTTGAAACTCAGATGGGCCAGTGACGCTATCTTTTTTACTTCATCAAAGGTGACCGACATCCGTGCTCTTTCATTTCTTTAAATGATTCCTGAATTGTCGAGCCAATATAGAGGAATTGATAAAAATTGTCAAATAAAAATAAAAATAGAAAATTCTTTGCTTACCGGGATTCACAAGTTATTTAAAATTTGCATTTATATGATTGCATGTTTTCCCTTCGGAATAGCAAAAAAGGCAGAACGATCGCTCGCTCTGCCTTTTTACCAAGGAAGGAGAGGGACTGAATCAGTCCTTTTCAAAAAACCGGAATTTTTTCATCATTTTGTGCGGACGATCCATGTGGCGGGGGCCGCGCATGCAGCGGTGTTCTTCGAGTTTTTCACGCTGTTCTTTGGTGTAAACGTTCATCACGTCGATGCGCGTCGTTGCCTTATTGATATGAAGCTTCGTCTTGATGGTTTCCATTTCTTTGATTTTCGCCGTGACTTTGTCTTTATCCGGTTTCTCAGCGTCCATAAGCTCTTTCATCTCGATGCGTTTGAGTTTAAGATCGCTCATCAGCGGGATATTCTGCTTTCTCAGAGCGAGATGAAGCGATTTGATTTTGTCTTTCTGTTCTTTGCTGAGCCCGAGTTCTTTTTCGCATAACATCATGTGATCGCCGCCGTCGCAGGCCGGGCCGAAATCATCGTCATCGTCCTGCCAGCCGAAATGAAATCCCATGCCCGGTCCGGGGAAATTTCCCGCGATCATCACATCGATATCGTCCATCTCTTCGATGTCTTTCAGTTTGACGGCTTTGTCATCTTTCTGGGCGCATCCTGTCTGGGTCCAGAATGTGATCAGCAGCGCGCCGATGAGGAAGGCTTGAATCGTTTTCATACCGTATCCTTTCTTGAAGTGTTTTCAGGTTGTTTGTTAATAAGTTTCGTTTTCGTTTCATTCATACAAACCCTTAGACCCGTATCGGGTGATTTGGTTTAATCGGGTGACATGTATACGGAATTTTTTCGGATCATGTTTCAAGATTCTTTCTCCCTTAAGGATGTCGTAAAAAGACGGAAAAAGATATATGATCTGATAAAAGGAAGATAATAATATCCTTGTAATTAAAATTAAACTTTTATACTGTTTTCGCGTCAGTATGAAGATGCATTATTCATGTTAATTCTGAAAGACTGCCGTGAAAAAAAAAGTAATTATAACTTCGTTCATAGCGTTCCCTGTAATTGCCGGTCTGTATTACTTCATTTTTTTGATGGATTCAGATCCCGGCGTTTCTTCTCCGGCGACTAACTTTATCGTCAAACGTGAAATGCCTCTGCGGCGGGGCGAACTTCGCGTAACGGTAAGCGCGACGGGTGTCATTTCGCCCATCAACGTAATCGAGGTGAAGTCAAAGGCGAGCGGCATTGTCGAACAGATCCCGATTGAAAACAGCGACCGGATCCGGACGGGGCAGCTGATTGCCAGGCTTGACCAGACCGATACGCGCAACGCCTACGATCAGGCTCTCGCGGATTCGCAGGTTGCGGTCGCGACGCTGACCCAGCAGGAAAACAACTGGAAACGGGCGAACGACCTGTACCAGAAGCAACTGATTTCCCAGCAGGATTTCGACCAGATCAACGTGGATTTCGTAAAATCAAAATCAAGTCTCGTGAAAGCCCAGTCGTCGCTGATTCTCGCTCGGCAGAAGCTGGCTGAAACCATTGTTCTATCCCCGATCAACGGGATTGTTCTGTCGCGCAATGTGACGGCGGGGCAAATTATCGCGTCGGCGGTATCCAATGTCGGCGGGGGAACGACCATTGCGCGGGTGGCTAATATGGACGAGGTTCACATGATCGCCGCCGTTGACGAGGTGGATATCGGACGGATCGCCATCGGACAGGAAACGAAGATTATCGCCGACGCTTACCCGGACGATGTTTTTTACGGACGCGTTATCCGTATCGCCGCGCAGTCGACGGTTACCCAGAATGTCACTACGTTTGACGTGGTCATTCTTGTGCCCAATAAAAACAACAAACTTAAATCGGGCATGAACGGAACGATTACCATTGATATTTTTGACAAGGAAGACGTTCTTCTGATTTCCAATGAATTGCTCCGGGAATATTCTGAAGTCCAGACCGACATGAAAATCCTGAAAGATGCCGGAGTTGATGTAAGCGTTTTTTCGGGACGTTCGTCCGAGCGGAAAAATTCAGATTCGTCTAAAACAACTCCTAAAAAGGATTCCCGCAGGGAAAAGAAAACCAATAAATCCGATCTCATGAAAGCCGATTCCGGCGGATCAGGGATTCAACCGAAAAAGAAATTTGTCGTCGTACGGGAAACGGAAAAGCTCATCCTCCGTCCGGTCGAGATCGGCGCGGCGAATTTCGATGAAGCCGAAGTCGTCAGCGGACTTACGGATTCAACCAAGGTGTATATGGTCAAATTCTCTCAGGCGAAACAGGAATCGCAGGAGCGCAAAGATATGCTGAAGAACCGAATGGGCGGCGGAATGGGCCCGTCACGGCGAAATTAGTTTCGCGGAAAACATCAATACATGAATCTGAAGGAAAGTTTTTTAACGGCCTGGAATTCGCTCAAAGCGAACAAGCTGCGCACGATGCTGACGATGCTCGGCATCATCATCGGCGTCGGGGCGGTGATCACGGTTGTGGCGCTGGGCGAAGGGGCAAGGCAAGCTGTAAACGAGCGTCTTAAGGGACTCGGTACAGACTTGCTGATTGTAAGACCGGGATCGCACCGCACAGGCCACGCCCAGCAGGGTTCCGGTACGGCCGTTACGCTTAAGATCGAGGACGCGGAAATCATTGACCGCGAATCCTCTTCCATCATCGATTTTTCCGCCGAACTTTCTAGAAACGCGCAGGTGAAATACCTGAATAAAAATGTCAACACCCAGATCGTGGGAACAACTATGTCCTATCCATCGGTGCGGAATTTTGAAATCAGCGACGGACGTTTTTTCAACGCGGATGAATACAAGAACGGGAGTAAGGTCTGCATCATCGGAAACACCGTTTATAAAAATCTTTTTGACAATCAGAGTCCGGTCGGTAAAACCGTGAAGATCAAGGGTCAGAACTTCCAGGTCATCGGGATGTTCGGCACGAAAGGCCAGACGGGAATGATGAACCAGGACGACCAGATCGTGACGCCGCTGTCCACGGCCCAGCAGAGGATTTTCGGAATTGATTACATCGGCGGCATATCGTTTAAAACAACCGATCAGTCGGCTCTGGATGACGCGACGTTTGACATCGAACGCATACTCCGCCGCCGTCACCGGCTGAGATCCGACCAGGAGAACGATTTTGAGATCCGCAACCAGGCCGATATCATTACTACGGCGCAGGAAACGAATGAGACGTTATCGGTTCTGCTGGCGTCAATCGCCGCGATCTCGCTGATTGTGGGAGGAATCGGCATCATGAATATTATGGTGGTATCGGTGACGGAGCGCACGAAGGAAATCGGCATACGGAAAGCGGTCGGCGCGAAAAAGAAAGACATTCTGATTCAGTTCATCATCGAGGCGTTATTAATTTGCCTGATCGGAGGCGTATTGGGAATCGGGCTCGCGTTTCTCGCGTCGTCCGCGCTGGAAATTTACGCGGGCTGGAATCTTATTATCCTGCCGGTCGCGGTGGTGATGAGTTTCGGTTTGTCGGTTTTAGTCGGTCTGGTGTTCGGGTTTTATCCCGCGCTGAAAGCGGCGAAAGCGAACGTCGTGGAATCGTTACGGTATGAATGAGGATTACGGCCCTGGTATTTTGTAATAAAAAATTTCAACCATTTTATATTTGATAATCACTTAAAACCTACATATCTTCAAGCGAATTATCCTTTCGGAGGACAACCCTATTAAAACGGATGTCATCTTTTTTATATTCAGATAAAGGAGATTGATATGTACTTCAGTATCCGCACCCGGCTGATTTTATATATTATTCCGGTGATTATCATCATCGCCGTTTTGGCGGCTGTCATAAGTTATAATGTCCTGTACCAAAACGTACAGACGATATCAAGGGAACAGTTAAAGGATACAGCCCGCCGTTATGCCGCGCAGTTTGACGCGGATATGAAAACCAACAAGGCAATCGCCTATACGATCGTCAATGTCATGGAGCATTATAAGGGAAAAGACCGGAACGAGGTCGGTACTTATCTCAAAGCCATACTCGATCAGCATCCGAAATTATTGGGAACTTATGTCGCCTTTGAGCCGAACATTTTTGACGGTAAAGACCGCCTATACCTGAAAGACACGCTGAGTTATTACGGCCGGTTCGGCCTTTACTGGAACCGCGTGTACGGCCCTGAATCTGTCAAAGCATGTTTTACCCCGCTGGAACCCGGACAGCCCGAATGGGACTGGTACGCTATCCCGAGAGACGCCGATTCTATGGTTGTCATGGAACCTTACCTGGATGAGGGAGTGATCATGACTTCCTGCATTGCGCCGATCCATTATGATGGAAAATTTGCAGGCATTGGCGGGGTAGATATACTGCTGAACGATATCGATACGATCATTAGTGAAATCAAAGTGATGGATCAGGGTTACGCGTTCCTGATCAGCCGCGAGGGAAAGCTCGTGTCATTCAGGGAAAAAAAATATATCGGCGACAGCACCATCGCGGATTTCGGTAATAACAGGCAGAACCGGATTTTTCAGACTCTCATGGACAGCATCCGCGTAAAACCCGAGGGTCAGATTGATTTTATCGATCCCTTCATCGGATCGGACGCCGTGCTTCAATACGCACCGGTCGAAACGGGGCACTGGACATTTGCCGTTGTCGCGGCCAAATCCGATATATTCGCGACAGTGTACGCAATCGTCGCAGTCATCGGGATTATCGGCGCGGCTACGATCCTTCTCATTCTGCTGACGATCATCTTTCTTTCGGGGAAATTCTCCAAGCCGATATGGCACATTGCCACGATGATGGACCAGGCGAACCTGAATATGGTGATGAATATCCGGAGGGAGGATGAGATCGGGTACATGAGCCGGTCTTTTGACAAGTTTGTCGGTTCGGTCCGAAAGGTCCTGATCGAGCTGATGCACGCAAGCAATACGCTTTCGGCTTCGGCGAAGGAAATATCGGCCAGTACGGACCAGATTGCCCTCGAGGCCCGGAAACAGTCCGCACAAACAGCCGGCGCAGCAACAGCCATCGAGGAAATGACGCGGACCATCTATCAGAATGCCCAGAACACCGCGGCGACCAAGGACATGGCCGTGGAAACCCATCTGGCCGCCTCGGACGCCATGCAGGTCATCGACCAGACCGTGTCCGGGATGAATAAGATCGCCGAGAGCGTGAAAAAAACATCAGAGACGATCCATGCATTGAGTCTCAGCAGCGCGCAGATCGGAAAGATCACACAGATCATCACGGAAGTCACGAAACAGACCAATCTGATCGCCCTGAACGCGTCCGTCGAAGCGGTTCGGGCAGGCGACAAGGGCAAGGGCTTTACCGTAGTGGCGTATGAGATCCAGAAACTCGCGGAACGGACGGGCAAATCCACACTGGAAATCAACGAACTGATCGCAAAAATGCAAAGCCATGTCCAGGAAGTCACCGGGCTGATGGAAAGCGGAAAGAGCGAAGTGGAACAGGGACTGGCATCGACCGACAGGGCCCGGAACGCCCTTCAGCAGATTGTCGATACCGTCCAGAAACTTACGAATATGATATCCCAGATCGCTGTCGCCTCCAACGAGCAGTCCACGGCGAGCGAACAGGTGGCTGAAAACATCAAGGGCGTAGATTCGGCAACCCAGCAAATCGCCGGCTCCATCCGTCAGATCGCCAACGCGTCGGAAGATCTCGAAAAACTTACGGGACAATTGCAGATTCTTGTCAGCTATTTCAAGCTGGAAGAAAGCGGAAATAACGGCAGGAAAAAGAAACGCACAGAAAAAACTGAATAACCGTACGGCGGATCAATGTAAGCCTGCTCAGTGTCCGGATATGAAATCCCGATTCCGGCCCGGACGGGTTGCGGCTCTGTCCTGAAAAGCTTCCCGGTGCGGTGGAAATGATTTCAGAAGATCCTGGGCTTCAGCGATAAGTATAAAATTACCAGATTAGCCATAAAAAGAGCCGATAAAAGCGTATGCAGGACCTGGGCGGTTACTGGAACGCCCAGCGTAACTAAAGCCGCGCCGGTCAGCAACTGGGTCATGTTGATCAGGGCAAGAGACCAGGCGCCGGAACGTATAAATACGATATTTCCGTTCAGCCGGATAATCCGGTAACTCACATAAGCCGTAAACACTGCCATCATGAAACCCAGCCAGCCATGGAGGTGGACCGTATCGGTCATTTTATGCGAGATCTCATAACGGGACAGTTTAGGGAAAATCTCAATCAGCCGCAAAAAATGAAGGCGCACCTCGCAGCCCATGACGATCTGGAATAAACTGATGATCCAGACGCCTGAGAGCCATCTCCGGAGCATAACCGGCTGCTGAATGCGTACCCGCATCGAGGGTTCGCTGTTCAGGTACGAATGATAAATCTGATAAGCCATCAGGCTCAGCAGGACGAAAGCTATGCCCGTGTGCAGGGAAACAACCATCGGCTGCACGAAAAGGTAAGAGAACTGGCTGCCGATCCATATTTCAAGGATCAGTAGTGTCATGATCCCGATCGATGAGAAAAAAACGGAGCTGATATGATGCAGGCGTTTTACCGCGAAATACGTCGTAAAACAGATCAGAGCAAAGATCCCGATTCCGGATGCTCTCAGCAGGAATTCCATCCAGGCGAGGAGGAAATCAAAATCTGCCGGATTGATGTCCGAGGGCAGGTCGGAGGCCGATAACGGAGGGATCCACCTCCCGAAACATGTCGGCCAGTCCGGGCAAAGGGGTTTGATCCGGGTCGCGCGGATCCAGCCGCCCAGGGTGACCTGGAAAAGAGTGGCCGCAAATCCCGTAACGGCAAGCCTCCGTAAGGTGATCAGGCTTCGGATCAGCTGGTCTTCAAATGACCATATCTCTCTGGTGACGGATTCCCGTTGTTCAGTCATATTCTCGACTGCGGCGGTACAGGTTGATGTCTTAAAAAACTAAATTCACGGCCGGTTTGAAAGGATAACGGTTCAGGGGTTTTTCCCGGTTGGATCCTTGGATTGAATGCCGGGTTCGTTCAGCAGCAGCTTCATGGCGCTGTCCACAGGAACCCTGTAGATGCGGTTTGCGCTGTCGGTCAGGGCGTACGTTGTCAATATACTGTCTTCAGACTTTTTGAGGGCTGTCATTTGTTCGGCGATGCCCGCTGTGCCGGAAACCGGTTTTTCAGGCTTACCGCTGAACGCGAATATGAGCAGCATCAGCAACAGCGTAAAAACAGCGAAACCGCCCCCGATGTAAAGGATCAGCCTGCCTGTGCTGATGTCTTCTTTCCGGTAATCCGGTTTTTCGGAGTTGTTCGTTGAGAATGGTTCTTGCATGAGCGTTAATTTCTTATGTGAATGGATTTCTCCAGCAGGGGATCAAGGACCGGGACGATCGGATGCCGTTTCAGCCGGAACCAGAAATACCATACGAAAATGCCGCCGATGCCCGCAGCGCATGCGGGGTCCATCCAGGAAAAATGAAATCCGGTTTTATGAAAATTGGGGATCACAAGCCAGTACATGTCAATCCAGTGCATGATCAGCACAAACGCAGCGACGCCGGCAAGGTAGCGGGGGTTGCGCTTCGCGGCACGGATCATCAGCAGAAAGAACGGTAAAACGAATTGCCCGAACAGCAGGATCAGGCTCATGGCCTGCCAGCTGCCTTCCCACCGGTGCAGGTAAAACGCCGTTTCTTCGGGGATGTTCGCGTACCAGATCAGGAAAAACTGCGAAAACGCCATGTACGCCCAGAAAATCGTGAAACCGAACATCCATTTTCCGAGATCATGGTAATGTTCTTCGGTGATTTTATCGCTGAGAATATTCACGGCCCGCAGACGGAACGCGAGCAGGACGAAAAAGGAAACCGCGCCGAGAAACGAACCGGCAAAATAATACGCGCCGAATATGGTCGAGTACCAGTGCGGATCAAGTGACATCAGCCAGTCGAACGCGGCATAGGTGGCCGTTAGCGCGAAAAGGATCATGCCCGGCGCGCTGACGGAGCGCATCTTCCTGTTCACTTCGGTATTTCCGGCGTCCTGTTTCACCGACATTCTGTACAGGACTGCGCCGAAAACCGACCAAATGATGAAATAAACCAGTGTGCGGATCAGGAAAAACGTTTCGTTAAGGTAGCCTGCTTTTTTCTGGAGGATGGCGTCCCCGGCAACGGCTTCAGGGTGGCTCCAGTGGTACAGGGTGTGCAGCCCGAATATCAAGGGAATGAAAAACACGATCATCAGTGGCAGTACGGCCATCACGGTCTCAGATATTCTCCGGAGTACGACGCTCCAGGTTGCGCCGACAAGGTGATGCAGCATCGTGAAAAAGAGGCCGCCCAGGCCGATCGACGTCCAGAAGACAAACGCGGTCAGCCAGGAATGGTAGAACTGGGCGGAATCCATAACCCACCCGGCAGCGGACGTGGCCAGTCCGGTCCCGCCAATGATCAATGCGTACAATCCAAAAGGTTTTCGTTCCGGTAAACGGTAAACATCGTCACTCATAGTCATCTCTTTATTTGCGTTTGTCAAGGGGAAGGTCGTTAACTGAAGCGAACCGGCTGCGCTGAAGGGCCCGGACGTAACTCACGATTGCCCACCGGTCATGAACGGCGACCTGGTGCCGGTACGTCGGCATATTCCTGATGCCGTTGCTGATCACGCCGAAAAAATGTCCGTCGGGGTTGGCGCGCATCACATTCGTGTGGAAATCCGGAGGGGGAATGAACCCGCGCTGGACCACGATGCCGTTTCCGTTTCCCGTGCGGCCGTGACAGGGAGAGCAGTAGATGTTATAACGCTCCTGTCCGCGGATCATCAGTTCTGAGGATAATTTAACCGGTGAACGCAGTACCAGGTTCCCGTTTTCATCCGTTCCCTCGTAATAGGCACGGTCATCCTTCAGCCAGGATTCCGCAACGGTTCCTTCCGCCGGTGTCCGCATAGTTCCTCCATCCGCGAAAAATCCGCTGGCCGCCTGGGATTTATACTTCGGCATTTTATCCATGTTGGGATTCAGGTGAACAGGCGGCTGTTCGGAATATTCGCCCCGGCAGCTGACCGCAAGGATGGATATCAAAAAAAGCATCTGTTTCATGATATGACTTTACGTTTTGGAAGTGGAGTGTAGCTGTTCGAGGATTTCGATATCGGCGCCGCCGATTGATTCCAGGAATGCACGCGCAGAATCACCATCTGACGGATTCACGCATAGGCTTACGTAAAAACCGTCGTCAGTGACATGAGGAAATGATTTCGCGCTGAAGACCGGATGATAAGGCCTGGGAAGGCGGTTGAGCAGAAGCATACCGAAAAGCGCCGTCGTGCCGCCGGAGAGAACCCCGATCGCGAAAATAGGCGGGACAAACGCGGGATAACTGAACAGAGGCTTGCCGGATATCACATGCGCGTAAGCGGTCGTGCTGACCCACCACGTCAGGGCGATCATGCCGCAGACGCCCGTGAATGCGACGGCAAAAACAATAAATCCGAGCGGCGAACGTTTGAGTCCCATGGCCTCGTCCATGCCATGGACCGGAAACGGAGAGTGGCAATCGAAATCCTTATAACTGCTGTCGCGGAGTTTTTCAGCCGCGTGAATCAGCCCGGCGGGACCGTCAAAAGCGGCGAGCAAATACGTTGAGGGCGCCTCGGTGCTTTTCATAAACAAACTCATCGGAAACGGTTGAAAAAAAAGAACAGTTAAGCAAATATCCAGACTGATTTTACGATCTTTCACGATGAAAGGCAATACAAAATTGTATGAATCATTAAATCGGTTACCGAAATTAGAACCCGGTGAGGATGATTTCATCACGAAACCGGAATTTCTTGAAAAAAAAGAATATTTATTGTACTGGCTTCTGCATCCGAAGATCAATATCACGCTGGAGTGGCTTTCAGAATTCAGGGATGATTACGTTTGGGATGACGATTGGGGCGGCGAAATTAAAAAAAATTATTCGATTCATTGGATCAATCCCGGTGTCCGTTTTGCTTTCCATGCCGGCCCGGTTGAATTCGTTCCGGGATTCTGCGTTCCCCTGCAGGTGCATGGAAAGAAAAAACCGAAAACGGCCTATCTGTCTGTTTCAATGGAACATCCTTTTTAACGGAAACACTAAAAATAAAAACTTCACTCTGCAAACGATCGAGGTTTTTTTGACTTCCGCGGGCAATCCTCGTAAATTATTTCGTAACGATTACTTTTGCATACCGGTTGACCTCAGTGTTCAATAAGTAACCATTTCCTATTCCTCGAAAATGGTATTTGCGGGGTTACCGGGGCATCCACCTGCGACTGTAAAGACTGACCCCGTGCGGAAGTTGAGTTCGCATCATCTTAAAAAACCCGTTTTATCAGAGACAGATTATCTTGATAAATCTGAAAATTTATTATATACTTAAAAAAACAATAAGGAGATACTCATGAAGTACGTTTTAGTTTTGCTGTTATCAATGTATGTTAATGTGACCCTTACGGCCCAGGATGAGTTTCCGGAAACGATTGCGGATAATTCATTTCTGATCGAAGAAGCTTTTAATCAGGATGTCCGTGTGGTTCAGCATATTTTCAAATTTTCCGTTACCCGGCCTTCTCATGACAACGACTTCAGTTTTGCGCAGGAATGGCCGCTGTTTTCCCACGCTCATCAGATCAGTTACAGCATACCTTACAGCTGGCTTAATAGAAACACGGTCAACGGATTGGGCGACGCGACGATCGATTACCGTTACCAGTTATTTGATACGGATAAGTGGGCGGCCGTATCTCCGCGATTGTCACTGCTTATTCCGACAGGTGATGATAAAAAAGGTCTGGGCAGCGGCGTTTTGGGGTATCAGTTCAATCTGCCGGCCAGCAAACGGATTCATGCACAATGGATTGTTCATGTCAACGCCGGCGCGACTTTGTATCCTAAATTAAAATCAGGCACCGAAAAGAAAAATCTTTTTTCTTATAACGCCGGAGCAGGTTTATTCTGGCTCTGGAAAAAGAATTTTAACGTTACGCTGGAATGGGTGTCAGCCTTTGACGATGAAATCAGTTCAACCGGAAAGGTAGTTAATAAAGCCACTCATGTGATCAATCCTGGCGTAAGAATGGCTTTTGACGCGGGTTCTGTCCAGCTTGTTCCCGGATTCTGTGTTCCCCTGCAGGTGAACGGAAAGGATAAATCGAAAACGGCCTTTCTGTATTTTTCCGCCGAGCATCCGTTTTAAAGGGCATGTTGATTTTTACAGGACATTTAACATTTATACGGCATAAATATAACGAGGCAGATAATGAAAGTTCCGATCACCGTTTTTCTTTTCGCTCTTTCCGTCCTGTTGATTTTAGGCATTGCGCTGAAAGACCCCACACGCGTACAAGTAAACAACGGAATTACGATGCAGGAATCCGTTAAAACCGAAAACGATAGGGAATACAGGAACCAGGACGATGGGTCAACTAATATCTTCACGGATCCCAGGGACGGTAAAAAATACAAGACCGTAAAAATCGGCAACCAGGTCTGGATGGCCGAGAACCTGAATTATTCATCAGGGTTTTGCTACCAGAAAGCGGAAACAAATTGTGACCGCTACGGAAGGTTGTACACATGGAGAGACGCCCTGAAGGCTCCTCCGGAGGGATGGCATCTGCCGAGCAGAGAGGAATGGGACACGTTGATAAGTAAACTGGCCGGGAAGGGAGAAAACCCCTATGATCAGATCATGCCCGGCGGTTCTTCGGGATTTAACGTATTATTTGGAGGCAGCCTTAACGGTGACTACGGTTACAGAGGCTTGGATTCCGACGCCGCTTTCTGGTCGTCCTCAGGAACCACAGGTTTTGCATTCGGATGCAAAGTGTGCAGGGATGACCGCAAGGTGAAATTGACCCAAAGCCGGCAAAGAAGTCAGGACTATTACAATCCGTTCTGCTTCAGCGTGCGCTGCATAAAAGACTGACATGAATTGATATCCGCGCCCGGCATACAAAGAAGAAAGTTAAACATCTTCAGGATGTTTAACTTTCTTCTTGAAGGGTTTTTTTACTTGGCTACAATCACCTTGGCATGGCGAATGACTTTATCGTTTAATACATATCCTTTTTCATATTCGTCAATAACCGTATTCGGCACCATGTCCGGTGCCTCGGTCTGCATCAGCGCGTCATGCAAGTTCACGTCGAATTCCATTCCGACGGATTCCACCGGTTTCAGTCCCTGCCGCGACAGGATCTGCATGAATTTCTGGTAAATCATCTCCGCGCCCTGCACGAAGATCTGTGTTTTCGAATCGGCGGGATCCGGATCCGGCGCGGCTTTCAGCATGCGTTCCATGTCGTCGATCACGGGGAGCAGTTCGGTGATCAGTTTTTCGCCTGCGTTCCGGATGATCTGCGAATATTCCCGCTGGGTACGTTTTTTGTAATTTTCAAATTCCGCCGCCATGCGCACCAGCCGGTCCTTGTAATCCTCTGATTCTGCGCGCGCCTGTTCAAGGGGATCGGGTTCCGGTTCTTTTTTTTTCTGTTCCGCTATATCCAGGTCTTCGCTTGAAAAAGCGTTTTCCCCGGGATCGGACATGCCGGTCTTTGCGGATTCGTTTTCCGTGTTTGTGGGGTCGGTGGCTGTAGTTTCGGTGTGATGACTTTTCTCAGACATGAATGACCTCGTTAGTGTCGCTTGCTGTTTGATTAATGATATGTTCCAGGGTTTTAGCGGTGAACCGGACAAGCGGAATGATGCGTGAATAGGGCATTCGCTTGGGTCCGACCACGCCGATCTGTCCGGTGACTTCCCCGACACGGTAATTTGCCGTGACCAGGCTGCAGTTCGATATTTCCGAGGAAGAATTTTCCCCGCCGATGGTTACCGAAAAAGGCTGGTCATCCGACCGGTCCAGCAGCAGCTGCGAAAACCGTCCGGCATCCTCAAGAAAGTTCATCAGCGACAGGAGTTCCGAAGGATTGGAAAAATCCGGCTTGCTGATGATGTTGTTTGCGCCCGAATACCGGAAAAGCTGTGTATGGTCGAAATTAAAAAGGTCCTTTGCAGACTGCACAATCAGGCGGATCAGGCTCGTCTGGGACTGATCCAGCCGTGTGTTCAGGTGCGCTGTACGATCGCCGATCGTGCGGCGGATTTCATCGATGCTTAAACCGCCGAGTTGTTCGTTCAGGCTCTGCGTGATGGTCCGGAGATCATCAGCGGACAGATCCGAGGAAATGTCCCAGATCACCGTCTTTACAAAACCGTTTGCCAGGTTCAGTTCGACCAGGATGCGCCCGGATTCCAGTTTGTAAAAATTCAGTTTTTCGAAGACGGACTGATTGAATCTTGGCGCGAGGATAATGCCCAGTTCATTTGAAATATTGGCCAGCACCTTGGAGGACGAAATCAGGATATCATTCATTCCATCGGCGAGGCGGTTAATCCGCTGGGTCAGAGCGTTCAGCGTTTGAAGGATATGGGCGGTTTCGTCAGCCGGCAGCGGTTCGGGATCGAGCATCTCATTGACGTATGCGCGGTATCCCTTGTCGGTCGGGACACGGCCTGCCGAATGATGAGGCTGGGCCAGAAAACCACGATCCTCCAGATCGGCCATGACGTTTCGGATGGTGGCGGCGCTGATCTCCATCGGGAGCAACCTTGCAAGCATGCGGGAACCGACCGGCATTCCTGACCGGATATGCAGGTCAATCACGTATTTAAGGATCAGTTTTTCCCTCTGGATTGTATTCATCTCTGAAACAATTGAATAAAGTTCATGACAATCAATCTTAAAGATACACAAATTTTCAAATTTTGTCAAGCGCGGGAAAACATAACGGGTACTCAGGCTTCCGGTGAAGGTATCCGCAGGTAAAAAATCCGCGTAACGGTTTTTTACGAGGATAAACATTTTAGCATGACAAATACAAAATATTTTATTATCTTGACACCGGCAGCGGATGGAATTCAGGAATGAAAATCATCCCTGAGTCCGGACAGACGGCTGGGGACCGGGTACAGCCCTCAGCCGGGCTTCGGGAAGCCGTGCGATGAGGGTATCTTTATCCGCCTAAGCGAGGCCAGGGGAAATGGCTGGATTCCGACTGCGGGCCTTTCAGCGCCGGTGACTTTCTGAATCGGAGTAATTCTTTTGGGACTTAAAAGGAAACGGCATGAAGTCATTTGACATATTCAATACGACGATGATCGTGATCATCACCGCCGGACTGGTCCTGTTCACTTTTTTTCTGTATATCAGCCGGCGTACGAAAAAAACCGTCAGGAAAAGGCGAAGCCGGATAATTGATGACTGGAAAGAAAGGCTGTGAAAGGGAACTCCCGATGAGCGACGAGCATATCCATCCCCATACGGACGGGATACATGACGAACTCGAGAAAAAACTTCTAGAGCTTTCCGCCCTGTTTGAAATCAACCAGATGCTGAATTCATCCCTGAATCTGGTCTCGATCGCCGACAACATTCTTCTGTCACCCATGGGCCGGATGATGATCGGCAAGGGAATATTTCTGCTGCACCGGGGAGACCGGATCTTTGAAGTTTTTACTTTGAAGGGGCTTTCCCGGGAACTGATCGGAAAACGATTGACCATTCCTGACTTACCGTTCAGGCCTTTTCTGGCGGAAGAGGCCGGGCAGACGGAGGCCTGGATGGAGTTTTTTGTGCAATTTGACATCCGTCTTTTTCTGCCGGTTACCCTGCGGAATGATGTATTCGGGCTGATTGCCTACGGAAAAAAATTAGCCGGCGGCAGATACACCGAAAGTGAAATCGAGTTTCTTACCTCCATCTGCAATATCGCCGCGACCAGCATCCAGAACGGCATTGTATTCGACGAATTGCAAAAAGTGAACAAACAACTGGACAAGAAAATCCAGGAACTCAACACGTTGTTTGATATCGGCAAGGGGCTGCAGGCAACCCTGGATTCCGGAAAAATAATCAAACTTCTCAGTTACGGCCTCATGGGCGAAATGATGATCAATAAATATATCGTTCTTGTCCGGAGAAATGAACAGGCGGACACTGCCGACCTGAAAGGATTTCACGCCATGCCTTTTCAGCCCCATCATTATGAACGGCTGTTCAGTATTTCGCATCCGTATCATGTGGAAGAGGGCGAACACGGTGAACTGAATTCTTTTCTTCTGGATCATGATGTCCAGGCTGTGATTCCGATGAGGTCGCAGGACCGGACGAAGGGCATTCTTCTGACGGGAACCCGGATGACCCGGCAATCGCTTTCCGATGATGACCTGAATTTCCTGTATACGCTGGGCATTCAGGCGATGCTGTCGCTTGAAAACGCCTGGCTGTTCGAGGATTCGCTGGAACGCAAGCGGCTCGAGGAGGAACTGGAACTGGCCCGCCAGATTCAGATCGGCCTGCTTCCCAAGTCCTTTCCCGACATCGCGCCCTTTGAAGTGTTCGGAGTCAACATTTCATCCAAGCAGGTCGGGGGGGATTATTTTGACATCATCCGGATCGACGAAAGCCATTACATAATCGCGGTCGCGGACGTTTCCGGTAAAGGCGTTCCCGCGTCGTTGCTCATGAGTAACCTGCAGGCCGGCCTGCTTGCGCTCAGTCCGGAGGTCAGGGCATTCGACCGGCTGGTCGCGAGGATCAATAACATCATTTTTATGAATACGGGATCTGACAAATTCATCACGTTTTTCGGGGGTATACTGGATATTTCAGCAGGGACATTCACTTACGTCAATGCCGGCCACAACCCTCCCTACTTTGTGAAAACAGGAAGCGCACTGCAGACGCTTGACAAGGGAGGGCTGATCCTGGGTATGCTGCCCGATGTGGGTTATGAACAGGATACAGTATCGTTTGGGCCGGGAGAAAGCATTGTCATGTTTACTGACGGTGTCACCGAAGCAATGAATGAGGACGGGAATCAGTATGAGGAGCCAAGGCTGGAAGAACTCATTGCAGTACATCATGAGTGCGGAGCGCAGGATCTGACGGAACGAATCGTTGCGTCGGTCAGTAAATTTGCGGGCAACACGCCCCAGTCGGATGACATTACGGTGGTGGTGCTGAAAAGAAAATTTTAACATTCATCAAAACGGGTAACCGGATATGAAAACCATGTTCATCAGATTTGTTCAGTATTTTCTCGGTGCGGTATTTATTGTGTCTGCCGTTTCAAAACTGGTCGCGACCGGCGTTTTTGAGATCAGTATCATAGAACAAGGGATCGCAGGCGACCGTCAGATCGCGGGATACCTGGCGCGGCTGCTGATCGGGTTTGAGCTGTTCCTTGGCGCGTCCTGCTTTTTCAGCGCAGGCCTGAAAAGGCTGATTCTCCCGCTGATCCTGGCGACACTTACCGGATTTACCCTGTATCTTGCCTATTTTGCGCTATTCAGGACTGAAATGGAGGACTGCGGGTGCTTCGGCGAGATGGTCCGGATGACGCCGTTTGAGTCGATCCTGAAAAATCTTGTTCTGATTGCCATGACCGTTTTAGTATTGGTCGGTACTCCCGTGACCAAAGTCCGGTGGGCCGCTTCCGCCGCTGTGCTGGCTGTCTGCACAATCGCTGTCTTTGTTTATTCGCCGGTCCGCCCGGTGCATACCACGCAGTTTTCCGGATATACATCCTTCAGTGGATTCGGAGTGGTGGATCTGAACAAGGGGGAAAAACTGGTGGCGGTATTCAACCTCGATTGCGAACACTGCCAGCAGACGGCTTATGAGATGGGATTGCTGTATAAGGAAAATCATAAAAAACTGCCCGAACTGTTTTGCCTGATCATGGGAGAACCTGAACAGGTGGACCCGTTTTTTAAGAAAGCACAGTCCGGATTTCCGTACCGGATGATTTCAGAAAATGAGTTTTTCTCGCTGATCGGAAATGAGCCCCCCAGGATATACCGGCTGCTGGATGGCCGGATCAAAGATACCTGGGACCGTCATTTTACGATGAATATCAGCAAAGCATATCTGGAATAAGATCATCCGCTTTCTAATCAGAACGCCTGTGATTAAGGTAAATCCTTGATCACAGGCGTTTGAATGTACGGGTTTTCTTAGGACTATTCCAGTCCCTCGATCCGGAGTTCTCTCGGGTATTCAACCGTATATTTGATCCTGAGTTCGATTTTTTCTTTCGGTTTGATGCGAAGTCTCCATTCCACGACATTGTTGTAAAGCTTTTCAACAACTCCGTTCGGAACAGAAGCGATGGTCTGGTCTTTTTTCTCGAAGTTCGGAAGTACAGCTTCAACCTTAATGCGTTCATCCTGGGGGATCGGGAACTGATCGCGAAGTTTTATAGTATCCTCGGATTTCTTGAAGCTTTCGACCGTGATTTTGTATTCGTAGGTCTTTTTGGTGCTCTTCGAGAACAGGCCCGTTTCCGCCTTGTAATCGCGGATCTGTTCACGCTTGATCCGGATGCCGTCGTCAATGCCGAGGGAAACGTTGAATTTTTCCGTCGGGATGATCGTCTCCAGGGAAGACGTTCCGACGAAACTGTTGCCGAAGAAAATGTTCATGTTGCCGGCAAGGAAAGGCACATCGGTGGTGTTTTCGATCCGTCCGGTGAGGAAGGCATGGGGCGCGATTTTGGGAACGGACGCGTATTCAAAGGAGGACTGCAGTTTCTCGATGGCAATCGTTACCTTATGGTCGTACTGGTCGGCGGGAATGGTGGCGGGTTTCTTGACATTGAACACCACCGAAGTGGATCGTTGTTCAACGGAGGTGGTTTCAAAATCAAGTAATCCTTCGGACACGGCGCCGCTAGCTGACAATTCATCGGCGCTTTCCTCTTTGGCGGATTCCTGCTTGGAGAACGAGCGGACGCCCGAACCGTAGGATTCCCTGGATTTTTTTGCTTTGTCGGCATACTTGTAGGTCGGCGTGTACACGTTCAGATACCATGCGCTGAGTGTCGGCGCGGAACCGGAAATGTTCGGCCGGGCGGTCGAGATCGAAAGGTTTACGTCTTTCCAGTCTTCGCCGGTGTTCTGTGAGATCATCGCGTAATAGGTGAATTCGACGGCCTGGTCTTCCTGGGAAACCCTGACGTCATAATAAGGATACCACCGCGCGCCCGTGATCACGTAGGATAGGTCAAATTTCATCGTGCCTGCACGGGTGACGGTCAGTGTCACCACGGCCTTTTTGCGCGTCAGTTTCGAATAACCCGACACCTGATTGATCTGTTGCTGCAGGACGGATTTTTTCCTGGCGATGTCCGTTTTCTTCTTGTCCAGGGCCCGCAGTTCCTGGTTGACTTTCTCAAAATTCAGGTCATAAAAACCGAAAAGCCTTGTCCATTCGTCAATGGTAGGCCGTACCGTTTCTTTGGACCCCTGCGAAGTTGCGGTGGCGTTGATTTTAATCAGGTCCAGGAAATCTTTCTCCTTGGTCAGCAGCGTGATCCGGTCGGTTACGACCCTTTCTTCTTCCAGCAGGGTGTTCATCTGTTCCTGAAGTTCTTTCATCGCGTTTTTGGGGAGAGTGTCGATGTAAACCGTCTCAATCTTGATCTCGGAAATTTTCGCCTTGGCGGTGCCTGAGCCTTCGACACGAAAGGACTGGTCATCCAGGGAATAGGGCAGGTCGCCGAAGGCGAATTCATAATCACCTTCGCTGAGCTGGAGGGACGCGCTCCTTGTGACGGTGGCGCGGTCGCTGTATACCGTTACGGCGCTGACGTCGGACTTGAGGTTTTTTTGCTGGGCGGAAGCCGGCAGGGCAATCCAGCACAGCATGACAAACAGCATCACGGCTCTCATGGTGTTCTCCTTTTTTGTTATTATACAGTCCTGTCTTTATGCTGAAAACGGTTCAACATTCACACTGTAACTTTCTAAAAACCAAACTTGAAAATTCCGAGAACAACTACGCATCCGAGGCCGGTCAGCCCGGTAATGATCAGTATCCGCCAGGTTTTCAGGACTTCGTTCAGCCGCACCTCATCTTCCGGATCCGGATTTTCCCGCTCCGCCAGTTTCCGGATGAAAGCGAATTTCTTCCGGCCGATAACCGTGATGATCACCAGGATCATCGCGATGACAATCTTAAAATGAACGAAACCCCGCGGCCGGAGCCATTCCAGTCCGAACAGCAACAACAGGGTAAGGCCGCTGAGAACGACAAGGGCCATGCCATGCCAGATCATGAGGGTGTAGATTTTTTGCGTCAGTTTTACGCTGTACCGCAGCTGATCCCGATTTCCTCCGGTGTAACCCTGCAGGAGAAATATGTACTGAACCAGAGTGCCTCCCATCCAGAATACGACGCCGAAGATATGCAGCGTCAGCAATGCCGGTATGATACTTTGCATATTGGATGCTTTCCTTTAGTAAATTCGTTTTGTTTACCCGTACAGGATGCCCGCAAGATATCCGACCACCTGGCTGTAATCCCCGGACACCTCACCGGAAGTCTGATAGCAGATGACTTTGGCGTTTTTCGCGCCTGATTTCCCTGCAGCAATCATTGCGGAGATGATCGGCCCGGCTCCGCAGGCTTCGCATTTGCCCGAAAAGACATCGTCGTACAGCCTTCTGGCATCGAATGCGTTGAAAGCGTCAATGAGATACCGGTCGAGCCGGTTGGCCGTGGACTGATCATGATAGTGCGAAAGGTCGCTGCTGGCGATAATGAGGCTTTTTTGCGGATCCAAAGTGTCAGCCAGCGCCTGACCCAGCAAAGAGCAGGTATTCCAGTTCTGGGAGCCCATCACCAGCGGGACCAGACGGAAATCTTTCAGGCAGTATTGCAGGAAAGGGAGTTGTACTTCAAGCGAGTGTTCATCGCGGTGACCGAGTTCGGATTTTTTTATGACATCCGACTGTTCGGCCAGCCGTTCAATGACCTGAAGATCCGGCGGAATGGTTCCCATGGGAGTGGAATAGCTGCCGGCATAGACGGAGACCCCCGCGAACGGGTCGCGGTGGCTGGGTGCGATCACGGCTACGGTTTCGAAAGTTTTTCCATGAAGCATCTTGTATGCGGCTGCGGCAACGGAACCTGAGTACATGTAACCCGCGTGCGGCGACACCAGGCCCCGTATGTTGCCCCGGACCGGTTCGGGCTGGATATCTCGGAACATGCGGTCCAGATCGGCTCTCAGCTGCTTTTCGGTGGCCGGATAGAAGTGTCCTGCGACCGCCGGGCGTCGGGGAGTCTGGTTAGAGGGTGTTTTCATGGATGTTTCTCCGGTGATTGCGACCGCAACGGTGCTTTATTCCTTGATCGGCAGCCCGTACTTTTCGGCCTTACGGTAGATTGTGGCGCGGCCGATATTCAGACGCCGTGCGACTTCGGATATGTTGCCCTGGCAGTCGGCAAAAGTTTTTTTGATGACTTTTTCTTCCACCCGTTCTATGATCTCATCCAGCGTGCCTTCCATGGGAATGTAGGACTCGGAAGATGGATTTTTCCTTTCAAGGCTCCATGTCTGGATCATTTGCGGGAGGTCGTCCGCCATGATCTCCGGGCCGGAGGAAATGATGACCGCACGCTCGATGGCGTTTTCCAGTTCCCGGACATTTCCCGGCCAGTGGTAGCTGACCAGCGCTTCCATGGCGGCGTGATGGATGGATTTTAGTTCGGTCTTGCGTTCCCTCTTGATGAATCGTTCCATGAAGAAAGCCGCCAGTACGGGAATATCCTCCCTGCGGTCGCGCAGCGAGGGGATAGTGACGGGGAATACGCTGAGCCGGAAATATAAATCCTCGCGGAACAGCCCTTTTTTCACGGCTTCTTCCAGTACGCGGTTGGTCGCCGAAACCACCCGGACATCCACTTTGATCAGGTCCCTGCCGCCGATCCGTGTGAGTTCACGTTCCTGCAGTACCCGCATCAGTTTTGCCTGCGTTGCCGGCGTCATCTCGCCGATTTCGTCGAGAAATATCGTACCGCCGTTGGCCTGTTCGAACTTTCCGATGCGGCGTTCTGTCGCTCCCGTGAATGACCCTTTTTCGTGGCCGAACAATTCGCTTTCCAGGAGGCTCTCCGGGAGTGCAGCGCAATTCACCGCGATAAACGGTTTCATGCTCCGGCTTGCGGTGCGCAGGTGGATTTCCTTGGCCACCAGTTCCTTGCCGGTCCCGCTCTCGCCCATGATCAGCACCGTCACATTGCTGCTTCGGGTGATTTTTTCCAGGATCCGGTATATCTCCTGCATCTTGCCGCTCCGGCCGATAATGCTGCCGAAATCGTGCTGCTGGTAAAGTTCTGATTTCAGGCGGTGGAGTTCCTGTGACAGCGTGCCCATCAGAAGTGCGTTGCGGATCGAGACTTTCAGTCGGTTGGATTCAAACGGCTTGGTCACGAAATCGAACGCTCCCACTTTCATGGATTCGACGGCGGTTTCGATCGTACCGTGGGCGCTCATCATGACGATGGGAATGTGCGGGTAGAATTTTTTCACGCGTTCCATGATGCCGATGCCGTCCACCCCCGGGATCATCAGATCGAGAAGGATGACATCCGGATTTTCGCGCTCAATCATATCAAAACATTCATGGCTGTCCGATGCGTTGTAGATCCTGTATTCGTCCTTGCCCAGATAAGCGTGGATCAGGCGGAGGATGTTCTTATCGTCGTCGACAACTAAAATGACTTTCTTGGAGACGTTGGACTCGTTCATGAGGGTGTCGTTCCGGTCGGTGAATGGGGGGTTGAACAGGAATCAGAAAGCAGACGGCTAAGGAGGGAATCCAGCCACGGCGAAAAACCGGGGATTTCAATCCGGCTGACCAGGACCCATATTTTGGGACGGATATTTTCTGGAAACCATTCCGGGTGAAGTTTCACCGCGTCTTTTTCTGTGGTCACCCAAATCGTGTCCGGATCATCGGGATAGGAACGGATAATCCGCCGGCAGTCTTTTTCCGTGTACCGGTGATGGTCATTGAATCCGATGAAGTCTATCAGCTCGGCGTGCAATCGGTTAGTCACTTCTTTCATCATTCCTGTAAATGAAGGGTTATGACCCAATCCGGAAAAAGCGACTGCTTTTTTCCCGGTCAATTCTTGCGGATCAATTCTTCTCCTGCTGAAGCATTCTTTAAGATAGTAAGGGTTATATAAAGAGTCAAGTACCGTTTCTGTCCGGATCAGACTTCCGGTCCTGGCGCGGGCTGTTTCTCCGGATGTTTGGCCGTCAGGGATTTTGGTGATTACTAGTGCATGCGGATAGCGGATACGGCGGAATGTATCGCGCATGTATCCCCAGGGAAGGAATAAAAACCGGTTCCGAAACTGGCTGTGATCCAGGGTTGCGATTTCCGCGTGGGCTTTCAGTTTTAGAAATTGCAGCCCGTCGTCAAGCAGGACAAGGTCGCACGGAAAATGCCCGTGGATCTGCCGGATAGCTTCCAGCCTGTCCCTACCGGAGATCACGGGGATGCGTAGGGATTCCTCGAGGAATTTCAGGGCCATCATATAGGCCTCATCGCCCGCGCTTTCAACGTCAGCGAGAAGCCGATAGCCGTCGGAAACCACCGTAACGCCCTTCGTCCGCTTTCGGTATCCTCCCGAAACGACCACAGGGTACAGACCCCGGCGAAAGCATTCGACGGCGAAATAATGCGTCAGCGGTGTCTTTCCGGAGCCGCCGACGAAAACACTGCCGATGATGATGGAGGGAAAACCGGGCTGCCGCCTGCGGATAACGAACCGATACAACATCAGCCTGACGGACGTGTATACGTACAGCAGCAAGACGAGAGGCGCAGTCATCGCACCGGCCATCCCCTTAAGGCTTCTGTTTTTCCATGATTGGATCGGGACAACGGCCATGCAGCAAATCTTCCATCGTTTGTAGGATTCGGTTCTGGGAATTTTCATCAGCGAAATTTTGCGCGTAAACCGGCGGGGATACGGTTATGATGCATTCCGAAAACGGTTTCGGAATGACAAACCGGTCCCAGCTTTTCAGGCGCCAGCAATGCGAATACCTGAAATGCATCAACCGGACCGGACAGCCGGACATACGGGATAACTCTATGATACCGGGCTTGATGGATTGGTGCGGTCCTTTCGGGCCGTCCGGCGTGATCATGAGGGAAATTCCCGACCGCAGCTGACGGAGACTTTCCCATAATCCGGGTACGGACCCGGAAGAGGAAGATCCGCGGATTACATGATACCGGAGCCGCTTCAGAAACAGGGTCAGATAATCCCCGTCACGACTGGGACTGACCAGTGCGGCTGTTTTTTCAGGCTCGGTCATAAAGGGAATGCAGCCGATCGCCATAAAAATGTCACAATGCCAGAATCCTATAACAGCCGGCATTTCGAGACGGATCCCGGGATATCTTTTACGGATTGTCAGGAACCAAAGCCGGTACACAGGGAAACCGAAAAACAGGATGAGCCGCATGATGATGAAGTATCTGATATTCATTGCGGTCTGCAATATAATGCACGAAACAGTCATTATCAAATGGTATCAGAAAAGAAAACCGCAGGATAAAGGAAAAGGGAAATGATCCCCAACCGCCTGAAACAAAAAGCCGGGTCCTTCGTATGATAAAATTTTTATCTCTTTCAAATTACTGAACAGCGCAGATCTTTTAACCCCCGTACAGCGCCTGTAAAAGGCCCATGAGAGGCTTTTTCCTTGGTTTTGAAACTTTTTGAAATTAGGAACGTAAGGATGAATGTATCGGAAATAAAAAATGAAAGGACGGGATTATGAAAACGTTATTTAAACTGGCAGCCTTCCTGGTGATTACCGGAATGGCTGTGTCATTCACCCCGGGGGCATCGGATGCGGAGGATACGATCAGTGACAAAGTGCTGAGTTACGCCGAAAAGAACCTGAACATTACGCTCGGACGGTACAATGACGATTTCAATCTGAGTGCGATTGAAGTTATGGTGGATCTGAAGCGGATGCATCCGGAATTGTCTTATAAAAAAGCGGTTATACCGATGATGCGCATTCTGAGGAACCATGAGGATCAGAATGTCCGGGCAATGGCGGCGATGCTGCTGCAGCAGATCGGAGACGGACGCGGGACGTGGGCCGTGAAGGAAGCGGCTCGGTTCGATGACAGCAAGCTGGTCAGGCATGTATGTGCCGCCCTCTCAGTGCAGAAGCCATGATCAGGATGAAGTTTTAATGTTGTTGGTCACACAGTCTCCTTGCGTTGGTAAAACAAAAGGCTTTCCGGTCCGGAAAGCCTTTTGTTGTTTTTCGGTCTTCAGATCAGCTGTGCTCCTCCCATAGCGCCGCGATCATGATGATTACTTTCACGGCCATTTCCATGTCCTGCACGGAAATCCATTCGAGCTTGGAATGGAAACTGTGTTCTCCGGCAAAAATATTAGGGGTGGGCAAACCCATGTAGGAAAGGCGCGAACCGTCAGTGCCTCCGCGGATGGGCGTCAGTATGGGTTTGATGCCCAGTTTTTCCATGGCTTCGATCGCGTAAGCGGCCACATGGGGATGCTGGTTCAGGACATGCTTCATGTTCCGGTATTGTTCGTGAACCTGGAAGTCCATCGCGGCTCCGGGAAATCCGGCCAGTGTCTTTTCGGCAAGGCTTTTCAGATATTGCTCATATTCCTTTAGCTTATCCGTTTCAAAATCACGGATGATGAATTTCAGCGTGGTCATTTCCTCGTTTCCGCTGAAAGATGTGCAGTGCACGAATCCTTCCCGGTGTTCCGTCGTTTCCGGCGAAAGGCGGTCCTTGGGAAGGGAATCGATGAATTTTGCGGCGATCTTGATGGAATTGACCATTTTGTTTTTAGCGAAACCGGGATGAATGTTCTTGCCCCTGAACTGCAGGGTCACGGCATCGGCGCTGAATGTCTCAGTTTCCACTTCTCCTCTTGAAGATCCGTCGACGGTATAAGCCGCAGCGGCTCCGAATTTTTTCACGTCAAATTTTTCAGTTCCGCGGCCGACTTCTTCATCCGGCGTGAAGCATACCTTGACAGGCCCGTGTTTGATTTCCGGATGAGCGGTCAGGTACTGGACCGCATCCATGATTTCAGCAATGCCGGCCTTGTTGTCCGCGCCGAGAAGCGTTGTACCGTCCGATGTGATGATATCATACCCGCTCATTTTTTCCAGATCGGGATTTTCAACGACACGGACGATCTGTCGGGGATCGCCGGGCAACACGATGTCCTGCCCCTGATAATTTTTGTGGATGACAGGCCTGACATTCGCCCCGGATACAGCGGGTGATGTGTCCATATGTGCGATGAATCCTACGGCCGGCACGGTCTTTCGTGTATTGGCGGGCAATGTCGCCATGACGTAACCGTTCTCGTCCATGCAGGCATCCTTCAAGCCCATTGATTTCAGTTCATCGGCGAGATCTTTCGCTAAGATTTTCTGTTTCTCTGTGCTCGGAAAAGAAGATGATTCATCGTCGGACTGAGTATCATATTGTACGTATTTCAGAAAGCGGTCCACGCAAGAGAACTTATAACCGGGTTCGAACATATAGCACCTTTTAATAAAAGATGATGGGTTTGATAAGTTAATGTATGCTTTTATTTTTATTTTTTCAAAAAAAAAGGCTGAATATTTTCAGCCTTTATATAACAATCGAAGGAGCATGCCGGATCAGATCGCGTATATTTTCAGTTCTTCAAGCTTGAGGAGGATTTCTTCGGGTGTTGCGGTCAGCGGGAAATTCGCTTCCTGGGGGAAGGACCGGATCATCAGGATGCAGCTGTTGTAATCGCCCAGATGGAAATACCCGTAAGCCTGATGCAGGCGCAAGTCCTCGTCCGTCACCGACCGGTCGTAAGTAAACACGTAATTCGGCTGTTTGCGGAGCGCGAACGAGGCTTTCTCCAGGCTTTCCGCATACCGTTCCGTCGCCCATAAGACGCACGACCAGCCGGCATACCCGTCGACCACCGAGTCCGTTTTCGCCCGGTCAAAATACCCGTCCGATGCCGCCAGTGAATCCATCCGCAGCGTCGTCCAGCCCAGCCCGACCAGCGCCGCCGAGCCCTTGTCGCTGACCAGGTCGGTGAAGGCCGCATGAGCGTCCGCATACGCCTGATCCTCAAACTTCGCCCATGCCGCGTCCAGCGGATCCTCATCCCCGCAGCTGATCAGTACCAGGGAAAATATGGACGCGACCGCCAATAATTGATAAAGTTTCATAGGTGTCTCCCCATGGATAATTGAGATTAATCTTAATGTACGCCACCGCTTAGTGGAATGCAACATTTTTTTTAGTTTCATCTCTGCTTCTTTGCCTTACTTCACGAACATCATCTTTTTCACCGCCGTGCCCTGCGGAGTCTCGATCCGGTACAGGTATACGCCGCTGGCGGCCGCATGACCGTTCCCGGTTCTTCCGTTCCAGATGACGCTGTAATACCCGGCGGCTCTTGTGTCATTCACCAGTTCCTTCACCTTCTGGCCCAGAACGTTGTACACCGTCAGCTTCACCTTCCCTTCCTGAGGAACGCCGAACCGGATGGTCGTCGCCGGATTGAACGGGTTCGGATAGTTCTGCGCCAGTTCCACCTTCACCGGCAGGAACTCATGTTCCGGATTGTACATCATCTGCACTTTCCCGTATTCCTTCACCTTCGACTGCACCTGTCCGTTCTTCCCTTCCCCGCCGATGTATACCCACGCACCGTTCTCTTCCGCGTACAGCCCGATGTTCCGCTCGTCGTAACCGGCATATCGCCTCTGAAGATCCGCCGTCACCGTTTCGTCATACCGCATCGTCACCATGAACCCGTGTCCTTCGCGGATCGCAGAAGAGCCCAGGATATTCAGCCTCTTCCCGATCGCTTCCCACTGGTCTGCGGCTTTCGCCAGGGTCAGTACCGACTGGCCCCGGATGGTCTTCGTTTCTTCCTTGTCCGAAGAAACCAGCAGATACCCGTCTTCGGTTACAGTCTTCTTCGGAGCCGTGATCATCCAGTCGTGATCATCCGAACTGACCGACAACGCGGTTTCCTTGGCGATCGCGCTGATACTGTAATTCCTGCTGACCGTTGTCGTGTTCATCGCCGAGTCGGTTCCGGTGATCGTCAGGAACAATTTGCCCGCGGAGGTCAGCTTGTACGGCGTCTGGTAGAATTTATTCTGCGCCGATTCCAGATCGAACGCCTTCGTCGTCGTATCCAACAGCGCGTTCGCCGGACTGCGCAGGCCGATGCCCGCGTTCACCGACCGCATCAGTTTGCTGGAGATCACATTCACCGACAGGTACGGCTTCAGCACCGTACTGAAGAACGATCCCGCCGTCAGTTCGGCCGGAACCGCGTCGATCCGAAAATACCCGCTGCTGCTGGTCCGTGATCCGCCCCAGCCGTCCTGCGCCGTCACTCGCCAGTAATAGGATCCGAGGCTGTCCAGCTGTGTTGTCGCGCTTTGAGTCGTATCCGCCGTCGTATCGCGGTAAGCAACCAGCGCGAAGTCGGAAGTCTTGCTGACTTCCAGAATGTAAATCAGCGCGTCACCGTTTGGGTCCCCTTTACCTTCCCAATGAAAAACCGGAAAGCGAGTATTGATCAGATTGGCTGTGTTGAACTGTTTCACACTGAAAGCGTTCGGATCCGAATTGCTCAATCCGGTTCCCTGCACAGGGACGCTTTTTTGGCTGACCGGTGAGTTGTTCACTATAAGCAGCGTGTCATATCTTTCTCCCGGTGACTGCGGATTGAATCCCAGGCTGATCTGCACGGAATCACCATTGAGTATTGTGAATGGTTGCGTCAGTGCATTCCTGATTCGGAAGTCAGTGCCATACCGGAGTGACAGGAGACTGATCTGCACATCTCCGTCAGCGGCATACATCCAGACCGAACCGCTCAGGCTGTCACCAATCAGTCTTTCACCGAAATGAATTGAGAACGGACGCACGGTCAGATTGCCTGCCGGAGGAATGGCGTTACCCCGAACAGGTAACCGTAGCGATTCGCCGTAACTATTGTACACTATCAGGGTGTCATGATCCGTTTGCACTGAAAGGGGATGATAACTGATGAAAAACAGCAGTGTGTCCCCGGTTTGGATCAGGTAATTGCCGCGAACGGAATCGATATTGAAGTGCATCGAATTATGAGACCAGTCAGAGATTTCGACCAGACCGTCGGGTGAATAGACCTTAACTTCCAAATTGGCTGCCGTTCCGGTTATCACATCGCCGAAATCCAGCGGATTTGGCAAGGCACTTAAATGTCCCAGTTTCGGCAGGTACGGATTGGAAAACTCGGAAGTATTCATAGCGCTGTCCTGAAGCGCGCGGAAAGTCCAGCCTGTCCGAACCGGAACTTTCAGGAACCAAATTCCGCTTTCGTCTGCGTACGTTTCTCCGGAGAAAATACGACCTTGTGGATTGGCCGAAGTGTCCGCGTATAAATGTACAAGCGCTCCGGGAACGGAGTATCCGTGTAAAGTGGAGTCTGCATTGTCGATTGCCGAAATGACCGGGGGAAGAATGCCGTTCTGCGGACCGTTGATAAAATATATACCAGCACCATTTTCATATATGGAATTGTACCTGAAAGTATTATCCGCAGTTCCGGATTCATGAGCGCTGATGCCATATACGGAATTATAGGCGATATGATTAAAACGGACGTCGTTTGAAGAGGAATGATAAGTCAGGTACAAGCCGTAACCATTGCCAAAATCCGCTTCATTCAAATGATCGGTGCCGATTGAATTGTAGAGGATCCGGTTTGAGTCCGAATTATATACATAAATGCCGTATTCACTGCCTGCGATCACATTTCCTGAATCGGATGTCATGCCACCGATCGAATTGTGTAACAATTGGCCTCCCTGATTCATCAAGGCGATGCCCTGGGAATCATTCGGGATCAAAACCGTACCCGTAATGTCAGTCCCGATATAATTTCCGATGACTACATTGTTTGAAATATAACCCATGGGGCCCCGGAAATTCCGACTGTCTCTTTGGCCATTCCCTTGGGACTCCTTGCCTTCCTTATCTAAATATGGTTCAACGAAGAATTCGATTCCGGTTTCATTTCCGGAAATGATATTGCGCCCGTTTGTCGTACCGTTCCCGATCCTGTTACCGATACCGCCATATATGATCATGATGCCGGGTCCTGAATTCGGAATTGCAACAGCGCCTGTAATATCCAGACCGATGATGTTGCCCAGAATCTCATTATTATCCGATTGGTTCAGTGCAAGGCCGCCATCCGGTCCGTCATTTCCGGAAATGATATTTCCGCCCTCCGGTATCCCGGTTCCGATCATATTGTTGTATGACGCATAGCAAAGAATGCCGATCGATCCGTTACCGAGATCGCTCTGACCATCTGCGTCTAATCCGATGATGTTGCCGGACAAGGTATTCCTATGAGCTTCGTACATATCGATCCCGTAATAGGCGTTTCCGGAAATGATATTGCGGCCGCCGGAGGTACCGTTGCCGATCAGGTTGAATTGGGCCATATTCAACTGAATGCCTCTTTCATTGGGGATTGAGGCATTTCCGGTGACATCGGTTCCGATACGATTGCCGATGATGATATTATATACGGTATTGGTGTCACGCACAAAAATTCCATTATTGATATTTCCAGATATCACATTTCCGCCCGAAAAGGATCGATTGTTTTCTAGCCATGAGGTTTCGGAACCGATCGTGTTGTCATGAGCGCCCGAAAGAATCATGATTCCGTTGCCGTTTGCGGCGGCTGCAGTCCCGGCCGGATTGGTGCCGATATAACAGTTTGTGATCCGGTTCAGGTATGCGAGGGTACCCGAAATTTGTATTGCCGCCTCATTTCCCATATACGTTCCGCATCCGCTGATAACCAGTCCGTTGATCTGGTTATGCGACGACTGGATGACCAGCCCGTGTCCCATGCTGGCGCCTTTGATTTCAATATCCGGGATGCCGTCGGAGTTTGTGTCTCCGTTGACGGTGGTAAAGCTGTCGATGAGTGCCGGCAAGGAACTGCTTAGATAAATACTCCGGCTCCCCGGAAGCTGGAACATGATAGAATCCGGTCCCGGGCTGGTATTCGCGTAATTGATCGCATGCCTCAGAGTTCCGATGGAGGTGTCATCGGTTGTTTTTGTGACGTTCAGATGATTTGGGTTTACAAGGAAGGGACTTGAAAAAGCCGAAGTACGTAAGCCGGATTGAGTCTGAAGGGCTGTAATGCTGGTGTTGGGAGGCAGTCCTGCGGGCAGTTGAAAAAACCACAGGCCGTTCCCGTCAGCGACGGTGACTCCCAGATAGAACTCGCCTTCGTTTTCAGAATCGCGGCACACCTGGATTTCACTATTCCCTGAGGCAAATCCGTAAACGGTATCCCCGGAAGCTCCAGTGAGGCCCGGAGGCGAAAGATTGTTCTGCGCTCCGGCGGTTACGGTGATACCGTTCATGGTGTTATGGAAAATGCTGTTGTTGAACATCACCACGCTGTCGACTCCCGTTCCGTCCAGATTTATGCCGTCGAATCCGTTATTTGCAATACAGTTAAAAGCGATGGAATCCACGCGGAGAACAGCACCGTTTCCGGTGGCCTGTATGCCGTGATTCCCGTTCGGCAGAATTTGCGTGCCTGTAAAGTCGGTACCGATAAAATTTCCCATCACTTTGATATTGCGTATCGAAACGTCACTGTTATTGAAACGCAGGCCGGAGCCGGAGTTGCCGGAAATGACATTTCTTCCGGATTCCTCCCCGTTGCCGACCGCGATCATCCGGCTGTCGTCTGTAATGGAAATTCCGTTTGACTCGTTATGAATCGCGGCGGTGCCGTTTACATCGGTGCCGATGTAATTGTTGAGGATGCGGATATCGGATGAATTGTATATATCGATACCTGGCCCGTAATTGCCGCTGATAATATTCCGGGCTGAATCGCCGGTTCCGCCGACCTGTATGTAATGACTGTAGTATATGGTGATTCCGCCGTCGTTGCCGGCCTGTGCTGTCCCGTCGGGTGTGGTGCCCACATAATTACCGTAAATAAGTATGCTGTCGGCATTGCTCACGGTAATTCCGTAAGAACCTTCATAGCGGTTATTTCCGATTTTATTTAATCCGATTACGGAGTTATGGCTTAGTTCCTGAATGACGATACCTCCGTACTGGTTTCTGTGTGCGTTTCCAAAGGCGTCAAAACCAAACCAGTTATTGATAATCGAATTGTTTTCCGAGTAATAAACATAAGTGCCATAAGCCATGGATCCTGAAATGATATTCCTATCACCCGGTCCGGACCCGCCGATTTGATTATGGTGGCTGTTATTCAAATAAATGCACGATTCATCATACACAACAGGGGCAATGCCTGAACCTTCGGTACTGAGACCGAAATAATTACCGCGGATGACATTACCATATGTGCCCGAAAGGTAAAGGTTTGCGGATTGATTTCCTGAAATCACATTGCGGCCCTGAACGGTACCGTCGCCAATATAATTGCTGTATGCTCCGCCGGTAATGAATATTCCGTGCAGATTGGCGTTAACGGTGCTTCCGTCCTGCCGGAGTCCGATGTAATTACCGATGATCAGATTATCATGGCTTGACGTGTCGGTCATTTTAATACCGGCTCCCGAAGTAGCATGAGATCCGGAAATCACCAGGCCCTTCAATATGTTGAAGCCGGACCGGATCGTGAAGATATCCGAAGAATACAGTAAGCTGCCATCCAGTTCAATGTCCGGTTCCGCGTTATCGTCAACGTCTCCGTTGATAAAAGTTTGCCCGGTTATAGGCGGAAGCCCGCTTTCCAAATATAGGATCTGATTCATGAGGGAAGGTTCAAAACTGATCGTGTCTATGCCGGGTTGGTTGTTAGCTTCAAGGATGGCCCACCGCAGTGATCCTGTTCCTGTATCAGCCGTGGTCGTAACCACGATGCCCTGAGGTGCGGTAAATGGTTTTGCGCTGACTTCATCAGAGAACCCGCTTTCACCGCCGTCATGAAGCGTGGTTATGCGGAAATAATAACGTGTACCGGGCATAAGTCCTGTATATATTTTCGATGTATCGCTTACATTGCCGGGCACCGCTGTGCTGTCCATCTGTACGGCAGGATTTGGAACGGTATCGCCATAAATCCGATATCTCTGGAATCCGGCAGTGAGTTCGGGTATGGACCAGGTAAGTGTAATTTGTTCCACGCCCGCCGAAGCCTTTACCTTACGGGGTATGTAAGTAGGTGGCGGCAGCAGAAACTCCAAAATCCTGCCCATCAAACTGTCTTTGTGCGATACTCCGGTTGTATCACTGGTCAGTCCGGCTAATTCAAAGCTGAGGCAGACTACACGGTATGTGCCGTTATCCCAGGAAATACCATGACAATTTCCGTTGTTGTAAAATATTCCGGTAGAGCTGTCAGGATAAAGGAAATCAAGGTAGCTGTTTATTCCGGTATAACCCTGGAAAGACATGCTATGGGTCAAAGTGGACGTCATTCCGGACATAGGTGTTGTTGCATTAACTGTAATGGAGCCGCCGTCATCAGCGCCGGAAAGGCCGCAGATTTGTCTAACAATCAAATATCCCGGATTGGTCCCCGGCCACCCATTGATATCGCCGCCCTCAATATAAATTTTACCGCCGTTTAATCCGTAGTTATATATATTCTGCGCTTCAAATTCGGTAATACCGTGATAACCAGGATTCCAAAATCCGAAATGAAGAAAGATGGCATCATACATTGAATAATCGCTTGGCAAAACGCTGTCAACAGCTGGGTAGGTAACCGTATAACCCTGATTTTCCAGATATGTTTTCCATTCCAAGCCGGTATGATTGTTGATGTTTCCGTCCCAAACGAAAACATTCTGCGTATTTCCCGTAACCGTATAAAGAACGGATGAAAAGAAAATAATCAGAGATGATAAGCATTTCCTCATGGCTTTTCTCCTTGCTTTACATACATAAAGAACTAAAAGATTCAGATATAGCTTTTATGCCGGAACAAGCATTATACTGTCATTGTTGTCTGTTGATTTCATAATCAATTTACATTCTTTTATATGAATGTCAAAAGAATATTTAATTCCATAGTTCGGCAATTTCAAACTCAAAAGGGGCAAGGACGAAATTGTCTTTCATAAAAATATTTATACCAGAATACAATTGTATGAACAAAAAAAGGGACTGAAAATTATTCAGTCCCTTGAAAGTTCAGTTTCATTA